>JANMWI010000129.1:0-11533 GCA_031393955.1 Acidobacteriota bacterium
GCGGCGGCGCGGCCGCCGGCGTCCCGGCGAGGGGCGCGACGGCGGCGCCGGGTTCAGCCCGTCGGGAGCGGCCGGCGGCAGCGACGGGACCGATGCGGCGCCGGCACCGCCGGTCGAGGCCGCGCCGCAGCCGACCGGCGGCGGAGGCGGCTCGCACGAATCGTGAAGCTGGCTGTCGTGGTCCAGCGCTACGGCGTGGCCATCAACGGCGGCGCCGAGCTGCACGCCCGCTACGTCGCGGAGCGGCTGTCGCGGCACGCCGAGGTCGAGGTCGTCACGACCTGCGCCCGCGACTACGTGACGTGGCGCAACGAGTGGCCGGCCGGCGTCGAGGACGTCAACGGCGTGAAGGTCCGGCGCTTTCCGGTCCGTCGCGAGCGCGAGCCGCTGCGCTTCGGGCGGCTGTCGCACCAGGTCTTCGATCATCGCCACTCGGTCGCCGACGAGCTGACCTGGCTCGCCAGTGAAGGGCCGGAGAGCCCGGCGCTGGTCGATTACCTCGCCGCCGCCGCCGGGACGCTCGACTTCGTGCTGCTCTTCAGCTACCGCTACTACCACGCCTGGCACGCCGCCCGCCGGCTCCCCGCCAAGGCGGTGCTGGTGCCGACCGCCGAGCGCGATCCGGCGATCGGCCTGTCGATCTTCGGCCCGACGTTCCGCGGCGTCCGGGCGGTGATGTACAACTCGCACGAAGAGCAGGCGATGATTCACGCCGCGACCGGCAACCAGGCGGTCCCGGGGGTAGTGGTCGGGGTCGGCTCGGACGTCCCGTCCGGCACCGTCCCGGACCGCTTCCGCCGCAAGTTCAAGCTCGCCCGGCCGTTCGCGATCTACGTCGGCCGGATCGACGAGAACAAGGGCTGCGGCGAGCTGTTCGCGTTCTTCCAGCGCTACGCGGCGACGTTCCCGCGCGGCCTCGACCTGGTCCTGGTCGGCAGCGCGATCATGCCGGTGCCGGCGCACCCGCGCATCCACCACCTCGGCTTCCTCAGCGACGAAGACAAGTTCGACGCGATCGCCGCCGCCGACGTGCTGATCATGCCGTCGTACTTCGAGAGCCTGTCGATGGTCGCGCTCGAGGCGTGGGCGCTCGGCCGGCCGGTGCTCGCCAACGGCCGCTGCGACGTGCTCAAAGGGCAGTGCATCCGCAGCGGCGCCGGGCTCTACTACGAGCGCTATGAGGAGTTCGCCGAGACGCTGTTCGCGCTCGAATCGAACGGCCCGCTCCACCGCCGGCTCGGCCAGAACGGCCGTGACTACTTCGAGCGCCACTACACCTGGCCGGTCATCGAGCGCAAGTACCTCGACATGTTCGCGCGGCTGCGCGCCGAAGACCAGGCCGGTCCGGCGCGGCGGCTGGAACCGCTGCCGAACTGGTTGGCGCGGCGCCGCCGCACCGTCGACGCCGCCGCCGACGTCCTCGCCCGCATCCCGTCGAGGGCGGTCGTGCCCGGCCGCCAGGATCTGTCGCGCTCGGCATGACGCCCGATCCTGCCCGGCCGCCGCGCGTTCACCAGGTCCTCGCCACGCTCGGCTACGGCGATGCGATCGGCCACGAAGTGCTCGGCATCCGCCGCGTGCTCCGCGCCGCCGGCTACGCGTCGAACATCTACGTCGAGACCGCCGACCCGCGGCTCGAGGACGAAACGCTCGACTACCGCGACCTGGTCGGCGCGGTCGAACCGTCCGACGTCCTCATCCATCACTTCTCGATCGGCTCGCGCGCGTCGCGGACCGCCTACGCGCTGCCCGGCCGGATGGTGCTCATCTACCACAACATCACGCCGCCGGAGTATTTCGTCGGCGTCCACAAGGACCTCGTCGCGCAATGCTTCCGCGGCCGGCGCGAGCTGACCGCCTATGTCGAGCGCAGCGCGCTCGCGCTCGGCGACTCGGAATACAACCGCGTCGAGCTCGCCGCGCTCGGCTTCCCCGTCACCGGCGTGCTGCCGGTCGTCCCCGGCTTCGCGCACCTCGACGTCGTCCCCGACCGGGCGCTGGCGGCGGATTTCGACGACGGCTGGACCAACGTGATGTTCGTCGGCCGGGTCATCCCCAACAAGAAGTTCGAGAACGTCATCCGCGCCTTCCATGCCTACCGGACGCGCCACAATCCGCGCGCCCGCCTGCTGCTGGTCGGCTCGCACAGCGGCTTCGAGCGCTACCTGGCGATGCTGCAGTCGCTGGTCGCGCGGCTCGGCACGCCCGACGTCCACTTCCTCGGCCATGTCTCCAACGAGGAGCTGTCGGCGTTCTACGACGTCGCCGACCTGTTCCTGTGCGCGAGCGAGCACGAAGGGTTCTGCGTGCCGATCATCGAGGCGTTCCACAAGCGCGTGCCGGTCATCGCCTTCGCCGCGACGGCGATCCCCGCGACGATGGACGGCGGCGGCGTGCTGCACCACTCGCACGATCCGCTCGAGGTCGCCGGCCTGATCGACGCGGTCCTCGGCGACCCGCGCATCGAGGCGGCGGTCGTCGGCTCCCAGGATGCGGCGCTCGACCGGCTGCTCGGCCGCGACTTCGCCGGCCTGCTGCGGCGCTACGTCGCCGACGTCCTGGCGCTGCCGCCGCGGCCGGCGCCGGACGTCGCCTGGGACTTCTGGCCGCAGTTCGAGCAGTTCGAGCGCTTCGAGGAGCTGCGCCAGTTCCGCCCGGCGCTCTACCGCGCCCTGCCGCCGCCGCCCGCCGGTCGCGGCGACGAGCCGGCGCGATGATCGTCAACCAGTGGGTACCGGCGGCGCACCGCGGCGACGCGATCGGCGACAGCGCCCGGCGAGTCCGCGACATGCTGCGCGCCGCCGGCCATACCTCCGACCTCTTCGCGATGACCACAGACGACGACCTCCGCGACGAGGTCCGCGCCTTCGCCGACCCGGCGTCGCGGCGCGGCGACGTCACGATCTTCCATTTCGCGCTGCCGTCGCCGATGACGGCGGCGTTCGCGGCGCTGGCCGGAAGGCGCATCCTCCAGTACCACAACATCACCCCGGCGGCGTTCTTCGCGCCCTACGACGCCGGCCTGTTCCGCCTCGCCGCGCTCGGCCGCTGCGAGCTGGCCACGCTCGTCGGCCACGTCGACCTCGCGCTTGGCGACTCCGAGTTCAACCGCGCCGAGCTCGAGGCGCTCGGCTTCGCGCCGACCGGCGTCATGCCGATCGCCGTCGACACCGCCCGGATCACGGCGGCGCCGCGCCGCCCGGCACTCGAGAAGATCCTCGGCGACGGCCTGATCAACATCCTGTTCGTCGGCCGGATCGTGCCGAACAAGCGGATCGAGGACCACATCCTCCTCGCCGAGATGTACAAGCGCTACGTCGACAGCTACTACCGCTTCATCTTCGTCGGCCGCTACGACGGCGTGCCGCGCTATTACGCGCGGATCCGCGCGATGCTGGCCGAGTTCCGGATGCTGCCCGACCGCTTCTGGTTCACCGGCCCGGTGCCCGACGAGGACCTCGCGGCGTTCTACCGCTGGGCCGACCTCTACGTCTCGCTGAGCGAGCACGAAGGCTTCTGCGTGCCGCTCGTCGAGGCGATGGCGGCGGACGTCCCGGTGCTGGCCTACGCCGCCGGCGCGGTGCCGGAAACGCTCGGCGGCGCCGGGGTGCTGTTCGCCCCGAAAGACCTCGAGTTCGCCGCCGAACTGGCCGGCACGCTCGTATACGATCGTCCCATCCGCGACCGCGTCCTCGACGGGCAGCGGCGCCGGGTCGGTGATTTTTCCGCCGCGCGCGTCCAGAGCCGTCTGCTGGACGTCCTGGCAGGCCTCTAGCGCCTGGCGCCGGCAGCAGCGAGGCTCCCGTGAAAATTGCATTCGTCGTCCAGCGCTACGGCACCGAGATTCTCGGCGGTTCCGAATACCACTGCCGCCTGATCGCCGAGCGGCTCGCGCCCAAGCACCAGGTCGAGGTTCTGACGACCTGCGCCCAGGACTACATCACCTGGGAGAACGCCTACCCGGAAGGGACCGACCGGATCCGCGGCGTCACGGTCCGGCGTTTCGCCAACGCCCGGACCCGCGACCTCCAGGCCTTCAACCGTTACTCGGAATGGATCTTCACCAACGACCACAGTCGTGACGATGAGATGGAGTGGCTGCGCCAGCAGGGGCCGTGGTGCCCGGCGCTGCTCGATTACCTCGAGCGCAACCAGGCCCAGTACGACGTCCTGGTCTTCTTCACCTACTTGTATGCGCCGACCGTGCTCGGCCTGACGATCGCCCCGCACAAGTCGATTCTGGTCCCGACCGCGCACGACGAACCGGCCATCCATCTCGAGATCTACCGCGAGCTGTTCGGCGCCGCCGCCGGCATCGCCTACAACACCGACGTCGAGCGCCAGTTCCTGACGACCCATTTCTCGATCCGCGCCGTCGAGGAGGAAACGATCGGCTGCGGCGTCGAGCTGCCGCACGCCCAGGCCTATCCGCGCGAGCATACCGGCCCGCACGTCGACGACGAGGAGGAGCTCGCCGAGGCGGCCGCCGCCGACGACGCCTCGCCGACCTTCAGGCCGCACCTCGCGCAGCGCGGCTCGGTGTTCCGGCGGCGCCATCGCCTCGACGGGCCGATCGCGCTGTACGGCGGGCGGATCGACCCCGGCAAGGGCTGCGAGGAACTGATCGAATACTTCAGCACCTACGTCCAGGAGGGCGGCGATGCGTCGCTGGTGCTGATGGGCGTCAAGCTGATGCCGCTGCCGGAGGAGCCGTACATCCGCTTCGCCGGCCGGCTATCCGACCAGGAGCGCGTCCAGGCGCTCGAGGCGGCCACCGTCGTCATCGTGCCGTCGCCGTACGAGAGTTTGTCGCTGCTGGCGCTCGAGTCGTTCGCGGTCGGCACGCCAATCCTCGCCAACGCCCGCAGCGAGGTGCTCGTCGACCACTGCCGGAGGAGCAACGCCGGGCTCTACTACGCCGACCGGGATGAGTTCACCGAGGGGCTGCGGATGCTGGTCGGCGACCCGCGGCTGCGCGCCGCGCTCGGCACCAACGGGCGGGACTACATCCGGACGCGCTACCGCTGGGACGTCATCCTCGCCAAGTACGAGCGGATGTTCGCCCAGCTCAAGGGCCAGACGCGACGCGCCGCTAGTCGGAGTTGACGGCGCCGACCGGGTCGCCGTCGTCGATGTCTTCGCGGTCGGAGGCCTCGGCGCGGCCGGCGGCGCCGCGCTTGCGCCGCGGCCGGATGTCGTGGCGCTTGATCATCTCGTTGAGCGTCGTCGGCTTGATGTGGAGCAGTTCGGCGGCGCGCTTCTGGACGCCGCCGGCGGCCTCGAGCGTCGATTCGATCAGCCGCTTCTCGAAGTCGGTGATGACCTCGCGGAACGAGATGCCTTCGGGCGGGACCACGAACTGCGGCATCTGGAAGCGCTTGCCGCTGCGGACGTGATCGGGCACCAGGTCGGCGTCGATGCGCGCCCCGGTCGACAGCACCACCGCGCGCTCGATGACGTTCTCGAGCTCGCGGACGTTCCCCGGCCAGTCGTATTCCTGCAGCAGATCGAGCGCCTCGCCGGTCAGCTCGAGGTGGGTCTTCTGGTTTTCCTTGCCGTACTTCTCGAGGAAGGTCTGGACCAGCAGCGGAATGTCGTCCTTGCGCTCGCGCAGCGGCGGCAGCTGGACGGTGATGACGTGGAGGCGGTAGTAGAGGTCCTCGCGGAACTTGCCCTCCTCCATCATGTGCCGCAGGTCGACATTGGTCGCGGCGATGATCCGGACGTCGACCTTGATCGTGTCGACGCCGCCGAGCCGCATGAACTCGCGCTCCTGGATCACCCGCAGCAGCTTCGCCTGGGTCTCGAGCGGGACGTTGCCGATCTCGTCGAAGAAGATGGTACCCTTGTCGGCGAGCTCGAACAGCCCCTTCTTCGGATAGACCGCGCCGGTGAAGGCGCCCTTGACGTGGCCGAACAGGTTCGACTCGAGCAGGTCGGGCGGCAGGTTGCCGGAGTTGACGGTGATGAAGGCGCGGTCGGCGCGCGCCGAGTTCTGGTGCAGCGACCGGGCGACCAGCTCCTTGCCGGTGCCGCTCTCGCCGTTGATCAGGATCGTCGCCCGGCTCGGCGCCGCCTGGATAATCAGGTCGAAGACCTGCCGCATCCGGGAGCTGCGGCCGACGATCTCGCCGAACCGGTTCGAGCGCGCCTGGAGGTTCTGGCGCAGGGCGCGGTTCTCGGCGACCAGCCGGCGCTGCGCCAGCGCGTTGCGGAGGACGACCAGCACCTCGTCGTTCTTGAACGGCTTGGTGATGTAGTCGAACGCGCCGCGCTTCATCGCCGTGATCGCGTTCTCGATTGACGCAAAGGCGGTGATCATCAGCACCGGCAGGTCGTCGTCGAGCTTCTTGATCTCGTCGAGCGCCGCCATCCCGTCCATCCCCGGCATCATCATGTCGACAATCGCGGCGTCGAACGGCGTCGAGCGGAGCAGCTCGAGCCCGGCGGCGGCATCGGCGGCGAGGCGGACCTCGTAGCCTTCCCGGGTCAGCAGCGTGTCGAGGATCTCGCGCATGATCTCCTCGTCGTCGATGACGAGGATCGCGCCGCGGGGCCGGGTCGCCGCCGGCGCGTCGGAGGGCTCGAGGCGCGGCATCGATCAGGCCTGCCTGGCGGCCGACGCCGCGCCGGCCGGAATACGAGCCGACGCCAGCGGCAGTGTGAGGGTGAAGCGCGTGCCCTGGCCGAGCGCGCTCTCGCAGGTAATCGCGCCGTCGTGCTCCTGCAGGATCCCGTAGGTGATCGACAGCCCGAGGCCGGTGCCGTTGCCGATCTCCTTGGTCGTGAAGAACGGATCGTAGATGCGCGACAGCTGCTCGGCCGGGATGCCCGAGCCGGTGTCGGCGATTTCGACCTGCGCGCCGGCCGCCGCCGGCCGGGTCACGACGGTCAGCCAGCCGCCGTTGGGCATCGCGTCACGGGCGTTCATGAACAGGTTGAGGAAGACCTGCTGCAGCTTGTACTCAATCCCCTGGACGACCAGCGGCGTCGGGCTGAGCTCCTTGCGCAGCTGGATGCTGCCGGTCCGCAGCTGGTGCTCGAGCAGCGACAGCACGTCGTTGATGACCGCATTGAGGTCGACCGGCCCGCTGTCGACCTTCGCCGGGCGGGCGAGGTTGAGCAGGCCGTTGACGATCTTGGCGGCGCGGAAGGTCTGCCGCTCGATCTTCTCGAGCACCTTGGTGCGCGGGTCGTCGGCATCCGCCCCTTCGAGCAGCATCTGGGTGAAGCTCGAGATCCCGGTCAGCGGCGTGTTGACCTCGTGGGCGACGCCGGCGGCAAGCAGGCCGATCGAGGCCATCTTCTCGGAGATCTGCAGCTGCTCCTCGAGCTGGACCCGCGCCGAAATGTCTTCGACGATGACGATCGTGCCGGCAATCGCCCCTTCGGAATCGCGCAGCGGCGTGGTCGCGACGTTGACGAGGACGCGCCGCGGGCGGTCGTGGCGGGTGCACAGCGGGACGCGGTAGAACGCCGCGCCTTCGGGCGAGTCGCGGCGCGCGCCGCGCAGCACCTCGAGGAAGGCGGGCTCGAAGATGTCGTCGAGCGGACGGCCGACCGCCGCTTCATGACGCAGGCCGTAGAGCTCCTCGAGGCGCCGGTTCCAGCGGAGCACGCGGTCGTCGCGGTTGACGACGGCGAGCCCGTCGTTGAGTGATTCGAGGATGTTCTCGCTGAACTCGCGCAGCCGCTCGAGCTCGTTGGCCTTGACGTGCAGCTGCCGGTAGAGCCGGCCGTTCTCGAGCGCGGTCGCCGCCTGGGCCGCGACCGCCGCGAGCAGTGCCATGTCCTCGCTGCTGAGCGGCTCGGCGCTGGCCTTGCGGCCGAGCGCCATCACCGCAATCGTCCCTTCCTTGGAGATGCACGGCACGAGGTAATGAATCCCGGCGTCGCGCCAGAACTCGACCTCGCGGCCGGCGATGCGGACGTGGGCGAGCGGATCGTCGAGCGTCAGGGTGTGCCCGGCGGTCAGCTGGGCGCCGACTTCCGAGGTCCGCGGCAGCACCGGCGGCGCGCTCGCAAAGCCGACATGCGCCAGCGGCGAGAATTCGCCGTCGCGGCCGGCAGACGGCGGCGTGATCAGCAGCGCCATGCGGTCGACGACGAGCGTCTCCATGACGCGGTGGACGAGCCGCTCGCTGAGCCGCAGCAGGTCCAGGTCGCTGTTCAGGTCGCGGGCAAAGCCGACCAGGGCGCGGCGGTAGTCGTAGCGGTCGCGATAATAGGCGCGGTCGAGCCCCGACTGGATCGCGTTCTTCACCGGCCGCGACAGCAGGACGACGACCAGCGTGGCGAGCAGCGCGATGACCGAGTTGTGGGTCTCGTTGCCGCCGAAGAAGACGTCGCGGGCGAGCTTAGCCAGGACGGCGTAAATCGCCGCAATCGCCGCCACCGCCGCCGCATAGACCAGCGCCCGCTTGATGATCACCTCGACGTCCATCAGGCGGTAGCGGACCAGCGCCGACGCAAAGGCCAGTGGCACCAGCCCGAGCAGCACCGCCGTGAGGTCGGCGCCGCGCGGCGGCGTGAAGCCGAGGACGTAGGGCAGCGTGTAGCCGACGGCAAAGGGGATCGCGCCAAGCGCCGTGCCCCAGACAATCCAGCGCAGCTGGCGGCGCGCCGTCACCGAGCGGACGCGGCCGAGCGCCCGCAGCATGATTGCCAGCCCGCCGAGCAGCCCGACCGCCAGACAGGCGAGCTCGGCCCGCTCGAGCAGGAGCATCACGCCGGAGAGCGCGGCGCCGTGATCACGCCCGCGCAGCAGCATCGCGACCCGCCCGCCGCCAAGCAGGAGCGCCGGCAGGTAGAGCAGCGGCAGCGACGAGCGGCCGGCGTCGCTTTGCGCCCAGCTGTCGGGCCGCTGCGGAAAGACCAGCGTGAAATGCACGAACAGCGGCGGCAGCAGCAGCGTCGCCCAGATGTCGGCCCAGTAGACCGTCCAGTCGAAGGTATCGAGCCGGCCGCTGAACGAGAACGCGAGCATTCCGAAGAACGCGACCGTCAGCCACAGGAAGTGCAGGGTGGCGGGATTGTCGGGGCGGCGGAGCCGGACGGAGGCGCCGACGAGCAGCGAGAAGATCCCGACCGAGGCGAGCACGTAGTAGAGCCCGCGCGGGCCGGAAGGGATCGGCGCCAGCCGGATCGTCAGCAGCTCGCTGGTCCGGGTGCGCGCGATCGTATAGACCAGCGCCTGATTCTTGACCGAGGCGTGGAGCCGCGCGACCACATCCGCGGGGCGATCGACCGGGGCGCCATTGACCGCCTCCAGGACGTCCCCGACGCGGACACCGGCGGCGGCCCCGGGAGATGCCGGGGCGACTTCGCGCGCGACCACGCCGTCCGCCGAGGCGCCCCACAGGATGCCATCCTCGACCTCCTGCCAGGTCGCACGCGCGCGGATGTTGGCGCCCGCCATGACGAGGAGCGCGACGACCACAGCCAGCTCAGCTGCTGTCCTGAACAGACCGTGACGCCGGCTGGTCGTGTTCAACACCGTTTGGGTACCTGTTTCAGCAAAGGAATCCGCGGGTGTGTTAGCAAACGCCGTTCCCCGGATTGAGCCTGCCGCAGTGACGTAAGTGCCTGATGGTCAACGAGTTTTCCCGCCGAATATGGGGCGGCTGACACGGCGCTTCCAACCATGTGGAGGAGCGGTTCAATAAAGTGGATC
Organism: Acidobacteriota bacterium; assembly: GCA_031393955.1. Taxonomy (GTDB): domain Bacteria; phylum Acidobacteriota; class Vicinamibacteria; order Vicinamibacterales; family 2-12-FULL-66-21; genus JALZOC01. The sequence continues at coordinate 9,674 of JANMWI010000129.1, forward strand.
GCGTGGTCCTGGCAGCGCGCGACGCCTGCCGTCAGAACCGAACCAGGAATCCGCCGACGACCCGCTTGGGCGGGCTGACCACGAGCAGTTCGTCGTAGATCGACGCCGGATTGGCGGGATCCCGGAACAGGTTCCGGACGCCGACCAGAACCTCCCAGCGCGTCCCGCCGAGGACGAACGGCAGCGCCTGGTTGACCTGCACATCGAAGCGGCCGTCGGCGCCCGCTTCCGCGAAACTGACGCCCGGACGGGCAAACGCGGTGTTGACCTTGTAGAGGACGAAGAAGCGCGTCGCCGTCGCCTCGATGTCGGTCGCGAACGTCGCCGTCACGTCGTGCATGTTCTCGAGCGCCGGCCGGGCGACGGGCACAATCCACGAGCGGCCGGCACCGAGATCGACGAGCGGCGTCCAGTTGCCGTGCGCGACGCTGTATTCAATCGATCCCCGCACGCGCCGGGCGGCGGCGGTCGCGAGGCGGATGCCCCAGCCTTCGGTGTCGACGCTGCCGGCGCTCGCTACGTAGTAGTGGCCGACCGATCGCGCGCCCGCCGGCAGACTCATGCCGAACAGCGTCACCGCCTGATCGGTGACGCCCTGGAAAAAGCGGCGCACGCCCAGCACGTAGGAGCCGGCGAATTCATGTTCGAGCAGGACATCGAGCGCACGGGCCCGCTCGACCCGGAAGGCCTGGCCGGCCAGCGGCGAGAACGTCCGCTCGGGCGGCAGCCAGGGCCCGGCCAGGCTCGGCGCCAGGAACTCGTCGGCGCCCGGCGCCACCATCCGCTGCTCCAGGCGGGCTGTCAGCCGCGTCCCCGACGTCGGCTCGAGCGTCAGAGAGGCGCTCGGACTGAACAGGCCCGGCTGCCGCAGATAGTCGTAGCGCGCGTAGCGGCCGCCATACTCGAACGACACGCCCGGCCCGGGCTTCCAGCGATCGATGATCGACACTTCGCCGACATTCCGGCTGCCGTCGGTGACCGCCGCCAGCGCGAGCGGGTTGCCGCCCTGATACTGCTGCGTGCTGTACGACAACCCGAGGTCGTAGGAATGCCGCGAGTCGCGCCGCGACAGGAACGATCCCGCGACAATCCACGACGACAGATCCCCCTGGCTCATCGCGGCGCGGGCCGCCCACACGCCGGCGCCGGTCGGCGCGCCAATCGACAGGTAGGCGATGCCGCGCGGCAGCGCCGAGCCCGAGAACAGATCGCGGGAGCCGATCGCACCGCTCGTCAGCAGGTTGACCTCGCCCGAGAACGGAAGCTCCGAGAACAGCGAGCCCGCCAGGGCGGTGGTCCGGCCCATGAAGGACTCGGCCCGCACCGGCTCCGCCGGTACGACGACAACGCTGTTGGCGGAGTCCTTGAGGACGCTGCGGGTCAGATGCCGCAGGCGCCAGGCGGTATCGGAGTGCGAGTGGTCGTCGGCGGCCGGCGCGTCGTCTGCCGGCGGATCGGCATCCGGCAGGGCGAAGCCCGCGGCAATGATCGGGCGGGCGACGAGCGGCCCCGCGCCGACGGTCGCCACCGGCACCTCGAGCCGCGCCATCCGCAGCGTGAAGGCGGTCGGCGGCGCGGTGCCGAGCCGCAGGTTCTCGCGCGGCGACGCACTGAAGCCATCGAGGTGGGCCCGGACGCTGTAGTCGCCGGGCGGCAGCTCGCCGACGGCGAACCGGCCGCTGGCGTCGGTCAGGGTCATCGCCGACGCCGTGCCGAGGACCGAGACCATCGCCCCGGCGAGCGGATGGTCCTGTTCATCGACGACCAGGCCGCTGACGGCAGCCGGCGCCGGGCTGGCCGGCCGCGCCGGGGCCGCCACGCCCGCACGAGCCTGGGCGCCGGCCGCGGCCGGCGCCGCCG
>JANMWI010000028.1:0-41999 GCA_031393955.1 Acidobacteriota bacterium
GCTGGCCGGTCCGGTCGAGCAGCCGGCCGGCGCCGACGACCGCGTCGGCCGCAATCGGGAACTCGAAGCGGACCCGCTCGGTGCGGCTGAAGAGGAACGATGCCGCCGGCACGAGCCGGTTGCCGGTGAACGCGCTCCGCCTGAAGATCATCGGCTGCGGCGGTCCAGCCGGGTCGATGGATGTCGCCCCGGTGAGCGCCTCCGGATCGGCCGCGCTGCCACCCATCCGGGCGCGGACGCTCAACGTGCCCGCCGGCACGCCCTCCGGCAACCCGACCGGCACCGCGAATGACCGCTGCCCCGCCGCCAGCGTCGCCTGCGCCGTCGTCGACTTGCCGTCCGCGGCGACCGTGATCTCGACGACGCCGCCGGGCGCGGCGGTGCCGGAAGACGAGGGCAGCTCGCCGGCGACCAGGATGGTCGCGGACGACCCGCTGCCGAGCGCGACGGCGTTGAGCGAGAGGCGGGAGTCCGGCCGGATCCGCGCCAGCGACGACAGCGCCGCGGTGACCGGCGCAAGGGCGTCGGCCCCGGGCGTCGCAGCCGCGGCCTTAGCGGCGGAAACCTCGGCGCTGGTCGCGGCGCGGTAGCCCTTGCGGGCGCGGATGTCGACGCCCGGCCGCTTGACCCGGACCTTGATCGCATGGAACTTGCCGTCGAGCCCGCCGCTCTTCGAGTAGTAGCCGAGCAGGTAGTACGACGACAGGTCGTCCGAGATCCGCTTCATGCCGGCGTCGAGGTCGTTGTTGTTGAGGACCGCGAGGCCGTCGGTCGCATCCGCCAGCGTGCGCAGCGAATCCAGCCGCCCACGCAGCACCTGGGCATCGACGGTGACCGGCAGCTCGTCGGGTCCCATCGAGCTGTCGAACGCCGGCAGGCCGCGCGGATCGACTGTATAGAAAGAGGCGTTGCCGCGGTTCGCTTCGTCGGTCAGATCGCGGAAATACTGCGCGTCGTCCATCATCGCCAGGTGCATGCGGTCGCCGTCGCAGTCGGTCTTGGTGTACGGGCTCGAGGCTCTCGTGTTCTTCGTGGTGATGCGGCCGTCGGGACCGACAGAGATCGGGTCGACGCCGGGGATCCGTTCCGTGCCCGCCGGGCCGCTCTCCAGATTGGTCAGGCTGGAGTCGGGCCGGTACAGCAGCCAGCCTTCGCTGACCATGAGGATCGCCTTGCGCTCCTCGCGCATGTCGCGGAGCGAGTAGACCAGTTCCGTCAGCGCGTCGAGCGTGGCGCGCTCGCGCTTGCGCGAGATCATCTGCGCCGCGGTCTTCGAGATGATGCCGGCGCCGAGCGGCGGGTAGCAGGTCTCGTACATCTTCTCGCGCTCGTCTTTCTCGATCGTCCCGCGCTGCCCCCAGGGCCACTTCGACCGCAGGCCGCTGGCGATCACCTCGGTCTTGCGAGCAAAGACGACGTCACCCGCCGACATGCCCGGCGTCATCACGGCGACGAGGTCGTCCGGGCCGAGAATCCGGTCGATCAGACGGATCAGCGGCTCGCGCGCATGCCAGCCGCCGGCGACGCTGACATGCGGCGTGTCGAGAAACAGGACGAAGACGCGATTCTTCGGATTGGCGACGAGCTGGCGTGAGGCCTCGATGGTGTTCGGCTCGGACCGCTGCGCCTCCGGTCCGGCGGGGCTGACGAGGATATGCTCGAAGGACTGCACCTGCTGCGGCACGCCGTCCTCGAAGACCTCGAAATCCTCGCGCGTCAGATCCTGGACCGGCCTGCCATCCTTCGTGGGATAGACATCGACGCGGACGAAATTCGCCTCGGTGCGGAAAGTCGGCGGCTGCTGGGGATCCGCGGCCGGAGACCGCGCCGGGGTGCCGGATTGCGCCACGATCACCGCGGCGGCCGAGAGTGCAAAGGCGGTCGACGCAAGGAATCGATAGCGCACGGCGGGCCTCTCTGGCGACATCAAGCGGTTATGGCGCGCCCCCCGCTCCTTCACCGTCGTCTGGCGAGGGGAACCCGTCCGGCTCCGGCGCATCGTGCCAGCCCTGCTCGCGCAGGCGGTTGGCATAGGCGCGCGCCCAGTTGAGCGCGAGCCATTCTTCCTGGAACAGCTCCGTCAGCACGACATCGAGATCCTGGACGACCCGGACCTCGACCGGCAGACCGCCAGGATACAGAATGCACCGCACGTCGGACGCGCGGCGCCGGAGACACCATAACAGCCGGGCGCCCGGTTGAACGAAGTATGTCGACACGGAGACGGCCTTTCGGACCGACCGACTTGAAGACTGAAAAGGAGATGGGCGATTAAAGCCGGAAGGTCGAGCTGGCGTCAAGCTCGGCGATTGAGCGTCGCAGGACTACCGGTTGACGGCGCGCATGCCCCCCTCCGGATAGCGCTGTCCGGAGACGCCGGCGGCGATGTCGTCCAAAGCCGCCAGCTCGCCGGCCGAGAGCCCGAGGTCCGCCGCGGCGGCATTCTCGTCGACGCGCGCGGCGCGGGTCGAGCCCGGAATCGGGACGATGTCGGGCCCGCGAGACAGCAGCCAGGCGAGCGCGAGCTGGGCTGGCGTGCAGCGTTTGTCGCGGGCGATTGCTTCGACTTTCGCGACGAGGTCGAGATTGCGCTGGAAATTCTCTCCCTGGAAACGGGGATTGTTGCGCCGCCAGTCCCCTTCCGCCAGGTCCGCCGGAGACTTGAACCGGCCGGTCAGAAAGCCGCGCCCGAGCGGACTGTAGGCGACGAACCCGATCCCGAGCTCGCGGGTGGTGGACAGCAGGTCCCCTTCCGGATCGCGCGTCCAGAGTGAGTATTCGGTCTGGAGCGCCGTGATGGGATGGAGGGCGTGGGCGCGCCGGATCGTCGCCGGCGCCGCCTCGGACAGGCCGAGATAGCGCACCTTGCCGGCCGTGACGAGCTCCGCCATCGCTCCGACGGTGTCCTCGATGGGCGTGTTTGGATCGACGCGGTGCTGGTAGTAGACGTCGATGGTCTCGACACCGAGTCTGCGGAGCGACGCCTCGCAGGCCTCGCGGACGTACTCCGGCCGGCCGTTCACGCCGATGAAGCTGCCGTCGGTGGCGCGGACGTTGCCGAACTTGGTGGCCAGGACGACGGCGGCGCGGCGATCGCGGATGGCCCGGCCGACGAGCGTTTCGTTCTTCCCGGGCCCGTACGCATCCGCGGTATCGAGGAAATTGATCCCGATGTCGAGGGCGTGATGGATCGTCGCAATCGAGGCCGCCTCGTCTGCGCCGCCGTAGAAGTCGGACATGCCCATGCAGCCGAGCCCGAGCGCTGACACCGTCGGCCCGGCCGCACCGAGCTGTCGCATGGGAACAGACATCACTGGCCCCCCTGACGAGAATCCTGCGCCCCGGCCGGTGAGCTGGCGCTCGATGTGTTCGCCAGGCCCAGCGCCTGCCGTCCGGCTGCAAGAGTGCGGACGATGGCCTCGGCATCGAACACGCAGCCGCCCCAGGTGCCGCCGCTGGCATCCTGGAGCGCGGCCCAGATGCGGGTGTCGGCCGGCAGCGCCGGATCCGGCGCGAGATCGGTGCGCGGCGTGCGCGCCGCGAGGACCTCCGCTCCCTCGGCGTGGCTGAGCCGCCGGGCGGCACTGCCGACGAAGTTCACGGTGCCCTCGAGGGCCTGGCGATCGATGACGATCTCGATCAGGTCGCCGTCCTGGATGCGGCCGATCGGTCCGCCGGCGAGCGCCTCCGGCGAGGCGTGGCCGATGCAGGCGCCGGTCGAGACGCCGCTGAAGCGCGCGTCGGTCAGGACCGCGACGTGCTTGCCGAACGGCAGGTAGCGCAGCGCCCCGGTCAGCTGGAAGGTCTCCTCCATCCCGGCGCCCATCGGGCCGCGGCAGATGAGGACGAGCACGTCCCCCTTCTCGATGCGGTGCTCCTTGATCGCCCGGATCGCCGCGGGCTCGGTCGTGAAGACCCGCGCCGGTCCGGTCAGCCGGAAGACCCCGTCGGCATCGACGACCGAGGGATCGATCGACGTGCTCTTGATGATCGACCCTGCGGGGACGAGGTTACCGACCGGAAAGCACACTGTCGGGGTCAGCCCGCGCGAGGCCGCCTGGTCCGGCGACATGATGACGACGTCCGGGTCGACGCCGTGCACCGACTTGAGCGTGCCGCGGAGCCGCGCCCGCCGCTCGGAGTCTTCCCACGCGTCGAGCTGTTCCCCGAGCGTGCCGCCCCCGGCGGTCAGGACCGAGGTGTCGAGCAGCCCGGCGCGGCGCAGGTGCAGCATCACCTCCGGGACGGCGCCGGCGAGGAAGACCTCGACCGTCGGGTGGTTGCGCGGACCGTTCGGCAGGGCGTCGACGAGGCGCGGCACCTCGCGGCTGATGCGGGCCCAGTCCTGCGCGGTCGGCCGCCGCAGGCCGGCGGCATGTGCGATCGCCGGCACGTGGAGCACGAGGTTGGTCGAGCCGCCGAACGCGGCGTGCGTGACCATCGCGTTCTCGACCGAGCGGTCGGTCAGCAGGTGAGCCATGGTCAGGCCGCGCGCCTCGAGGTTCATCAGGGCCGTCGCCGAGCGCCGCGCCATGTCGAGCCAGATCGCGTGTCCGGACGGCGCCAGCGCCGAGTGGCCGATCGACATTCCGAGCGCTTCGCCGACCACCTGCGCGGTCGCGGCAGTACCGAGGAACTGACACCCGCCGCCGGGCGATGCGCACGCCCGGCAGCCCGCTTCCGCGGCCTGCTCGAGCGTGAGCTCGCCGTGGGTGAAGCGGACGCCAATCGTCTGCACGCGGCCGGCGTCCTCGCCGCCCTCGGCCGGCAGCGTCACGCCGCCGGGCACGAGCACGCACGGCAGGCTGCCGCTGCCGGCGAGCGCCATCATCATCGCCGGCAGCCCCTTGTCGCAGGTCGCGACGCCGAGCACGCCGCGCCGCGTCGGCAGGGAGCGAATCAACCGGCGAAAGATCGTCGCGGCGTCGTTCCGGAACGGCAGGCTGTCGAACATCGCGGTCGTGCCCTGCGACCGTCCGTCGCACGGGTCGGTGCAGGCGCCGGCGAACGGGATCGCCCCCGCGGCGGTGAAGGTATGGGCGGCCGCCTCCATCAGCAGGCCGACTTCCCAATGGCCGGTGTGATAGCCGAGGGCGATCGGCGTGCCGTCGGCGGCGCGGATACCGCCGTGGGTCGACAGCATCAGAAACTCGCGGCCGCCCAGCCGGCCGGGGTCCAGTCCCATGCCGGCGTTCTGGGTCCACCCGAACAGGTCGCCTGACGGGCGGTCGCGCAGCATCTCCGCCGTCAGCGGCAGCGCCCCGACCGGGCCCAGGGCGCGGGTCGGGACGTCGAGAATGGCGGCGTCGGCGCTGTCGAACGGATTCATGACCGCCCCCGCCGCCTCGCCGCGGCGGCGAGCGCCGGCCACCGCGCCCCCAGCGCCATCACCACGATCCCGGCTGCGACCATCAGCAGCGCCGCGATGTGCGCCACCGTCAGTCCGTCGAGGACGCGCGTGTTGATGCGCAGGAACTCAATCAGGAACCGCGCGATACCGGCCAGCACGAGGTAGCGCCCGAGGACGATATTGTCGGCGACCGCCTGGCGCCGCCAGCGGATCAGCAGCACCGCAAGCACGGCCAGAAACGCCGCCTCGTACAACTGCGTCGGGTGGACACGCTCGAGTGTTGGCGGCAGCCCCTTCGGAAACGCCACCGCCCATGGCAGATCGCTCGGACGCCCGTAGTCGTCGCCGACCATGAAGCAGCCGACGCGGCCGATCGCATGGCCGACCGCCAGCGCCGGCGTCGCCGCCGCCACCGTCGGCACGAGTGGATAGCCGCGCGCGACGAAGTAGATCAGTGCCGCGCCGACGCCGCCGACCAGACCGCCGAACCAGCTGAGACCGCCGCGGCTGAACAGCAGCGAGGTGAACGGCTCCTCGCCGAGGTGCTCGAACACCCACAACAGCTTGGCTCCCGCCAGGCCGGCGATGACCCCGACGACGGCGCCGTCCACGGCCCCCTCAGGCAGACCGCTCCGCGCCAGCTCGCGCCTGAAGAGCGAGACGCCCGCCAGAGCGCCAAGCGCTACCAAGACGCCGAAGCTGGTGATCTCGAGCCCGCCGATCGTGAACAGCACTGGATACATGTGTTGAGCCTTCCGTTCCGCCATTGTACGCGGGGTCGGAAGTATGATGGCGGCCAGACCTTTTTCAAAGAGACCCGATGCGAACCTTGTCCGCGCTGATCGCCGTCGTCATCGCCGCTGCCTTGCCGCCGGGCCCGGCCCCGCGGCCGGCCTCCCCCGCCGTCCCGCACGTTGAAGTCTGGCAGGTGCCGGACGACGGCATTCAACCGCAGGCGGCTGTGGATGCCACCGGGGCACTGCACCTCCTCTATTTCAAGGGCGCGCCCGACGGCGGCGACCTCTTCTACGTCGTCCGGCATCCCGGCGATGCCGGGTTCTCGACTCCCCTTCGCGTCAACAGCGAGGCGGGCAGCGCGCTCGCCAAAGGCTCGGTCCGCGGCGGGCAACTTGCGCTTGGCGCCGCCGGCCGCGTCCACGCCGCCTGGTACGGCGCCAGAGAGCTGAATGAGTCGGGCGCGAAGCGCCGTCCGGTGTGGTACGCGCGGCTGGCTGCCGACGGCAAGCGCTTCGAGCCCCAGGTGAATGTCGCCACGTCCTCCACAGGCATCGACGGCGCGACGATCGCGGCGGACCAGCGCGGCGCCGTCTACGTCGCCTGGCACGGCCAGGGAACGGTTGACGGCGAGGCGCACCGCACCGTTTACGTGGCGCGGTCGACGGACGCCGGCGCCCACTTCGCTCCCGAGCAGCCCGCGCCGCAGGCGACGACCGGCGCGTGCGGCTGCTGCGGCCTGCAGGCGCTCACCGATGCGTCAGGCACGACCCACGTTCTCTACCGGGCCGCGACCGGCGGGACGAACCGCGACGCCGCCTGGCTGACGCTCGGGCCGGGCGCATCGGTCCCGGTCGTGCTCCAGCCCTGGAAGCTCGACGCCTGCCCGATGTCGACATTCGCGCTCGCGCCGGCAGGGGCCGCGCTGTCTGCCGCGTGGGAGACGGAACAGCAGATCTACTATGCCCGGCTCGATCCCGCGACCCGGACGTTCTCGGCGCCCGTCGCGATGGACGGCGCCGGCGCCCGGAAACATCCGTCGGTCGCCACGAACGCCGCCGGCGTGACGCTGGTCGCGTGGACGGAAGGCACCGGGTGGGCGCGCGGCGGCACGCTCGGCTGGGAGCTGCTCGATGCCGGCGGCCGCCGCCTTGAGACCCGGACCGACATGGGCGCGGTGCCGGTCTGGGGACTGGTCGCCGCGGCGTCCCGCCCTGACGGCTCGTTCGTGATCCTGCGCTGAGCCGCTTGTCTTTCTCCGATCCCGCGGTCTAGAGTTTCCCGAATGTCCGACACACTCGCAGGCCGGACCGCGATCGTCACGGGCGCGGAACGCGGCATCGGCAAAGGCATCGCCCTCGAGCTCGCGCGGCAGGGCTGCGCGGTTGCGGTCAATTACCCCGCTGCGCCGGAGGTGGCCGAGCAGACCGCCGCCGAGATCCGCGACTGCGGCGTCGACGCCTTCGCCGTTCAGGCGGATGTCGGCAATGGTCCCGAAGTCCGCCGGATGGTCGCCGACGTCGTCGCCCGCTTCGGCCGGCTCGACCTGCTCGTCAACAACGCTGGCGTCCAGACCTGGACCCCGTTTCTCGACGTCACCGAAGACGAGTGGGATTTCGTCATCCGCACCAACCTGCGCGGCTCTTTTCTGTGCACTCAGGCGGCGGCCCGCCATATGAAGGAGCACGGCGGCGGCGCGATCGTCAACATCGGATCGGGGAGCAACAAGTTTCCGTTTCCAAGCCTCGTCGCCTACACCGCGAGCAAGGGCGGGATCGAAATGCTGACCAAGGTCGCGGCGGTCGAGCTCGGGCCGATGCGCATCCGGGTCAACTGCGTCGCGCCCGGCGCCGTCGAAGTCGAACGGACCCGGCTCGAGCTGCCGGATTATGCCGGCACCTGGGGCCGGGCGGCGCCGCTGCGGCGCGTCGGCACCCCGGACGACATCGCCACCGCGGTGGCGTTCCTGGCGAGCGATGCCGCATCGTTCATCACCGGCCAGACCATCATGGTCGATGGCGGGCTCTTCACGCAGGCGCCCTGGGCGCAGTAATCGGGAGGCACATGTTTCGTCTCGCTGACAAGACCGCGTTCGTCACCGGCGCCGGCTCCGGCATCGGCGAAGCGACCGCTCATGCCCTGGCGGCCGCCGGGGCGCGCGTGATCGTCGCCGACCGCGACGCCGCGGCGGGCGGCCGGGTCGCCGACGCGATTCGCGCCGCCGGGGGCATGGCGTATTTCCACGCGCTCGACGTCGCCGACGAGCCGGCCTGCGCCGCCGCCGGCGCCGCCGCCGAGGCGCGCGGCCCGGTCGACATCCTCGTCAACAACGCCGGCGTCGGCCACGTCGGCACGATCCTGCAGACCAGCGGCGCCGATCTGGACCGGCTCTATGCCGTCAACGTGCGCGGCGTGTTCAACGTCAGCAAGGCCTTCATTGCCGGCATGCTCGGCCGCCGCCGCGGCTCGATCGTCAACATCGCCTCGATTGGCGGCATCGTCGGCATCCGGGATCGGCTGGCCTACTGCACGACCAAGTTCGCGGTCGTCGGCCTGACCAAGTCGATGGCGCTCGACCACGCGCTCGACGGCGTCCGCGTCAACTGCATCTGCCCGGCGCGCGTCGAGACGCCGTTCGTGTCGGCCCGGATCAAGGAGTACCCGGACCCCGAGGCCGCCTACCGCGAGATGACCGCCACCCAGCCGGTCGGACGGATGGGACGGCCCGAGGAAATCGCTGCCGCGGTGCTCTACCTGGCGAGCGACGAGGCGTCATTCATCACCGGCAGCGCGCTCATCATCGACGGCGGATGGAGCGCCGGGCGGTGACCGCGGGAGGCGCGGCGTCCGGCCCGCCGGCCGTCCTCGCGGTTGACTGCCGCTGCACGCTCGGCGAGGGGCTGCTCTGGTGGGCGGATCGCGAGTCGCTGATCTGGACCGACATCCACGGGGCGAGGCTGTGGCGGCACTCGGTCGCCTCGGCGGAGACGCGATCGTGGGCGCTGCCTGGCCGCCTCGGATCGATGGCGATCTGCACCTCCGGCGCCCTCCTCCTGGCGATGGCCAAGGGTCTCTGCTTCGCGGATCTCGATGCCGCCACCGGTGAGGAGATCCAGCCCGTGCCGATCATCCCCCTCGAGCTGGAGCTCGACACGACTCGTGTCAACGACGGCCGCACCGACCGCGCCGGCAATTTCGTCTTCGGGACGATGAACGAGGATCCCGGCGAGGCGGCCATCGGCAGCTTCTACCAGTACTCCACGTCGGCTGGCCTGCGCCGCCTCGATCTTGGCGGCGTCCACATTCCAAACAGCATCTGTTTCAGCCTCGACGGCAGGACGATGTACTTCTGCGATTCGAATCAGCGGCGGATCATGCAGTGCGACTACGATGCGGCGGCTGCCTCGGTCGCCAACGTCCGGGCGTTCGCCGCGCTCGGCCCGGGATCGAGCACGCCCGATGGCTCGGTCATCGACGCCGACGGGCGGCTGTGGAATGCGGAGTGGGGGGCGGCGCGGATCTGCCGGTATGACGAACGGGGCCAGGTCGAGCGGTCGATTCGGGTGCCGGCGAAAAATCCGACCTGTCCGGCGTTCGGCGGTCCCAGCCTGGACGACCTGTATGTGACCTCCGCGCGGGAACAGATGACGCCGGAGGAGCTGGCGGGGGTGCCGGACGCCGGCAGCGTCTACCGTGCCCGGTCGGTCGGCGTTCGAGGCGTGCCTGACGCGCTGTTCAAGGATCACTGAGCGGCCGGTACCACTTCGACATAATCAAGCGCGGCCTTCTCGTCGCCGTCCGGCATGCCTTCAAGCGTTATCCGATCGCCGGCTTTGAGCCGGACGCCGCGCAGGACGCGGCGCGTTGCCGAACTGCCATCGAGCTTGCGCGTCGGCACGCGGTCGGCGGCGGTCCATGCCTCGACGACCCTGCCGCCGATCCGGACGCGGTAGCGGGCGGCGCCGGTATTGACGTCGTAGTAGGCGACGACGAGATTGCGGAGCGCGGCCGGCCCCCGATACGTGAAGCTCGCAGTGCAGCCTGCCGTCCGGCACTCGACCGCGCCGTCTCCCGATGCGGTTTCCCACGGCGTCACGGCCACGGCCGCGTAACCCTCGAGCGTCATCGCTTCCGCTTCGACGCGCCCGGGATAGTGTCCGACGCGGCCGCGCGCGTCGGCGATGCCGGAGGCGCGCAGGAACCAGCGCGACACCGCGTCCCGCCAGACCACCGCCTGGCCGACCTGGTAGTCGAGCTGCGCACCGACCGCGGCAAAGCGCGCCGCGTCGAGGCGCCCCTCGAGCGACCGCCAGGCACGGCTGAACTCTTCCACCGCCGCCGCCCCCAGGTAGTGGACGTCGTAGATGTACTGGATGACGGTCGAGCCGTTGTGCAGGCGGTGCGTGTACGGGACGTGATGCATAAACAGCAGCAGGTCGTCCGGACACCGTGCGACGCTCTCGTAGAGCGCGGCCACCGGCGCCGAGTACTGCGCGATGAACCCGGTACCGGTCGCGGCGGTCCGATCCATGCCGACGCCCTGGGCGTCGGCGCGATGCCACTGTCCCCAGCCGTTGCGCTCCGAGGCCTCGACGGCGACGCCGTAGTGGTTGCCGACGATGTCGGTGAGCGTCTGCAGACCGAGCGGGCCGGTGTAGTGCTCGTAAGCCGGCCACGAGTCGAGCTGAATCCGCGTCACGGTGTCAACGACCCTGGGATCGTTGCCGAACGTCGCCCGTGTCCATTCCTCCGCGAGCGCCTCGGACGAGAGGTCGGGGTTCCATGCCAGCCGGCCGAACGCATAGAGATTCGCCTGCGAGAGGTGGTTGCCGAGCCAGGTGTCGTCGAGCCCGACGTTCGAGACGCCGACGAAGCCGCCGAGCGGCCGGCTGAACGTCCGTCCGGCAGCGAGCGCCTTGACCGGCGTGCCGGCGCCGCGGACCTTCATGTCGAAGTCAAGCACCGCTTTCCACATCGGCGCGAGGAACACGGTGTGCCGCCCCTGGCCGAAATACTCCTGCGTGATCTGCAGCTCGATCGCCTGGTTCGTCTTCGTCAGCGCGCCGAACAGCGGCGAGGCCGGCTCGCGCACCTGGAAGTCGATCGGGCCGTGCTTGATCTGCACGACCGCGTTGTCGTCGAAGCCGCCGTCGAGCGGCTGGAAATTGTCGTCGGCCGCCCGCGCCCGATCGTTCTTCGGGTCGTTCCAATCCATGTGGTGGTCGTAGACGAAGCCGCGATAGAAGATCACGCCGCCGTGCGGCCTGAGCGCGCGCGCGACGACGTTGGCGGCATCGGCATGGGTGCGGTGATACGTGGACGGCCCGACGCGCCCCTCGGAATCCGCCTTGAGGACGACGCCGGCGAAGTCGGGAATTGCGGCGTAGAGCGCGTCGGCCCGCGCGCGCCACCACGCGGCGACGCCGGCATCGAGCGGATCGAACGTCGGCAGGCCGCCGAGCGTGCTCGGGCTGCTGAAGTCGACCGAGAGGGCGACGCGGACGCCCCACGGACGGAGGGTGTCGGCGACGCGGGCGACCTGAGGGATGAGCTCGGGCGACAGGAAGACGCGGTTGGCGTTGACGTTGTTGATCGAGATCGCGTTGATGCCGAGCGACGCCAGCAGGCGCCCGTACTCGTCGACCCGCGAGAGGTCCTCCCGCACGTGGCCGGCATCCCAGAAGATCGAGCGGCCGCCGTAGCCGCGCTCGATGGTGCCGTCGATATTGTCCCAGTGGTTGATCCACCGCAGCGGCGCGTACGGCGCCTCCGATGAATCAGCCGGCGGTCCGCCCGCCGCCACGCGGCGGAGCAGCGCGAAGGCGCCGTACAGCACGGCGCGGCTGCTGCCGCCGGCGATTACGACCCGCCGGGCCCCGCCGGCGGTGCCGGTGGTGATTCGGAACCCTTCCTCGGCGAGCGGCCCGCCGGCCTGGAGCGCCGGCGCGCTGCGCTCGAGATCCGCGACCGTGCCGATGATCAGGCCTCCGCCGGCCGGCGTCGCCGCCGCGGTTTCGATTCGCGTCGCCAGCATCCGGCCGAGGCCGCGGACGAGTTCGTCACGCGCACGCAGCACGGTTGAGTGATCGCCGACCGCGGTCACGGTTGCGGGGATGAGCGGTTGAATCCGGCGGACCGTCGCGGCGTCGAGCGGCGCGTACCGCAGCCACGCATCCCGCCCGGTCTCCGCCGCGGCGGGAACTGCCCGCGCCGCAGAGAGCAGTCCCAGTACGAGTACCGCCGCGGTGGCGCGGCGCATGACCTACTTGGCCGGCGGCCGGGGTGCGGACGCGGGCCGGGCCGGGGCGGCGGCTGGCGCCGGAGTGGCCGCCCTCGCCGGAGCGGCCTTCGCGGGTAGCGCGAACGCGAACAGGCCTGACCCGCCGCCGACCAGCAGGTACTGCCGCCCGTCGAGCTCGTAGGTCGTCGGCGAATTGCCGACCCGGCCGATGCTCGAATGCCACAGCGTCGACCCGTCAGAGGTCCGCAGCGCCATCACGTTCGTGCCGGTATCCCCGGTGAAGGTCAGCCCGGTCGTGGTCGTCAGAATGCCGGCGCTGCCCTCGCCGCCGATATCGTGGTTCCAGCGGACTTTGCCGGTCTTGTAGTCGATGGCGCGGATGCTGCCCTTGCCGAACACGCCGTAGTCGGCGCCGGCCCAGCCGTAGTCGCCGTGCTCCTTCTTGTAGAAGTAAATGCCGTAGCCGTCCTGGGCGCTGACGATGAAGAGTCCGGTGGCGGGGTCGAAGCTCGGCGATCGGTAGTTCGTGCCTCCCCCTTCGTTCGGGGCGACGAGCCGGCCGTCGCGGGCGGGCTCCTGGTCGGGATTCGGCACCGGCCGTCCTTCGCCGTCGATATCCCTCGCCCAGTTCACCGTCGCGAACGGCGTCGTCAGCAGGTTCTTGCCGGTGGTGCGATCGAGCACGAAGAAGTAGCCGTTCCGCGACGCCTGCATCAGCATCCTGCGCGGCTGGCCGTTGAAGGTGCCGTCGACGAGCACCGGCACCTCGGCCGCGTCCCAGTCGTGCGTGTTGTGCGGCGAGACCTGGAAGCCCCAGGCAAGCTCACCGGTGTCGGGGCGGAGCGCAAGGATGCTGCAGGTCCACTTGTTGTCGCCCGGGCGCGCCTCGCCGTTGAGGACCGGCGTGGGATTGCCGGTGCCGACGTAGACGAGATTGAGCTGGGGATCGTAGGTGCCGGTCATCCACATCTGTCCGCCGGTCGCGCCGCCGGCAATCGAGCCGGGCGTGCCGGGGGGCGGCGTGCTGTAGAAGGTCCACTGCACCTTGCCGGTCTCGGGATCGAACGATTTCAGCATGCCCGGCAGGTTGTCGAAGTCCCCCGAGACACCGACCAGCATGTGGTTGCCGACGACGAGCGGGGCGTTGGTCGACCAGTAGCCCTTCTTGGCGTCGGCAATGACGACGTCCCACTTGACCTTGCCGTCCCGGGCGTTGAGGGCGACGAGGTGGGCGTCGGGCGTGGTCAGGAAAACGGTGTCCTTGTAGACGGCGGCGCCGCGATGGCCGATGTGAAAGCCGGTGTTGGCCGGATAGGTGTAGCGCCAGATCTGGCGGCCGGTCCGGGCATCGACGGCCCAGAGGTTGTCGGGCATCGTGACGTAGATGACGCCGTTGACGAGTAGCGGGCTGGCCTTGACGCCGCCGTTCTGCCCGGTCTGGAACGACCAGGCCAGGGTGAGCTGGTGGACGTTCTCGGGCGTGATCGCGGTCAGCCGGCTGTGCCGCTGCCCGCTGTAGTCGCCGTGATAGGTCGGCCAGCTGTCGGCCGGGGGCTTGAGCAGCATCGCCGGGTCGAGTCCCTGCGGTGCCTGTGCGAAGAGGAGGCCGCCAAGCGCGATCGGCGCGGCCACGAGAACAGCGAACAGTCGGAATCGGCTCATCATGCGGCGGCTCATCTATTTCAGCGTCTGCAGGTATGCCAGCACGTTGTGCAGATCCTCGTTGGTGTATTCGGGGAGCAACGCGGTATGGGCGTCGAGCGGATTCCGGACGCTGGCTTTCACCTGGCTGGCGTGCCAGGAACGGTACCAGCCGTCGGCATCCGTGATCGCGATCGTGAACTCATCCTGGTAGGCGAGCTTGCCGGAGATCGTCTGCCCCGACGGCAGCGAAACGGTCACGTCGGGCACGGCGCGCGGACTGCTGCCGCGGCCTGCCGGGTAGAGCATGCGCTGCATCAGGACGAGGCCCTGCCGCCGCGAGGCGACGCCGGCGAGATCGCCGGTGGCGGAATGACACTTCGCGCACCCGCCCGGGCCGTCGAAGAACTGCTGCCCGGCCTGGGCATTTCCGGTCTGCAGGTCTGCCAGATCGACGCTGCGGCGGCTGCCCTCGAGCGATTCGGCCTTCACCTTCGCGTCATGGATGAAGGCGACGATCGAGGCGACGTCCGCATCGGGCAGGCTGAAGGCGGGCATTCCTTTATCGGCGCGGCCGCCGTGGACGACCGGAATGATCTTGTCGCCGCGGACGTCCTCGGCGACGAGCATCGAGCGCGTCAGGTCGGGACCGGTTTCCCCGCCCATCGCGTCCCGCCCGTGGCAGAAGCCGCACTGGGAGGCGAACAGCACCCGGCCGGCCTGGATCTGTTCGTCAGGGTAGGCCTGCGGTGTCAGCGTCTGCGGCGGCCGCTGCGAGGCGGGACTGCCGGCCCGGCCGGCGCCCTGGTCCGCCCCGCCGCGACCTGCCGGTGGTTGTGCGCTTCCCCGTCCGGCTGGCGTCTGCGGCTGTCCGGGTGGAGGGACCGGCGGTGCCTGGGCGCGCATCAGCGTCGCCGTCAGCAGAAGCGGAGCCGTGAGTGCAATCGTCACTCGCGTCAGAGATCTGATCGGAAGGTTCATGATGGTCGGGCACGAGTATATGGAGTTTCGCCGTGGCGTCAATCGCACGCGCGCTTTATTCATCATCGTAGTCGCCCGATACACTGCATCGTTCCCACCCGCGGACCTCAACTGAGACCGGGTTGAAGTTCTCGTGGTTCGGCTTGGGTGCGGCATGTGGGCCGGCATTTGCAATTGGATGTGGTGATAGTGCCGCGTAACAGGCACCTCAACTCTACCCAGACGGAGGGGCGTACATGAGACGGCAATTCCTGTTCGGAACGATGATGGCGGTAGCGCTTGGCGCCGGCGCGGCGGCGCAGTCCGCGACCGGCTCGTCGCAGACCGGCACGATGAACTCGCGGACGAGCGGCCAGCAGGTCGTGGTGACCGGGTGCCTGGTGTCCGGTTCAGGCGCCGGCAGCACCGCCTCGACCACCGCCACGACTTCCGGCGCGACCGGCACGACCGGCAGCGCCGGTGCGGCCGGCGGCTTCATGCTGGTGAGCGCGAGCATGTCCGGCGGCGCGGCGGGCGCGGGCCCGAGCTCGACCGGCTCGATGACGGGATCGACCACCGCCAACAGCGGCGCGAATAGCGGGTCCTCGACCAGCGGCTCGACCGCCTCAAACCCAGGTTCGACCGGGCCCAACACCGGATCCACGGCGTCGAACACCGGCTCGACCGGAGCCAACACCGGGTCGACGGCCGGCCAGAGCGGCGCGTACGGACGCGATGGTTCGAGCGACCGGAGGGCCGGCAACGCGGCGGGCAGCTCCTTCATGCTCATCGGCGGGCAGTCGAGCGAGCTGCAGCGCTATGTCAATCAGCGCGTCGAGGTCCGCGGGACGCTCGATTCGTCAGCGTCGCGTAACCAGGGTTCGACCGGCGCCTCGAGCTCCGGTTCGTACGGCGCGGGCAATACGGCGGGCTCGACGGCGAGCAGCGGCTCGACTGGTTCGAGCGCCGGGTCAACGGCCAGCACGGCCGATCGGACGTCGAGCAGTACCGCGCCGAGCACTCCTTCGTCGAGCACTCCTTCGTCGACCGCCGGCTCGACCGGCTCGATGACGGGCAGCACGGCGGGTAGCGGCGCGATGAACTCGGGCAGCGGCATGGCCGGCGCGCAGACGCTGCGCGTCACCTCGGTCCGCCAGGTCGCGGGCAGCTGCTCGGGCAGCAATCAGTAACGTCCGACCTTCCGGGCCCGCGCCGCTGACCATCGCGGCGCGGGCTCTTTTTTCGCCCTCCCGCCAATCCCATCCCGGTACTCCGTCATCCCTCCGGCGGCGTTTCGCTGCTGATGCGTCCGCGTGCCGACTCGCGGCGGCCCGTCGCCGCAAGCAGAGTCCCGACCCGGCCGAGACCATGCGCGGGCATCCCGCTATAGACGTTCTCGTATTCCCCGGCACGGACCCGGTAGGTCTCGTGCCAGATGCCGACGTCGCCGCGGCTCCGCCCGATCCGCTGGTTGAAAGCCATCCATGCCGGCCAGTGCTCTTTGTCTTTGCTGCGCGCGTAGGCTTCGAGCGCCTCGAACGAACGCCAGTACTGGACGATGACGCCGGGCGTGGTGATGTAGCCCAGACAGCCGCTCTCGGGATGCGCCGCGAGCTCCTTGAGCATCCGCGGCATCGCCAGAAACACCGGCAGCCACTTGTGCACTTTCCAGATCTTGTTGATCCGCGCGCCAATCAGGAAGACGACGAAGTCGCCGTCCAGCTGCGCCGTCATCCGCTCCGGAATCACCCGCGCCATCGGCCTCCCCCCTGCTGCGAGTTGCCCTGACGTCTTTCCCGTATCCCTCCTGGCGGAGCGATTCGGGGATCTCCGCCCGCGTCGCCCTGCGGCCGCACTACTCCACCCGCGCCGGCTCGAGTCGCGGCACGAGCAGGTGGATCACGCCGAGCGCCACCACATAGGCGAACGCCGCAATCAGGAACACCGGGACGTAGCTGCCGGTCGCGTCGAGGATGTAACCGGTCAGCTTGGCGATGAGCATCCCCCCGACCGCGCCGGCCATGCCGCCGAAGCCGACGACCGATCCGATGGCGTGCTTCGGGAACATGTCGGACACCAGCGTGAAGAGGTTGGCCGACCACCCCTGATGCGCCGCGGCCGCCACGCTGATGAGCGCCACCGCCAGCCACAGCTCCTTCGCGCCTGAGGCAAAGACCATCGGCAGGACCGCGATCGCACACGCCAGCATGGCGGTCTTGCGGGCGGCATTCACCGACCACCCGAGCTTGATCAGCCGCGACGACAGCCATCCGCCGCCGATGCTGCCGACGTCGGCGACCAGATAGATCACGACGAGCGGCGGCCCCATGGTGCTGAGGTTGATGCCATGGTTGCGATGGAGAAAGTCGGGCACCCAGAACAGGTACAGCCACCAGACCGGATCGGTCAGAAACTTGCCGAGCGCGAAGGCCCAGGTCTGGCGGTGCCGGATGAGCGTTCGCCACGGAATCCGGGCGGTCGAATCCGGGGGGTCGCTCTGGATGAGCGCCAGTTCGGCGGCGCCGACGGCGCGGTGGCGCTGCGGCTCATCGTAGGTGAGCCACCACGCCGCCACCCACAGGAAGCCCAGGCAGCCGGTGGCGACGAAGGCCCAGTACCATCCCCACCGCAGCGTGAT
This sequence comes from Acidobacteriota bacterium, assembly GCA_031393955.1. Lineage (GTDB taxonomy): Bacteria > Acidobacteriota > Vicinamibacteria > Vicinamibacterales > 2-12-FULL-66-21 > JALZOC01. The sequence continues at coordinate 17,566 of JANMWI010000028.1, forward strand.
CCACGGCACCACCAGTGGTGTGATGAGCGCGCCGATGTTCGTGCCGGAGTTGAACAGCCCGGTCGCGAACGCCCGCTCCCGCTTCGGAAACCACTCGGCGACCACCTTGATGGCCGCCGGAAAGTTTCCGGCCTCGCCGAGGCCGAGCGCGAAGCGCGCGACGATGAATCCCGCCACCGACGCCGAGTAGACCAGGCCGCCGAGCGCCAGCAGCCGCGCCGCGACGCCGCCGAAGACGGCGGCTTCGGCATGGGCCATGGCCGCGATGCTCCACACCACCACCGCGACGGTGAAGCCGCGGCGCGTGCCGAGGCGGTCCATCACGCGCCCGGCGATCAGCAGGCCGATGCCGTAGGCGAGCTGAAACGCGAACACGATGTCGCTGTAGTCGATCTCCGACCAGCCGAACTCCCCCTGGAGCGTCGGCTTCAGGATCCCGATGACCTGGCGGTCGACGTAATTGATGGTCGCGGCGAAGAACAGCAGCGCGCAGATGACCCAGCGGAATCGCCCGACGGCGGCGGCCGGTGCCGCCGGGTCGACAACGGCGGGCCGGGCAGGTTGATCAGGCATGCGGGCGTGGCTCCGGCGGGACGCTCGACGTCCCGCGCGTCAGGTCAGATGGTCGGGTTGCGGCGGTGAATCGCGAACTCCCGGTGGCCGAGGCGCTCGGCGGCGGTTGCCTTGCCGGAGGCGACCGCCAGGACCTCGTCGAACAACCGCTCGGCGGCGCGGTCCAGCGTCTCGCTGTCGGTCATGATGCCGCTGACGTCGAGGTCGAGATTGTCGGCCATCTGGCGCGCCGTGCGCGCGTTGCCGGTGATCTTGATGACCGGCGCCACCGGGTTGCCAGTCGGCGTACCGAGGCCGGTGGTGAACACCACGACCTGGGCGCCGCCGCCGACCATCCCGGTCACCGACTCGACGTCGAGGCCGGGGGTGTCCATGACGGTCAGCCCCTTGCGGCGGATGGCCGCGGCGTAGGGCACGACGTCCTCGAGCGGCGCGCGCTCCCCGCCTTTATGGGTCGCGCCGAGCGACTTCTCCTCGATCGTCGTCAGGCCGCCGCGGATGTTGCCGGGCGACGGCTGGGTCCCGCGGATGTCGAGGCCGAGCGCCCGCGCCTCGGCTTCCACCCGGGAGACAATCTGAATCAGCTCGGCGGCGGTCTCGCCGCGGCTGGCGCGGGCGGCGAGCAGGTGTTCGGCGCCCATGATTTCCGCGACCTCGCCAAGGACGGCGCTGCCGCCGAGATCGACCAGCCGATCGGTCACCCGGCCGAGCGCCGGATTCGAGGCCAGCCCCGAGGTGTAATCAGACCCGCCGCATTTCAGCGACAGCACCAGATCCGCGACGTCGCACCATTCACGCTCGTCGGCGGCGAGCTGGCGTCCGAAGGCCCGGGCGATGTCCGCGCCTCGCGCGGTCGCCTTGATCGTGCCCCCCTCGGACTGAATCGCGACAATCTCGACCGGCTTGCCGTGGTGCCGCGCCGCATCAGCGAGCGACTGGGCGATGACCTGCTCGCAACCGAGCGCCAGGACCACAACCGCGCCGACGTTCGGGTGGCCGCAGTAGGCAGCCAGCGTCTCATGGGTCAGGCGCATGTCGGGGCCGAGCTGTCCGCACCCGGCCAGATGCGGCAGCGCCGTGCCCAGCGGCGCCGCCGCGGCGGCGACCCGCTCCGCCACCAGCGACGAACAGATCACCGTCGGCACGACCAAAACGTGATTGCGCGTGCCGACCCGGCCGTCGCGCCGCCGGTAGCCCAAGAACCCCGGTCGCGCGGTCATGGCTGCCCTCCGGCCCCACTTTGCGAGTCGGGCGGCTCGGCAAGCCGCGGCTCCCCCGCCGGCACGGCTTCCGCCAGATCGCCGCGGCCGCGGCCGCTGGCCACGTTGTGAATGTGCACGTGCGCCCCGGCGGCGATGTCGCGGGTCGCCGTCCCGATGGCGCTGCCGTACTTGAAGACTTCCGTGCCGGCTGGGATCGGCCGGATCGCGATCTTGTGCCCGGCCTGGATCGCCTCACCGATCACCAGCGCCCGGTCTCCCAGTTCGACGCGCTGCCCCGCGGCGAGCGGCTCGAGCGCCGTCGCGACGTTGTCGCGGTCGCTGATGACGAGCGCGGATTTCATTGGTTGACGCCGCTCGCCAGAAACCCGCCGTCGACCGCCAGCACGTGGCCGGTGACGAACGAGGCGGCGTCGGACGACAGATAGACGCCCGCCCCGACCAGCTCGTCGAGCTTGCCGAAGCGGCGCATCGGCGTCCGCACCAGAAATTCCTTGCCGCGCGCCGTCTCGAGCAGCGCCGCGTTGAGGTCGGTCTTGAACACGCCGGGGGCGATCGCATTGACGGTCACGCCGTGGGGGGCCCACTCGACCGCCAGCGCCTTGGTCAGGCCCGCCACCGCCGCCTTGCTGGCGACATAGGCGGCCACCTCGAACAGTCCGACGAACGACGACAGCGATGCAATCGTCACGATGCGGCCGTAGCCGCGCGCCACCATCGCCCTTCCAAAGACCTGGCAGCTGCGCAGCGTGCCGGTCAGGTTGGTCTCGATGATCCGGTCCCAGTCCGACTCCGCCATGTCGAGCGTCGCGACGCGCTTGGTGGTCCCGGCGACACAGTGCAGGATATCGACCTGGCCGAGCTCCGCCACGCAGGCATCGCGCAGCCGCTCGAGCGACGCGGGGTCGCTGACGTCGGACGCCATCCGGATCGTCCGTCGTCCGCGCGCCTCGATCTCGGCGGCGACCTCGCCGACCAGCGCTTCGCGCCGGCCCGACACCACGACATCGGCGCCGGCGTCAGCCAGCCCCAGGGCGAGCGCCCGGCCGATGCCGCTCGTGCCGCCGACGACAACCGCGACCCGGCCGCTGAGATCGAAAATCGCCGGATTCCGTCCTGCCGTATCTGTCTTATCCATAAGTGCCGCCATCATACGACAGTCGCCGGGTACGGTTCCCGACCCGGCCGCCGCGGCTTTGCGGACCCGCGGGCGCCGCGGTAATCTACCGGCATCGACGGCGGCGCGCCGGCCGTCAAGCGGAGGACATGGATGAGTGGACAGCGGGCGGCCGTCGTCGCCGAAGTGGAAAACGCCGGCATCGTCGCGATCATCCGGATGAAGGATCCGGACAAGGTCCGCGCCGTCTTCGAGGCGATTGCCGACGGCGGCGTCACGGTCATCGAGGTGACGATGTCGGTGCCGGGCGCGGTCGAGCTGATCCGCGGCCTGGCGCGCGATCTGCCGGCGGGATGCGTGCTGGGCGCCGGGACCGTCCTCGATGGCGAGACCGCCCAGCAGGTCATCGACGCCGGCGCCACCTTTGTCGTCAGTCCGGTCCTCCGGCCAGAAGTCATTGCCGCCTGCCACGCGGCCGGCGCCGCCGTCATGCCGGGCTGCTTCACGCCGACCGAAATCCTCGATGCCTGGGAGGCGGGCGCCGACATCGTCAAGGTGTTCCCCGCCACCGCGCTCGGCCCCGGCTTCCTCAAGGACGTCCGCGGCCCGCTGCCGCAGGTGAAGCTGATGCCGACCGGCGGCGTGACGCTCGACAATGCCGGCGACTGGATCCGCGCCGGCGCCGTCGCGGTCGGCGTCGGGACGGCGCTGCTCGACACCGCCGCGATTGCCGCCGGCAACTACCGCCAGCTGCGCTCGAACGCGGAGCGGATCGTCGCCAGCGTCCGTGCGGCACGGGAGGAACAGCGATGAGCCGGGTGGTAACGTTCGGCGAGATCATGCTGCGGCTGAGCCCGCCCGGGTTCGAGCGGTTCCTGCAGTCGCCGCAGTTCGTGGCGACTTTCGGCGGCGGCGAGGCGAACGTCGCGGTCAGCCTCGCGCACTTCGGCTTCGACAGCACCTACGTCACCGCGCTGCCGAAGAACGCCATCGGCGACGCTGCCGTTCGCGCGTTGCGCGCCGAGGGCGTCAACACCGATCGGATCGTCCGCAGCGGCTCGCGGGTCGGCGTCTACTTCACCGAGGCGGGCGCCAGCCAGCGGGCGTCAACGGTGATCTACGATCGCGCCCGCTCCGCGATCAGCGAGCTGCCGCCCGACGCCGTCGACTGGGACGGCGTCCTGGCCGGCGCGAACTGGTTCCACGTCACCGGCATCACCCCGGCGCTTGGCGCCAACGGCACCGAAGCGACCCGCCGCGCGATCGCCGCTGCCGGCCGCGCCGGCGTGCGCGTCAGCGTCGACCTCAACTACCGCAAGAAGCTGTGGACCGAAGCCCAGGCCCGCGAAACGATGCGGCCGATGATGCGCGGCGTCGACGTTGTCATCGCCAACGAGGAGGACCTGCAGTCGGTGCTCGGGGTGCAGGTGCCCGATACCGACGTCACCAGCGGGCAGCTCAACCTGGATGGTTTCCGCCAGGCCGCCCGGGAAGTATCGCGCGAGTTCGGCGCATCGGTCGTCGCCATCACGCTGCGCGAGAGCCTGTCGGCGAGCGACAACGGCTGGAGCGCGGTGCTGTGGGATGCCGGCGCCGGAACGATGGTGCAGAGCCAGCGCTACGACGTCCGCCTGGTTGATCGCATCGGCGGCGGCGACAGTTTCGCGGCCGGCCTGATCTACGGGCTGGCGAGCGGGCGGCCGGCGGTCGAGGCGCTGCGCTTCGCGGTCGCAGCCAGCGCGCTCAAGCAGACGATCCCGGGCGACTTCAATCGCGTCTCGGTCGAGGAAGTCGACCGCCTGGTGGCGGGCGACGGCTCAGGGCGCGTCCAGCGGTAATTCGCGGCGCGCTCACCTCGCCGGGTCGAGGAGGTCGAGCCGCGGCGGTCTCCACGCCGGCAGATTCGGCGGGCAGCCGCGCCCCGGCTCCCCCAGCCGGATCGCGCTGAAATTCCCGCGCACGTCGCTCTCGAACCGCAGGTCGCGGATGGTCTCCTGTCCGGTGACGGGGGCACGTCCGAACTCCAGCCAGGCCCGCGCCCAGCAGTCCTCCCGCGCCAGGGCGCGTAACCGGTCCAGCGGCTCCCGCAAATCCTTCCGCCAGGCGACCGACGGCGGGTCGTCGCCCGGGGGCCGCGCGCCTGCTTCGAGGCGGTTGGAGGCGCAGCCCGCGGCCGGGAACCACGCCGGCGCCAGCGACAGCGTCCCGACGCGGGTGCGCAGAACCTCTCCCGGCCCGGTTCGCGACAGCACGAGGATCGACCAGCAGATCGGCATCCCGGGATCGGGCGTCCTGACGACGTCGACCACGTCAGTCTGACCGGCGGCGTCGATCGCGCGCGCCCGGACCATGCCGGATACCCCGGACATGCCAATCATGAATCCGCTCGTCAGCACGAGTGCCGCGGTCGCGCGCCCGCGCCGTGGCCAGCGCCGCGTCGCGGCCAGCAGCGCGATCGCACAAAGCGCCATCGCGACTGCCGCCACGCCCGGGATCACCTCAGCAAAGACGACGATGCCGAGGAGCAGCGCGATGCCGGCGGCGAGCGCCGCCCCGGCCCGGCCGGCGTGCCAGGCGACCGTCGCCCCGAGCAGCACCCACAACCAGGGCTCGAAGATGAAGACCGCGTCGCCGTAGTACCAGCGGTGGTTGAAGGGAAAAAACGGATGCACGCCGTAGCTGTTAAAGCCGTCGAGCACGAGATGCCCGCCAAGGTTGACGGCGATGAGCAGCAGCAGGCCGGTGCGTGCGGCCGCGGGTAGTGCCCGGGCGGCCGGCCAGAGCCACCAGCCCAGCACGATCGCCGCGACGAACCCGGCCAGGCCGGCCAGCGTGTGGGTATAGCCGCGGTGATGGAGCAGGTAGCCGAGCGGTCCCGGGGTGATCCACGTGTAAGCAAGATCGATGTCGGGCAGGTTCGCCGCGACGACCGCAGCGGTGATCCACGCGCGCCGCGACAGCCCGGCAGGAGGCGGCGCGGCCTCGGCGATCGCCAGGCCGAACAGGGAGTGGGTGACGTTATCCACGCGCGGATCCACCGCCCCCGCCGGATCGCGTCATTGCCCGTCGGCCGCATGACGGCGGTGTAATCTCCGGTGTAATCTGAGGGTGCCGCGCGAGCGCACATCGGAAAGGTTCATGCCACACCAACTGCTCGGCCTGCATCACGTCACCGCCACCGTCGATCGACCGCAGCCCGACCTCGACTTCGCGGCCGGGGCGCTCGGTCTTCGCCTGGTCAAGAGGACCGTCAACTTCGACAATCATCACGTCTATCATTTCTACTACGGCGACGCCGTCGGCACACCGGGCACGATCTGGACGACGTTTCCGTACCACGGACGGCAGGTCCGGCCCGGAACAAGAGGCGCCGGCCAGATCATCGTCACCGCTTTCTCCGTCCCCGCCGGATCGCTGCTGTTCTGGACGACGCGTCTGTCGGTGCGGGGCCACGCGGTCAGCGCGTCGAGCGACGAGTTCGGCGAGCCGCTGGTGGTCGCCACCGATCCGTCCGGGCTGCAGATCGCGCTTGTCGAGTCGCCCGCCGACACCCGCGAGGGGTGGCAATCGGGTGCGGTCCCGCGGGATCGCGCGGTGCGCGGGCTCCATAGCGTCACGCTGCTCGTCCGCGCGGCGGCGCCGACTGTCGCGTTCCTCAGCGACGTCCTGGGGTTCACGCTGGCGGCGCAATCGGCCCACCGGTGGCGGCTCGTCATGGCCGCCGGCGGAGCCGGCGCGATCGTCGACGTCGTCGAGTCGCCGGAGGCCCCCCCTGCCGTCAACGGCCTCGGCACCGTCCACCACGTGGCGCTCGCGATTGCGACAGCGGAGGAACAGCTCGACGTCCGGGCGGATCTGCTGGCGCGGGGGTTCACCGTGACGCCGGTGATGGACCGGCTCTACTTCCAGTCGATCTATTTCGCGAGCCGGGCGGGGTGCTGCTGGAGATTGCGACGGTGGCGCCGGGGTTCCTGATCGACGAATCGCCTGAAGCGCTTGGACAGGCGCTCAAGCTGCCATCCTGGCAGGAGCCGAGCCGCGGCGAGATTGAAGCCGGCCTCGAACCGGTGATTCATCCCTGAGCTCGTGGCCGGCGACCCTCAAGCCGGCGCGGTCGGCCGGAGCAGCGCCCGGATCGCCTCGATTTCGTTCGCGCTGACGGTGTGTCCCATCCCCGGGTAGATCCGCTCGTCGACGGCGGCCTGCATTCGCCGGAACACCTCGGCCGACTCCCTGACCCGTCCGACCGGGATGTGCGCGTCGACGTCGCTGCAGCCCAGGAACACGGGCGTGCCTTCGAGCGAGCCGGCATAGTCGCGCGGCGTGCCCGGCGGCCCGATCAGGCCGCCGCTGAGCCCGACGATGGCCGCATAGCGGCGCGCGTGCCGGGCGGCGTATTCGAGCGACAGGCAGGCCCCTTGCGAGAACCCGACCAGCGCGGCGCGCTCGGCCGGCACGCCTTCGGCGGAAAGCTGATCGAGGATCCGGCCGATCGTCCTGAGGCCGGACGTCAGTCCGGGCTCATTCCGGTCGAGCGGCGACAAAAACGAATACGGATACCAGGTGAAGCCTGAGGCCTGCGGAGCCAGCCACGCGACATCGTCAAGCGCGACAGTCCTGGCGAGGCTGAGGATGTCCTCGGCCGACGCGCCGCGACCGTGGACGAGAACGACGGCCAGCCGCGCGTCAGACGGCCGCGGGCCGTCGCGCAGGACAGGGTGACCGTTGTGCGGATCGAGTGTCTCTGCCATCGTGCGCGCTGACTCCTCGGCGGTGGCTTGCCCTGACATCCTGTAAACTGCGTCAAGGAACCTTTACCACAGGCGGCGCGTCGGCGTGAGCCGGCGACGGCGGAGATCGATGACGCGCGGCATGCCGCTGAATGACGCGGCACGTTTCTTACCAAGGGTGAGTTCATGCGACCAGTGACGACCGTGACGGCCGCGGCGATTGTGCTGCTGGCGTCTCTCGTGGTTCGACCGTCGGCACAGGGGGCGGCACAGAATCCCGCCCCCCAGAGCCCGCCGACTGCTCCGGCGCCGAACGCTCCTCCGGGTGGCGCGCAGGCGCCGGTGCCCGTCCAGGGCGGCCGCGGCCGCGGCAATCCGGCGACCTTCCCGGCGCAGCAGCGCCCGCCCGGCGACCCGGCGGCGATCGCCCGCGGCCAGTCGCTCTACGGCGTCAACTGCCGCATCTGCCACGGCCCTGACCTGCGCGGCGGCGACATGGGCGGCATCAATCTGCTGCGCTCGCAGCTGGTCCTCAACGATCAGAAGGGCGAGCTGATCCTGCCGGTAGTCCACGGCGGCCGGCAGAACCCCGGCATGCCGCCGATGCCCCCGTTCCCCGGATTGCCGGACGACGACGTCCGCGCCATCGCCGAGTACATCCACAGCGTTGCCGCGACGATGCGCGGTCAGGGCAATCCGCCGCCCGGGTCAGAACCCGCGGAGTTGAACATCGTCGTCGGCGATGCCGCCGCCGGGCGCGCGTATTTCACCGCCAACTGCAGTTCGTGCCACTCGGCAACCGGCGACCTCCAGGGCATCGCGTCGACGTATTCGGCGCCGATGCTCCTGCAGACGACCTGGGTGTCTGGCGGCGGTGGCCGGGGCGGACGCGGCGGCAGCGGGAAGCCGGTGACGGTGACCGTGACGATGCCGTCCGGGCAGAAGATCGAAGGGCCGCTCGATCGCATCGACGACTTCCTCGTCGTCGTGCGGCAGCCCGACGGGCCGCCGCGCTCCATCCGGCGCGACGGCGCGGTGCCGAAGGTCGAGATTCACGATCCGCTCGACGGCCATCGCCAGCTGCTGACCCGCTATGCCGACAAGGACATCCACGACGTGACGGCCTATCTGGTGACGCTGAAATGACATTCAAGACACTGCTTCTCACGGCCACGCTCAGCGGCATTCCGGTCCTGATGGCCGGCCAGCAGCCGGCCGCGCCGGCCCGGCCCGCTCAAAGTAGTCCTCGCTCGCAGTCGCCAGCCGTTTCTACCGGCCAGGCGCCGGCGCCTGAAAACCAGGGCGGTCTCGACCCGGCGTCGATGCTCAAGCCGCTGGCCGAATCGTGGCCGACCTATTCGGGCGATTACACCGGCAGGCGCTACAGCACGCTGACCCAGCTCAATCAGGGCAACGTCAAGAACCTGACGCTCGCATGGGTGTCGAAGGTGACCGCCGGACCGGGAGCCCCGGCCGGATTTGGCGGCGGCCGCGGCGGCGGCGGCGCCGCCGCACCGGTGATCGTCGGCGGCGATGGCACCGGCGAATTCGCGGCCGGCGGCAACGCGAGCATCAAGGGGGCCTTCCTCCAGGTCAACGGCATCCTCTACATCTCGACGCCCGACAATGCCTGGGCGATCGACGCGCGCGACGGCCGTGAGCTGTGGCACTACTTCTGGAAGACCAAGGGGGGCACCCACATCGGCAGCCGTGGCATGGGGATGTGGAACAATTACCTCTACTTCGAGACGCCCGACAACTACCTCGTGTCGCTCGACGCGCGGACTGGCAAGGAGCGCTGGCACGTCGAGATCGCCGACTTCGATCAGCAATACTTCTCGACGATGGCGCCGATCGTGGTCGGCAATCACGTCCTCGCCGGCACCGGCAACGACCTCGATGCGCCGGGCTTCCTGCAGTCGTTCGATGCCGAGACCGGCAAGCTGCAGTGGAAGTTCTATACCGTGCCGATGAAGCCCGGGGATCCCGGTCTCGACACCTGGCCGAACCTCGAGGCGGCTCGGCATGGCGGCGGCCAGGTCTGGATTCCCGGCGTCTACGACGCCGAGACGAAGCTGTACATCTTCGGGACCGGCAATCCGACGCCGGGCTACACCGGCGTGGCGCGCGCCGGCGACAATCTGTTCACCTGCTCGCTCGTTGCCGTCGATATCGAAACCGGCAAGATGGCGTGGTACTACCAGACGTCGCCGCACGACACCCACGACTGGGACTCGGCGCAGACGCCGGTGCTCATCGACGGCCTCGTCAACGGCCGGCCGCGCAAGATGGTTTCGACCGCGGCCAGGAACGGCTACTTCTTCACGATCGACCGCGTCACCGGCGAGGCGATCGCGACCTCGAAGTACGGCACCACCACCAACTGGGCGAAGGGGCTGCGCAAGAACGGCGCGCCGGATCCCAATCCCGAAAAAGAAGCCACCATTCCGGGATCGCTGGTCTCGCCCGTCGAGGGGGGTGTCACCAACTGGCCGCCGCCGGCGTACTCGCCGGACACCGGCTTGTTCTACACGCAGGAGAACAACGGGTTCCAGCTGGTCTATCTCACCGACCCCGATCCGCGCGGCTCGATGGGACTCGGCGGCAAGCAGACGATGTTTGTGGGATCGCTGCCGAGCTACCTGACGGCGATCGATCCCAAAACCGGGAAGATCGCCTGGCGGCACGAGTATCCCGGCACCAGCGGCGGCGGCGGCGCGGGCCTGCTCGCGACCGCCGGCAAGCTGCTGTTCGCCGGCGACAAGACCGGCAACCTCGTCGCCCACGACCCGGCGACCGGCAAGCCGCTGTGGCACACGCGGATCGGATCGATCTCGAACGCGCCGCAGACCTACATGATCGACGGCCGTCAGTACGTCCTCGTTGCCGTAGGAGATACGATTTACTCGTTCGTGCTGTACTGAGCGATTGCACGTCTCGTGACGGACCGATACCACAGGCCCGGCGGACCCGCCGGGCCTGTGCTTCGTACGGCGCCTGAGACGCTCGAGGCCGGTGCCGGCTGCAGCGCCCCCTCAGGCGGCGAGGTCGCGGTCGCGGGTTTCGTGCATCGCCAGCAGGCCGGCGAAGGTGACGGCGGCCGCCACGGTCAGGTAGTAGCCGACGAATTGCAGGCCGTAGCTTTGCGCAAGCCAGGTCGCGATGTAGGGCGCGAGTGACGCGCCGAAGACACCGGCGAGGTTGAAGGTCAGCGAGCTGCCGGTATAGCGCACGGTCGTCGGGAAGAGCTCCGAGAGCGTGGTGCCGAGCGGGCCGTAGGTCAGGCCCATCAGCGAGAGACCGACCGCCATCATGACGATCGCGCCGAGCGTGCCGGCCTGGAGCAGCGGCGCCAGGGCGAAGCCGAAGAGTCCGATCGCGGCGGTCACCCAGAGCAGCGTGCGCCGTCGTCCAACGCGGTCGGCAAGGATGGCGGAGAACGGGATCGTGGCGGCGAAGAACAGGATCCCGAACAGCTGGATGAGCAGGAACTGCTGGCGCGTGTAGCCGAGCGCGGCGGTGCCCCAGGCCAGCGCGAACACGGTCATCAGGTAGAACAGCACGAAGGTCGCCAGGGCGATGAGCGTGCCGAGAAAGAGCGTCAGCGGATGCTGGCGGAAGACGACCGCCATCGGCAGCTTGACGCGGTCGCTTCGGGTCAGCGCCTCGCGGAAGACCGGCGTCTCGCTGATCGTCAGGCGGACGTAGAGGCCGACGATGACGAGAAGGGCGCTGGCCAGGAACGGGATGCGCCAGCCGTAGCGGAAGAACTGGTCGTTGGTGAGCAGCTGCGACAGCAGCAGGAAGATGCCGCCCGAGCAGAAGAAGCCGAGCGGGGCGCCGAGCTGCGGGAACATGCCATACCAGGCGCGCCGCCCCGGCGGTGCGTTCTCGATCGCAAGCAGGACTGCCCCGCCCCACTCGCCGCCGAGCCCCAGCCCCTGGCCGAAGCGGCAGAGCGCCAGCAAGAGCGGCGCGGCCACACCAATCGTCGCGTAGGTCGGCAGCATGCCAATCGTGACCGTCGACACGCCCATCGTCAGCAGTGCGGCGACGAGCGTCGTCTTCCGGCCGATGCGGTCGCCGAAATGGCCGAACAGCGCCGAGCCGATCGGCCTGGCGACAAACGCGATGGCGAAGGTCGCCAGTGACGCGAGCGTCGCCGACGCCGGGTCGGAGGCCGGGAAGAAGAGCCGCGGAAAGACCAGCACCGCGGCCGTGGCATAGATGTAGAAGTCGAAGAACTCGACGGTCGTCCCGATCAGGCTGGCGAACAGGACCTGGCCGGGGGTGTTGAGCCGGCCCGCCCCGCTCAATGCTGGCGTGCCGGCCGGCGCGGCGCCGGCGTGGTGGCGGCCGCCGGCTGCAGGGCCTCGAGGAGTACCCGCCCGGTGGCGGCGGCCGGCACCTGGATGTCGAGGAGGTAGGCCAGCGTCGGCGCCGCGTCGTTGAGCGCCGCGTGCGCGGGGTAGCGCCCCGGCCGGATGCCGGGCCCCATCAGGATGAGGGGAATTGCCGCGTCGTACTCGTACGGCGTGCCGTGGGTGGTGCCGGTGGCGCCGCGAATCCAGTACGGCTCGAGGATGATCTCGAGATCCCCCGAGCGTTCGGCGTTGAAGCCGCGCAGGACGCGCCGCGCGATCGCATCGTCGCCGACCTCGGCGCGGAGGAGCTGATCGCGCGTGTAAACGCGGGCCACGTGTGAGCCGTCGGCGGCGCGCAGCGCGTCGGCGGCGACGCGCCGGACCTCGGCGGGATCGAGCTTCTTTTGGGCGATCAGGGCATGATTGAGATAGGGGGACGTGCCGGCCGTCGCCAGCAGCCACTTGCCGGCGCCGAAGCGCTCTTCCAGGGCTTTCTGCATCGAGTCGAACAGCGCCGTTCCCTCGACCCGTCCGCCGGGCATGTGGCGCGCCGACAGCACCTCCGGAACCGGCGCGACGCCGTGGTCGGACGTGAACATCACGAGAGTGTGTGCGAGTCCGACGCGGCGATCGACCTCGGCCAGGAGCTTGCCGACGGTGGCGTCGGTCTTGACCGAGATGTCGTGTACCTCGGGGGAATCAGGGCCGTACTTGTGGCCGACTGAATCGTTGGACGAGAAGCTGACCGTGAACAGGTCCGTCACGCCGCGCTGGCCGAGCTGCTCCTTGTCGAGCGCCTCGGTCGCCAGCGTCAGCAGAAGGTCGTTACCGAACGGGCTCCCGAAAATGGCGTTGTACAGCGGAGCTCCGGGTGCCGCCGGCAGGACGTGCGGTTCGGTCGGCGTCCCGGTTGCCAGCGTCCAGGTCTTGCCGGCGTACCCGTCGGCCGGCTTCCGCTGATTGAACGCCGTCACCCAGCCGGGGATGGCCGGGAAGTAGTAGCTGCTGCTGACGAACGCACCGGTGGTAACGTCGAACCAGTAGGCGGCATCGGCGCCGCGGCCGGCCGGGAGGATGGCGGCGCGGTCTTTGAGCGAAACGCCGATCACCTTCGGCGCGACGCCCGCCGCTGCGCCTGACTGTGCCAGCTTCAGTTCATCACCAAGCGTCGTGACGAGGAGCCGGTGCGGCGAGGCGGCGCTGCCGGCGGCGCCGCCGCCGAGTACCTGAACCTTGCTGTCTGAGACACTCGTCACGGTTGCGCCGGACTCGCGGTCGTACCAGTCGTTGCCGATGATGCCGCTGTCGGTCGGAATGGCGCCGCTCAGCATCGTCGAGTGGCCGACGGCGGTGACGGTCGGGTAGTGCTCGAGCCGGGCGCCCGTGAACACCGCGCCGCCGGTAAGGAGGCGCCGTATGCCGTCGCGATACTCGCTCTCGAAGCGGGTCAGGTAGTCGTAGCGGAACTGGTCGACGGCAATCAGCAGGACCAGCCGGATCTGCGGTGCGGCGGCGGCCGGGCGCTGGGCGCCGAGGCTGACCGGCCGGCCGGTGACGAGCAGACCGGCAAGCGCAACAAGGAAAACCAGACGCTTCATCGTCACCAAACTCCCAGGCCGAACGCCGAGCCCGCTCCGGCAGGTGAAGGATATGCCAGACTGGCGTGCCCGGGAACGTTCAGCCTCTCCGGGACATCCAATCGTACATCAGTGTCAAGCCAGCCATTGCCCGTCCGTTCGTATGGTGCCGGTGCGCCGGAGGCCGACCTCGTCGCCGGCGTCCTGCGGCAGGACGATCGCGCCTTCGAGGCGTTGATGCGCCGGTACAACGGCCGGCTGTTCCGCGTCGCCCGCGCGATCCTGAAAGACGACCAGGACGCCGAGGACGCCGTTCAGGACGGGTACCTGTCCGCGTTCCGTCAGATGCGGACGTTCCGCGGCGAGGCCGCGCTCGGCACATGGCTGACCCGGATCGTCGCCAACCACGCGCTGATGCGGCTCAGGAAGCGAAAGCGCGACGGCGTGGTCCTGCCCTTCCGCTCCCAGGCCGACGGACCCGCAACGGAGGAAGCGCCGATGGCCGACGAGTCCGCGGAAAGCGCACCCGCCGCGATGCTGCGCGCCGAACTGCGGCAGCTGATCGAGCAGCGCATCGACGAGCTGCCGCTCGCGTTCCGGACGGTGTTCGTGCTGCGCGAGGTTGAGGACATGACGGTACAGGAGACCGCCGACAGCCTCTCGCTGCCCCCGGCCACGGTCCGTAGCCGGCTGTTCCGGGCCCGCGCGCTGCTTCGCGAGTCGCTCGCCCGCGATTTGGATCCGTCGTCGCTGAACGTCTTCGGTTTCGCCGGCGAGCGCTGCGACCGCATCATCGCCGCCGTCATGGCGCGACGGGGTGAGACGCCTCAGGACGACGCGCCCGCGTGAGCGGGGAACGCGCCGCCCGCCGCCGGCATCCATTCTTCAGGAGGGACGGACCCATGGCTCCACGACGGACCAACCGCTCCCTGCCGAGGAGGAGTCTGACGTGAACACATCGAAACTCGCGATCGCTGCCATGCTGGCCCTGGGGACCTCTGGCCTGCACGGCCAGGAGGTCACCGACCCCCAGATTGCGTCCATCGTCGTGAGCGCCAACCAGGTGGACATCGACGCCGGCAAACTGGCCGAGACCACGTCCAGGAATCCCGACGTCCAGGCATTCGGACGACTGATGGTCGAGGCGCATGCCGGCGTCAACAGGTCGGCTGTCGAGCTGGTGACCCGACTCAAGGTTACCCCGGAGGACAACGCCACCAGCCGCGGTCTGAAGGCCGGCGGGGCGCAGAATGTCGCGGCGCTCAAGAAGCTCAGCGGCGCGGCGTTCGACAAGGCGTACGTCGACCATGAGGTCGTGTACCACCAGCAGGTGCTCGACGCCGTCGACAAGACGCTGATTCCGTCGGCGAAGAACGCCGACCTGAAGGCGCTGCTCGTCAAGGTGCGGCCGGCGTTCGTATCGCATCTGGAGCACGCCCGCCAGCTGCAGGGGACGCTCGCGACGGCGCGTTAGATCTGGGAGTACGCGGCCGGCCGCCAGTAGCTGTTGGTGATATTCGAGACGATCTCCGGGTCGGTGAACCCGGGGGTCGTCGAGAGCGTCTTCCACTCCGGGTCGGCCGAGAAGGCGCTCCACTGCCGGTCGTGCGCCGCCATGTCCTCGTAGGCCAGCATGTAGGTCAGGTTCGGCATGCTGGCGCCGACCAGCGTTTCCCCGAAGAACACCGGATGCATGCCGGCGCGCCGGAAGATGGCAATCTCGGCGGTGTTGAACATCTCGATCTTCTTCTTCGCCGCCTTCTCGCTGTGGCTCTCGTACATCCGCAGCTCGAAGATGCGCGGCCGCCGCCCGGCTTCGCCGCCGCCGAACGGCAGCTCGAGCCGCGGCAAGCCGTCGAAGGCGCGCAGCAGCGAGCTCTCGATCCGGATGAACGCCGGCGCGGTGGCGGCAGTGTTCAGGTAGGCGGCGCCGGCCTTCTGATACTCGGCATCGGCGGCCAGCCGGGCGGGCAGGCTCGCCAGGGCGGCCAGATCCTTGTGCGGGATGATGACCAGGAACGCCGGGCTCTCGGCGCCAATCATCAGGCTGAGGACACCCACCGGTCCCGCGCCGGCGCGCTGCAGCGCGGGCAGCGCCGCCTCCCGCAGGTAGGTATCGACCAGCTGCTGGCCGGCCCCGCGGCGGAGGCGATAGCGTCGCAGCTCGTAGTACTCGGACGCGCTCTCGGCCGGCCGCCCGGCGCCGCCGCCAGCCCCCTGCGCGGCCAGGGCCGCCGCCGGCAGGAACGCTCCGCCCGCCGCCAGCGCCGCCGATACGAATTCCCGTCTGTCCATGACCTTCCTCCCAATCCGCGCTGCCGCGGGTCCGCGCTCAGTCTATCGCGCGGGCGTAGAATGCGTCTAAGCTTTGAGGATGGAGTCCAGCCCTTTCCGTTCAGACGCCCTGGTGTTCTTCGGCGCGACCGGAGACCTCGTCTACAAGAAGATTTTTCCGGCGCTGCACGCCATGGCGCGCCGCGGCCGCCTTGACGTCCCGGTGATCGGCGTGGCGCGGTCGGACTGGAGCCAGGAAGAGTTCCAGGCGCGCGCCCGGGAGAGCATTGCGCACCTGTCCGGCGGCGCCGACGCGGCCGCGACCGCGACGCTGATGGGCCAGATGCATTACATCCGTGGCGATTACGGCGATCCCGGCACGTACGAGTCGCTGCGCGCCGCGCTCGGCGAGGCCCGACACCCGCTGCACTACCTGGCGATTCCGCCCAGCCAGTTCGCGACCATCGTCGAGGGGCTCGGCCGCTCCGGCTGCGCCGACGCTGCCCGCGTCGTCGTTGAAAAGCCGTTCGGCCGCGATTTGGAATCGGCCCGCGCGCTGAGCGCGACGCTGCACACCGTCTTCGACGAGCCGTCGGTGTTCCGGATCGACCACTACCTGGGCAAGGAGGCGGTGCTCAACCTCCTGCTGTTCCGCTTCGCGAACACCTTTCTGGAGCCGATCTGGAACCGGCACTACATCGAGAGCGTGCAGATCACGATGGCCGAGAAATTCGGCGTCGAGGGCCGCGGCGGCTTCTACGAGGAATCGGGGGCGATTCGCGACGTGCTGCAGAACCACATGCTGCAGGTGATCGGCTTCCTGGCGATGGAGCCGCCCGCGACCGCCATCCAGGAGTCGATGCGCGACGAGCAGGTCAAGATCCTGCGCAGCATCCGGCCGCTCGGCCCGGCCGACGTCGTGCGGGGACAGTTCCAGGGCTACCGGCAGGAACGCGGCGTCGACGCGGCGTCGCAGGTCGAGACCTTCGTCGCCGCCCGGCTGCACATTGATTCGTGGCGCTGGGAAGGAGTGCCGTTCCTGGTCCGCGCCGGGAAGGCGCTGGCCGTGACCACCACCGAGGTGCTGGTCACGCTGAAGCGGCCGCCGCTCAGCGGACTGTGCCCGGGAGAGACGAACTACGTCCGCTTCCGCCTCAGCCCCGACGTGACGATCGCTTTCGGCGCCCGCGTCAAGCGCCCGGGTAACGAGATGGTCGGCGATCAGACCGAGCTGCGCTTCGCGCACCAGCCGAACGGCGACGAACTGGACGCCTACGAGCGGCTGCTGGACGATGCGATGGACGGCGACGCGACGCTGTTCGCGCGCCAGGATGGCGTCGAGGCGGCATGGCGGGTCGTCGATCCGGTGCTCGGCAATGTGACCCCGGTGCACGAGTACGCCAAGGGATCGTGGGGACCGGCGGAAGCCGAACGGCTCACGGAGGGGACGCGTGACTGGCACAATCCGTTGCCGTCCGATCCGGCACCAACGAAGGCGGGCGCGTCACCCGTCCTGACCGCCGCCGGCTAGCGGCTGCGGACCGCCCGCGACGCCGCCGGCGTCCGGGGGAAAGTCACGGCTGGCCGCCGCCACCGCCGCCGCCAGGAAGCCGATGACGAGGAAGTAGTAGTTGCAGAACGCTTTCTTGCTGAAGAGGAACAACAGCAGGAAGGCGACGCCGAGACCGAGGGCGAATCCCGCCGGCGTCCTCGGCAGCCGCCACCACGCGACTGCCAGCCCCGCGGCAAGCGCGGCCAGCGGCGCGGCGAGCACGACAACGGGATCCGGGATCCAGCCGTTGTGCGCCCAGTGGCTGAGTAGGCTCAGCGAATCCATGCGGAACGGCTCACCGAACTGCAGGAGGACGACCGAGCGCCAGAAGCCGCCGGGATCCCACACAAAGAACGGCACCGTGACCACCGCCGCCACCGCCGCCGCGCCGGCGAGGCGTGCGCGCGTGTCGCGGCTCCTCTCCCCGTCCCGGCCCAGCCAGCCGGTGAAGAGCAGCGCGATCGCCAGATGTTGTTTCGACGCGATCAGCAGCCCGAGCGCAAGCGCCCGCGCCCCCCGCTTTGCCGTGCCGTCCCGCCGTGCGGCCGCGCGATGGGCGGCGTAGACCACCAGGCCCACCCAGCAGAGGACCAGCGACTCCGTCCACGCCTGCTCGAGCACCAAGCAGGTGCGCGGCGTGAACAGCAGCAGCGCGGCGGCGAGCGGCGCAATCCGTCCCCGGCCGGCGCAGCCGATCCACATGGCGCCGGCGAGGAGCGCCGCGAGCTCGGCGTAGCGGAGGTCGAGCCGCAGCGCATAGGCCGGCACCGCCATGATCAGGCTGAGCGGAGGATACGGGAAGCCGAACTGGACCCGGCCGTCGACCACCAGTCCGGGCCCGTAGAGCGAGGCGTCACCATAGATGTTGGGGAACGTGATCGAGTACGGACTCTCGAGCCGGGCGAGCGCGTCCAGGCTCTCGCGGAATACCGTCACGACATCGATTTGCGGCCGCGGCGAGGCGTGGATCAGCCAGATGCCGAGCAGACCGTAGGTGACGAGCAGCGCCGGGAACCATGCGCGCCGCGCTCGCGGCGGGTCGAAGGCGATCAGCAGACCGCACAACAAGGCACCCGCGAGACCGGCCAGAAACGCCGGATGGCCGGCCGGCTGCGGCTCCGCGAGATAGAATCCCACCGGCATGGTCGCCAGCGCGAGGATGTTCGAGATGAAACCCGCCGTCAGGACGGCGGCGACGATAGCTTCGGTGCCGCGGGGCGCCGGCAGCCGCAACGCGCCGGCCAGGACGCAGGCCGCCGCGATCACTACGCCGGCCAGCGCCACTGGACTGTAGAAGCCGTTGCTGATCTCCAGCGCGTGGCCGAGCAGGATGGCGCCGAGCGCGACGGCCGCGGCCTGCAGCGGCGTCAGCGCGTGCCGGGTGATCATGCCGGCGCCGCTAGTCTCCAACCGGGCCGGCGTCCGGCGGCGCGGCCGCCGGGCGCGCATAGAGGTAGCCGTTCGATCCGTCGAGGATGATGCGATGTCCGAACAGGCTGCTGAGCCGGTCGCCGGTCAGGACCGCCGCCCTGGGGCCGTCGGCGGCCACCCGGCCCTCGCGCAGCAGCACGACCCGCTCGATCTCCGGGACGATCTCGTCGATGTGATGGGTGATGAGGACCAGCGTCGTACCGGCGCGCGCCAGCAAGCGCACGCGCTCCATGAAGCGGTGGCGGGCCACCATGTCGAGGCCGGCGGTCGGCTCGTCGAGGACCAGCACCGCGGGAGCGCTCGCAAACGCCCGGGCCAGCAGGACCCGCCGCGCCTCGCCGCTCGACATCTCGTCGAGCATCCGCGCGCCGAGGTGCGACGCGTCGGCCGCGGCCAGCGCCGCCGCGGCGCGGCGGCGCATTTCGTCGGTGACGCTGCCGTAGTGGAGGACGCCCCAGGAGCTCAGGAACGCCGACAGCACCGCCGCTTCCCCGCTGATCGATCCCTCGCTGTTGCCGTTGACGAAATGGTGGTGCAGCGCCGACGAGACGATGCCGAGCCGCGAGCGCAGTTCGAAGATGTTCCAGGTCGCCTCGCCGAGCACCCGCACCGCCGGCACGCCGTCGACCGCCGCGACCGCGCGCTCCGCGTGCGTCAGGAGGCTGACCAGCATCGACTTGCCGGCGCCATTCGGTCCGACGATGGCGGTGTGCTGGCCGGCGGCGATGGCGAGGGAGACGTTGTCCAGCACCCGGCGGCCATCCTTGACCACGGTGGCGGCGGTCAGCTGAAGGATCGATTCGCTCACGTGACATTCTGGATCAGGCGGCGCGGCCGCGAAAGGCGCAGATGACCGACGACCTGACCCGGCCGCCCATGACCGACCCGTCGGCGCTCTACCGCAGCCGCGACGAGCTCTACGCGACCGACATGCTGATCGCGGCGGTCACCGGTGTGGACTTCTTCAGCTGGCTCGACCGCCATCCCGGCACGGTCGGCGACATCGCCGCGCATTTCGGCTTCCAGCCGCGCCCGGTCGATGCATGACGACGTTGTTCGTCGCCATGGCCCTGCTCGGGCGCGACGGCGACGTGCTGCGTCTCAGCGAGACCGCCCGCGAGCACCTGGTGTCGTCGTCGCCATGGTTTCTCGGGCCGTACTACCCCAAGGTGGCCGACCGTCCGGTCGCCCGCGATCTGCTGACGGTGCTCGAGACCGGCGCGCCGGCGCGGTTTGCCGGACGGGCGGATCAGGCCGACTGGCATCGCGCGATGGAGACCGAGGCGGTCGCGGAAGAATTCACGGCGGCGATGGACCGCCGTGGACGGCTACTGGCCCAGGCGCTGGCGGAACGGCTGGACCTCGGCGGAGCGCGCCGGCTGCTCGACATCGCCGGCGGGTCGGGCGTCTACGCGTGCGCGCTGGCGGCGCGCTGGCCGGGGCTCGCGGCCGACGTGCTCGAGAAGCCGCCGGTCGATCGCATCGCCGCCCGGGCGATTGCCGGCCGCGGCTTCACGTCGCGCATCGGCGTCGTCGCCGGCGACATGCTGGCGGCGGCGCTGCCCGCCGGCTACGACGTCCACTTGTTCTCGAACGTCCTGCACGACTGGGACGAGGCGGTAGTGCGGCGGCTGCTCGGCGCGTCGCGCGACGCGCTGCCGGCGGGCGGCGCGATCGTCGTCCATGACGCGTTTCTCGATCCCAGCAAGAGCGGGCCGCTGTCGATCGCCGCCTACTCGGTGCTGTTGATGCACGTCACCCAGGGGCGCTGCTACTCGGTCGTCGAGATGAGCGCGTGGCTCCGTGAGGCCGGGTTCGACGAAGCGACGGCCGTGCCGAGCGCGCTCGGCCGGAGCGCGCTCGTCGCGCGGCGGAGCGCGTAGTGCGCTGGGTGATCCTGTCGCTGCTGTTCGGCGTCACCGTCATCAACTTCATCGATCGCCAGGCCCTGTCGGTGCTCGCGCCGATCATTCGCGACACCTTTCACCTGACGAACACCCAGTACGGGAGCATCGTCTCGTGGTTCCAGCTCGGGATGGTGGCGGGCGAGTTTCCGATGGGCTGGCTGATGGACCGGATCGGGGTCCGCGCCGGGCTCGCCACCGCGGTGGTGTGGTGGTCGATCGGCAACGCGCTGCACGCCGGCGCCGGCTCGCTCTGGAGTTTCCGCCTGCTGCGCTTCTGGCTCGGCACCGGCGAGTGCGCCAACTACTCCGGCGGCAACAAGGTCGTCGCGCAGTGGTTCCCGATGCGCGAGCGGGCCCTGGCGATCGGCATCTTCAACAGCGCGTCGATGATCGGCTCGTTCATCGCCCCGTTCCTCGTCATCCCGATTGCCACCCGCTACGGCTGGCGGATGGGGTTCCTGGTGCCAAGCCTGCTGGGACTGTTCTGGGTCGTCGCCTGGTGGCGGCTTTACCGCAATCCGGCCGATCACCCGCGGCTGTCGGCGGCTGAAGCCCGCTACATTGCCGACGGCCGTCCGGCGCCGGCCGCTGCCGGTCCGCCCCCCAACCGCGACCTGCTGCGGCTCCGCCAGACCTGGGGGCTGATGCTCTGCCGGCTGTGGGTCGGGCCGGTGGTGCAGTTCTATATCTACTGGATGCCGAACTACTTCCGGGACGTCCGCCATCTGAGCATCGCCAACAGCTCGTACTTCAACGCCGTCACGTTCCTGTTCGGGGACATCGGCAGCATCGGCGGCGGGCTGGCCGCCGGGTGGTTGATCACGAGGGGGTTCCAGGTACACACGGCGCGGCGCGCGACGTTGCTTGGCGGCGCCTCCCTCTGCCTGCTCAGCTTTGCGGTGCCGATCCTGCACAGCATCCCGCTCGCCATCGCGGCGATCTCGGTGGTGCTGCTCGGCCACACCTTCCTGTCGGCGAACATGTTCGCGACCGTGTCGGACCTGTTTCCCGATTCGGCGGTCGCGCGCGTGACCGGGCTGACCGGCGTTACCGGCGGCCTGAGCGGCATCTTTTTCCCGTACCTGACCGGCGTGCTGGTCGATCGCTACAGCTACGTGCCGGTCTTCTTCATGGCCGCGCTGATGCCGCTCATTGGCGTCGTCATCCTGATCCTCACCGCCGGCGATCACCGGCCGGTGGTGTTCGCCGCGGCGGGCGGGACCGCTGGACGCTGATGAAGCGGGCGTGAAAGACTACGGAGGATTCTTATGGATGATACCTACGTGCCGCTTCCTCCTCCACGGGTCCGGCCTTCGCTGGACCCCGGCTTCCGGCCCGCGGTGCTGGCCGACCGGGCATTCGATGCGCGGGCGGCCGCCTCCGGCGCCGGCGTGCCGGTGCGGCTGGCGATCGAGCAGACCGACGGTTCCGTGTTTCGCTTCGAGACCGCGGTCCTGCCGGACCGCGATCCGCAGGCCGGCGCCAACGACCGCCACGTCGAACGGCTGGTGAAGTTCCTGCTCTGGTCGCGCGGCGGTTGGCGCATCCACGTCGACGGCCCGGCGACGGTGGCGGCGGCGCTGGCAGCGCACTACCGCGACACCGAGCCGGGGCGCTTCGACGCCGACTTCGTCGGCGCGCGAGTGTTCGACCATCCCGTCGAGGTCGTGCACGCGCGGGAGCTGCCGCCGGAGCGGTCGGTGACTCGTCCGCTCGGCCGGCACCTCGACGGCTGCCGCATCGGCTTCGATCTCGGCGGCAGCGACCGCAAGGCCGCCGCCGTCATCGACGGCCGGGTCGTCTTCAGCGACGAGACCGTCTGGGATCCGTATCACAAGCCGGATCCGGCCTATCACTTCGACGGCATCATGGACTCGCTGAAGAAGGCGGCGGCGCATCTGCCGCGCGTCGACGCGATCGGCGGCAGCGCCGCCGGGGTCTACGTCAACAATCGCGTCAAGGCCGGCTCGCTGTTTCGCGGCGTGCCGCGGGATCTGTTCGACGCCCGGGTCAAGGACATGTTCCTCGACATCAGGCGCGCGTGGCACGACGTGCCGCTGGAGGTCGTGAACGACGGCGAAGTCACCGCGCTGGCAGGGTCGATGTCGCTCGGCGCCACCGCGATCCTCGGCATCGCCCTCGGCACCAGCACCGCCGGCGGCTACGTCACCGCCGACGGCAACATCACGTCGTGGCTGAACGAACTGGCGTTCGTGCCGGTTGACTACAATCCCGACGCGCCGACCGACGAGTGGTCGAAGGACTACGGAGTCGGCTCGCAGTATTTCTCGCAGCAGGCGGTCGCGCGGCTGATGCCGGCGGCCGGCATCGCTGCCGCCGCCGACATGCCGTTTCCCGAACGGCTGAAGGTGGTGCAGGCGCTGATGGCCGACCGCGATCCCCGGGCAAAGTCGATCTACCAGACGATCGGCGTCTACCTCGGCTACGGCGTCGCGCATTTCGCCCGTTTCTACGATCTCCGCCACGTCCTGGTGCTCGGCCGCGTGACGTCGGGCCCTGGCGGCGACGACATCGTCGACGGCGCGCGCCAGGTGCTGGACGTCGAGTTCCCGGAGCTGGCGGCGCAGATCGCCTTCCACGTCCCGGACGAACACGACAAGCGGCACGGCCAGGCGATTGCCGCCGCCAGCCTGCCGGAGATCGCGCGATGAATCCGTATCTGCAGTTCGTGTCGGCGCTCGATCGGCTGGTGCGCGACGGCCGGCAGTATCCCCTCGGCGGGGTCGAGCCGCCGCGGCGGGCGCCGATCGCCGCCGACGCCCCACGCGTCCTGATCTTTTCGCCGCACCCCGACGACGAGTGCATCATCGGCGGGCTGGCGCTGCGGCTGCAGCGCGAGGCCGGGATGCGGGTCGGCAACGTCGCCGTGACCCTGGGCAGCCGCCGCGATCGCCAGGCTGGCCGGTGGATCGAGCTGGCAGCGGCATGCGGGTATCTCGGCTTCGATTTGATCCCGACCGCGCCCGGCGGCCTGGAGCAGGTCACCGCCGCCGCGCGGGCACGCGATCCCCGCCAGTGGGCGGACAGCATTGCGGCAATTGCCGCGATCCTCCGCGACCAGCGTCCGGCGGCGATCTTCTTTCCGCACGAGACCGACTGGAACAGCACGCATGTCGGAACCCATCACCTGCTGATGGACGCGCTCGCCCAGCAGGCGCCGGACTTCGCCACGATCGTGTTCGAGACCGAGTTCTGGGGCGCGATGGCGTCCCCGAACCTGATGGTCGAAGTAAGCGTCAGCGACCTCGCCGACATGATTACGGCGCTGTCGTTCCACGCCGGCGAAGTCCAGCGCAATCCCTATCACCTGCTCGTGCCGCCGTGGATGCAGGACAACGTCCGGCGCGGCGGCGAGCTGGTCGGCGGCCAGGGAGGGGCGGCGCCGGACTTCACGTTCTGCACCTTGTACCGCGCCCGGCGCTGGCAGGACGGGGCCCTGACGCCGCTCTATACACGCGGCCTGACGCTGCCGGCCGCGATCGACGCGGCCCTGGCCTTCGAGGGCGGATAGCAGGGTGGGGACTCTCCCCGGCCCGAACGAGACGACGGTCGACTGCGACGCCATCCTGTTCGACATGGACGGCACGCTCGTCGACTCCCGCGCGCTCGTCGAACGCATGTGGCTGCGCTGGGCCGCCGAGCGCGGGGTCGCGGCCGCCGTAATCATG
>JANMWI010000064.1:0-29934 GCA_031393955.1 Acidobacteriota bacterium
CGGCGGCCGGTCCCGCCGGCACGCCGTACTGGGCCTACGGCGTGCCGCCGCCCGCGCCGGCGGCTGAAGCCGCCGCTCTGCCGCGGCCGCCGGTGGCGCGCCCGCCCCAGGACACCTCCGTCAAGCACGTGCCGGGCAGCAGCGAGGCCTTCACGATGCAGCAGCTGCGCGACTTCTTCAACGTCGCCGACTGGTTCCCGGGCGACCATCCGCCGATGCCGGACGTGGTCGTCCACGGCCGCGCCCCGGACGTCCGCGGCTGCGGCATGTGCCATATGCCGAACGGCCTCGGCCGTCCGGAGAACGCGCCGATTGCCGCGCTGCCGTATGCCTACGTCGTCCAGCAGCTCTCGGACTTCAAGAACGGGCTGCGGACGAGCGCCGAGCCGCGCAAGCCCAACACCGCCCAGATGATCCAGGCCGCGAAGGCGATGACAGATGACGAGATCAAGGACGCCGCGACCTACCTTTCCTCGCTGACCTGGAAGCCGTGGATCCGGGTCGTCGAGGCCGACACCGTGCCGAAGCTGCGGCTGTCGGGCAACGTCTTTTTTGCCGCCGCCGAAGGCGGCACCGAACCGATCGGCCGGCGGATCATCGAGATGCCGGAGGACACGACGCGGTTCGAGCTGCGCGATCCGCACTCCGGGTTCATCGCCTACGCCCCGAAGGGCAGCCTGAAGAAGGGTGCGGCGCTGGTCGCGGGCGGCGGGAACAAGACGCTCCCCTGCGGCATCTGCCACGGGGCCGATCTGAAGGGACTGGGGCCGGTGCCGGGCATCGCCGGCCGCTCGCCGAGTTACATCGCCCGGCAGCTGTTCGACATCCAGCAAGGGACGCGGCGCGGGACGTGGTCGCCGCTGATGAAGCAGGTCGTCGAGAAGTTCACCGAAGACGACATGATTGCCGTCGCCGCCTACGTGGCGTCGCGCTGATCCGCGATCAGCCGAAGTGCTGGGCGCGCTTGGCGCGCAGGAATGCTACCGACCGCGCGATCTCGTCAAGTCCGTTCAGGCCGGCCTCGACCGAGATCCAGCCGTCGAAGCCGACCTCGGCGAGCAGCCGGAAGATGGCATCGTAGTCGTTCAGCCCCTTTCCGGTTTCGCCGTGCTTCAGTGCCGCCGCATAGCCGAGCGAGCCATCGCCGGTCTTGAGGTCGTCGAGCGTCGTCCCCGGCGCCAGATAGCGATCCGACGCGTGCATCGTCACCACCCGGTGCCGCACCTTTTGGAGGAAGCGCAACGGATCGAAGCCGCCGACGAAGGCGTTCGAGGGATCGTACTGGACGCCGAAATTCGGCGAGTCGATCTGCTCGATGATCTCGAGGAAGATGTCTTCGGGCTGCGCGAACTCGGGATAGCGCCAGGTGCCGTCCTTGTAGTGGTTCTCCATGCAGAGCACGACGTCGCGTTGGGCGGCGTAGTCGAGCGACCGCGTGATCCCGTCGACCGTCCGGGCGATGCCGTCGGCGCGTGACAGGTCCGGGTAGCGCTGGCCGCTGAGCGTCCGGCAATGGCGTGCGCCCATGCGGACGGTCAGGTCGATCGCCTGCTTCTGCCGCTCGACCTGGCGGCGGCGCTCATCGGGATCGGGATGGGTGAAGTCGGGCGAGAAACAAATCATCGAGGTGACCTGCCCGGTCTCCTCCATGGCGCGGACGATCGGATCGACGTGGGCGGCATCGAGCCCGCCGAAAAAGCCGTCGTAATGCTCGACCCCTTCACCGCTAAGGTTGGCCGCGTCACGAATCCAGCCCTCGAACGACATCCGGCCGTCCGTCAGCTCGTCGAAATAGCACTTGGGGAACACGCTGATCCGCGGCATCGCTCGCCTCACTACCAGTTGGGAGGGGCGCCGACCGGATACTGTTCGAGATCCGTCACGGCGCCGGTTACCAGGGCGCTGTCGTCCGACGCGAAGTACGCCGCCGCCAGCGCGATGTCGTGGGGCGAGAGCAGCCGGCCGAAGGGACGGCTGGCGACCGCCTCGTCCAGCCAGTCGGCGCCCTTGCCTTCGGCACGCTTGACGCGCTCTTCCCCTTCCGTCAGCGTCCAGCCGACGTTCAGCTGGTTGACACGGATGCGGTAGCGGTTGAGCGTCGAGGCGGCGTTGCGGGTCAGGGTCATCAATCCCCCCTTGGAGACCGCATACGGGCCGAGCTTGGGTTCGCCGATGTAGGCGTTGACCGAGCCGATGTTGACGATCGAGCCGCCGCCGCGCGCCTTCATCGACTTCACCGCCTCCTGCAGGCACAGGAACGGCGCCCTCAGGTTGACCGCCATGATCGCGTCCCACAGCTCGACCGGCGCGTCCTCGAGGTAGCCGCGCGCGACGCTGGCGGCGTTGTTGACGAGCACGTCGATGCCGCCGTACTCCTCGATCGTGAAGTGGACGGTGCGCCGGCACGACTCGACGTCGGCGAGGTCGGCCAGCACCATCGCGGCGGTGCCGCCGGCGGCGCGAATCCGCTCCGTCACCGCGCGCGCGTCCGGCTCGCTCCGCCCGTGCACTACCACCTTCGCGCCAATCGACGCGAAATGCTCGGCGATGCCGCGGCCGATGCCGGACGACGAGCCGGTGACGAGGACGACCTTGTGTTCGAGCGATGTCATGGGGCCTCCAGCAGCCGCTGTCCCGCCGGGGTGAGCACGATGTGGCCGTCGCGGTCGAACAGCCCGGCGCCGGGCTCGAGCGGCACCGCCCGGAGCCCCAGAGCGGCGATCGTCGCAAGCGCCCGATCGGCGTCGATGCCGAACGCCGGCCAGCACTGCGGATGCATCTCCGCGACAATCACCAGACGATCACCCGCGGCGCGAATCACGCCGCGCGCCCCTTCGAGCGCCTGCCACTCGGCCCCCTGGACGTCGATGCGGATGAAGGTCGGGGCAAGGCCATGCTCGGCGCAGATGTCGTCCAGCGTTCTGACCTCGACGGTGCGGAGCCGCGGCGCGCCGACGCCGTCCGGCGCGTCGGCCAGCGCGTTGACGTAGGGTTGATCGTATTCGCGCAGCGTGGCTTCGCCGCGCTCGGCCCCGGCCGCCGCCTCGACGAGCACGACCGGCGCCGTGCCGGCGGCGTTGTAGCGCAGATGACGACGGGCGATGTTCGCGCTCGAGGCGGTCGGCTCGACGGTCACGACCCGGCCGCCCGGTCCCGCCAGTCCCGCCTCGAGCAGCGCGTAGATGCCGAGAAACGAGCCGACGTCGAGCACGTGGTCCCCAGGCCGCACGCTTGCCTGGACGAAGCGATAGAGCGCCGCTTCGGGTTCGTGCGGCACGAGGTGCCGGACCGCCGGCTCGACGCGCAGCACGCGGTCGTGGACCCGCCACGGCATCCCGCCGCTGGCGTAGCGGCGGCGCAGCACCGCGCCATAGGCGCGCTGCGCCAGGCCGTAGACACCACGGCGCAGGCCGGCCGCGGCGCTCATCCGGCCGTGCTCATGCGGGGCGCCGGTAGGGGCTACGCCGGATGTCGTCGCAGATCCGCTTCAGGGTGGGAAACAGATTGGCGTCGGCCGGCTTGAAGGCGGCGCCGTCGATGACGAGCGGTGCGCCGATGACGACCAGCGGGGCGCCATGGCGCGGGCAGTCGATAGCCTGCTCGATCGACAGGCCGCCGACCGCCTGCACCGGGATCGACACCGCCTTCACCACGTCTTCGAGCTCGTCGAGCGGGCTCAGGCCCTTGATCAGGCCGCGCTCGTCGAACCCGATGTGATGGACGATGACGTCGACGCCGAGGCTCTCCAGCCAGCGCGCGTTCTCGACGTGGTCGGCCGCCGCCATGTTGTCGCCCATCACCTTGATGCCGAAGTCGCGGCCGGCATCGACGACGCGGCGGATCGTCGCCTCGTGGGCGCGGCCCATGACGACGACAAAATCGGCGCCAGCCTTGGCCATCATCTCGGCCTCGAGGTATCCGCCGTCCATCGTCTTCAGATCCGCGACGATCGGATGATCAGGAAAGCGCTTGCGCAGCCCCTCGACCGCATGCAGGCCCTCGGCGAGCAGCAGCGGCGTGCCGGCCTCGAGCCAGTCGACGCCGGCGGCGACACCGACCGCCGCGGTTTCAAGCGCCTCGTCCAGCGACGTGAGATCCAGCGACAGCTGGACAATGGGATGCGTCAGTTTGCTGAGGTCCATACAGTCCCTCAAACTTATACGGGCTGACGGCGCGGGACAAGGGGGCGCTGTTCCGGCGCATCACCCGGCGCACCTTGCGGAACACCGGGGAACCCTGTAGAACCCTGGGCATGAACAGGCGCACCTTCCTGAAGACCGCCTCCGCCGGGACGGCGCTGACGGCGCTGCCGCACGGCGCCGGCGCGCAGCCGGGCAACGCGGCTCGGAGCGGAGATCGGGACGCCTGGACGGCGGTGGCGGAGCGGGTCGCCGCACCGGTGCTGACCCACCTCGCCGCCGGGACGCTCAAGGCGCGCATGCCGGTCGAGCAGGCGGCGGGCGCCAGCCGCCAGGAGGTCACCCATCTCGAGGCGGTCGGACGGCTGTTCGCCGGCATCGCGCCGTGGCTCGAGCTGCCCGCGGACCAGTCGGCCGAGGGGCAGCTGCGTCGCCGGTTCGTGGATCTCGCGCAGCGCGGCCTCGCCCGGGCGGTCGATCCCGGCTCGCCTGATTTCCTGAACTTCACCCGCGAGCGGCAGCCGCTGGTCGATGCGGCGTTCCTCGCCCAGGGCATCCTGCGCGCGCCGCGCGTCTTAGGCGACAGCCTCGACCCGGCGGTGCGGCGGAACCTCGTCGCCGCGCTCGAATCGACCCGTTCGATCGTGCCGCCCTACAACAACTGGCTGCTGTTCACAGCCACCGTCGAAGCCGGGCTCAAGCAGCTTGGCGCGCCGTGGGACCGGGTTCGCGTCGACTACGCGCTCCGCCAGCACGACGCCTGGTACAAGGGGGACGGCGCCTACGGCGACGGGCCGGAGTTCCACTTCGACTACTACAACAGCTTCGTGATTCACCCGATGCTGGCCGACGTCCTCGACGCCTGCGGCAGCGAGATGCCGGCATGGAAGGATCTGGCCGCGCGCGCCGCGCGCCGGGCAGGCCGCTACGCGTCGGTCCAGGAGCGGATGATTGCCCCCGACGGCAGCTTTCCCGCGATCGGCCGCTCGCTGGCGTATCGGTGCGGCGCGTTCCACCTGCTCGCCCGGGCGGCGCTGCAGCACGCCCTGCCGGACGAACTGCGGCCGGCGCAGGTCCGCGGTGCGCTGACGGCGGTCATCCGCCGGACGCTCGACGCGCCGGGCACCTTTGACGCCAACGGCTGGCTGCGGATCGGGCTGGCCGGCCACCAGCCGGGCGCCGGCGAGAGCTACATTTCGACCGGGAGCCTCTACCTCTGCGCAACCGCGCTGCTGCCGCTCGGCCTGCCGGCCGCCGATCCGTTCTGGTCAGCTCCGGCCGAGCCGTGGACCGCGGTTCGCGCCTGGTCGGGCCAGCCGTTCCCGATCGACCACGCGCTCACCTCGTAGCCGCGGCGACCTTGCTGCGCGCCCGCTGCGCCGCCGCGAAGCGCTCGAGCAGCGGCTCGGTCTGCTCGAGCGAGATGCAGCCGTCGGTGATGCTCTGGCCGTAGACCGGCACCTTCCCTGGAACGTAATCCTGCCGGCCTTCGACGATGTGGCTCTCGAGCATGACGCCGAAAATCTGCCACGACCCGGCCGCGACCTGCTCGCTGATCGACGCGGCGACGGCCGACTGGCGCCGGTAGTCCTTGTCGCTGTTGCCGTGCGAGCAGTCGATCATCACCGTCTCGCGAAGGCCGCGCGCGGCCAGCGCCGCACAGGTCTCGCTGACGTGCGGGGCGCTGTAGTTGGGGCCGGTCCGGCTGCCGCCGCGCAGGATGACGTGACAGGTGTCGTTGCCGGTGGTGTGCGAGATCGCGGCCACCCCCTGCTTCGTCACCGACGGAAACCAGTGGGGGGAGCGGGCCGCCAGCACCGCGTCAATCGCGGTCTTGGTCGTCCCGTCGGTCGTGTTCTTGAAGCCGACCGGCATCGACAGGCCGGAGGCCAGCTCGCGGTGAACCTGGCTTTCGGTCGTCCGGGCGCCAATCGCCACCCACGACGTCAGGTCGGCGATGTGCTGCGGAATCTGCGTGTCGAGAAACTCCGACGCCGTCGGCAGCCCCAGGTTGTTGACGTCGAGCAGCAGCTGGCGCGCCAGCCGCAGCCCCTTGTTGATGTGAAAGGTCTCGTCGAGGTCGGGGTCGTTGATGAGCCCCTTCCACCCGACCGACGTCCGCGGCTTCTCGAAGTAGCTGCGCATCAGGACGATCAGCTCGCCGCGATGGCGGTCGGCCATCCGCCGCAGCCGGTCCGCGTACTCGAGCGCGGCGCGTGGATCGTGGATCGAGCAGGGGCCGACGATGACGACGAGGCGCGGGTCCCGGCCGGCCAGGGCGTTCGCGACGGCGGCCCGCGCGTCGGCGACGACGTTCGACGCACGCTCGCTGATTGGAATCTCCTCCAGCAGGATGGCCGGGGGAATGAGCGGGCGTACCTGGGTAATGCGGAGATCGTCAGTCGGTTGCAGCATCACCTCAAGATTACCGCACCCGACGGGCTGGCAGCGGATCCGGCTGCTGGATCGAGCGCGATCCGCATGTTATTCTGGGGAGGTCAGTCCGCCGCGCGACTCGCGACGGCGTCAAAAAAAGGCTCGAGCGACCACGTTCCGACACCTCGGGGCACTCACAAATACGGTCGCGGCCGGGAGGTGCATGCATGGCAGACACTACCGGGGGCAGTCGCTAGACTCCCCCTCGACAGCAAGGCCGGCCGGCGGAAACGCCGGCCGTTTTTATGTACGGGCGCTCTGTCTCGGGATGGGCTGGCCGGCGGTCGCACGGGACGGCGGTCAGATCCAACCCAGGCGCTTGACGGCGCCGTAGAGCAGGTAGATCCCGACGGTGCAGACAAAGACGCTGAACGCCAGGCGGAGGTAGGGGCCCGAGATGCGGTTAGCCAGGACGGCGCCGAACCAGCCGCCCGCAAGCACCGCCGTCGCGATGATCATCGCCGCCCGGATGTCGACGTTGCCGTGGCGGTAATACTCCCAGAATGCGCCGATCCCGATCGGCGGCAGCAGCACGGCGAGGCTGGTGCCGGTCGCCCGGTGCTGCGGGAAGCCGGCGAAGTAAATCAGCGCCGGCACGATCACCAGGCCGCCGCCGATGCCGAAGACACCGGACAGGATCCCCGCGCCGAGACCGAGGGCGATGAACAGGAAGACGGACGCTGCGGGCATGACGGGGTCAACCTCCGGACTCATTATCGGCTGATCAGCGCCGCCCGGCAGCGCCAGACCCGGTCAGCCACGCCTCCGTGAAGGTGGCATGGTTGATCACCGATCGCTGATCGGAGGTATAGACGAGGTGGATGGCCCCGTCCGCCGCCTGGAACCCGGTCGGGTAGGCGAAGGAGTTCCGCCCCTCGGCAATCGTCCGGCGAATCTGGTAGGTGCGGTCGCCGTCGGTCGAGAGCGCCGCGGCCAGCGGCGTGCGGTCGGTCATGCTGTCGTTGAAGACGAGCAGCAGCGCGCCGCTGCGCAGCTTCAGGAATTCGATGGCGGCGTTGGGGTTCGGAAATTCGGAGTCGCGCCCCGGCGCCCAGGTCGCCCCGTTGTCGTGCGACTCCGACCGGACGACGTACCCGGTCGTCGTCGGACCGTAGCCGCCCCCCCGGCGGCAGTACGCCACCAGGTGCCCGGGCGAGAGCTCGACCACCGCCGGCTGGATGTTGCCGGTCGGTGACGTGATCCGCCCCGTCGGGCGCCACTCGGTCTGCCCGGGCGCGTGCCGCAGGAAGAGCGAGGTGCTGTCGGCGCCGACGACCTCGGTGTCGTGGCCGGTCTCGTGATAGATCGGCAGCAGATAATCACCCCCCGACAGCACGATCGGCGGGTTCCTGACCATCATCCCCTCATCCTGCGAAACGACGAAGCCGTCAGACCAGGTCTCGGCGTGGTCCCTCGAGACCTTGCCCTGGATGCGCGAGGTCGACCAGGTGGGCCCGTAGCGGACGACGTAGAACAGCCACACCATGCCGTCCGGCGCCTGCCAGACGACCGCGTTGCCGAGCGAGCGGAACGGGTCGCGGGCAATCGAGACCGGCGCCGCCCAGCCGGTGCTGCCCTTCTTCAAGCGGGAGCCGAAGACGCCGGTGCCGGCGGCGTACTCACCGTCACCACCGTAGTAGGCGAGGTAGAGGTCGCCGTTACTGAGCTCGGTGATGCTGGCCGGATGCTTGTAGCGCCCGGTCGGCACCTCGGGGCCGAAGACCCGCTCCACGCGCACCCCTGCCCGACCCGCGTCCTGGGCCGGAGCGGTGGACCCGCCGACGAACGCCGCACCGACCAGCACGATCATTCCCAGACGCCGCATGGAGTCTCCCTTTCAACCAAAATGATCGGTCTTGCGCCTCCCCGGGCTGTTTCAGTACGATGCCCCGTCCGAGGAGTCGTGAAACGGCGTTTCAATAGCCACCAGTCTATGCCCCGAACCGCCCGGCCCGCTGCGCCTCCTCCGACCGCCGCGCGGGGCACCCGCGAACGTTCCGACAAGTACTTCTCCAAAGTCATCGGCAAGGCGCTCGACATCGTCGCCATCCTGCGGGCGAGCCCGCAGCCGCTGTCGCTCAACGACCTGACCCAGCGCCTCGACCTGGCCAAAAGCTCGGTGTTCCGGATGCTGCATACCCTCGAGGTCTCGGGCTACGTCGAACGCGACAGCGTCGGCCGGTATGTCGTCGGCGCCGATCTCCGCGCCGGCGCGCCGGGGCGGATTCGCGCCGCGCTGGTCGAGCACAGCACGTCGGCGCTGCGCGAATTGAGCCGCGAGTTCTGCGAGACGGTCAGCCTGGCGATGCGCTTCGACAACCGAATAGAAGTGGTCGCGACGCTCGAGAGCCCGCACCTCATCCGCATGGGAAACACCGTCGGCCGGATCGTCCCGCCGCACGCCAGCTCGCTCGGCAAGGCGGTCGCCGCCTTCCAGCCCGAGGGCGTCCGCGATCACCTGATCCGCAGCTACGGCATCCATCGCTTCACCGAGCACACGATCACCGACGAGATGGAGCTGAAGCGCGAGTTCGAGCGGATCCGGTCGCTTGGCTACAGCACCGATGCCGAGGAAAGTGTCCTCGAAGGCCGGTGTTACGGGGTGCCGATCCTCGACACCGCCGGCCATGCCGCGGCGGCGATCAGCGTCTCGTCGCCAAAGATGCGGATGCGCGAGGATGCGCTCAAGAAGCGGCTGATCGCGGCGCTGCGGCGCGCCGCCGCGGACGTCTCGCGCGCCCTGGCTGGGTGAGGCGCCGGGGGTCAGTGACGGAAGCGGGCCTGGAACTGCCGCAGCTTCTCGACCGTCAGCCCCGGAGCCCTGACGAAGTCCAGCACTGCCTTCTCTTCCGCGCGGACCAGCCGCGCTTCGGACGCCACCCGATCCGCGATCGCCTCCGGGATCACCAGCACGCCGTTGGCGTCGCCGTGGAGCAGGTCGCCGGGCGCCACCGCCAGCCCCTCGAGCGTCACCGGCACGTTGACATCGCAGATCACCGGGTTGCCGTGGGAGACGACCAGCCCCGGACAGAAATACTGGAAGCCGCCAAGCTCCCGGACTTCAACGACGTCTCGCAGGCCGCCGTCGGAGACGCAGCCGACCGCACCGAGTGCCTTCGCGGTGGTCGCCATCACTTCCCCCATGTGGCACGAGCGGCGGCGATCCGGTCCGATGTCCTTGATGACGAGGACGGCCGGCTTCGGCGCGGCCTCGAGCGCCGCCCAGAGGCGGAGCAGCCCGCGATCGTCGGCACGCGCCTCGGTCGTGCTGTCGGCGGTGCAGGTCACCGCATACCCGACCGTCGACCCCAGCCCGGGGAAGACGCAGCGCAGATCCCAGCCGGCGAAGCCGTGCAGCCTCGGCCGGACTTTGAATCGCTCGATCGCGTTCGAGATGGTCGGACTGTCAATCTGGCGCAGCTCGTCGAGCTGCGCGGGCGTCAGTTGCGGCATGCGGCCTCCCGGCGGGCGTATTGTAATAAATAAAACGGATGTAGTAGAAATGAAACGCGTTTGAAACGCGCCACCATCCCAAGCGGAGTCAGCTGAATGCGCTCGCCGACCGTTCTCTTTGCCGTGTTGCTCCTCTGCGCCGCGCCGTCGGGCCAGACCGCGTCGCCGGCGCAGCCCGCACCCGTCGCCGCCGCGCGCCCGGAGGCCCCGCTCGTCGAGCTCGCCGGCGCGACGATTGTGACCCCCGCCGCGATGACCGTCCAGGAGCGGACCGCCGTGCGGGTCCTCGTCGAGGAGATCGAGAAGCGGACGACGGTGCGGCTGCCGGTCGCCTCGCAGTGGCCCGCCGACACCGCGGCAGTCATCGCCGTCGGCCCGGTCGCGACCGCGGCCGCGTGGGCGTCACCGGGCCTTCGCGGCGCCGCCGCCAGCCAGGCGCCGGGGCGCGAAGGCTACCGCCTCGCCGTCATTGTCGCCGCCAGGCGCGCGCCGACGGTTTTGGTCCTGGGCGCCGACGCGCGGGGCGTGCTCTTCGGGGTCGGCCGGCTCCTGCGCGAGCTGCACATGACGCGCGGCTCGCTAACCGTGCGGCCCGACCTGGCGCTGGTTTCGACCCCCAAGGTCGCGCTGCGCGGCCACCAGCTCGGCTACCGCCCGAAGACCAACGCCTACGACGCCTGGGACGTCGCGATGTGGGAACAGTACATCCGCGACCTGGCGATTTTCGGCACCAACGCGATTGAGCTGATGCCGCCGCGCACCGACGACGACCCCGACAGCCCGCACTTTCCGCTGCCGCAGATCGACATGATGATCCAGATGTCGCGGATTGCCGAGGAATACGGCCTCGACGTCTGGGTCTGGTACCCGGCGATGGACCCCGACTACGGCGATCCGAAACAGGTCGAGGCGGCAGTTGCCGAATGGTCGGCGGTCCTCTCGAAGCTGCCGCGCGTCAATGCGGTGTTCGTGCCCGGCGGCGACCCCGGCCATACCCAGCCGAAGCACCTGATGGCGCTGCTCGAGCGGCAGACCGCCAGCCTCCACAAGTCGCATCCGGCGGCGGAAATGTGGATGTCGCCGCAGGGCTTCACCAAGCCGTGGATGGACGAGTTCTACGCCATCCTCAAAACCAACCCGGCGTGGCTGAGCGGCATCGTGTTTGGCCCCCAGGTCCGCGACAGCCTCCCGGTCCTGCGCGCCGGCGTCCCGCAGCGCTACCGGATCCGCCGCTATCCGGACATCACCCACAGCATCCGCAGCCAGTACCCGGTCCAGGGCTGGGACGTCGCCCATGCCCTCACCTCGCAGCGCGAGCAGATCAATCCGCGCCCCGAGGCCGAGGCGGTCATCTTCCGGGCCCTGCTCCCCTACGCCTCCGACTTCATCACCTATTCCGAGGGGGCCAACGACGACGTCAACAAGTTCGTCTGGAGCGGCCTCGGCTGGGACCCGACGGTCGAGGTCGTCGAGATCCTCAGAGACTACAGCCGCTATTTCATCGGCGAGCGCTACACCGACTCGTTCGCGCAGGGACTGCTGGCGCTCGAGAACAACTGGAAAGGGCCGCTGGCGTCGAACGCGTCGGTCGATGTCACCCTCCAGGAGTTCCAGGCCATGGAGCGCCGCGCCGCGCCGCGCGATTTGCACAACTGGCGCTTCCAGCAGGCGCTCTACCGCGCCTACTACGACGCCTACGTGAAGCGGCGGCTGCTGCACGAGACCGAGATTGAAAACCGTGCGCTCGATCGGCTGCGCGGCCTCAGACCCGGCGAGTCGCGCCGCGCCCTGACCGAGGCGGCGGCGATCCTCGACGAGGAGCGCGCCAAGCCGGCGCCCGAGTGGCGGCAGCGCGTCTATACGCTCGCCGAAGCGCTGTTCCAGACCATTCGCCAGCAGCTCAGCGTCGAGCGCTACGGAGCGATTGCCGTCGGCCGCGGCGCGACGCTCGACAGTCTCGAAACGCCGCTCAACAACAGCGGCTGGCTGCGGCCGCGGTTCGCCGAGGCGGCCGCGCTCGACAAGGAAGAGGACCGTCTCGCCGCCATCGACCGGGTGCTCCGCTGGACCGATCCGGGGCCAGGCGGCTACTACGACGACCTCGGCAATCCCGCGCTTGAACCTCATCTCGTCACCGGGCTGCCGTTCGCGGAGGACCCGCAGCGCTTCAAGTCGACGCTCGACGGCTTCGGCTACCGGCCCGACTGGCGGCTGTCGTGGATGACGCACGCCGAGTCGTTCTGGGAAACGCCGCTGCGGATGCGCTATGCCGATCTCGATCCGTCGGCGCACTACCGGCTGCGAGTAATGTATGCGGGCGACGTGTTCAGCATGAACACGCAGATCCGGCTGGTCGCCGACGACACCTATGAGATTCACCCGCCGACGCGGAAGCCGTCGCCGGTCCAGCCGCTCGAGTTCGACGTGCCGGCCGAGGCGACCCGTGACGGCGTCCTGACGCTGACCTTCACCGGTCCGGCGGGAATCGGCAGCGCCGGCCGCGGCCTCCAGGTCGCCGAAGTGTGGCTGATGCGGAAGGACTAGGGGGAGCGATGGAGAAGCCGTGGGAGAGCCCGATCAGGCGCCGGCTCGAGGCGGCGCAGCCGGTGTTCGGCTGCACCATCACGACCGCCAGCCTCGACCTCGCGGCGCGCGCCGCCACTGCCGGGTTCGACTTCCTGTGGCTCGAGCTCGAGCACTCGCCGCTCACGCTCGAAACCGTCCGTCACATCGTCCTGGCGACGCGCGCCCTGCCGGCAGTCCCGTTCGCGCGCCTGCCGGTCACGGAGACCTGGACCGCCAAGCGCGTGCTGGATGCGGGCGTGCACGGCGTCATCTTCCCGTTCGTCAGCAGCGCCGCGCTCGCCGAGCAGGCCGCCGCGGCGTGCCGGTATCCGCCGCAGGGACGCCGCGGCTCCGGCGCCAGCCTGGCGATCTCCTGCTGGCCGGATCCCGACGGCTATTACGATTCGGCCGATCGCAACATCATCACCGTCGCGGTCGTCGAGGAAGTCGAGGCGATCGCGCGCATCGATGAGATCGCCGCGACCCCGGGGATCGACGTGATCTTCGTCGGCACCGGCGACCTGTCCTTCTCGATGGGCCTGCGCGGCCAGCAGCAGCATCCGCGGGTCGAGGAAGCGGCGGCGGCGGTGCTCGCCGCCGCGCGGCGCCACGGCAAGATCGCCGGACGTCCGGCCGGCAGTGTCGACGACACGGCGCGCTACATCGCCGACGGCTTCCTGTTCTTCCAGGGGCCGTCCGACCTGGCGCTGTTCGAGGCCGGCACCCAGGCGTTTCTCGGGCCGCACGGCATCACGCCGGCGCGGCGGCAACGGACACTCTACTGAGGCCATGACGACGAACACGACCGCGCTCGGCGCCCGGAGCAACTACAAGTGGTGGGTCGTCGCCATGCTGTGGTTGATCTCGTTCTTCAACTACGCCGATCGCCAGGCGATCTTCTCCGTCTTCCCGCTGCTCGAGCGCGAGATGGGGCTGACGCCGGTGCAGCTCGGCCTGCTCGGCTCGTCGTTCGCCTGGGTCTACGGCCTGGGCGCGCCGTTTGCCGGGATGATCGTCGACCGGGTGCAGCGCCGCAGCGCCATCCTCGGCGGCCTGCAGGCGTGGAGCATCATCTGCGTCGCGACGATGACGTCGCGGACCTTCCGGCACCTGTTCTTCTGGCGCGCCGCCGAAGGACTCGGCGAAACCTTCTACTATCCCGCCTCGATGTCGCTGATCAGCGACTATCACGGCCGCGACACACGCTCGCGGGCGATGGGCATGCACCAGACCAGCGTCTACGTCGGCACCATCGGCGGCGGATTCTTCGCCGGTCTGATCGGGCAGTACTACGGCTGGCGGCTGTCGTTCCTGGTGTTTGGCGGCCTCGGGATCATCCTCGGCCTCGTCCTGCGCAAGTTCCTGGTCGAGCCGGCGCGCGGCGCGACCGACATCATCGACGCGACCGGCGCCCACGCGCCGCCGCCGCGAAGCGGCGGGCTGTCGCTGCCCGAATTCCTCCGCCTGATCGCGCGCACGCCGACGCTGCTCTGCCTGATGGGCGCCTTCATGTGCGCCAACTTTGTCGCCGTGGTGCTGCTGTCGTGGATGCCGAAGTTCCTCTACGACAAGTTCCACATGGGGCTGGCGATGGCCGGGCTGACGGCGACGATCTTCGTGCAGCTCGCGAGCATGGTCGGGGCGCCGATTGGCGGCTGGCTGGCGGACAAGTGGCGGCGGCGCTCCGCCCGCGGCCGCCTTGGCGTGCAGATGATCGGCGTGCTCGGCGGCGCGCCGTTCGTGGCGCTGTGCGGCCTGACCCCGTCGGTCGGGACGGTCATCCTCGCCCTGACCATCTGGGGCTTCTTCAAGGGGCTCTACGACGCCAACATCTTCGCCTCGGTCTTCGACGTCGTCCGGCCCGAAGCGCGCGGCACCGCCGCCGGCTTCATGAACGCGATCGGCTGGCTGGCGGGGGGCGGCAGCGCGCCGCTGGTGATCGGACTGATCGCGCAGCGCCAGAGCCTCAGCCTGGCGATCGCTCTGGCCTCGACGGTCTACGTCGCCGCGGCGGTGCTGCTCTTCGTCGGCATCGTGTTCTTCGTCAAACGCGACGCGGCGCGCATGCAGGCCGAGCTCGCCGCTGGCTGACGAGCGCCCCGGCCGGCCACGTTCAAGCCGTCACATCGGGCGCCGACGGCCGTCGCATCGGGGGGGCGAAGGCGCGTAACCGCGCGCTACGGCGTCCAGATCGTCGCGGCGATGTAGCGCTCGGTCGAGACGGCGTCGTTGTAGTAGTAGACCGTCACGATCCGGCCGTCGGGCCGCTCGACGCTCCGGGTGTAGCCCAAATCCCAGTCGACCGCGTCGCGGCGCAGCACGATGTCGTCGCTCCAGGTGCGCCCCTCGTCGCGGCTGATGCGGGCGCGGATGCCATACGGCTCGGCGCGATACCCGAAGGTGACGACCAGCCGGCCGTCGCGCAGCTTGACCAGGCTCGGCGGGTTGCCGCGGCCGGTGTCGGGCACGGCCCGGACGACGTGCGTCCAGGTCGCGCCGTTGTCATCTGAGCGGTAGGCTTCGATCCAGTGGCGGTAGCGGATCAGCGTCAGGATTGCGGTCGGCGACAGCCGGATAGACGAGGGCATGATGGCGAAGTCCTCTTCGCCCGGCTCCGGGCCGACCAGGCCGACGAGACTCCACGACACGCCGCCGTCGGTCGTCCGGACGCAGAGGACCCGCCCCTCCTTGCCGTTCGACTTGGCGGCGGTCAGGAACATCGTCAGCGCGCGCGGACCGTCGATCAGGTAATCAGTACGCGGCGCGAGCCCTTTCTGGCTGAACGCGGGAAGGCTGTAGGGACCGCGCCAGGTCCGGCCCTTGTCGGCGGTCGCGAAGAACCACGACGGGCCGCCATCGATGTCGCTCATCCGCGCCGTCAGCGCGAAGCCCGGGGCGGTGAAGTCGAGCGGCGTCGTCAGTGTCGAGAGCGCCTTGCCGCCCTTCTCGGTTGGCACGCCGGCGATGTTGCCCGGGGCTGGCGGCGGGATCAGTCCCGGGTTCTTTTCGAGTGACCAGTGCTGCCCGCCGTCGAGACTGCGCGCCAGCATGTGCTCTTCGGGCTGCTGGCGGTCGATCGGGTGCCCGGCGGCAGCGCCGCCGCCGCGCATGTGCCCCCAGCTGAAGCCGACAAGCACTTCGTCGCCCCACGTCCAGATCCCGTGGTTGGCGGGCCAGCCGCCGTAGCGCCCCGGCGCGCGGGCGACGACGGCGTGCT
The DNA here is from genome assembly GCA_031393955.1 of Acidobacteriota bacterium. GTDB lineage: Bacteria > Acidobacteriota > Vicinamibacteria > Vicinamibacterales > 2-12-FULL-66-21 > JALZOC01. The sequence goes on from JANMWI010000064.1 coordinate 15,811, forward strand.
GCGGAGCCGGCGTCGCGCTTCCGGCCGTCGGCGGTGCGGGAGTTCCCTGCCCCGCGGACCAGAGCGGCGCCGCGACGACAGCGACGAGCAGAGCGGTAGCGGACGCGATCGGCTTCATCGGCGGGTTCTCCCTAAGTGCGCCGGATCGCCCGCGGCGACCCAGCGTCGTTGCACGCAGCGACGGCTGTCGCTGTTGCGACTGCCTCGCTAGGATCGCGCGACGCCAGCGGCGGCGTCCGTTAGGTCGTTGCGAGCCAGCCAGCCGGGCAGCCAGGCCATGAACGCGCTGAGCTGCCGCTGTCTGGCGGCGGTGACCGGAAGCGGCAGCGGCCCGGTGGCGAGGCCGCGGGCGGCCAGGCCGATCCGGATACCCCACGGCGTCGGAAATGGGTTGAGCTGCTCGATCAGTTCGTCGAGGAGGCGTTGCAGCCGCGCCGCCTCGGCCGACTGGCCCGAGGTGTGGCTGCGGTAGATCCCGACCAGTAGTTCGGGGCAAAAACCGGCGACGCCGGAGATGCCGCCGTCCCAGCCCGCCTCGAGGCCGGCATGGAGCGCGCGGTCGTCGCCGACCAGCAGCGACCAGGGCCGGACGCCGCGCGCCGCCTGGAGAGCGGCGAGGTCCTCCATCCGGCCGCTGCTGTCCTTGACGCCGACGACGAACTCCTGGTCGTTGAGCAGTCCGACGATTGTCTTTGCCTCGAGCCCGTTCGTGAACGCCGGCAGATTGTAGAGCAGGCACGGCGCGCGCAGGGTATCGCTGACCGCAGCCGCGTAGGCGGCGAGGTCCGCCTGCTCGTAGCGGAAGAACATCGGCATCGGCAGGAGCAGCGCCCGGCAGCCGGCATCTATGGCGGCGCGGCCGAGCTCGACCGCGAGGCGCATCGACGGTGCCCCGATGCCGACCAGCAGCGCGCAGCCGCCCGGCAGCCGCGCCGCGGCGCGCTCGATGAGCGCCCTGCGATCGGCGGTCTCGAAGTGCGGATACTCACCGGTCGCGCCGGCGATGCAGATGCCGGAGACGCCGGCACCGGCCAGGAACGCCACGACGCGGTCGAAGGTGTCGAAGTCGATCCGCCCGTCCTCGTGGACCGGCGTCACGACCGCGGCAAACAGCCCCTCGACTTTCACTAGAACCACACGCGCGCCGCCACCTGCATGATGCGCGGGTCGCCGGCGCTGAGGATGCGTCCGAAATTGCTGGAGTCGCGGCTGGTGTTCGGGGCGCTGAGGTTGACGTTGTTCAGCGCGTTGAACGCCTCCACCCGCAGCTGCAGCTTGGCGGTGCCGACCAGCCCGAAGGTCTTGTGCAGTCCGAGGTCGAGGTTGCGGGAGCCCGGGCCGCGCAGCGAGTTGCGGCCCGAATTGCCGAACGTGCCGAGCGCGTTCTGGACGTAGGCGGCGGTGTTGAACCACTGCTTGATCAGATCCGCGCGCGGCCGGTCGGACGGCAGCTCGGGATTGCCGACCAGATCGGCGCGCTGGCCACCGGTGCCGCTGCGCGCGTTGTCGACGCCGCTCGTGACGGTGAAGCCCTGGCCGCTCTGGACCGCGTAGATGCCGGTCAGCGACCAGCCCGCCAGCAGCGCGTCGACGGCGCGATTGCCGGACTGCCCGGGGATCTGCCACAGCGCCGACGTCACCCAGCGGTGGCGGCGATCGAAGTTGGCCGGGCCCCAGTCGAACTGCAGGTCGAACGGATTGGTCTGGCTGGCGCCGGTCTGCTTGTTCTCGGACGAATGGTCGAGGGTCTTCGACAGCGTGTAGTTGCTGAGGATCGAGAAGCCGTGCGACATCCGCTTGTCGAGCGTCAGCTGCAGCGCGTTGTACTTCGACTCGCCAATCGAGGACACCGCGACAACGCTGTTGAATGACGGAAACAGCGCACGGCGCTGGTTGGTGGTCGCGGTCGTGACGCCCGGCGCGTAAATGGCGGGATTCACTTCGTGGAGGATGGCCATGCGGTCACCCCACGAACCGGCATACGCGGCGCGGACCAGGTAGCTCGGCAGAATCTCGCGCTCGAGCGTCAGGTTCCAGGACTGCAGCCGGCCGTTTTTCAGGTTCTGGTCGTAGTTGAACATGCTGTGCGGCAGGAAGAACGCCGCCGTCTTCGGCACGTTGAACGGGTCGGCCGGAAACGGGTTGACGCGTCCCGCATAGGGGGTGGCGACGCTGTTGACGAAGTCGCCGGGGAACGACACCACGGTGCCGAACGGTCCCTGGTTGGCGGGGCTGTTGGTCGCAATCGTGTTCGGGCGGTCGTAGAAGATCCCATAGCCGGCGCGGATGCTGGTCCGGCCGTTGCCGAACGGGTCGTAGGCAAGGCCGAGGCGCGGGCCGAGATCGAGCCACGACGCCTCGTAGCCGCCGGTCGGGCAGGCCGCGTCGCCGGGGAAGGTCGCTCCAACCGGCGCGTTCACGTAGACGCTCGACTGCTGACCAGGCCGGTAGCAGGCCAGCCGGTTGTGGACGTCGGTGTAGGGGACAAACGGATCCCAGCGCAGTCCGAGGTCCATCGTCAGGCGCGAACTGACGCGGAACTTGTCCTGCGCGAAGGCGGCGAGCGAATGCATGCGGGTGTTCTTGTATTCGCCGATGCCCTGCTCGAAGCTCGAGAACTTGCCGAGGAAGAAGTCGGCCAGCGCGTCGCCGGTGAACGGCGCACCGCCGGAGAAGCTGAACCGCCCGTTGGCGCGGAAGTTGTTGACGATGTCCCCCTGGCCGTAGCTGTAGTCGACTCCGCTCGCCAGTTCGTGCCGCCCCGCCGTCCAGCGCAGCGTGTCGACGAACTGGACTTCGTTGCGCAGGAAGGTGTTGGTGTCGCCGGAGTTGATGCCGAAGTAGCCGCTGACGTTGAACACCCACTGCGGCGTCTTGTCGTTGTAGGCGTTGATGCCGAGCGACGAGTAATCGGGAGGATAGATCTGCGAGTTCCGGTTGTTGGTCCGGTTGTAGGTGACGACCAGGTTGTTGAGGAGCGTCGGCGACAGGATGTAGGTGTCGTTGAGCGAGCCGACGGTGTTCTGCCAGGTCCGGCCGAAGGCGCTGCTGAGGATATTGCCGTCGGCGAGATAGGCCGGCGTCGAGGCGCGCGACACCCACGCCCGGCCGTACATCCGGTGCTTGTCAGTCAGCACGTGGTCGAGCCGCAGCAGGTACTGGTTGTCGTCGAGCGATTCTGGCTGGTCGAAGCGCAGCGTCATCGCGTTATCGCCGGCGCCGGGATTCGGCTGCGGCAGCCAGCCCTTCAGGATCGTCGTCGCCGCCGGGCTGAACAGCGAAGTCGGGATCTGGTTGTTCGGAAAGAGCTCGCCGGTCAGCGGGTTGCGCAGCGGCTTGGCGATCGCCGAGAAATCACCTGCGCGCATCGCCGCGGTCGGGACCAGGCTCTGGCGGGTGGTCGGACGGCGGCTCTGCTTGGTGCCCTGAAACGATCCGAAGAAGAACGTCCGGCTCTGCACGATCGGACCGCCGAAGGTGCCGCCGTACTGCGACCGCTTCAGGCCGTCGTCTTTGCCGGGCGTGAAGAAGTTGGTCGCGTTCATCTTGTAGTACCGGAAATACTCGAACGCCAGGCCGCGGAACTGGTTCGTCCCGGCGCGCGTCACGGCGTTGACGATGGCGCCGACGTTGCGCCCGTATTCGGCGCTGAAGCTGTTGGTCTGGACGCTGAATTCCTGGAGCGCGTCGGGGTTCGGCAGCGGGTTCGGGGCGTTGCTGTAATGGTCGTTGTTCGAGCCGCCGTCGAGGACGTAGTTGGTGGTGTTGCCGCGGGCGCCGTTCGACGACACCGCATCGGCGCCCGGATAGGTGGCGCCCGAGGTCAGGCTGGTGCGATCCGGCAGCACCCCGGCGACGAGCGTCATCAACTGGGTGGCGTTGCGGCCGTTGAGCGGCAGCGTCTCGATCCGCTCCTGATCGACAACGGTCTTGAGCGTCCCCGAGGTGGTGTCGACGGTCGAGGCGCGGCCGCTGACCGTCACCGTGTCGGTGAGGGCGCCGACCGAGAGCTTGATGTCGAGGCGGACGTCCTCGTTGACCCGTACCACCACGTCCGTATTCCTGGCGCCCTGGAAGCCGCTCAGCTCGGCGAGCACCGAAAACCGGCCGACCGGCAGCCCGCGCAGCACGTAGACGCCGGTCTCGTCGGTGACCGCGGTCGTCTCGGCGCCGGTCGCGTCGTGGACCGCCTTGACGTTCACTCCAGGCAGCACGCCGCCGCTCGAGTCGCGGACGACGCCGGTGAGCCCGCCGGTCGTGGTCTGAGCCGCCGCAGACGACGTCAGGGCGGCCAATAGCCATAGGGTGAGCGCGCAGGTGGTACGGAACATCGGGCCTCCTCGAATGGCGCCGGGTGAAGATGGGCGCAGGCCAGTAAACCGCAGGCCGATTCCGGAAGTCAATAGAATCTGATACTTCATCTCCTGAAATGAAATGACGTTTCGGAATCATCTTGCCAGACCCCGGAAAGCTTGTTAGGTTCGTGCCGGAGGCAGCCATGCGCCGTCAGTTTCTCGTCCTCGTCGCCATCCTCCTCGGCTCGGCGGCGCTCGGTTCGGCGCCGCGGCAGGGAGCGGAGCGGCCGTTCCTGACCTCAGAGCTGCTGTTTCCGCTCGAGCACTGGCACAACCATGCCTCGATGGTGGTCGAGCTGCCGAACGGGGACCTGCTGACCTGCTGGTTCCACGGCTCGGGCGAACGGACCGCGGACGACGTCGTGATCCGTGGCGCGCGGCTGGCAAAGGGAGCACGGACCTGGAGTGAGCCGTTCCTGCTCGCCGACACGCCCGGGTATCCCGACACCAACGCGACGATGTTCCTCGATCCGAGACATCGGCTCTGGCTGCTGTGGCCGACGATTCTCGCCAACGAGTGGCACACCGCGCTGATGAAATACAAGATTGCCTCGCGCTACGGCGGGCCCGGGGCGCCGGCCTGGGAGGCGAGCGAGGTCCTGCACATCACGCCCGGCGACGAGTTCGCCGAGACGGTCAACCGCGAGGCGGATCGGCTGCTCGCCGCCGGCCCCGGCACCGAACAGGCGAAGAAGTACGTCGCCGAACTGAAGACGCACGCCGCCGACAAGCTGTTCCGGCGCCTCGGCTGGATGACCCGCGCCCACCCTTATGTCCTCGACGGGACGCGTCTGATCGTCCCGCTCTACTCTGACGGCTTCAGCTTTTCGCTGATGGCGATCTCGGACGACTGGGGCAAGACCTGGAAGACGAGCACGCCGCTCGTCGGGCTCGGCAACATCCAGCCGTCGATTGCCAGGAAGAAGGACGGCACGCTCGTCACCTACATGCGCGACAACGGCCCGGCCCCCAAGCGGCTGATGGTCAGCTCGTCGACCGATCGCGGCGAGACCTGGAGCCGGGTCGAGGATACCGACCTGCCGAACCCGGGCTCGGGCGCCGAAGTGATCGTCCTCAGGGACGGCCAGTGGGCGCTCATCTACAACGATCTCGAACGCGGCCGCTACAGCCTGGCGGTCTCGCTCTCGGACGACGAAGGGCGCAGCTGGCGCTGGACCCGGCACCTCGAGCGCGATCCCGAGTCGACGGATCCGCAGCGGCTGGGCGAGTATCATTACCCGTCGCTCATCCAGGCGGCCGACGGGTCGCTGCACGCCACCTACAGCTACTTCGCGCCGCCGGCGTCGGTGACCGCGGATCAGGAACGGCGGTTGCCGCGCAAGGCCATCAAGCACGCCCACTTCAACGAGGCGTGGATCAAGGGGTCGTAGTGCTCGATCATCTCCAGCCACGAAAAATCCGCGTCGGCGTGCTCGATTTCGGCGACGGCCGGTCGTTCCTGCAGGCGCCGCTCGAACCGATTAACCGCCAGTTCCGCAACCAGCTGACCGGACGCCTCGAGGCCGCCGGCTTCGAGGTCGTGCCGGGCGACGACGTCATCTGGCAGAACGACATCGCCGTTCGCAACGGCCGGAAAATGGCCGCCGCCGGCGTCGACGTCGTCCTCTTCAACTTCTCGGTCTGGGCGTGGCCCCAGTACGCGCGGGTCGCGGCGCAGTTCTGCCCGCAGCCGATCGTGATGTTCTCGAACGTCAACCCCCAGTACCCGGGGCTGGTCGGAATGCTGGCCAATTCCGGCTCGCTCGACCAGGCCGGCATTCCGTTCACGAAAAGCTTCGGCGACATCGAAGACGACGAGGTCTTTGGCCGGCTGCGCGCGAAGCTGACCGCGGTGGCGGCGGCGCGCCGGCTGCGCGGCCTGACCTACTGCCTGATCGGCGGGCGGTCGCTCGGCATCGACACCACGGTGATCGACCCGGCGCAGTGGATCAAGCAGTTCGGCGTCGACGTCGATCACGTCGACCAGCTCGAACTGGTCCGGCGCGCCGAGGCGGAGCTGGCGACCGGCTCGCGGGTCGGCCCGGCGCTCGCCTATCTGAAGACCGCGCTCGGCAAGATTCACTGGACCGCGCCGGACGCCGCCTTCCGCCTGACCGAAGATCTCCTGCGCCGCCAGCTCGGCCTCTATTACGCCGCGCTCGACCTCATCGACGAGTTCAAGTACGACTTCTGCGGCATCAAGGGGCAACGCGAGCTCACCGAACACTTCGCCACCGCCGACGTCGCCGAGGCTTTCCTCAACGACCCGTACGGCCCCGACGGGGTCGCCAAGCCCTCGATCGTCTGCGCCACCGAGGCCGACTCGGACGCGGCGCTGACGATGCAGATTTTCAAGCACCTGTCGGGCACGCCGGTGCTGTTTGCCGACGTCCGGCACTACCACCAGGACCTCGGCGTCTGGGATCTCTGCAACAGCGGCGAGCACGCGACGTGGTTCGCCGGCCGGAGCAGCGACCCGGCGGTCAACCTCGCCCTCACCGAGTTCCGTCCCCAGGGCTTCTACTTCCCGGCCGGCGGCGCCGCCGTTTATCACATCGCCGCCCCCGGCCGGGTGACGCTGGCCCGGCTGACGCGCCACGACGGCCGCTACGTGATGACGATCGTGCCGGCGGAGTTTGTCGACTTCGTCTCCCGCAACCACGAGATTGCCGCGATCAGCCAGGACAACTGGCCGCACGCCTTCGCCCGTTTCGACTGCACCGTCGACTCGTTCATCGAGCACTTCCACTGCAATCACATCCACGGCGTCTACGGCGACTGGGTGGCGGAGCTCGAGCTGCTCTGCGGCGTCCTCGACATCGACTGCCGCATTCTCGGCTGACCGATGCGGACCTGCACTATCGGCCTCGACTTCGGCACCGAATCAGTGCGCGCGCTGCTCGTTGACGTCGCCACCGGGGAGACGCTGGCGACCTCGGTCGATCGCTACCGCGACGGCGTCATCGACGAGCGGCTGCCCGGCGGCCGCGGCCGGCTGCCCCCCGATTGGGCGCTGCAGAATCCGGCCGACTGGCTGTCGGGCGCCGCGGCGACGATCGCCGACGTCCTGAGGCGGTCGCAGATCGACCCCGCCGGCGTGATTGGCATCGGCATCGACTTCACGTCCTGCACCGTGCTGCCGACCACCGACGACGGCACGCCGCTTTGCGACGTCGACGGCTGGCGCCGCGAACCGCACGCCTGGCCCAAGCTCTGGAAGCACCACGGCGCCCAGCGGCAGGCCGAACGCATCACCGAGGTCGCCGCCACCCGGCAGGAGCCCTGGCTGTCCCGCTACGGCGGCCGCATCTCGTCCGAGTGGATGCTGCCCAAGGCGCTCGAGATTGCGGACGAGGCGCCGGAGATCTACGCCGCCGCCGCCCGCTTCATCGAAGGGGCCGACTGGGTGGTCTGGCGGCTGACCGGCGTCCTCGCCAGAAACGCCTGCGCCGCCGGCTACAAGGGCAACTGGCACAAGCAGGACGGCCATCCGTCGCGCGACTACCTCGCCGCCGTCGCACCGGGGTTCGAGTCCTTCTACGCCACCAAGGCCGCCGCGCCGGTCGTCCCCCCCGGAACGAACGTCGGCACGCTCACGGCGGAGTGGTCCACCCGGCTCGGCCTGCCGCCAGGGGTGGCGGTGGCAGCGCCGATCATCGACGCCCATGCCGCCGTCCTCGGCGGCGGGGTCGCGCGGCCGGGCACGTTCGTGATGATGATGGGCACCTCGACCTGCCAGCTCCTCATGGCCGACAGCGAACGGCCCGTCGAGGGCATGGCCGGCGTCGTCGAAGACGGCATCGTCCCCGGCTATTTCGCCTACGAGTCGGGGCAGGCGGCGGTCGGCGACCTATTCGCGTGGTTCGCGAATCACGCGGTGCCGCCCCCCTACCATGCGGAAGCGGCCGCGCAGGGCGTGTCGATGCAGGATCTGCTGACGACCAGGGCTGAGGGGTTCGGGCCCGGACAGAGCGGGCTGCTGGCGCTCGACTGGTGGCAGGGCAACCGGTCGACGCTCGGCCGATCGGATCTGAGCGGGCTGCTGCTGGGGACGACGTTGGGTACGCGGGCGGAGGAGATCTTCCACGCGCTGGTCGAGGCGACCGCGTTCGGGACGCGGGCAATCATCGAGTCGTTCACCGACCAGGCGCTGCCGGTCGACGACGTGGTGGCGGGCGGCGGCCTGACCCGGAACGCGATGCTGATGCAGATTTACGCCGACGTGACCGGGCGTGAGATTGCGGTGGCGGGAGCGCCCCAGGCGTCAGCGCTCGGCGCGGCGATGCTCGGTGCGGTCGCGGCCGGCTCTGCGCGCGGCGGCTACGAGTCGCTTGCCGCGGCGGCGACGAAGATGGCGCCGGCGCCGCAGCGTGTCTACCAGCCGATTGAGACCAATCGGCGGCAGTACGACGCGCTCTACCGGGAATACAAACGGCTTTACGACTACTTCGGCCGCGGCGGCACTGACGTCATGCCGCTGCTGCGTGAACGCCGGCGGACGCGCGACAGCCAGCCGGACTGATCAGGCGGTACGCCGGACGGCCGGCGGCCGTTTCGTTTTCGCGGGAACCGACGCCGGCGCATCGCTCCACTTGTGCGCCCACTCCGCAATCGCCTGGAAGGCCTCGGCCAGGGCGCGCCCCTTCTTCGTCAGCGCATACTCCACCCGCACCGGCGGCTCCGGCAGCACGGTGCGCTCGACGATGCCCTCCGCTTCCAGTTCGTGCAGCCGGTCGCTCAGCATCCGGTCGGTGATGTCGGGAATCGCCGCGCGCAGTACCGCGAACCGGCAGGTCGCCTTCATCAGCACGAAAATGATCGCGCCGGTCCAGCGCCGGCCGATCAGCTCGCTGGCGCGGTGAAAGCGCGGGCAGAGCTCCGGGGTTCTGGCATCTTTCATGGCGTCCCCACCATAATACGGCGCCGCCGAATTAATGACAAGTAACTAGTTGACATATAGTCACTATGTATTTTATAGTGCTTAAGTGCGGTCGCGGTTGACCGTGGCACGACTGACAAGGAGTTCGAAATGGATGCAGGGTTGCTACTGGCGCGGCTGGCGATTGGCGGACTGATGGCGGCGCACGGGTCGCAGAAGCTGTTCGGATGGTTCGGGGGCTACGGCCTCGACGGCACGGCCGGATTCATGGAGACGCTGGGCTTCCGTCCCGGCCGTTTCTTCGCGGCCACGGCCGCAGTCACCGAAATCGGCAGCGGTGTGCTGCTCGCGCTGGGCTTGTTCGCGCCGTTCGCGGCCGCGGCGATGGTGTCGGTGATGATCGTCGCGGCGGTCAGCGTGCACTGGCCGCACGGGCTGTTCGCGGCAAAGAACGGCATCGAACTGCCGCTGCTCTACGGCCTCGGCGCGGTGGTACTGGCGATGACCGGGCCCGGCGCCTACTCGGCCGACGCCTGGCTCGGCCTCACCCGGCTGTGGACCCCCGAGGTCATTTCGGTGGCGCTCGCCGGCGGAATCGCGGGCGGCATCCTCAACCTCGCGCTGCGCAGGACGGCACCCGTCGTCGTCGCGACGGCGTAGTGAGTGCCGGCAGGGCGGTACGCTGGCAACGGCGTACCGCCCGTCGTCAGGCCTGCAGCCTGACCGTCGGACCGGGTCAGAGGCTGTCGAAATAGTCGCGGACTTCCGCCCACGAGCTGACGCGCGGGTAACGCGTCTCGGCCGCGTTGTGCGGCGCCGAGAACAGCATCGGCTTTCCCCTGAAGCGCGCGAAATGCCGAGGCCGATCGTCGATCAGGTAGTCGGCGTCGATGATGCTCTTGTCGCCGCAAAAGACGATGTTGGAGGTCGGGATGAACGGGAAGTGCCGCTGGAGCCAGCGGTACTTGGCGTCGAAGGAGGACGGCACGTCCATGGCGGCCGTGACGATGAAGACGTCGTGGCGCTCGGCGAGGCTGCGGATCACATCCTGACAGTCGGGAAACAGCGCCAGGTCCTCGAAGAAGCTGGCGTCGAACATCGCGTCGGTCATGCTGCGATGCTCGACCGGCACGCATTCCTCGAGGTGGCGCCCGGTCAGGTCGGCAATCCTGAGCGCCGCATCGAACGCGGCGTTGTAGCGACGAAGCTGCTCGGCGAGGGCATCCGCCATCACCTCGTCCATATCGATCGCGATTCTCAATCGCCGTATCGCGCTCGCGGCCTGCGTCTCGCGCCTCGCCGGCACGCTCGAAGTTCCTGCTGACATCAGTTCCTGGTTCCCCCTGCGGTCATTTTAGCGCGACCCGCCCCGGAGGACTTAGGTAAGTCCGTGCGGGCGCCGGTGCGGGGCCATCGCCGCCTTAGCGGGCGGGATAGGTACGGGTGACGACCTGGGCATCGGCGCCAAGCGGACCCTGATCCTTCCCCTTGAGCAGCAGGTGCACGGCGCCGGCGTCCCCCGCCCGAACCACGTAGGTCGCGCCCGCCGGCAGCGGAATCCGCGCGTCGGCTTCCAGTTCGCGCTCCAGTTCGCGCTTGCCATCGACCGTGACCCTCACCCACGCCCGGCGCACCGTGCGGATTTCAGCGGGCGGCGCGGGGCCGCCGGCGGCCGGCGGCGTGACGCCCGATGTTGCCGGCGGCACGGCCGGGACCGGCGATGGCGTGACGCCTGGTGTCGGCGTCGGCGCGGCCGGCGCCGGCGACGGCAGGGTCCCCGCCGCGGGCGCGGCGACTGAGGGCGGCACGGCCGTCTGGGATGAAGGGCTCGACGAAACCGGGCCGGCCGGCTGGGGGATCGTCCCATCAGATCCCGGCTGCGACGCAGCGGACGGGGGCTGACCCGACGCGGCAGCGGACGCAGGCGCCGTCTTGACAGTCGCGGCAGGCGCTGGCTCCGCCGCCTGCCGCAACCGCATCGTCACCACGAAGCCCACGACCATCGCCAGCACAATGCCGGCAACGAGCGGGATGCGGCCGCGCGAGGGTGCGGTTTCGCCAAAGATTTCCCGGTCGGCCGATGCCGCCGGGCGGTCGGCAAAGAGATCGCCGGCCCTCGACTCGGGAAGCGTGGCTGGAAGACGATCCGGAAACGGCGGCCGACTGGGCGCCGGTGGCATGGGTGATGGCGGGGAGACTGACAGGACGCCGCTCGCAATCGCGGGCGCGGCGGCATTCGCCGGTGACGGCGCTGCCGCGGCGCCCTTCTCAGGGTGCCGGGCCTCCGCTGGCGGCTCATGAAACCCGCCGACGAACTGGTCGAACGCCCCTGCCGCCTGCTCGCGCCGCTGCCGGTAGGCCTGAATCGATCGCTGCAGCCGCTCGAGCTCCTCGAGCGCAGCGCGGTCGTCGAGCGGGTCTTCCGAACGGGTGTCGCCGGGCATGTCCTGTAGTTGAACTGTGCAGTACCTTGCCGGTCAAGCTCAAGGGCTAAGTAGCCGGTGGTATCGGCCCATCCAGTACGGCAGCAGAAAGGCGGCGCCGTCGTCTTCGCTGCGGCCCCCGTTGCCGCCGTCGAGCGCATACGGATTGCCGTTCCACTTCGACATCGGCAGCTCGTCGTAGGGCAGCACGATCAGCGACTGCCGGCGCTTGAAGCGGTCCGACAGCGGATCGGTCGTGACGTCCCGGCGCGCCGAGTTGGTCACCGTCCAGGCGACGCCGTCGAGCGGCATCTCCCGCAGCGTCCGCACGGACGCGTCCCGGTCGAACTCGCCGGCGCCGCTACCTGCCGCATAAATGAAGTTCCACAGCGGATTCCGCTCCGGACGCTCGATCTGCCAGCTGCGTTCGAGCGCCTCCGCGTAGATCGCCTTCAGCGCCGGCGTGGTTTCGTACTGCAGCAGCGGATAGAACGACAGGAACGCCAGCTCGTCGTCTGAATGATTGATGTGCCCCGGCACCATTACCTTCTGGTTGCGGGTCAGCCAGGCATATTTGTGCGTGGCGATCAGATCGGCCGCGGCGGCCTCGTATCGGCGGCGGTGTGCCGGGTCGGCAGTCATGTGCGCGGCGACGCGCAGATGTGACAGGATGTGGAGCGCCCGGATCCCGGTTTCGTCGGCGTCCTTCCAAATCGACTCCGGTCCCCAGAAGCCCCAGCGCGTGCGGCCGTTCGGCCCGACCAGCTGGTAATGATGATCGAGGATGTGCGTCGTGATCCGGTCGATGACGCCCGCCAGCGCGGCTTTTTCGCCGGCATCGGCAACCAGGTCGAAGTAGATCGGGAAGACGAAGTAATGCCCGACGATCTCGTCCGAGCTGGTGTCCCCCTTCCAGCGCCAGAGCTTGTCCGCGGTGTCGTGCCATTCGCCATCCGTCGGCTGCTCATCCTCGCCGACCTTGATGAAAGAGCGAGCGGGGAATCCGGGAATGCCGGTGATGGCTTCCAGGCGGACGAGGGCGTCCATGCCCTGGCGCGCGTAGGCCCGGGCCGCCGGGTCGCCGGTGACCTTGAAGCGGAAGCTCTCCGCCGCGACGTACATCGCCGTCCAGAGCCCGTCGTTGTCGGTTGAGACCACCTGATTGGTCGCCAGGTCGCCGGGGGTCCGCAGGTGCGAGTCGGCGGTCAGGCCCCAGCGGACGTGCCGGGCGCGCAGCCGTTCGAGAACGACCCCGGCCTTCTGCTCGAGCGTCATCGGCTCGTCGCTGATCCGCGCGAACCCGCCTGGCGTTTCAATCCAGGCGGCGTCGCCGTCGATGCCGATTCCGGTCACACGGTCGTCCGGAAGCCAGCGGCGCCCCGCGAAATACTCGACGCGTTGACGGTCGCCGGCGAGACGAATCGCGCCGTCCTCGGTCCCGATCCATGTGACCGGCCCGGCCGCCCGAATCACTGTCAACCGGACGCTCGGCAGCCGGACGAAGGCCTGCTGCAGCGCGGACGCCGCGCCGGGGTCGAGCGTGCGCTCGATCGGCACCGCGCCACCAGTCGCCCGCTGAAACTCGGCCGCGGTGTAGAGGGTTCTGACCTTCTGGCGATCGCGGCCGACGTCCGGCTGCTGTCCCTGCAGCGGCATCCCGGCCAGGCCGATCAGGCAGGCGAGCAGCGTGCCGCCTTGCAGACGTGTCATGCGCGTGCCTCCGTCGGCCGGGTGTCGTCGGCGGCCGCCGACATTCTTCGCTGCCGCTCGGCGGTGCGTACGAACGGCAGGTAGACAATCATCGCAATCACGATCGAGACGCCGCCCCAGACCGCGGCGCGCCAGTCGCCGCCCGACACCAGATAGTGTCCGACGATCGGCGGGGTCGTCCATGGCACGTTGACGAACGGCCGGTGAATTACGCCCCACCGCATCAGCAGGAAGCTGCCGGCGGTCAGGATCAGCGCGTTCATCACGTAGGGAATCATGAACACCGGGTTAAGGACGATTGGCAGGCCGAAGAAGATCGGCTCATTGATCTGGAAGACCTGCGCCGGCAGCGACAGCCGGCTCACTTTGCGATAGCCCTCGTCACGCGACCGCCACAGCACCAGCGCCAGCGCGATCGTCGCGCCGGTGCCGCCGACGTTCACGAACGTCGTGAAGAATCCGTAGGCGGTGACGTGCGGCAGCGGCAGCCCCGCGCCGGTGGCGGCGACATTGTCCGCCAAGTACTGCAGGAACACCGGTGCGACGACGGCGTCGAGCGCGTTGTCGCCGTTGATGCCGATCGACCAGAGCAGCGTCACGAGCAGCGCATACGCGAGGATGCCCGGCAGCGTGTCGAGCGCGAAGACCAGCGGCCGTAAGAGGCGCTGCACGCCGTCGTTCAGATCAATTCCGGCAACGAAGCGCAGCAGCCAGGCGGCAGAGACCAGCACCAGCAGCGGCGTCAGCGACAGGAATG
>JANMWI010000068.1:0-32820 GCA_031393955.1 Acidobacteriota bacterium
GCAATTGATCTCGGCGCCGAGAGCGGCCGGGCGATGCTCGGCCGGCTGGACGCCGGCGTCCTCGCCCTCGACGAGCTCTGCCGCTTTCCGAACGAGCCGGTCCGGCACCGCCAGTCGCTCCAGTGGGACATCCTCCGCCTCTGGCTCGAGATCCGCCGCGGCCTGGAGCGCGCCGCCGACCACACCCTCGAGAGCGTCGGGATCGACACCTGGGGCTGCGATTACGCCCTGCTCGGCGAGCACGGCGATCTTCTCGAGAACCCGTACCACTATCGCGACGCGCGCACCAACGGCGTCATGGAAGAAGTCTGGCAGCGCGTCTCGCGCGAGGAGATCTACGCCGTCACCGGCACGCAGTTCCTCGTCTTCAACACGCTCTATCAGCTCTACGCCGCCTGCCGCGCGACGCCCCGGCTGATTGGCGCCGCCTCCAAGCTCGGCACCATCCCCGATCTGCTCAACTACTGGATGACCGGGGAGCTCACCGCCGAATACACGATGGCGACGACGACCCAGTTCGTGGCGGCGAAGACGCGGCGCTGGGCGACCGGGCTGTTGGACGATCTCGGTATTCCGACCCGCCTGCTGCCCGAGCTCGTCGAGCCGGGGACGCTCGTCGGCCAGGTGCGGCCTGACGTCTGCGCCGCGCTGGCCGGGACGCCGGTCGTCGCGCCGGCGTGCCACGACACCGGCTCGGCGGCGGCCTCGGTGTTCGCCGGCGGCACGACCGCGTTCCTCAGCTCAGGCACCTGGTCGCTGCTCGGCACGGAGCGGCCGTCTCCAATCGTCACACCCCGGGCGCGCGACCTGAACTTCACCAACGAGGGGGGCGTCTGCGGGACGACGCGGCTGCTGAAGAACATCGGCGGCCTGTGGCTGCTGCAGGCGTGCCGCCGGTCGTGGGCGGCGAGCGGCCACGACTACGCCTACGAGACGCTGCTCGAGGGAGCCGCCGCCGAGACCGCGCGCTTCGGCGCGCTGTTCGATCCGGACCATCGCGGCTTCTTCCAGCCGCCCGACATGGTCGCGGCGATCGCCGGCTACTGCCGCCAGACCGGCCAGCCGGTGCCGGCGTCGCCGGCCGCGTACGCCCGCGCGATCCTCGAGAGCCTCGCCTTCAAGTACCGCGCCGTCCTCCAGTCGCTCGAGGAGCTGACCGGCACCCGCTTCGACGAGATCCGCATCGTCGGCGGCGGCTCGCGCAACCGGCTGCTGAACCAGTTCACCGCCGATGCGACCGGGCGGCGGGTCGTCGCCGGCCCGGTCGAGGCCACTGCCCTCGGCAACATCGCGATGCAGATGCTGGCGACCGGCGCGGTCGCCTCGCTGGCCGAGGCGCGCGCGATCATCGAGCGGTCGTTTCCGGTCGAGCGCTTCGAGCCGGCCGCCGCCGATCTCTGGGATACTCAATACCCCCGCTTTCTTGAATACGTGGAGATGACCTGTGTCTAAGACGGAGACTGCGACCAAGTACCTGAAGAACCTGTGGGACGAAAAGGAGGCCGCCAGGCTCGCGGACAATCCGCTCGAGCTGCTGCGCTACCGCTCGAACCTGCTCGGCGCCGACCTGCGGATCACCAACTTCGGCGGCGGCAACACCAGCTCCAAGTTCGACATGACCGACCCGCTGACCGGCGAGCCGCGCCGCGTCATGGCGGTCAAGGGCAGCGGCGGCGACCTCCGCTCGATTAAGACTTCCGGCTTCGCGATCCTCTACATGGACAGGCTCGACAGCCTGATCCCGCGCTACCGCGGCGAGGAGCTCGAGGACCAGATGGTCGCGATGTACCCGCTCTGCGCGTTTGGCGAGAGCCGGGTGGCCGCGTCGATCGACACGCCGCTCCATGCCTATCTGCCGTTTCCGCACGTCGACCACCTTCATCCCGACTGGGCGATTGCCCTGGCGGCCAGCGCCAACGGCGAGCGCAAGATGGAGGAGTTCAACCGCACCTACGGCCGCAAGATCATCTGGGTGCCGTGGCAGCGGCCAGGCTTCGAGCTGGCGCTGATGCTCAAGCGCGCCGTCGAGGCGACCCGCGGCTGCGACGGCCTGATTCTCGGCGGACACGGTCTCTTCACGTGGGGCGAGACTCAGCGCGACTGCTACATCAGCAGCATCCGGACGATCGATGAGATGGGGGACTTCCTCCAGGTGCACGCGGCGCGCAGCGGCAAGCCGCGCTTCGGCGGCGCCGCCGTCACCGCGACGGTCGCGGATCGCGATGCCGTGATCACGGCGCTGCTGCCGCACCTGCGCGGCGTGGTCTCGTCCAACCGCCGCGTCATCGCCCACTTCGACGGTTCCGAGAACGCGCTCGCCTTTGCCAATTCGCACTGGGCGGAAGACCTCTGCCGGATGGGCACGAGCTGCCCCGACCACTTCCTGCGGACGCGGATCTCGCCGATGTTCATCCCCTGGGATGCTGCCGCCGCGGACCTCGGCGCGCTGCAGCAGCAGATCACCGATCGCGCCGTCACCTACCGCCAGGATTACGCCGAGTACTACAAGGCCTGCGCCGACCCGTCGTCTCCGGCGCTGCGCGACGCCAATCCGTCGGTGGTGGTGATTCCCGGCCTCGGCCTGTTCGGGTTCGGCAAGGACAAGCGCGAGGCGCGCATCACCACCGAGTTCTTCGTCAATGCCATTCACGTCATGGCCGGGGCGAACGCGCTCGAAGACGATCAGGGGCCGGGCGGGATGCTGCCGCAGGTCCGCCGCAAGGAGCAGGCCGGCGACTTCAAGAGCTTCCACAACTACGTCGCGCTGCCGCGCACCGAGGCGTTCCGAATCGAGTACTGGGCGCTCGAGGAGGCCAAGCTCCAGCGCATGCCGCCGGAAAAGGAGCTGAGCCGCCGGGTCTTCGTTGTCGTCGGCGGCGGCAGCGGCATCGGCCGCGAGGTCGCGGTGCAGATCGCCAAACGCGGCGGGCACGTCGTGATTGCCGACATGAATGTTGCCGGCTCCGAGGAGACGAAGGCGGAGGCGGTCAAGGCGGCGTCCGACGAGATGGTGATGACCGCCGCCGTCGACCTCACCAAGCGCGAGACCATGACCGCCGCGCTTGGCGCGGTGGTGCGGCAGTTCGGCGGCTTCGACGGCGTCATCAACACCGCGGCGTGGTACCCGACGCCCGATCCGTCGGTCCCGGCGGAAGGGGTCTGGTCGCGGACGCTCGAGATCAACCTGACCTCGAACTTCGTCCTCGCGCAGGAAGCGGCGAAGGTCCTCAAAGCGCAGAATCTGCCGGCGTCCATCGTGCTGACGAGCTCGGCTAATGCGGTCGTCCCCAAGGCCGGGAGCGAGGCCTACGACGTCAGCAAGACGGCGATCAACCACCTGATTCGCGAGCTGGCGATCGGGCTCGGCCCGCTGATTCGCGTCAACGGCATCGCCCCGGCGACCGTGATCGCCGGGTCGTCGATGTTCCCGCGCGACCGCGTCATCGTCGCGCTCAAGAAGTACAGCATCGAGCACAGCGAGTCGGAGTCGACCGAGGAGCTGCGCGGCAAATTGGCGGAGTTCTACGCCCGCCGCACCATCACCCGCCGGCCGATTCTGCCGATCGACAACGCCAACGCGATCTGCTGGCTGGCCGGCGACCAGAGCGCCAAGACCACCGGCCACGTCATCCCGGTCGACGGCGGGTTGCCGGAGGCTTTTCTCAGATAGGAGATCACGGTGCCGGGGGGGCACGTGCCACGGTGCCACGGTGCAAAGGTGCCAGGGGGGCCAGGGACGGTGCCGGAGTGCCAGGGGTGCCACGGTGCCAGGGCACGGTGCCAAGGGGCACGGTGCCAAGGTGCCGGGGGGCAGGTGCCACGGTGCCAGGGGTGCACGGCGCCACGGGTGCCACGGTGCCACGGGTGCCACGGTGCCAAGGGTGCCACGGTGCCAGGGGCGCACGTGCCAGGGGTGCCGGCGTGCCGCGGTGGCTGGGACATGGTGCCAAAGCCGCGCGGCCCGTGTCGAGGATTCCAGCGGTGCACTTCTGCGGGATCAAGTCAGCGCGCGCCGGCATCGCGTCATCAATCAGATACCAGACGGCCGTCACTGCCTCTGCTTGCAGTCGTCCAGCAATAAGATAGATCGCGCCGGGCCGGTGAAGGTCGACTTCGCGTATTTCAAACTTCGGCCGAGTGCACCGGTCCCTGCGGGTGACGTCTGCGTTGCGGGCTGGCGTGGCGCACGCCGTGCTTTGAGCGTCGAGTGAATCGCCGGCTTGCTCGGCTAGAGCCACTTGGACTCACCAATCAGCCAGCGGCGAAAGTCGCGTCGAAGGTCATCCGTAGAATCTGCAGTCTCCACCTGACATCAGCACGCCCGAACGTCAGCACGCTGGAACGTCCACACGCTGGCATGTGAGCCCTCTGGCACCCCGCCACCCGAGGACCTTGGCACCCCAGCACCGTGCCCTCTGGCACCCCGGACCTTGGCACCCCAGCACCCCAGCACCTTGGCACCCTGGCACTTCGGCACCCCGGCACTTATCGCTGGCACTGTGGCCCCCCAGCACCTTGGCACCCTGGCACTTGGGCACCCTGGCACTCTGGCCCCTTGGCACCCCGGCACCTTGATCCCTACCTCCTCCCCGCCAGCCTTGGATTCCGTTCGATCCCGAACTTGTGCTGGTGCCACATCGGGTAGGGCTCCGGTAGCGCGCTGACCTCGTCGAGGCGCTGCATTTCGTCCGCGGAGAGCTGCCAGCCGGCGGCGCTGAGGTTGTCGCGCAGCTGCGCTTCGTCGCGGGCGCCGATGATCACGGTGTCGACGCCGGGCTTGTTCATCACCCAATTGAGCGCGACCTGCGCCGGCGTCGCGCCGCGCCCCGCGGCGATCTCGTACAGCACGTCGACGATCCGGTAGACGCGGTCGAAGTCGACGGTGCCGGGAACCTCCATCTCGTTGAGCCGGCTGACCGACGGACGCGGCGCGTCGCGGCGGAACTTGCCGGAGAGCAGCCCGGCGTGCAGCGGGCTCCACGCCATCAGGCCGACCGACTGGTCGAGGCCGAGCGGAATGATCTCGTGCTCGACGTCACGGGCGATCAGGTTGTAGTTGACCTGCTGGCAGACGTAGCGGGTCAGGCCGAGGCGCTCGGAGACCGCCAGCGCCTTCATCACCTGCCAGGCCGAGTTGTTCGAGCAGCCAGCGTAGCGGATCTTCCCCTGCGTCACGAGATCGTCGAAGGCGCGCATCGTCTCGTCGAGCGAGACGCACATGTCGGGCTGATGGCCGATGTAGAGGTCGAGATGGTCGGTGCGCAGCCGCCGCAGGCTCGCCTCGCAGGCCTGCATCAGGTGCTGCCGCGACAGCCCGACATCATGCGGACCGGTGCCGAGTCGCATGAATCCCTTGGAGACGAGGACGAAGTCGTCGCGCCGGCCGTGGAGCGCCTCGCCGAGAATTTCCTCGGCGCCGCCCAGAGAATAGATGTCGGCGGTGTCGATGGTCGTGACCCCGGCGTCGCGACAGATGTCGAGCATCCGCGCCGTGTCCTTCACGCCGAGGTTGCCCATCTTCCCGAACCGGTCCCGCCCGCCAATCGTCATCGTCCCCAGGCTGAGGACCGAGACGCTCAGCCCCGAATTCCCGAAACGCCGCTGTTCCATCACGTGCCTCGTTTCCAATCGCCCGGAAGGGGCCGACGCATCAGGATATCAAGGTGGCGGGGGGCAGGGATCAAGGTGCCGGGGTGCCACGGTGCCAGAGTGCCATGGTGCCGGTGCCATGGTGCCGGGGTGCCACGGTGCCACGGTGCCACGGTGCCGCGGTGCCACGGTGCCACGGTGCCACGGTGCCACGGTGCCGCGGTGCCACGGTGCCACGGTGCCACGGTGCCACGGTGCCACGGTGCCGGGGTGCCACGGTGCCACGGTGCCGGGGTGCCACGGTGCCAACGTGCCAACGTGCGGGTTGCCAGGGGACAAGCGCTAAAGGGCCGGAGTGCCAGGGACGAAGGTGACAGCGTGTGGCGGCCGCGGATTCCAGAGGTGAAAGTGCCGGCCCCGGCCGTCGCGCTCCAGTGCGCGCCAACGTCGATCGGGTCGGAGCAATTTGTGCCAGCGGGATGAGAGTGAGCGTTGGTGTTTCTGCGCGGTCGGCGGGGGCGTTGCGCTGGGATGACCGGATTCTGAGGCTGGTGGAGGGCAGAGGAATTGCCTTGGGATCGTCGTGGCGCCGGTCAGGCGGTATCAGGATCTGGTCGCGTGGCAGCTGGCCGTGGACCTGGCGACGGCTGTGTCCGAGGTCGCGGGCGCGGATCCCATGGCCCGGCGTTTCGGTCTGCGGGACCAGCTTCGGAACGCGGCCCAGTCCGCGCCAGCGCTCATCGCCGAAGGCTTCCTGCGATTCACACCCGAGGAATTCGTCCGCTACCTCCGCATGGCCCGCGCGGAACTCGGCGAAGTCCAGACCCACCTCGAAATCGCCAGGCGCCAGGGCCTCCTCTCCGAGGAGCAGCTGTCGCGGGTCCTCCCCCTAGCGTCCCGCACCATGGCAGTGACGACGAGGCTGCTGCAGTCCAAACTCCCCGCCCTGACAGCCAAACGTCCCCGAACCCGCTGACCGAACGTTCGGATCGCACCCTGGCACCGTGGCACCCTGGCACCCTGGCACTCTGGCACTCTGGCACTCTGGCACTCTGGCACTCTGGCACTCTGGCACTCCGGCCCCCTGGCACCTTGGCACTTTGGCACTTTATTACCCCCCCCCCACCTGCGTCAGCCGGTCGTTGGGATAGATGTGGTCGACGTTCTCGGGGGTGACGAGCTGGTGCTTGACGAAGACGGCCGGCGGGACCGGCCGGCGATGGAGGATGTCGAGGGCGACGGCGACGATCTCGGCGCCGTACTTTTCGGGGAAGTAGGCGACTGAGCCGATCAGGCGCGTGCCGGGCTCGCGGAGTTCGGCGCGTCCTTCGGGCGAGGCATTCTGTCCCATCACGGCGCACGCTTCGCTGCGGCCGGCCTCCTGCAGCGCGCGCAGGGCGCCGAGCGCGCTGGGATCGTTGATCGCGCCGATGACGAAGCGGCGCGCCCGGCTGGTGCGGAGGTGCTTCCGCATCGCCTCGAAGCTCTCGCCGAGCTTGCCGTCCCCTTCGAGATAGGTGACCGGCGCGCTCTCGAGCGACGGGCAGGCCTCCTTCATCCCGACCAGCATGCCGGTCAGCCGCATTTTCGGCAGGCTGCCGGCGCGCTCCAGCGCGAGCAGGACGATGTCGGTGGGGTCGGCGGGACCGTGCTGCTTCGCCCACCGTCCGAGGTGGCGGCCGCCAATCAGGCCGGCCTCGTAGTTGTTGGCGCCGAAGTAAGTCGCGCCGGGGTGCGGCACTTCGATCGCGATCAGCGGGATATTGGCGTCGCGGTACTTGGCGGCGACGATCGGCGCGACGTGCTCGTCGGTCTGGAACTCGATGACGAGGTCGACCTTCTCGCGGACCAGCACGTCGGCGTTGCGCTGGGCGATCTTCGGGTTGTAGCGGTTGTCGACCGAGATGAGCTCGATGCCCTGCGCCGCGGCGGCGCGCTGCAGGCCGCTCGAGATTTCCTTGGAGAACTGATAGTCGGTCCCCTGGGCGGCGTAGCCGAGCCGGAACGGCCGCTGCTTGAACGGACGAAGGTGCGACCGGTAGAGGTTCTCGCCGACCTTCTCGACCATGCCGCAGCGCTCGAGCGTGTAGAGCAGCCGGAAGGCCATGCTCTTGGGCAGCCCGCAGCGCGCGGTAATCTCGCGAAGCGGCAGCGCCTCGCCGGACGAGCGGAACGCCGACAGCAACTGCGACGAGTGGACGACCGACTTGACGAGGTACGGATCGCGCGCCGGGGGTGTAACGCTCATCGTGCTTCCTCGCTGTTAAGGGCGGAGCGCATTATGCGACAGCGTTTCGCAGTGCGCAATAGAATTTCAGAGATTTGTCACATTCGCCGCGAAAGCCTTCACAAATGGCCGCCCGGTCCGCGGCGGGCGCGGCGCCGTTACGGCCTGCGGAACGCCCGAGCTGTGGTAGATAAGGACCCGTCATGAGTCTGGGGGCGCCGCCGCCGCTGCTCGTCGAGGCCGCCGGCATCAGCAAGTCGTTCGCCGGCGTCCGCGCGCTGCGCGACGTGTCCTTCGCGCTCCGCGCCGGAGAGGTGCATGCCATCGTCGGCGAGAACGGCGCCGGCAAGTCGACCTTGATCCGGATCGTCACCGGTGCCGAGCGCGCCGACGCCGGCACGCTGCGGATTGCCGGCACGCTGGTCCCCGACCTCGGGCCGCACGAGGCCCGGGCGCTGGGCATTGCCGCGATTTATCAGCAGCCGTCGCTGTTCCCGCACCTGACCGTGGCCGAAAACATCGCCCTGGCGGGTGACGCCGCACCACCGTGGCGGCGCGTCCGCTGGGCCGACCATCGCCGCCAGGCCGTCGCGCTGCTCGCGCGCATCGGTGCGCCAATCGATCCCGACCGTCCGGTCGGATCGCTGAGCATGCCCGAGCAGCAGATGGTCGAAATCGCCAAGGCGCTTGGCGCGTCGGCGCGGGTCGTCATCATGGATGAACCGACCGCGTCGCTGAGCGGGCGCGAGGTCGAGCGGCTGTTCGACGTCATTGCCCGGCTGCGCGAGCAGGGGGCCGGCGTGATCTACATCTCGCATCGCCTCGAGGAGATTGCCGCGATCGCGGATCGCATCACCGTGCTGCGCGACGGTCAGACGATCGCGACGTGCGATGCGGCCGCCGTTGACCGCGCCGAGCTGATCCGCCTGATGGTCGGACGCGAGCTGTCGGCGGTGTTCCCCAAGCGCGCGGTGCCGATCGGCGACCTGGTGCTCGAGGTTCGCGGCCTGACGCACCGCGCGAGCGGCCTCCACGACGTCTCGCTGACGGTCAGGGCCGGGGAGATTCTCGGCATCGCCGGCCTCGTCGGCTCCGGCCGCACCGAGCTGGCAGAGGCGCTCTTCGGGCTCGCGCCGGCCGACGCCGGCGACATCCACCTTCACGGCCATCCCGTCCGCATCGCGTCACCAGCCGATGCGATCCGCCACGGCATCGGCTACGTCCCGGAAGATCGCCGGCAGCACGGCGTCATCCTCGAGATGTCAATCGCCGCCAATGCCAGCCTCGCCAGCCTCGGCGCCGTGTCACGCCACGGACTGATCGACGCCGCCGCCGAACGCGCCGCCGCGGCAGGCTATGTCGATCAGCTGCGGATCAAGACGCCCGACGCCACCGCCGAGGCGGGCACGCTGTCGGGCGGCAATCAGCAGAAGGTGGCGCTGGCGCGCTGGCTGTCGACGCGCCCGCAGGTGCTGATCCTCGACGAGCCGACCCAGGGCGTGGACGTCGGCTCCAAGGCGGAAATACACGAACTGATGCAGGCCCTCGCCGGGCGTGGCCTCGCCATCGTCATGATCTCGTCGGAGCTTCCCGAGATTCTCGGGATGAGCGACCGGATCGCCGTCATGCGCGCCGGCACCATCGCGGCCATCCTCCCGCGCGACGCCGCCACGCAGGCAAGCATCATGGCGGAGGCGGTGGGATAGAGAAGGTGCCGGGGTGCCAGGGGTGCCAGGGGTGCCAGGGGGGTGCCAAGGTGCCAAGGTGCCAAGGTGCCAACGGCAAAGTGCCAAGGTGCCAGGAGTGCCAGGGTGCCAGGAGTGCTGGAGGCGGCGGTTTGAGCAGAACGGCCGGGGGCCGTGGGCGGGGGACTACCGGCGAAAGGTTGGGACCGCGCGACCGGATGAAACCTCGGCTGGGCGCGGCGAATGGCCGGTAGAACCCCGTGCGGCCCGTATCTGACCCGGTGGCTCGTCCACGTTGGCCTCCCTCTCAACGGCTAACACCCCGAGCATGGACCTCTGTAGCCCCCCCGTCAAGCTCGGCGCTTCCAGCCTTTGGCACCCTGGCACTTGGCGTTGGCACCTTGGCACCCTGGCACCCGGCTCCGTGCCCCTTTGGCACCCCGGCACCTTGGCACCTTGGCACCTTGGCACTGTGGCACCCTGGCACCTTGATCTACTTTCTCAACCCCTTCCACGGCTCCTCGTCATAGCAGTCCACGAGGAATGGTCCCTCGGCCTCGGCGGGCGACAGGATCGCCAGGAAAGTCATCGGCTTGCGCGAGGCGTTGAAGATGGCGTGCACCACCCCGGCCGGGATGAACGCCCCTTCGCCCGTGCGCAGCGTCTGCTTCTCGCGGTCGACCCACTGCTCCGCGGCCCCGTCGACGATGTAGATGATCTCCTCGCGGTGCGGATGGTAGTGGAACCGATGCCCGGTTCCCGGCCGCATCGTCACCCGCACCAGCGTGAGCTGCTCGCTGTCGGTCAGGCCCGGCCGGGACAGCCACCAGTGGCGGCCCCACGGCGCCTGCTCGATCTGCGCCTTGCTCTTGGTGATGAAGCGCAGGGGGGGAGCTTTCCGCTTCGCGCTCATTGGCCCTCCGTGCGGCGGATGCGCTTGAAGGCGCGGATCTGGTCGGCGATCGCGCGCTCGGCCGGCAGCCGCTCGACCGAGCTGGCGCCGTAGAAGCCGTCGACGCCGCGGCAGTGGCGAATGATGTATTCGGCATCGGGCGGCTCGGCAATCGGCCCGCCGTGGCAGATGACGAGCACGTCCGGGCGGACGCCGCGGGCCGCGTCGGCAATCGCCTGAATCCGACCGACGCAGGACTCGAGGGTTTTCGAGCTGCGCGCGCCGATCGAGCCGCCGGTCGTCACGCCCATGTGCGCGACGATCAGGTCGGCGCCGGCGTCGGTCATTCGCTCGGCCTCCTCGGGGTTGAAGACGTACGGCGTCGTCAGCAGGTCCATCTCGGCGGCGAGGTGGATGATGTCGACTTCGAGCTGGTAGCTCATGCCGGTTTCTTCGAACGCCTGCCGCATGTCGCCGTCGAACAACCCGACGGTCGGAAAGTTCTGCACGCCGGCGAAGCCGAGCGTCCGCAGCTCGGCGAGGAAGAGCCGCGGGATGATGAACGGGTCGGTGCCGTTGACGCCGGCCAACACCGGCGTCCGCTTGACCACCGGCAGGACCTCGTAGGCCATCTCCTTGACGATTTCGTTGGCGTTGCCGTAGGCGAGCAGGCCGGCGGAGCTGCCGCGCCCGGCCATCCGGTAGCGCCCCGAGTTGTAGACGATCAGCAGGTCGATGCCGCCCGCTTCCTCGCTGACCGCCGACAGCCCGGTGCCGGCGCCGCCGCCGATGATCGGCTCGCCGCGGGCGATCTGTTCGCGGAAGCGCTTGAGAATACCCGCCCTCGAATTGTCCACGCTCGTCACCCCTGACCTCCGTTCCTGTCACCGGATCGTCCCTGCGACGATGCGGTCCGCGCCGCCATCAGGGCGAGCAGCCGCCGCGCCGCCGCATCGGCAAATTCCGGGTCGTTGATGTGCCGATCGATCTCGACGACCTCGGCGCCGGGCAGGCCGGACCTGATCGCGTCGTGCAGCGCCCGCCGCGCCGCCGGGTCGTCGAACGGCTGCCCGTCGCGGTCGATCGCCGAGACGCCGCGCCCCGGCAGCAGCACCGCGAGCGGACCGGTAGCCGCCGACAGCTTGCGCGCGATCGCCGCGCCAATCGCGGCGCTCTCCGCCGCGGTCGTGCGCATCAGCGTCACGTGCGCGTTGTGCCGGTAGAGGAGCCGGTCGGCGAACTTCGCCGGGACCGTCTCGGGTCCGTAGAAGTTGACCATGTCGAGCGCGCCGGTCGACACCACCTGCGGCACGCCCGCGCCGGCGGCGGCCTCGAGCCGCTGCGGTCCGGCGCTCAGAAACCCGCCGACCAGCTCGTCGGCCAGTTCGGTCGTTGTCAGGTCGAGCACCCCGGCGATCAGACCGTCGGCAATCAGCGATTCCATCGCCTGGCCGCCGCTGCCGGTCGCATGGAAGACCAGCACTTCGTAGCCGGCCTCCTCCAGCACGGCGCGCGCCCGCTCGACGCACGGCGTCGTCACGCCGAACATCGTCGCGGCGACGAGCGGCTTGTCCGAGCGCTCCGCGCGCGGCGGATGCGCGACCAGTCCGGCGATTGCGGCGGCCGCCTGCGCCAGTACCTGCCGGCTCACCCGGTTGAGCCCGAGGATGTCGACGACGGCGTTGAGCATGAAGATGTCTTTGTCGCCGACGAACTGCCGGACGGTGCCCGAGGCCAGCGTACTGACCATCACCTTGGGCACGCCGAGCGGCAGCGCCCGCATCGCGGCGGTGGCAATCGTCGTCCCGGCGGAGCCGCCGAGGCCGAGCGCGCCGAGCAGGGTGCCGCCGGCGAACGCCTCGCGCGCCAGCCGCGCCGCGCCGCGCGCCGCCACGGTGACGGCTTCGCCGCGATCGGCCCGGCCGCGGACCTCGGCGAGCGGCGTGCCACCGAGGTCGAACAGCTGCTCGCGGGTCACGTCGGCCGCCGCCGCAGGGGTCCCGAGCGCTCCCGCATCGACGAGCGTCACCGCGACGCCCCACGAGACGAGGAGCTGCCGGACGAAGTCGGCCTCGCGGCCTTTGGTGTCGAGCGTGGCGAACAGGAAGACTGAAGACATCGCGTGCCGGCGCGCCTGCCGAGGCGGCGCTAAAGCATACATTCAACGAGCCGGCGCGGAGTTTGACCCCCGCCGGACGCGCCGTTATAGTCCGACCCTGCCATGCGAATCCTCTTCATGCTCCTCGCTGCTGCCGCCACGCTGCTGCCGGCGCCCCAGACGGCCGCGCCGAATCCGCTGCGCGTCTACATCCGGTCGGGCCCGAAAACGCACGGCCCGGGCGCTCACGACCATCCCCGCTTCCTCAAGGAGTGGGTCCAGCTGCTCAACGCCCGCGGCGCGCGCGCGACCGGCGGCGACGCGTTCCCGACGAAGGCGCAGCTCGACGGGACGGACGTGCTCGTCCTCCATGCGCAGGACGGCGGCAACGTTCCCGACCCGGCGGATCGGAAGAACCTGACCGACTTCCTCGCCCGCGGCGGCGGCCTGGTGGTGATTCACGCGGCGGCGGTCTCGGCCGACCCCGACTGGTACAAGCGGATCACCGGCGGGTCGTGGCGTGAAGGGACGACCAAATGGCTCGAAGGGCCGATGCACCTGTACTTCACCGACCGCGACAGTCCGATCACCAAGGACGCGTCGAACTGGTCAATGGACGACGAGATCTACTACGACATGGACCTGATGCCCGAAGTGCGGGTCCTCGCCGCGGCCTACACGCCGAAGGCGTCGGGCGCGCGCAACGCCGGCGCGCAGAAGCGCGCCGAGGAGCTGACCGGCGGCGGGAAGCAGGTCAGCATCTACGATTACCAGCCGCAGATGTGGACCTACGAGCGGACGATCGACGGCGGCGCGACGCCCTACCGATCGTTCGTCTCGATTCCCGGCCACCTCTACGAGAACTTCAACCGCCCCAACTACCGCGCGATCCTGCTGCGCGGGATCGCCTGGGCGGGCAAGCGCGGCGATGTCGATCAGCTGCTCGCCGCCGACGAGCGCGGCGACGCGCTGCGCTACGTCGAGGGCGGACCGACCGCGCCGCTCAAGGCGGCGGCGAAGATTGAAGTGCACCCGGACTTCGAGATTTCCCTGGTCGCCGCCGAGCCGTTGATCCGCAAGGCGATGGACATCGACTGGGACGAGAAAGGACGGCTGTGGGTCTCCGAGACCCCGGAGTACCCGAACGGCCGGCGCATTCCGAACACCACGCCGTGGAAAGACACCGGCTCGCTCCAGCCGAAAGTGCAGGACCGCGATCCCGAGGACACCATCTCGATCCTGTCCGACAGCGACGGCGACGGCATCATGGACAGGAAGCAGGTGTTCGCCGACAAGCTCGAGCTCGTCACCGGCTTCGTCCTCTACCGCCGCGGTGTCATCGCCGCGACCTCACCCGACATCTGGTATCTCGAAGACACCGACGGTGATGGTGTCGCCGACAAGCGGACCAAGCTCTATACCGGACTCGGCACCACCGACACCCACGCGGTGATCAACAACTTGCGCTGGGGCCTCGACGGCTGGATCTACGCGACGCATGGCTACAGCGTCGGCATGGTCACCTCGCCCGACGGCAGCCGGCAATTCGGCCGCGACGGCAGCGGCGTCGTCCGCTTCAAGCCCGACGGCAGCCAGTTCGAGCAGTACAGCAGCCGCGGCGGCAATACTTGGGGGCTCGACATTAGCTGGGACGGCCAGGTGTTCTGGACCCAGCCGACAAGCGGCACCGTCTTCTTCCACACCGTCCTCCCGGAAGCGGTCCTCGCCAAGGCCAAAGTTCCGGGAACGACCTCGTGGAAGGGGATGATTACCGGACAGAAGACCTACCCGCTGATGACGTGGACGGAGCAGGCCTACGTGCAGATCGACCTGGTCGGCCAGTTCACGGCCGCCGCCGGCTGCGCGGTGTACGAGGGCGGCGCGTGGCCTGACAAGTGGCGCTACGCCTACTTCACCGGCGAGCCGACCCTGAACATCGTCCACCAGGAGTTCGTGACGCCGGACGGGGTCAGCTACACGACGCACAAGGAAGCGGGCCGCGAGGAGACCGAGTTCATCCGCAGCCGCGACCTGTGGTTCCGGCCAATCGAGACGCGCGTCGGTCCCGACGGCGCGCTCTACATCGTCGACTTCTACAACCAGGCGGTGATCCACAACGACACGCGCGGACCGCTGCACGGCCCCGCCAACGCGGCGGTGCGTCCGGACCGCGATCACTACTTCGGACGGATCTGGCGGGTCCAGCACAAGCAGGCGCGCAAGCTCGACGTACCGGCGCTCGATGCGAAGGATCTGCCGGGGCTGCTGCGGGTGATGGAGACCAGCCCGAACGCGCACGTCAAGCAGAACGCGTGGCGGCTGGCGCACGAGAACTTTGCCGGCGACCCGCGGGTCGAACAGCTGAACCGCCCGATGGGCAGCGAGGCGCTGCGACTCTACGACCGTACGCAGGCGGCCGGCGCGGCGCCGGCGCGCCGGGCGCTGCTCGACGCGTTCGTGCGCGCCACCGATAACTGGACCAGATCCGCGATCGCGGCCGGTGCGACCGATGCTGCTGCCGCCTACGTGACCGACGCGCTGGCCTACGGCCGGCCCGACGCGCTGACCGAGTTCGTCACGGCAATCCTGCCGGCGGCGCTGCCGGCCGACGCCGGCCGGCTGCTGACCGCCGCGGCTGGCGCGCCTGCGGCCGCGGCCCCGCTCAAGGTGGCGATCGTCCGCGCCGTGGCGCAGATGAACGGTCCCCTGGCGATGGATGCGGCGACGACCAAGGCCGTCCAGGCCCTGCTGAACGATCCGGCGACCACCGCGATCGCGCTGCCGATTGTCGCGAAGTGGGATGCCGGCGGCGCGCTCAAGGCCGCGGCCGAAGCACGGGCCGGCGTCCTGGTGCGGGAGCTTGGCGCCGCCGCGACGAGTGGCGAGCGCCGCGCCGAACTGGCGGCAAGCGTGCTGGCGCTGCCGTCGCAGCGCGCCGCGGTGCTGGCGGCGCTGGCACCGCAGCTCGGCGATCCGGCGGTGCCCGAGCCGCTCAAGACACGACTGGTGGCGACGATCGGGGAGCATCCCGGTGCGGATGCCGACACGCTGCTGGTCGGCGCTCTCGCGCAGGCCCACTCGGCAGCCGTCTTCGAGCAGATCCTCAAGCGGCCGGAATCGACCCGCGCGCTGCTGGCGGCAATGAAGGGGAAACGGATTACCCCGGCAGCGCTCGGACCGGCAAACGTCGCGCGGCTGCGCACCTACCCGAATCGCCAGGTCGCCGACGAGGCGTCGGCGGCGCTCGATGCGCTGACGCCGCAGGTCCGGCAGCGGACGGAGGCAATCGCCGCGCTGCTCCCGGAAATCGACAAGGGCGGCGACGCGGCGCGGGGTCGGGTGCTGTTCACCGGCACCTGCGCGACCTGCCACCGGCTCGGCGAGATCGGCCGGAACGTCGGGCCGCCGCTGACCGGCATCGGCGTGCACCCGCGGTCGGAGCTGCTGGTCCACATCGTCGATCCCAACCGCGAAGTCGATCCCAGCTTCTGGCAGTGGAACATCACCACGAAGAAGGGGGAGACGCTGACCGGAATGATCGCGAACGAGAACGCCGCCACCGTGACGCTGCGCAGTGCCTCGGGCGACGTCGACATCAGGAAAGACGAGATCGCCACGCGCGACAACACCCGCCGCTCGCTGATGCCGGAAGGCTTCGAGTCGCTCGGCGCCGCGGCGCTCGGCGACATCATGGCGTTCCTCGCCGGCGGCGAGCAGCCGTTTCACGTCATCGACCTGCGTAAGGCCTACACCGCGAGCAGCCGCCGCGGCTTCGGCCGCGACGACAATCCCGACGATACCGTCGCGCTGCAGCGCTTCGGCGACGTCACGGTCGGGGGCGTGCCGTATGCCGTCATGGATCCCGCGAAGTCCGCGACCGGCCTGAATCTGGTCGCCCTCAAGGGCGGGCCCGGCACCGGCAACCCGTCGGACGACTTTCCGCAGCGCGTCGAGATCCCGACCGGTGCGGTCGCCGCCAGCCTGCATTTCCTCGGCGGCGTCGGGATGTGGGCGTGGCCGGCCGGCGGCGATGCGGCGCGCGGCCTCCCGGTCATGAAGGTGACGGTCCGGTTTGCCGACGGCACGACCGAAACGCACGTGCTGAAGAACGGCGAGCAGTTCGCCGACACCACCGTCCGTGCCGCGGCGCCGGGCAGCGAGGATGCCGGCGACTTCACGCGGCGCGGCCAGCTCCGCCACTTCGCGATCAACCTCGGAAAGAAAGCGGCGCTGTCGTCGGTGGTCCTCGAGAGCTTCGACAACGACGTCGTCCCGGTGACGGTGGCGATCACCGCAGGGGAAGACCCCGCGCCGGCGGTGCAGACCGTCGCCCAGGGCACACGGGCGCAGCCAGCCGTGCAGGAGGCGCGCGTCACCGTCCCGGGCGGTAAGGAAGGCGGCCGCGGCGACGCGGCGCTGCCGGAGACGAAGCCGATCGTCTGGGCGCCGGGCAAAACCAAAGTCCTGATCATCGGCGGCGGCAGTTCGCACGACTTCGGCCGGTTCTTCGGCGGGACCGATGCCGCGACGCTCTCGGCGGCGGGCTTCAGCGTCAACTACACCGAGGATCGCGATCAGGCGGCCGCCGAGATCGGCAAGGCGGACGTCGCCGTGATCAGCGTCAACCGTCAGTTCTTCGATACGCCCGAGTATCGCAAGGCGCTGTTCGAGTTCGCCGGCCGCGGCAAGGGGCTCGTCATGCTCCATCCCGGTACGTGGTACGGCTATGCCCAATGGCCAGAGCTGAACGCCCGCATCATCGGCGGCGGCGCCCGCGGCCACGATAAAATCGCGAAGTTCTCCGTGCACGTCGTCAAGCCGTCGCATCCGGTGATGAAAGGCGTGCCGGCATCGTTCGACGTCGAAGACGAGCTTTACTACGTGAACGCCGAGCCGGACAAGGTGCCGGCCGGCACCGCGCCGATCGACGTCCTCGCCGAGACCTCGCCAAGCGTGAAGTTCGGCAAGCCGCATCCGACCGTCTGGATTACCCAGCATGCGGCTGCCCGCATTGTCGGGATCGCCCTCGGCCACGACGAGCGGGTGCACGATCTGCCGGCCTTCAGGCAGCTGCTGACGAATGCGGTCGGCTGGGCCGCAAACGGGAAACGCTGAGCCGGCCGCGGTTGGTCCGGGGACGCGATCAGCCAAGGGACCATGCGGGCGGCGTCGGCGTCTAAGCGCGCAGACGGCGAACCGACGGTGCCGGATCGCCGCGGGAGCATGGGGGCTGGCGTCAAAGCCCTGACAGTGAAGGAGATCGATTATGGCGGACAAGAAGATTATCGCGGTCGTCGGGGCGACGGGGTCGCAGGGGGGCGGTCTGGCGCGGGCAATTCTCGCGGATAAGAACGGCCCGTTCGCCTGCCGTGCGATCACGCGCGATCCGAAGAAGGACAAGGGCCAGGCGCTCGCCGCGCAGGGCGCCGAAGTCGTCCAGGCGGACATCGACGATGTGAAGAGCCTCGAGAAGGCGTTTGCCGGCGCCTACGGCGCCTACTGCCTGACCAATTTCTGGGAGCACTTCTCGGCCGAGAAGGAAACCGCCCAGGCCAGGAATCTGGCCCAAGCGGCGAAATCGGCAAAGCTCCAG
The DNA here is from genome assembly GCA_031393955.1 of Acidobacteriota bacterium. Classification (GTDB taxonomy): domain Bacteria; phylum Acidobacteriota; class Vicinamibacteria; order Vicinamibacterales; family 2-12-FULL-66-21; genus JALZOC01. The sequence continues at coordinate 18,085 of JANMWI010000068.1, forward strand.
CATGTCATCTGGTCGACGCTCGAAGACACGCGCGCGTTGATGGACCCGAGCGATACCCGGATGCCGATGCTGCAGGGCAAGTATCGCGTCCCCCACTTCGACGCCAAGGCCGACGCGGACGCGTTCTTCAAGGATTTGCCCGCGACCATTCTCATTACGACCTTCTACTGGGACAATATCTACGCGTTCGGGCTGGCGCCGAAAAAGGGAGACGACGGCAACTATTCCTGGACGCTGCCCCTCGGCCAGGCCAAGCTGTCCGGCATCGCCGCGGAAGACATCGGCAAGGTCGCCTACGGAATCTTCAAGGCGGGTCCGAAGTACATCGGCAAGACGGTCGGCATCGGCGGCGAGAACCTGACCGTCGAGGAAATGAGCCGGAAGATGTCGTCGGCGCTCGGCATCAGCGTCAAGTACCACGCGGTCGAGCCCGACGCCTACCGCGGCTTCGGCTTCCCGGGCGCCGACGAACTGGGCAACATGTTCCAGGTCTACCGCGACTTCGAGCCCCAGGTGCTGAAGCTGCGGGACACGGATGTGGCGCGGTCGCTCAATCCGTCGCTCCAGACGTTCGACCAGTGGCTGGCCGAGCACAAGAGCAAGATTCCGCTCGAATAAGGCGATGGCGCTGCGGACCGGCCGTCTGGCGATCGTCGGCATCCTCCTGCTGGCGATTGCCGCGGCCGGCGCGCTGCTCGTGCGCCGCGCGCTCGGCGGCGGCTCGGTCCGTTCCGCGGTCGAAGCCCGCCTGACGACGCTCCTCGGGCAACCGTTCCGCATCCGTGGCCTGAGCCTCGCGATCTTTCCGCGTCCCGCGATCACCGGTACCGACGTGACGGTCGGCCAATCCGGTGTGACCGCCCCATCGCTCGCGGTCGATCACATCACCATCATCCCAAGCGTTCGTTCGCTGCTCCGCGGCCCAGTCGTCCTCGAGGACGTGCGGCTCGAAGGATTCGTGGTCGCGGTCCTGCGCGACCGGACCGGAGCCTGGCACGTGCCGGCGGCGGTGCCGGCGCCCACGCCCGAGGGTCAGGACGGCCTCATCGTGCGGCACGTCGGCGTCGTCAACGGCCGCCTGCGGGTTTTCGAAGAGCAGTCAGGTGGCGGTGTCGTCGAGCGGTCGAGCATCGACCGGCTCGAGGCGGGAATTGTCTCGACTGGTGCCGGCTTGCGGCTGTCACCGATCACCGGACGCATCGGGACTTCGGCGATCAGCGGTGAAGCCAGTACAGACGACAGCACGGTTCACCTCGAGTTCAGCGCCGACACGATTGGCGACGCCGATCTGCCGGCGTTCGCCGGACTGATTGGCGCCGCTCGTCCGGAGGGTTTCACGCTGAACGCACCGGCGGCCGCTTCGCTGGCGCTGACGATCGACCGCCGGTCGTCAAAACTGTCGGGCACGGGGAAGGTGAGTGCGCTGGACCTGACGCTCGCCGGCCTGCGGCTCCAGCAGTTCACGTCGCCGTTCACGCTTGCCGGCAGCCACCTCTCCCTCGACGCCACCGAGTTCGCGCTCTACGGCGGCACGCATCGCGGCTCGATCGTCGTCGACTTCGCCGCTGCGCCGCGGTGGAGCCTCGACAGCCGGGTGAGTCACGTCGACACCGGACGATTCCTCGCCGCGCTGGCCGGATCCGATGTTCGTGTAGACGGCACCGCCTCAGGATCGGCGCGGCTCGCGGGCCGGCTCGATGGCGGGCTGTGGGAGACCCTCACCGGCACCGCCCGGCTGGAGATTGCCGACGGCGTGATCCGCGAATTCCCGCTGCTCGCGGCGATCAATCGTGCCGTCCGCCTGACGGAGGGGGACGCTCGCAACACCAGGTTCCAGCGGCTGTCGGCAACCCTGGCGCTCGGGCACGGCCGGGCGGCGACCGACGACCTGGTGCTCGAGGCGGGGCAGGTGCGCGTCGAGGCGGCGGGCACGATCGGCTTCGACCGGTCGCTGGCGCTGCACGGCAAGGCCGTCCTGGCGCCGGAGCGGGCCGCGGAGGCGATCCGCAGCGTGCGCGAGCTGTCGGGGCTGCGGAACAGCCGCGGCGAGATCGAGATGCCACTGACCATCAGCGGCACGCTCGACGCGCCGTCGTTCGGCCTCGACCTGAAGAGCATCATCGGCAAGGGCATCGAGGACGAACTGAAGCGCCGCCTGCGCGGCCTCTTCGGCCGCTGACCCCTGCAAATGGGGACACTCACCTTTAGCGTAAGTTGTTGATTCGACTGGGTGAATTGCAAAACACCCGTTGATCGAGTCGTTGACGCGGGACATCGCGCAGAATGGACGGCATGAGCTTCCGTCCCGGTGACCTCGTCCACGTGCGGACGCTCGGGACGGGTGTGATCCGCGAGCTGAGGAACGGCGGCCGCTGCCTCGTCGATATCAAAGGCCGCGCGCTGCTGGTGGGCGTCGATCAGTTGACCCCGGTGGCGTCGGCCCCGCGGCGGCGAGGCGCAGAGCCGGTCCGCGGCGACTCGCCAGCGGCACCCGACACCGGCCAGCCGCGCGCCGGCCGCTCCCTCGACCTCCACGGCAAGACCGTCGCCGAGGCCGTCGAGGCCCTCGACGTGTTCCTGAACGACATGATTCTGGATGGACAGGCAGAGGTGCGCATCGTCCACGGCCGCAGCAGGGGGAGGATCAAGGCCGCGATCCACAAGCGCCTGCGCGAAACGCCGCCGGTCCGCCACTTCCGTCTGGACCCCGGCAACCCCGGCGTGACGATCGTCAGTTTCTGACGTGGACGGGCGTCCGCGCCGCGGGCGCTAACCCTTGACGGTGAAGTGCTTCGCGAGGAGCGCCGCGCGCACCCGCTCGCGCAGATCTCCCTGGAGCTGGACCGTGTCGTCGACGACCGTGCCGCCGGTACCGCAGGTGCGCTTCAGGTCCTGACAGAGGTCTTTCAGGAACGCCGCGTTCGCCGGCAGCCCGTAGACGACGGTGACAGTCTTGCCGCCGCGGCCGGCTTTCTCCATCCGCAGCTTCGCAACGATCCGATCGGGGACCGGCGCGTCGGCCCCCTTCCGGCTGCAGCGGCAGTTCGCGCTCGGCCAGCCGCAGCCCGGGCACACCCGCCCGACCCCGCTCGAGAAGACGATACGCGCCCCGCGATCCGCCATGCGGCGATCATCTCATACCGGACAGGCCGGGTCGGGGCGCTACAGCTTCCAGGCGATCCGCCCGTAGACGGCGCGGCCGTTCATACCGAACGGCGACTGGCTCGGAAACGTCTGGATGCCGTTGAACGAGTTGACGGTGGTGTTGCGGTCCGCGAACACGTTGAAGATGTTCTGGGCGCCGGCCGCGAGCGTCAGCGTGCGCGCGATCTGATACGAGACCTCGGCGTCGGTCAACCATTTCGGCTGATAGGTCTGATCGTCGGCCGGGTTGAGGGTGCCGCTGCAGAACTCGCCGTAGCGCGCCACGTTGGCGCTGGCCCCCAAGCGGCTGCGCCGCCAGTCGCCGCCGGCCCGGAAGCTGTCGTGGGGCTGATAGCACTCGATCCGCCGCCGCTCGATCCGGTCGAACAGCACCTGGTCGAAGCCGGTCAGCTGCTGCGGCGTGGTGACCGCGCCGACGATCTTCGTCCGCGTGTTGTTGTAAGAAGTGTGCAGCCGCAGCGTGCCGGCATCGGCCAGCGCGATCCGATAGCCGGCCGACAGGTCGACGCCGCTGGTGCGGGTGTTGATCGCGTTGGTGAAGAAGCGCGCGCTGTTGGCGCCGAACGGCGTCAGCAGGGCGGTGATCTGCGGCCCGGTGAAGTTGCCCGACAGCACGATCCGGTCGTCTATGGCGATGTGGTAGTAGTCGACCGTCAGATCGAGGCCGGGGACCGGCGTAAGCACCACGCCGCCGCTGCTGTGGACCGAGTTCTCCGGTTTGAGCGGCTGTGCGCCGAGGACCTTGGCGGCCGGCGCGGTGACCGGCAGGGTCAGCGATTCGAACGGCACCAGTCCCTGTCCCGGCACGTTGAGGAAGTTCGTCGCCGACGACGAAAAGAACGACTGCCCGAGCGACGGCGCCCGGAAGCCGGTGCTCAGCGCGCCGCGGACCACGAAGCGCGGATCGACCTGGACGCGGGCGGTCAATTTGCCGTCCGCGGTGCCGCCGAAGTCGCTGTAGTGTTCGGTACGGCCGGCAAAGCCGAGCCGCAGCCATTTCAGGAAGTCCCCTTCGACGTCCACGTAGGCGGCGACGCTCTCGCGCGATTCGTTCACCGCGTTGGCGGGGCGGAAGCCCGCAAACACCTGGGCGCCAATCGCCGCGATGCCGCCGGCGCGGTTGGGGACGCCGCCGTTCCGGTAGGAGTCGGGCTCACCGGCTGCGATCTCGTACTGTTCGCGCCGCACCTCGCCGCCGAAGGCGACGTTGAGCGGGCCCGCCATGCGGCCGACCTTGAGGGGACGGCTGAGATCGACGTTGCCGATCGCCTGGCCCAGCTTCAGCGTACCGGCCTCGAAGACGGTCTTGTTCGGCGGCACGGTCGGCCCGAGCGACACGTTGAGCGTGTTGCCGATGGTGAAGTCGAAGCTGTTGTGTCCATACCCGGCGCTGGCGTCCCAGGCCCAGCGGTTCCAGCCGCCGCGCACCCCGGCGGTGGTGTTGAAGTCGATGACGAGCGGCTGGATCTCGGGCAGGAAGCCGAGCGGATAGATCTGCGGCCAGTTGCGGACGTCGAGGCCGCGGCGATAGAAGCCGGCGCTGTTGGCCTCGCGCCGGCTGTAGCCGGCGAACGCATACGCGAACCGGGTCTGCTTCGCGTTGAGCGGCACCTGCGCGTTGACCATCGTCATCAGGTCGCGGGTGTCCGGATCGCCCCAGCGATGGTTCGGCTCCGCGACAGCATTGTTGCCGGCGTCGCCGGCGACGAGCTGATCGCGCGGATCGAACGATGCACGGTTGGTGCGGTTGTGATGCCGGTACTCGGCCGCCACCGTCAGGCTGCCCTTGCCGAGCCCGACGCCCCACGAGCCGCCGGCGTCGAACAACTCGCCGTCCGAGAAATTGATCTTGTTGCCGAGCTTGCAGTTCTGGCCGGTGGCGCTGCACGAGTTGCCGATGAAGCTGCCGGTCGAGAGCCCGAACTTGCTCGACAGCGACGGTGACGACACGCCCCCCTTGAGGACGATGTTGATGACCCCGGCGATGGCGTCGGAGCCATACTGCGCGGCGGCGCCGTCGCGGAGGATTTCGATCCGCTCGATCGCCGAGACCGGGATGGCATTGAGATCGACGCCGGTCGAGCCGCGGCCGACGCTGCTGTTGAGGTGGACCAGCGCGCTCTGATGGCGGCGCTTGCCGTTGATCAGGACGAGGACCTGGTCGGGGCCGAGGCCGCGCAGCGTCGCCGGCCGGACGGTGTCGGTGCCGTCGGTGATCGTCGGACGCGGAAAGTTCAGGGACGGCGCCAGCGCCTGGATGACCTGCGTTGTTTCAGCGTAGCCGCTGGTGGCGATTTGATCCTGGGTGATGACGTCAACCGGCACCGCCTTCTGCGCCTCGGCCCCGGCCATGCGCGAACCGACAGTGATCTGCTCCTCGAAGCCGAGGCTGAGGGCGACGTCGGCGGTGGCGGGCGTATCAGGGCGAATCTCGACGTCGACGATCTTCGGCGGCAGGCCGAGGCCCTCGACCTTGATCTGCAGCTTGCCGGCGCGGGCGATCGCCGCCGGCACTTCGAGGCGATACCGGCCTTCACCATCGGTCGTGGCGGTCACGTCGGTGCCGACGATCGTGACCACCGCGCCAGGGACAGACAGGCCGTCGGCCCGCGTCGTCACGACCCCGGAGACGGTCGTCGGCGACTGTGCACCAAGCCCCGCCGAAACCACCAGACACCAACCGACCACCACCATCCCCCGTCGTAACATTGCCGTCATGCAGCCTCCCGTGAACTGACGATCCATCCTATAAGAAGGATCGCCACCGGCGAGGATACAATCCGCGCATGACGTTTTCAGCCGGTAGCCGGCTTGGGCCCTACGAAATTGTTGCGCCGATTGGCGCCGGCGGCATGGGCGAAGTGTTTCGGGCGCGGGATACGCGGCTCGGCCGTGACGTCGCCTTGAAAGTCCTGCCGGCGCTGTTCATCACCGACGCCGATCGGCTGCGCCGATTCGAGCAGGAAGCGCGCGCCGCCGCGACGCTCAACCACCCGAATATTCTCGTCGTCCATGATGTCGGCACCGACGGCCCGACGCCGTACGTCGTGTCCGAGCTGATCGAGGGGCTGACGCTGCGGGAGCTGCTCGAGCGCGGCGCGCTGCCGGCGCGCAAGGCGGTCGATTACGGGATCCAGATTGCGCGCGGCCTGGCGGCGGCGCACGAGAAGGGGATCATCCACCGCGATCTGAAGCCGGAGAACGTGCTCGTCACGAAGGACGGCCGCGTCAAGATTCTTGACTTCGGGCTGGCCAAGCTGGTCGAGGAGATCTCGAGCGACGGCTCGCGGGCGACGATCGCCCACACCGATCCCGGGATGGTCGTCGGCACCGCCGGCTACATGTCGCCCGAGCAGCTGCGCGCCGAGCCGATCGACGCGCGCTCGGACGTCTTCAGCCTCGGCGCGGTGCTCTACGAGATGTTCGCCGGCCAGCGTGCGTTCCACGGCAAGACCGCGGTCGACACGATGAGCGCGATCCTCAAGGAGGATCCCGCCGAGTTTCCTTCCGGCGTGCACGCCTCATCGCCGGCGATCGAGCGGGTCGTCCGGCGCTGCCTCGAGAAGAATGTCGACGAACGCTTCGACTCGGCGCGCGACGTCATGTTCGCGCTCGATGCGATCTCCAGCGCCAGCGGGGTCCGGCCCGCCGCCGACGAGACCGCGCCGCCACCGCCACGCGCGCGGCGCCTCGGGCTGCCGCTGGCGGCACTGGCTGCGGCCGTGGTCGCCGGCGGCGTGATGTATTTCGCCGGCGCGCGCTACGGCGTCAGCCCCGCCGAACCGCCGCCGCTGACGCAGCTGACCTACCGCAACGGCACCGTGCGGGGCGCGAGGTTCGCGCCGGACGGCAAGACCGTCATTTACGCGGCGTCATGGGAAGGGGAGCCGCTGACGACGTTCACGACGCGCCCGGGCAGTCCGGAATCGAGCCCGCTGCTGCTGCCGTCAGCCGATCTCCTCGCGATGTCGCCGGCCGGCGAGATGGCGCTGGCGCTCAATCCCCGAACGGCCGGTCCGTTCGCAATCGACGGCACCCTGGCGCGGGCCGCGATCGCCGGCGGCGCACCGCGTGAACTTGTCGAGGACGTCATGTCGGCGTCCTGGAGCCCGGACGGCAGCCGGCTCGCGATCATCCGCTCGACGCGGGACAGCGGCGAGCTTCAGTATCCGATCGGTACGACGCTGGTTACCGCACCGTACTGGCTCAGTGACGGGCGCGTCTCGCCGGATGGCGGGAGCGTCGCCTTCATCGCCCACAGCGCTGGCGGCGACGATGGCGAGGTGCGGATCGTTGGCACCTCCGGGCCGGCGAGAACGCTGTCGTCGGGCTGGTCGAGCATCCAGGGTTTGGCCTGGGCGCCCGGTGGCAGGGAGCTGTGGTTCACGGCGACGCGCGCCGGCATGCTCAGAGCGCTCCACGCCGTGACGCTCGACGGCCGCGAGCGCCTGCTCTACAGAGCGCCCGCACGGCTGACGCTTGAGGACGTCGCGGCGGACGGCCGGGCGCTGCTGACCGCCGGCAGCTTGCGGAGCCAGGTCATGGTCGGCGCGATCGGCGGCGGCCCGGAGAAAGGGCTGTCGTGGTTCGACTGGGCGACCAGCCTCGGTCTGTCGGCGGACGGCAGCCTGGCGGCGTTCGTCGAGAGCGGCGAGGGGGCCGGGGCCGCCTACGGCATCTTCGTTCGCCCCACCGACGGACGCCCGGCGATCCGCATCGCCGATGGATCTCGGGCACAGCTGTCGCCCGACGGCAAGTGGGTGACGTCGCCAGACCCGGAGACCGGGAAAATCCGGATCACTCCGACCGGTGCCGGCGCCCCCCGCCTCATCGACACCGGGGCAATCCAGATCGGCACCGTCACCTGGGCGCCCGACAGCCGACGCCTCATTGTCACCGGGCGCGAGGCCGGGCACGCGCGCCGCTCGTACGAGGCCGTGCTGGCCACGAACCAAGTGGCGCCGCTGACCGCCGAAGGGACCGTAGGCGAGTTCGTGTCACCTGATGGAGAGTGGCTGGCGGCGGCGCGCGGCGAGGCCTTCGGCTTGCTCAATCTGAAGTCCAACACCTGGCTGCCGGCCCCCGCGGGGCTGCCGGACGAGCAGCTGCTGGGATGGAGCCCTGATTCAGCGGCGGCGTTTACCGCGACGCGCGACAACCATGGCGCCGCGATCTTCAGGGTGAGTCGCGCCACCGGAGCCCGCACCCAGATCGCGACGCTTCGCCCGGGCGATCCCGCCGGCTTCACCGGCATCCAGAACATCGCGATCTCCGCGGACGGCAGGCATTACGCCTACGTCAGCACGCGTCAGTTGTCACAGTTGTTCGTGGTGCAGCTGCCCACCCCGTAGTGCCTGTCGTCGCTGATCAAGGGCCGCCTCCCGGACCGGCCGTCCCGGCGTGCGACGCCAGCACGGATCCTCCCTCGAGCCGCAGCACGCCGCCGGCGACGTCGCGCGCGAACTCGGCATCGTGGGTCGAAATCAGGATTGACCGGCCGCGTTCGGCCAACCCGCGCAGCAGCGCGCCGAGATCCTGGCGGCGCGCCGGATCGAGCGACGCGGTCGGCTCGTCCATCATCAGCAGCGGCGGATCCAGCGCCAGCGCCCGCGCGATGGCGACGCGCTGCGCTTCGCCGCCCGACAGCTCCCGCGGCAGCGCGCCGGTGCGATGCTCCACGCCGAGCTGCCGCAACAGGTCCTGCGCGAGAATCGCGGCGTCGCCGCGGGCCGTGCCGCGGACGTGCACCGGCGCGAGCATTACATTCTCAAGGACCGTCAGGTGCTCGAAGAGATGATGAAACTGGAAGACCAGGCCGATCCGGCGGCGCCAGTCGCGCAGCGCGCGCCCGCTCAACGCCTGGCCGCCGCGCCGTTCAGCGCCGTCCATCGCCATCGTCCCCGCCTCAAACGGCTCGAGCCCGGCCACCGCCCGCAGGATCGTTGTCTTGCCTGAGCCGGACGGACCCATCAGCGCGATGACTTCGCCGCGCGGGACGGTGAAGGTCACATCCGCGAGAATGGACCGCGTCCCGCGGCGGAGGTGCAGGCGGCGGACGTCGAGGACGTCCGTCATGGCGTCGCCGCCCGCCAGCGCCGCTCGAGGGTCCGCGCCGCCGCCGACAGCGGCAGCGACATCGCCAGATAGAGCAGCGCGCAGAGCGTCCCTGGAATCACCCAGCTGCCGATATTGGCGGCAAAGATCTGGGTCTGCTTGGTGAGCTCGACGACGGTGAGGACGGAGACCAGGGAAGAGTCCTTGAGCAGCGCGACGAAGTCGTTGGTCATCGGCGCGAGCGCGAGGCGGAACGCCTGCGGACCGCGCACCAGCGTCAGGATCTGCCGCTCGGTGAAGCCCAGCGTCCGCGCCGCTTCGAGCTGCCCGGTCGACACCGCCTCGAGGGCACCGCGGTAGATCTCGCTTTCGTAGGCGGCGTAGTTGAGCGCCAGCCCGGCCAGTGCGGCGACGAACGCCGGCAGCCGGATGGCGGCGGCCAGGCCGTAATAGATCACGAACAGCTGCAGCAGAATCGGCGTGCCGCGCATCAGCTCGACGTAGGCGGTGAGCAGCAGCCGCAGCGGCGCCGCGCCGTAGACGCGGCCGCTGGCAATCAGCACGCCGAGCGCGACCGCCAGCGCCATTGCCAGGCACGACAGCACCAGCGTGAGGCCGGCGGCGCGCAGCAGCGTCGGCAGGTAGCGGCGGGTCAACGGCCAGCGGCCCGAGGCCGGCCCGTTGGCGGCGTCTGTCGGCGCGATCGCCTCGCCGCCAAGCAGCCGCGCGTAGAGTGCCGGCTGGTCGTCGTTCCAGATCCCCCACTTCCTCAGGATCCGTTCGAGCGAGCCGTCGCGCATCGCATCGAGCAAAGCGCGATCGATGCGATCCGCGAGCGAACGGTTGCCGGGCGCGAGCACGCCGACGTAATGTCCGGTAGCGACGCTCTCCGGCTGGATCGCGATCCCGGTCATCTGGCGGGCGCGCCGCTCGGCGATGACGTTGTCGAGCAGCACCGCATCGACCCGCCCGATCAACAGGTCCGTGAACGGATGGACGTCGTCGTCGTACGACACCGTCTCGAACCCGTGCTGCCGCCCGGCCATCAGCAGGATGTCGTAGGCGATGGTGCCGCCGAGGGTGCCGACGCGGCGGCCGGCAAGGTCGGCGAGCGTTTTCAGCCGGGAGGCGTCGGCGTTCCTGACGGAGAGCACCTCTCGAAAGGCGTAGTACGGCAGCGTCACCACCATCGCGGCGCGGCGGCCGGGGGTATCTTCGAGGCCGTTGAGACCGAGGTCGGCGTCGCCGCGCGCGACGGACTGATCGATCGAGGCGTAGGCCACCGTCATGAAGCGCGGCGTGCGGCCGACGGCGCGCGCCACGAGTGTCGCGATCTCGACCTCGAAACCCTCGATCCGGGATGGATCCGCCGGGTCCGCCTGGACGTACGGGGCTCCGCCCTCGGGGTCAGCGGCCCAGCGGAGCTCTCCTGGCGTCTGAGCACTGACGCGGCCCGGCGCCAGCATCAGCAACGTGACGAGAATGACCCAGCGCGGGAGGAGCCGGGACGGCCGCGAGTCCATGGGTGGGACAGTTTACCGCGTGCGGACTGCGGGGACCTTCCACGGAGCGGCCGCAAGTAATGGATAATCCCCGCCTGACCTCATGCTGACCCGGTACCGGCGCGAAGCCTCCATCGCCCTCGTGATTGCGGCGCTCGGGATCGTCCTGGCGTTCGAGGCGCCCGGCTATTTCGCGCGCGACAATCTGAGCGACCTGTTCCTTGGCAGCATGCCGGTGCTGATCGTCGCGCTCGGGGCAACGCTGGTCATTCTCACCGGACACATCGATATTTCAGCCGGATCCATCTTCGCCATCTGCGGTGTGACGGCCGGACTCGCCGCCAAGGCCGGCCTCCCGGTCGCGCTCGCGGCGCTCGCCGGCTGTGCCGCCGGCGCGGCGCTCGGCGCGCTCAACGGCGCGCTGGTCGCCTACGTCCGCATCCCCTCGGTGGTCGTGACGCTGGCGACGATGGTGGCGCTCAGGGACGGGTTGCGCTGGGCGACGCAAGGCGCGTGGGTGCAGGACCTGCCGCCCGGGTTCCAGTGGTTCGGCCTGCCTCAGGCGGCGTACCCGATCGTTGCCCTCGCGATTGTCTCGGTCCTGCAGGCGGGCCTCGGCTGGGTGATGCGCCATCTCGCCGCCGGCCGGATGATCTACGCGACCGGCTCGAACCCGCAGGCGGCGCGGCTGGCCGGGCTCGACACCGCGGCGATCACCGCGGCGGTCTTCACCGCGGCGGGCGCGCTGACCGGTCTGGCGGCGGTGCTGAACGCGGTGCGCTTCAACCAGATTCCGAGCAACGCCGGGATCGGCCTCGAGATGAAGGTGATTGCCGCGGCGGTGGTGGGCGGCGCCTCGATTCGCGGCGGCCAGGGCAACATGGCGGGAACGCTGCTCGGCGTTGTCCTGCTCGGCGCCATCGGTCCGGCGCTGACCTTCCTGGGGGTGAATGCCTACTGGGAGCGCGCGCTGCAGGGGGCCATCATCCTGGCGGCGGTGGCGATTGACGCGGTCCGGGAGCGGCGCACCAGACGGACGGTCGCTGCCGCGGCGGCGCTGGCATGATCCGGGACTGGCGGGCCCGCTGGTGTCCGAATGGCGAGTGGGTGGTGCTGCTGGCGCTGGCCGCCGAGGTCGTTCTGTTTGGCGCGGTCGCGCGCAATTTCCTGACCGTCGGCAACTTCTTCGAGGTTCTCCGGCTGAGCGTCGAGCTCGGGCTGCTGGCCATCGCGCTGACGCCGATCGTCATCACCGGCGGGATCGACCTCTCGGTCGGCTCGATGATGGGGCTTGCGGCGGTGATTTTCGGCGCCGCGTTCCATGACTGGCATCTGCCGATCGCGGCCGCTGCCGGGCTGGCGCTGCTGACCGGCTGCGCCGGCGGCGCGCTCAACGCGGTGCTGGTCGCGCGGCTCAACATCCCGCCGATCATCGTCACGCTCGGGACGTTCTCGCTCTTCCGCGGCATCGCCGAAGGGCTGACCGAGGGGGCGGTGAACTATACGGGGTTCCCGCCGGGCTTTATCGCCCTCGGGCAAGGCTACCTGTGGGGCGCCGTGCCGGCGCAGCTGCCGCTGTTCGTGGTGGTGGCGGGACTCTACGCCGTGCTGCTGCACCGCTCGGTGATTGGCCGGGCGTGGTATGCGATTGGCTTCGGCGCCGCCGGGGCGCGCTACGCCGGCATCCCAGTCGCCCGGCGGCTCGCGACGGCTTATCTGTTGTCGGGTGTCGTCGCCAGTGTCGCCGCGCTCGTCTACGTCGCCCACCTCGGCCAGGCCAAGTCCGACGCCGGCACCGGCTACGAGCTCGACGCCATCACCGCGGTTGTGCTCGGCGGCACGTCGGTCTTCGGCGGCCGCGGCACGCTCTGGGGTACGCTGCTCGGGCTGTTCGCGTTGTCGGTGCTCCGCAACGGGCTGCACCTCGCGGCGCTGCCGTCCGAGCTGACCGGGGTCGTCACCGGCACGCTGCTCGTCGCGACGATCGCGATCGACCGCCTGCGCGCGCGGGCGCGGGCAGCCGCGGCGGTGCTGCGCACGGCCGGCGCCGGCCGCCCCGTCACGGCATCATTCGACCATACGGAGGAGATTCCAGTGAGGAACAGCCAGGTCGCCGTGCTCTGCGGCGCGATTCTGTTTGGTTCGGTGCTCGTCGCGGCCACGAACGTCTGGCTGGTGCGATCGCTGACCTCGCCGCGGACCGCGGCGGATGCCGCTGCCGCCGGCGCCCCGGCCCCGGCCGGACGTCGCCCGGTCATCGCGGTGATGCCGAAGGCCAAGGGGGATCCGTATTTCGTGAGCTGCCGCGCCGGTGCTGAAGAGGCGGCGAAGGAGCTTGGCGTCGACCTGATCTGGGACGGCCCGACCAGCCTCGATGCGGCCAAGCAGAACGAGCTTGTCGAGAACTGGATCACCCGCAAGGTGGATGTGATCGCGGTGGCGGTCGAGAACCGCGGCGGCATCTCGAGCGTGCTGCGCAAGGCGCGCGAGCGCGGCATCCACGTGATTACCTGGGACTCGGATGCCGACCCCGACGCGCGCGATTATTTCGTCAACCAGGCGACCTCCGAGGGGATCGGCAACACGCTGACCGACGAAGCGGCGCGGCTGCTGAACGGCAAGGGGGAGTTCGCGGTCATCACCGGGGCGCTGAGCGCCGCCAACCAGAACGAATGGATTGCCTTCATCAGGAAGCGGCTGGCGGACAAGTATCCCGGCCTGACGCTGGCGACGGTGCGGCCGAGCGACGACGACCGCGACAAGGCGTTTGCCGAGACGCAGACGATCATGCGGGTCTTTCCAGCGGTGCGGCTGGTGATGGCAATCTCGGCGCCGGCGGTGCCGGGCGCGGCCGAGGCGGTTCGCCAGGCGGGCCGTCGCGACGTCAACGTCATCGGCCTGTCGCTGCCGAACATCAACAAGCCCTACGTCCATGACGGCTGGGTCCAGACGGTCGTGCTCTGGAACACCCGCGACCTCGGCTACCTGACGGTGCTCGCCGGCGCCCGGCTGGCGCGCAATCGACTGCCGGCGGGCGCCTCGTCGCTCGAGGCCGGCCGGCTCGGCACGATCCAGATTCGCGGCACCGAGATCATCCTCGGCGCGCCGGTGATGTTCACGCAGGCGAACATCGACAACTTCGATTTCTGAGGTGACTGTGGTGGATGCGCGCAATCCGGCGGCGCCGGCGTCCGGCCGGCTGCGCTGGGCGATTCTGTGGACGGTCCTGATCGCGATCGTGCTGGTGCCGTTCCTGATCTTCGAGCGGCAGTTCGAGCAACTCGCGACCTGGCTCGCCGCCGGCAATGCCTCCGGGTGGGCGACCGCCGGGGCGATTGGCGCGCTGCTCGCCTTCGACGTCTTCCTGCCGGTCCCTTCCAGCATCGTCTCGACCGGCGCCGGCGTGCTGCTGGGGTTCTGGAAGGGCACGTTGGTGATCTGGATCGGCATGAACGCCGGCTGCGCGATTGGCTACCTGTTCGGCGCCTACGCGGCCGCGCCGGCGCGGCGGCTGGTCGGCGCCGACGGTCTCGAACGTGCCGGCAAGGTCATGGATCGCTACGGAACGTGGGCGCTGGTCATCTGCCGGCCGATTCCGGTCCTGGCGGAGTCGAGCGTGGTGTTCGCCGGGCTGGTGCGGAGCCCGGTGGCGCCGTTCGTGTGGCTGACGGTGCTCGCCGATCTCGGCATCGCGCTCGCCTATGCGGCGGTCGGCGCGTTCTCGATGCGCGCGGGATCGTTCCTGCTGACGTTCGCCGGCGCGATGGCGCTGCCGGGGGTGGCCATCCTCGCCGGCCGGATCTGGCTCGGGCGCCGCACCGCATCGGCCGGGGACGCAACAGACAGCCGGTAAGGTTCCGGAGTAGGATCCGCGAACGGACCGGCGGCCGGAGGTCGCCGCCCCGGTGCATTTCGATTCACGAGGAGAGAGGGCAGGCAATGGCAAGCAGCGACAAGGACAGATTCCAGTATTCGCGGCGCGACTTCGGCAAGCTCGCCCTCGCCGGGCTGCCGG
>JANMWI010000073.1:0-9081 GCA_031393955.1 Acidobacteriota bacterium
CGGCGGCCGCGGCGGCGCGTCGGGCATGCTCGCCGCCGCGATCTGGACCCAGGCCGACCGCAACAACGATCAGAAGGTGACGCGCGACGAGCTCACGGCGGTCGCCGACGCGTGGTTCGACAAGCTCGATCCCGAAAAGACCGGTAAAGTCAGCCAGGCCGAGTTCGGCCAGCGGTTCGCGGCGCTGATGCCGGCGGCGGCGCCGCAGGCGGCGCGCAGCGGCCCTCCCGGCGGCAATCCGCTGTGGCCGGAGTTCAACCGCATGATCGGCGGCTACTTCAAGTTCCACTGGAACGACCCGCAGGAGATCACCTACAAGATTGACGATCCGGCCAGTCCGCTGACCGCGATGTTCAAGGGGACGTCCTTCGTGGTCCACGACGAGACCTACACCTTCAACCAGGAGTCGTTCTCGCG
Source organism: Acidobacteriota bacterium (assembly GCA_031393955.1). Classification (GTDB taxonomy): domain Bacteria; phylum Acidobacteriota; class Vicinamibacteria; order Vicinamibacterales; family 2-12-FULL-66-21; genus JALZOC01. The sequence goes on from JANMWI010000073.1 coordinate 418, forward strand.
CGCCAACGTCCACGTCCTGACGAGCGTCGACTACGCGAAGATGAGCGACGCCGACAAGGCGAAGGAGCCGACCCCGCGCACCGATCATGATTACGCGCTGAGCTACATCCGGCGCGAGGGCAGCGGCCGGATCTTCTACATGGCGCATGGCCATCACGAACGCAACTACGCGGTCACGCCGCTCCTCGAGCACCTGCTCGCCGGTGTGCAGTACGCGATCGGCGACCTCAAGGCCGACGACAGCCCGAGCGTCAAGGCCGCGAAGTAGATCGATGTCTGCCGCGCGGCCCTCGAGCCGCGCGGCCCTTTTCCCCACCCAGCACAGATCATGTCGATCATCAGCCGTCGTCTCCTGATGTTCGTCGGCGCACTGGCGGTCGCGACCTTGTCGCTCGTGGCGCAGGGCCCCGCGCCGGCGAGCGCGGCTGCGGCGCAGGGCGCGGTGCCGCCGGCGCCGGCCGGCCGCGGCGCCTCGATGCTCGAGCCGGACTTCTCGAAGAAGCCGCCGGTGCTGCCGCTGATCCCGGCCGAGGAGGCGAAGACGTTCCTGCTGCCGCCAGGCTTCAAGCTGGAGCTCGTGCGGTCCGATCCCGACATCCAGGAATCGGCGCAGATCGCCTTCGACGGCAATGGCCGCATGTTCGTGCTCGAGCTGCGCGGCTACATGCGGGACGCGGATGCATCCGGGGAGCTCGACCCGGTCGGGCGGATCTCGGTCCATGAGGACCGCGACAACAACGGCGCTACGAGACCCACCATGTCTTCGTCTTCGTCGATCACCTGATCTTTCCGCGCTTCGTGCTGCCGTTCGGGCGGAACGCGATCCTGACCGAGGAATCGAACGCGCGGCGCTCCCGGCACGCCGCCCCCGCCGCCGCCTCCCCAGGCGTATCCCCGCGGCTATCGGCTCCAGGTGTCGATGGACGGGCGCACCTGGAGCAAGCCGCTCGCCGAAGGCCAGGGATCGTGATCCCGTACCGACATCAGCGTGACCCCCGTGCGCGGCAGGTTCGTGCGCATCACCCAGACGGCGTCGGACAGCGAAGCGCCGTGGTCGGTCGAGCGGCTGCGGATCTACCCTGCCGGCCGGGGAACCGGTCCCGCCGGACCGCGCTAGCGTTCGGCGCCTGCAGGCCCGCCGGGGCGTTCTCGCGGGCCCTTCCCGTCGCGGACGCGTGCTATGGTACGTGGCTGCGCCAGGCTGAGCTCATCAACGTCCATCCGGTCAAGGGTTTGCGGCCAAGTCGGAGCCGCCCGGCACCGGTAAACGCGGCGGCAGCGGCCGTCGTTTATGTAGGTGCCACCGTTTTCCTCGTGTCCCCGTGTGCCATTTGATGTCGAGATCATTCATTCACGTGTTTGCCGCCGGCCTGCTGCTCGTGGCGGTTGCCTGTTCGTCACAGAAGGATGCCGCTCCCGGCGCGCCGCCGGCCGGAGCGGGCGCCCGAGGCGCCGGCGCCGGGCGTGGCGGCCGGGGCGGTGCCGTACCGGTCGTGACCGGGCACGTCCAGACCAAGGCCATCCCCGTCACGATTCCGGCGGTCGGGACCGCCGAGGCGCTGTCGACGGTGCAGATCCGCGCCCAGGTCACCGGGCAGTTGAGCCAGATCCATTTCGCGGAAGGGCAGGACGTCCGCAAGGGGCAGACGCTCTTCACCCTCGACCAGCGCCCGTTCCAGGCCTCGCTGCAGCAGGCGCAGGCGGTCCTGGCCCGCGACACCGCCACCGCGAAGAACTCGCAGTCCCAGCAGACGCGCTACGAGGACCTCTACAAGCGCGGTCTGATTGCGCGCGATCAATACGAGGCGCAGTCCGCCACCGCGTCGGCGCAGCAGGCGACGCTGGCGGCTGACCAGGCCGCGGTCGAGACCGCGCAGTTGAATCTGCAATACACGACCATCACCGCCCCGCTCACCGGCCGCGCCGGGGCGCTCACTGTCCACCAGGGGGACCTGGTCCGCGCCAACGATCCGAACCCGCTGCTGATCATCAATCAGATGGCGCCCATCTACGTCGGCTTCTCCGTGCCCGGCCGGTATCTGGGCGATATCCGGCGCTATCAGGCGCAGCGGGCCTTGAAGGTGCAGGCGCGTCTCCAGGGCAGCCCGACCGGACCGACGCAGATTGCGGTCGCCTCGCCCGAGGGGCGCGGTGACCGACCGCCGGTGCCGGCGGCACAGCCGGCTCCGGCCCAGGACGCGGCGCCTGCCGAAGCAGGCTCGGTCTCGTTCATCGACAACGCGGTCGATCCGACGACCGGCACCATCAAGCTGAAGGCGACGTTCCCGAACAGCGCCCACCGGCTCTGGCCGGGCCTCTTCGTGCAGGTGACGCTGCTGCTGACGACCGACGCCAACGCCCTGGTCGTGCCATCGGCCGCGGTCCAGGAATCGCAGCAGGGCACGTATGTCTACGTCGTCGGCGCCGATCGCACCGCGGAGATGCGGACCGTGCGGGTCGAGCGCCAGCAGGGGACTGACAGCGTCATTGCGCAGGGGCTGAAGGCCGGGGAGGAAGTGGTGACCGACGGACATCTGCGGCTGACGCCGGGTGCGCGGGTCACGACCTCGAGCGACGCGGGCGGACGCGGGCGCGCCGGCGAGGGCGCCCCGCCAGGTGGGGCGCGCGGCACGCGCGGCGGAGGAGGGGCGGACGGCGGCCGCGAGGGCGGTCGCAGCGGGGGTCGATCATGAACGTTGCCGAACCTTTCATCGAGCGGCCGGTCGCGACGACGCTGCTCGTTACGACCATCCTGATCTTCGGCGTGATGGGCTACCGGCTGCTGCCGGTCAGCGATCTGCCCTCGGTCGATTTTCCGACCATCCAGGTCGGCGCCGGCCTGCCCGGCGCGAGCCCGGAGACGATGGCGTCGTCGGTGGCGACGCCGCTCGAGAAGCAGTTCTCGACGATTTCGGGCATCACCTCGATCAGCTCGCGCAGTTCGCAAGGGCAGACCAGCATCACGCTGCAGTTCGACCTGAGCCGCAACATCGATTCGGCCGCCCAGGACGTGCAGTCGACGATTGCGCGGGCGCAGCGCAGCCTGCCGCCCGGCATGCCGTCGCCGCCGTCGTTCCAGAAGACCAACCCGGCGGACTCGCCGATCCTGTTCCTGGTGCTGAGCTCCGCCACCCTGCCGTTGTCGCAGGTCGATCGCTACGCCGAGACCGTGCTCGCGCAGCGGCTGTCGACGGTCACCGGCGTCGCCCAGGTCAACGTCTTCGGCGCGCAGAAGCCGGCGGTCCGCGTCGACCTCGACCCGATGCAGCTGGCGTCGCGGCAGGTCGGCGTCGACCAGGTCGCACAGGCGATTGCCGGCGCCAACTCCAACCGTCCGACCGGCACACTCTACGGCCCCAGTCGCAACTATGTCGTCCAGGCGCAGGGGCAGCTGTTCAGCTCGGAGGGCTACAAGAACGTCGTCGTTGCCTATCGCAACGGCAGTCCGGTGCGGCTCGACGAAGTCGCGCACGTCTACGACGGCGTCGAGAGCGAGCGCGACGTCAGCTGGTACAACGGCACGCGGGCGATCTACCTGGCGATCCAGCGCCAGCCCGGGACCAACACCGTCGAGGTCGTCGATTCGATCAAGGAGCTCCTGCCCGAGCTGACCGCGCAGCTGCCGGCGCCGATCCAGCTGGCGATCCGCAGCGACCGGTCGGAGTCGATCCGCGAGTCGGTGAACGACGTCAAGTTCACGCTGCTCCTGACCATCGCGCTGGTCGTCCTGGTCATCTTCCTGTTCCTGCGCAACCTGTCGGCGACGATCATTCCCAGCCTGGCGCTGCCGTTCTCGATCGTCGGGACGTTCGCGGTGATGTGGGCGTTCGGCTACAGCATCGACAACCTGTCGCTGATGGCGCTGACGCTGTCGGTCGGCTTTGTCGTCGACGACGCGATCGTCATGCTCGAGAACGTCGTCCGCCACATGGAGATGGGCAAGACCCGGATGCAGGCGGCGCTCGACGGATCGAAGGAGATTGCCTTCACGATCATCTCGATGACGCTGTCGCTGGCGGCGGTGTTCATCCCGATCCTCTTCATGGGCGGGATCGTCGGCCGGCTGATGCACGAGTTCGCCGTCACGATCGCCTCGGCGATCCTGGTGTCGGGCCTGGTCTCGCTGACGCTGACGCCGATGCTGTGCAGCCGTTTCCTCAAGGCGCCGCACTCGATCGCGCACGGCCGGGTCTACAACGCCGTCGAGCGGGTCTTCGACGCGTGGGTCGCCGCCTACGGCTGGACGCTGCGCCAGACGATCCGCTTCAAAGCGACGACGATGGTCGTGTCGGCGCTGCTGCTCGCCGGAACGATCTATCTGTTCAAGATCGTGCCGACCGGCTTCATCCCGAGCGTCGATACCGGCCAGGTGAGCGGGCAGATCGAGACCGCGCAGGGGATCGGCTTCGAGGAATCGGTCCGGCATACCGTCGAAGTGATCAACATTCTCGCCAAGGATCCAAACGTCTCGGCCTATACCGCCAACATCGGCGGCCGCGGCGGCGGGCGGCTGAACGTCGACCTGCAGCCGCGAGACCAGCGCACGCTCACGGCGGACGAGATCATCGACGAGCTCCGGCCGAAGCTGTCGCGGGTGCCGGGCGTGCGGGTCTTCCTGACCAATCCGCCGGCGATCCGCATCGGCGGCATGATGTCGCGCAGCCAGTACCAGTTCGCCCTGCAGGGGGCCGACACCGCGGAGCTCTACCGGGTCGCGCCGCAGTTCGAGGCGGCGCTCGGCGAGGTCGACGGCATCCAGGATGTCACCTCGGACCTCGAGGTCCGGACGCCGCAGCTGTCGGTCGATCTCGACCGCGAGCAGATCGCGGCGCTCGGCCTGACCGTCGATCAGGTGCAGCTGGCGCTGAATTCGGCGTACGGCTCGCGTCAGGTGTCGCAGATCTACGCGCCCGAGGACGAGTATCAGGTGATCATGCAGGTCGCGCCGCAGTTCCAGCGCGATCCCGCGGCGCTGTCGATGCTCTACGTGCAGGCGCCCGGCAACAAACTGGTGCCGCTGTCAACGGTGGCGACGACCCGCGCCGGCGTCGGACCGCAGTCGATCAACCACATCAGCCAGATGCCGTCGGTGACGCTGTCGTTCAACCTCAAGCCGGGAGTGGCGCTCGGCGATGCCGCGGCGCGGGTCCAGGAACTAGCGCGACAGACGCTACCCGACACCGTCACCGGCAGCTTCCAGGGCACGGCGCAGGCGTTCGAGGAATCGATGCGCGGCCTCGGCTGGGTGCTGGTGCTGGCGATCTTCGTCATCTACGTCGTCCTCGGGATCCTCTACGAGAGCTTCATCCACCCGATCACCATCCTCTCGGGCCTGCCGTCAGCCGGCTTCGGGGCGCTGCTGACGCTGCTGATTTTCAAGCAGGACCTCAACATCTATGCGTTCGTCGGCGTCATCATGCTGGTCGGACTGGTCAAGAAGAACGGCATCATGATGATCGACTTCGCGATCGAGGCCCGCCGCGACCGGCACCTGAGTGCCGCCGATGCGATCTACGAGGCCTGCCTGGTGCGCTTCCGGCCGATCATGATGACGACGATGGCGGCGCTGATGGGCACGCTGCCGATTGCACTCGGCTGGGGCGCCGGCGCCGAGGCGCGGCGTCCGCTCGGCCTGGCGGTGGTCGGCGGCCTGCTGGTGTCGCAGACGCTGACGCTCTACGTCACCCCGGTCTTCTACATCTACATGGAGAAGCTGCAGGACTGGTTGAAGGGACGCCGCCGCGCGCGCGTGCCCGAGGTCGAGTCGGGCCTGGCGCACCTGCAGCCCCAGAACACACTCGACCGCTGATCGCTGGAGGGCCTGGTCGTACCGGGCCCTGTTCCCTCCGCGTCCGCCCCTTCGCAATGGTTCGATGGGGACACTCATCTTTAGGCTAAGTTATTGATTCGGCGGGGTGAACTCGCCGGCCCCCCGCGATCGTCGGCGATCAGGGGCGTGCCATCGACCGGCCCTGTGGAATCAACGAGTTGGGCTAAAGATGAGTGTCCCCGTGGGGAGGGGGAAGGGGTATGAGTACCGCGACGTTTGCCAGCCGGGACGCGCTCGAGGCGGAGATTGCCCGGCACGGCGTCGGCATCCGGCTCGAGCCTGACATCCGCACGGCCCTGACCCCGATTCGCATCGGTGACCGCACCGCCGGGAACCGGCTCGCGATTCATCCGATGGAGGGGTGCGACGGGACTCTCGAGGGAGCGCCCGACGAGCTCACCATCCGCCGCTGGACCCGGTTCGCGACCGGCGGCGCGAAGCTGCTCTGGGGGGAAGCGATCGCGATTGCCCCTGACGCCCGCGCCAACACCCGCCAGCTGCTGCTCTCCGAGGCGAACCTGCCAGCCCTCGAACGGCTGCTCGCGCTGGCCCGGCGCGAGCACGGGGCGGGCGCCGAGACCTGCCTGATCGGCCTGCAGCTGACGCACTCGGGGCGCTGGTCGTACCCGTCGCCGACCGTGCTGTTTCACGATCCCGCGCTCCGCAACAACGCGCGCATCCTGACCGATGCGGAGCTCGATCGGCTCCAGGATCGCTACGTCGCCGCCGCGCTGCGCGCCCGCAACATCGGCGTCGACTTCGTCGACATCAAGCAGTGCCACCGCTACCTGCTCTCCGAGATGCTCGCGGCGCGGACCCGGCCCGGCAAGTACGGCGGCAGCCTCGACAACCGCACCCGGTTCGTGCGCGAGATCCTCGAACGCCTCAAGAGCGAGGCGCCAGGCCTGATTCGCGCGTCGCGGATGAATTTCTACGACGGCGTCCCGTACGCGAAGAATCCATCGACCGGCGCCGGGGAGCCCGTCCCCGGCGCGACCGAGAACTACCTCGAACCGGCGGAGGCGCTCGACGCGCTGCGCCTCTATCGGGATGCCGGCCTGCAGCTCGTCAACGTCACCGCCGGCTGTCCGTACTACAACCCGCATATCGGCCGGCCGGCGGACCGCGAGCCACCCGACGGCTACGCCTCCCCCGAACCGGCGCTGGCCGGCGTCGAACGCCATTTCCAGCTCGCCGAGGCCGCCCAGCGCGCCTGCCCGGATCTGCCGGTCGTCGGCACCGGCTACAGCTATCTGCGCCATTTCGCGCTCGAGGCCGGGGAGGCGAATCTCCGGGACGGCCGGGTCTCGCTCGTCGGCCTCGGCCGCGGCGCGATCGCCTATCCGGACTTCGCGCGCGACGTCCAGATGGACAAGCGCAAGGCCTGCATCACCGTGAGCCAGTGCACCCTGCTGATGCGCTCGAAGGACAACGAGCTCGGGCAGTACGCCGCCGGGTGCGTGCCGCGGGATCCGGTCTACGCCCGGCTGCTGCAGGTGATGCAGAAGGACGCCAAGCGCAAGGCGGCGGCCACGGACTAGCGCTCAGGCGTACGACGAAGCCGCGCCGGCGTGGCGGCCGGCACGCTCGGCGGTAATCCGCGCAAGGTAGCCGCCCTCACGGAACGCCGCCAGCGGATCGCCGGGCAGTCCCTTCGTTGTCCGCCACTCGCGGATCAGGTCGCGGACATCGGTGGCGAAGGCGTCCTGCAGCAGCGACTCGGCGCCGACGATGTCGCAGGCCGCCTGGGCGGCGGCGAGTCGGCCGTGATCGACGAGCGCCGCCTTCGCGTAGAGCGCCTGCGCGACGGTGACGGTCTGCAGCATCGCCTCGATCTTCCCCTTGAGGTTGTGGCTCTGATCGATCATGAAGGCGATGTCGGCCCGGGCGCCGGTGTCCTGTTCGAACGACAAGATCTCGTGGAAGATCCGGAAGATCTGATACGGATCGATCGAGCCGAGCGTCAGATCGTCGTCCGCATAGCGGCGATCGTTGAAGTGGAAGCCGCCGAGCATGCCTTCGGCGAGCAGCCAGGCAACGACCTGCTCGATGTTCTGCGACAGGTAGTGGTGGCCGGTGTCGACCAGCACCCGCGCCTGTGGACCGGCGGAGCGCGCCAGCAGCAGCGCCATGCCCCAGTCGGCGATGTCGGTATGGTAGAAGGCCGGTTCGAACGGCTTGTACTCGACCAGCATGCGCTGGCCGGGGGCGAGCGCATCGTGCAGCGCGCGCAAGCCGTCCTCGAACCACTGCTTGCGCTGGCGGATGCTGGCGCTGCCCGGATAGTTCGACCCGTCGGCGAACCACAGCGACAGATCGCGGCTGCCGAGGCGCGCGCCGATCCGCGCGCTCTCGACGGTGTGGCGGACCGCCGCCTGCCTGATCGCCGGGTCCGGATTGCCGAAGGAGCCGAACTTGTAAGCCTGATCCTGGAAGACATTCGGATTGATCGAGCCGGGCCGGATCCCGAATCGCTCCCCCAGCGCCGCGACCGCGGCGGCGCTGCCGAGGCCCTGCTCGAAGTCCCAGAGGACGTGCAGCGCCAGGGTCGGGCAGCAGCCGGTCAGGGCATGGACGTGGCCGGCATCGGCGAATTTCTCGTCAATCGTGACCGCCGCCGCCGGCTGCAGGAACTTGCCGAACCGCGTCCCGGTGTTGGCGAAACCCCAGGACGGCAGCTCGATCCGGAAGCCATCGAGTGCCGCGAAGACACGGTCCGCCGAGGTCGACTGCATAGCGAGCGCGAGTCTCCGCCGGGACGGCGCGGACTGTCAAGTGGAGGCGGGTCACTTCCACCGCGGCCGGTTTTCGTTCTATGCTGCCGGGGCCGTGTG
>JANMWI010000082.1:0-108653 GCA_031393955.1 Acidobacteriota bacterium
CGGCGGCCGCCCGCGCCAGCCGGCCGCGCGCCGCCGGGTCGGCGGCCAACCGGCCGATCGCCGCGGCGAGCGCCGCCGCATCACCCGGGGGAACCAGCAGCGCGTCGATCCCGTCGCGCAGAATCTCGCGGATTGCCGGAAGGTCCGACGCGACGATGGCCCGTCCCGCCATCAGGTATTCGAACAGCTTCAAGGGTGACGTGAACCGCTCCGAAATGGCCGACCGGGGATTCGGCAGGACCAGGATGTCGGCACCGCGCAGCAGCCCGGCGACGTCGGCCGGTTCGACCAGGCCGGTGAACGTGACCCGGTCGGCGATGCCGAGTCGGCCGGCCTGCGCCTGCAGGCGCGCCAGGTCTCCTTCGGCGGCATGGCCGCCGACAATCAGGCCGCGCACGCCGGGGACCCGCGCCAGCGCGTCGAGCAGCAGGTCGACGCCTTTCCAGGCGTAGAGATGCCCGGCGTAGGCAACGACCGGCACGGCCGGTTGCCGCGCGCCGCCATCGGCATCGGCCGGCGCGGCGCCGGCGGGGCGCGCGCCGTCCGGAATCACCCGCAGCTGCGTCCGCGCGTCGAACCGCGTTTCGAGATCCGCGGCCAGTCCCGCCGTGATCGTGACATACCCCTCCGCCAATCGCCAGACCCGGGCCTCGCGCGCGGCCAGCCGCCGCAGCTTGGCGGCTGACGGCGGCACCGCGGTCGAGACCAGTTCCGGCAGCGCCGCCGCCACCTCGGGCGCATAGCCGTGCGATTCGTACACCAGCGGCGGCCGCAGCGCCCGCGGCAGCCGCAGCAGCATCGCCGCGACGCCGAGGTCGCGAGTCAGGACGACGTCCGCCCGGCCCGCGCCCATCACCCGTCCGGCCGCGAACGACAGATAGCCGATGCGCCGCGCCGCCGCCGGTCCCTGCACCGGGGCCTGCTGGATGCGCAGCCGCTCGCTCGGCGGCAGCCCGTAGTACGCGAACGGATCGCGTGCCGGCCGGCGCGTATCCGCCCGGACGACGAGCTCGACATCGTGACCGCGTCCGGCGAGCGCGTGACACGTTTCCATGGTCTGGATCCCGTTCGCCCGCTCGAGCGGAAAGCGGATGTCGGCGAGATAGAGGATCCGCAGCGTCGGCATTTTGACCCGCGGCGGCGTCATCGGTGCTCCCCGTCGTCGCCGGGCGGCGTCGCGTCCGGCGGCTGATAGAAGGACGAGCGCCGCAGCAGATAGCGGTACGCCAGTTCGGGGGCGCGGCGCGGCAGCGTCACGAAGGCGTCGTACGCGTTACGGCGCGGCTCGAGGCGCTGCCGATCCATCAGCCGGGTGCCGAACTCCGCCATCAGCGCGACGTTCCACCAGACGCAGAGGATCATCGCGGCGGCAAGCGCGGCGCGCCGCGCCGGCGTGCGCGCGGCGGCGGCGAGCGTCGCGAGCCCGACGATGAGGAGCAGCGTGAGGGCGACGAAGCGCCGCTGGCCGAAGGCGCCGGCGACGGTCCAGGAGGCGACCGCGCCGCTGACGTAGACCTGGAGCGCCGCCATCAGCAGCAGGCCGCAGCCGACGCGCCGCCGGTCGGCGGCGCCGCGGACGGCGAGCAGGACGAGACCGCCCAGCGCCAGCGCCGCGAGCGGTGTCCAGATCAGGAAGCCATGCTCGGGCGAGGCGAGCACCTGCAGGGCGTGCGGCGACGCCCAGTTCATTTTCCGGGTCACCAGCTCGGATGGCCGCGGCCGGCCGTTGAGCGCCTGGTAGGCGATGAGCTGGGGCAGGTAGCCGGCGGCGAAGGCCAGCGCCCCGGCGGCGGCGGTCAGGATCGCATCGCGAGCGGGCCGCGCGCGCCCGTGCCGCGTCGCGGCGGCGGTCAGCAGGTAGTCGAGGGCTGGTGCGACCAGGAAGAGCGCGTCCTGCTCCCTGACCATGGCGACGAGCGCTCCCGCGAGCCCCAGGGCGGCGGCGCCGCGCGCGGTCCACGACCGCCGGACGTGCAGCCAGACGGTAACGAACAGCGCCACCGCGAACGCCGAACACGCATGCGAGAACGGCGGCGCGACGTACATATAGAAAAGGATTGGCGTGCCGGCCCAGACCGCCAGCGCCGGCCCGAGCGGCGCGGTGCCGAGCAGCCGGCGGGCGGCGGCGATCCCAAGCAGGATGGTGGCGAAGCCATAGCAGGCCGAGCCGTAGGCGACCGCCGCGACGTACGGGCGGGCGTAGCCGTCGGCCGCGACACCGGCGCCGAACAGCCGCGCGATTCGTACCCCGGCATCGGCGACGGCGTAGAACGGCGCCCAGAGCACGGCGCAGCCGAGCGTGCCGTAATTGATACGACGGCCGGCCGGCGTCTCGAGCTCGAGGAAGGTGTGGTGGAAGTCTTCCGACTGGGCGATGCGGTGGTCGTAGAAATATTGATACTCGTTCTCGAACGAGACGTCGAGATCGAACCACAGCGAGCGCAGGTAGGAGTAGTACTCGACCTCGTCCGACGAATACAGCCGGGCGGTCACCGCCGGCAGCGAGCAGGCGAACAGCAGCGTCAGGAGCGTCAGCTCGCGCGACGAGAGCAGCAGGAATGCGGTCAGTCGGCGGAACACGCGGCGGCTACCTCACCGCGAACGCGAGGTGTTTCAGGAGCTGGACCAGGTTGAAGCTGGCGTGGCTGACGACCGGGGCGATGATGCTGCGGCGGACCAGGTAGAGCAGACCCCACAGGGCGCCGAGCAGCGCCGTGACGATCACCGCGTCGATCCCCTGTTCGACGTGGCCGAGGCCGAAGGCGAGGCTGTAAATCAGGACGCCCCAGCCGGCGCCGCCGAGGTACTGGCCGAAGCGGTGGACGATGAAGCCGCGCTGCACTTCCTCACGCACGCCGCCGGCAATCATCACGACGACGGCGAAGATGAGCGCGTCGCCGCGGTTGCGGAGCATGTCTTCGAGGGGATTCTGCGCGACGTTGTGGAGGTACGGGGCGAAGCGCAGGATGCCGACGAGCAGCAGCAGCGCGAGCATGAAGACCGCCGGCAGCACGGCAAGGCCGACGAGCGCCTCGCGGAGCAGGCCGACGCGGCCGAGCAGGACGGTCCGCGCCGACTCGTGGTGCGCGCGCAGGAAGAAGAGCACCAGGCCGATGACGAGCGCGGCGTCGACCAGCGACAGCGTGAAGACGAACGGCGGAAAATAGGCGCCGTCGGCGGTGCGCGCCCGCATCCCGAACCCGCGCAGGACCAGGATCAGCAGGAACTGCGACGGATAGCCCGAGCACAACACGACCTCGACCAGCGCGCCGATGCGTTCGAACGGCAGCAGCCGCCGCGGCACCGGCGGAGCGGGCGCGTAGGGGAGCTCCGGGACCGGGTCGTACACGGAGGGGAACTGTACTACAGAGCGGGAAGAGGTTCCGGGTCGGGGTCATTCGCAACCCTGAGCCCGGAACCTCCCGAGGTTACTGCCTGACCCTGACCACCAGCGGCGCGGTGAGACGAATCGTGACGGGCGTGCCGGCCGGCAGGCCGACCTCATCGCCCTTCGTCGAGAGGACCACCGCGGTGCCGGCGCCGCCGCCGATCGCCGCTCCCTTCGCGGCGCCGCTGCCGCCGCCGAGGATACCGCCGATGATCGCGCCGGCGCCCGCGCCGGCGCCGATCTTCGTCGCGTCCTTCTGCTTGGTGGCGCGCGACGCGCGGGAGTAGGTCGCCGTACTGATCGGCTCGCGCGCGGCGTCGCCGGGCAGATCGATGGTGTTGAACCGGAACGCGATCGACGCGCGCCCCTTGACCTTGCCGGCCGGGTGCGCGCTGGTAACGTGGCCGATCAGCGTCGTCCCGGCGGGGACGGCATCGAGGCCGTCGATCCGGACGGCGCGGCGCACCGTGCCGCGGACCGGATCCTCGACGTGGCTGGTGTTGGACGCCACCGCCGAGGTCAGCTCCACCGCCAGCGTCGTGCCGGCCGGGACGGTGACCTCGCGATACTCGGGTGCGCGGTCGGCCGCCCGCGTCCGTCGCGCCGACTGTGTGTCGTCCGCCGGCCGGTCACGCGGTGTCGGGGTCTCGGCGGCGGCAGCCGGCGCGGTTGCCTCGGCCGCATGAACGGTATCCGACGCGAGCGGCGTGTTGGCGCGGTTCTTCCCCCCGTCGAGCGCTGCCGGCGCGGCGGTCGCCTTGAGCGAGGCGATCTGCGCGCGCTGGACGTGCGTGCGCTGTCCGTCGCGCGCCTCGATGACGACCTGCTCGGGCCTGACCTCGACCAGGCGTCCCGAGATCGCCACACCATCCGTCTTTTCAATCGTGACGTCGCTGCCCTCGGGGATGTCGAGCGCGTCTTTCGACGCACACCCGCCGAGCACCGCCGTCAGTCCGAGCGCGAGCCAGAAATGTTTCATGACCGGGGTAGTGCAATGGGTGTGCCCGGGGCGGCGGCGGCCAATCCCCCGTCACCGGCATCCTTTTATGGATGAGTTGTGATACGTATGCTCGGGAGTACGCCCGGCAGCAAGATGGGTGTGTAAGCCTTACCCACGGGTGTTAGGCTGGAGGTGTACAAAATCGATGTCCGAAGCTACAGAACCGCAGGCTGCCGCCCCCGAACGGGTCCTGATTGTCGAAGACGATCCGGCCACCCGGACCGGTCTCGCCGAGCTCGTCCAGGCCTGGGGCTTCATGACCGATGAAGCCGCGGACGGCGAGGCGGCGATGAGCAAGGTGACGACGTTCCGTCCGGCGATCATCGTCAGCGATCTCGTGATGCCGCGGATGGGGGGGCTCGATCTCCTGCGCGCGCTGCACGACCAGCTGACCGATCTGACCTTCATCCTGCTGACCGCGCAGGGCACGGTCGACAGCGCCGTCGATGCCATCAAGGACGGCGCCTACGATTATCTGAGCAAGCCGGTCGATCCCCAGCGGCTGCAGATTCTGCTGCAGAAGGCGGTCGAGCGTCAGGGGACGCTGCGCGAGGTCCGGCACCTGCGCCGCCAGCTGCGCGAACAGGGCAGCTTCGGCCGCCTGATCGGCAACAGCCCCGGGATCCGCACCGTCTACCGGGTCATCGAACAGGCGGCGCCGACCTCGGCGTCGGTGTTGATCGCCGGCGAGTCGGGCACCGGCAAGGAGCTCGTCGCCCAGACCATCCACGAGCTCAGCCCGCGCGCCAGCTTTCCGTTCGTCGCCATCAACTGCGCCGCGATACCCGAGACGCTGCTCGAGAGCGAGATCTTCGGCCACGAGAAGGGGGCGTTCACCGGCGCGACCGACCGCCGCACCGGCGTCTTCGAGCTCGCCCACCGCGGCACGCTGTTCCTCGACGAGATCGCCGAGATGACGCCGGCGACCCAGGTCAAGCTGCTGCGCGTCCTTCAGGAGCGCGTCTTCCGCCGGCTCGGCGGCCGCCAGGAGATTTCGGTCGACGTCCGCGTCATCGCCGCCACCAACGTCGTGCCGCAGGATGCGGTCAACAGCGGCAAGCTGCGCGAGGACCTGTTCTACCGCCTGAACGTATTCGCGCTCGACCTGCCGCCGCTGCGCGCCCGCCGCGAAGACATTCCGCTGCTCGCCCAGTCGTTCCTGAACGAGTTCAACAAGATGAACGGCAAGGCGGTCCGCGCCGTCGACCAGGAAGCGATGTACATCCTCGAGCGCTATCCGTGGCCGGGCAACATCCGCGAGCTCCGCAACGTCATCGAGCGGGCGACGATTCTCGCCGATCGCGAGTTCATCGAGCCCAAGCACCTGCCGCCGACGCTGGTCGCGCGCGGCGAGGAATCGCTGCCGACGCTGACGCTGTCGCCGGGGACGACGGTCGACGAAGCGGAGCGGCGCCTGATCCTGCTGACGCTCGATCACACCCGCAACAACAAGACCCGCGCCGCCGAGATTCTCGGCATCAGCCTCAAGACGCTGCACAACAAGCTCAATCGGATGAAAGACGAAACTGGAGCGAGGCATTAGGCGGCTGCCGCCGCCGGCCCCGGGCGACCTGCTGACCGCGTGATGTCCATCAAGGCCAAGCAGGTCGCCGGCGTCACGACGCTGGTCGTCGTCGTCGTGCTGGTGCTGAGCGCGTTCCACCTCGCGGCGCTGGCGCGGCTCAGCCTCCAGGAGACGGCGGCGCGCGGCGAGATGCTGGCGCAGGCGATCTTCCAGCGCGCCCGGCAGGTCGTCGCCGAAGGGGCCGCCGATCCGTACGGTGCGCTGCGCGCCGACGGCGGCGTCCGGTCGCTGCTCGAATCGAGCGTCGGCTACTCCGAGAACGTCACCTACGCGGCGATCGTCGACAAGGACGGCGTCGCGGTGGCGCACCTGTTCCCGTCGCTCGAGGGCCAGCCGATGGCCGAACAGGAGGACCTCGCGCCGCTGGTCCAGGCCGGGACGATCGCCCAGCTGCGCGCCGTCTACTCCGATCGGACCTTCGAGATCCGCCAGCCGATGCTCGCCGGCGACCGCCAGTTCGGCGCGATCCGCATCGGCGTCTCGACGCTGCTGGTGCGGAGCGAGCTGCGGCGGGCGCTGTGGGGCGCCGCCGGCACGGTGCTGGTCGCGCTGGCGGTGTCGTCGCTGTTCGCGGTGCTGCTGTCGCAGTGGATGCTGCGGCCGATTCACGTCATCCAGAGCGGCCTGACCCGGCTCGGCCGCGGCGAGCTCGACGTCCGGCTCGATCTGCCCGAGCAGGAGTTCCGCGATCTCGGCAGCTCGTTCGACGCCGTCAGCCAGCAGCTCTCGGCGATGGGCCGCGGCACCGTCGACCCGGCGGCGGGGGTCGTCCGGCAGAGTGCCAACGATCTCGAGTCGGTGATGAACAATCTCGAGGACGCGGTGGCGCTGTTCTCGCCGCGCGGCGAAGTGATCTTCAGCAACGCGGCGATGAACGCGCTCCATGGCGGGCCGGTCACCGCGCTGCCGCCGCTGCATCCGCTGCGGCAGATCGTCGAGCGGACGCTGGCGGGACGGAAGTCGCAGGGGCCGCTGTCGCTGGTGCTGCCGCCGAAGACGCGCAGCGCCGACGCCGAGTCCGCCGAAGGGACCGAGCGGCTGGTCATCAGCCACGCCATCACCGACGCCGGCGGCCGCTTTCTCGGCGCGATGCTGGTCGCCCGCAACCTCGCGTATCTGAGCCAGGTGCACTCGACGCTGAACTACTCACGCAAGCTCGCCGCGCTCGGCCGGCTGATGGCGGGGGTCGCCCACGAGGTCAAGAACCCGCTCAACGCGATGACGATCCATCTCGAGCTGCTGAAGCAGAAGCTGACCCGGCAGCTGGTCGCCGCCGGCGGAATGGCCGACAGCGGGCTCGCCGCCGCGGCGCCGGCCGGGACCGCCGCCATCACCAAGCACGTCGATGTGATCGCGAAGGAGATCCGGCGGCTCGACGAAGTCGTCACCGGCTTCCTCAAGTTCGCGCGCCCCGAGGAGCTCAAGCTGCAGCCGGTCCGGCTGTCGACGCTCATCTCCGACGTCGTCACCACCGCCTCGGCCGAGGCCGAGCGGCGCGGCATCACGCTGTCGATCGATTGTCCGGACCATCTGCCGGCGATCAATGCCGACCCGGGCATGCTCGGCCAGGCGCTGCTCAACCTGGCGCTGAACGGCTGCCAGGCGATGAACGACGGCGGGACGCTCAAGATTGGCTGCCGGACCGGGGCGCGGCAGACGGTCGAAATCAGCGTCGAAGACAACGGCGTCGGGATCCCGCCGGAGCATCTCGGGCGCATTTTCGATCTCTACTTCACGACCAAGGAAAAGGGCAGCGGCATCGGGCTGTCGATGGTGTATCGGATCGTCCAGCTGCACGACGGCGAGGTCGAAGTGCAGTCGACGCCGGGCCGCGGCACGCGGTTCCGGCTGATTTTCCCGCAGGCCTGATCTATGAACTATCTGAACAAGCTGCTGCTGATCGTCGCGGTGGCGGGCGCCGCCGCCGGCTGCGCCTCGGCGCAGGCGAAGTCGCCGGTCGAGCATCCGAATCTGGATGTGCCGCCGGTCCCACCGCGCGTGGTCGAGGCGCTGCCGGTGACGGCGCCGCCGCCCAACCCGGTCGAGGACCTGCCGCCGGTGGCGGCGCTGCCGCCGCGCCCGAGGACCGCGCCGACGCCGGCGCGGGAGGCCAATCGCGCCGATCCCAAGGCCGCGGACAACGCCGCCGTCGAAGCGCCGGCGCCGCCGCCGGCGCCCGTGGCCGCGCCGACACCGCCGCTGCGCACGCCCGGGAGCGTTGAAGGCGCCGAAGCGGCGCGCCAGGTCAACGACGTCATCGGCCGTGCGAAAGGGACGCTCGGGGGGATTGACTACCGCCGCCTGTCGCCCGAGCGCCGGTCCCAGTACGACAGCGCCCGGCTGATGATCACCCAGGCGGAGGACGCGGTGAAGGCCGCCAACTTCGAGTTCGCGCGGAATCTGGCGGAAAAAGCCGACCGGCTGGCCAACGAGCTGAAGGGGCGCTAGCTCAGCCTCGAGTGAGCCGGGCAGGTGTGCCGACGCGGGTCAAAATATTTTTTCACCCCGTCCGGGCCGAGGATTTAGGTCGATCAGAAGAAGACCGCGCCATTTCGTGCAAATTGTCAATATCTTGCGCCTGACCTAAATCAGGAGCACAATATCTGGTAGATCGGGCCTTGACAACAATGGCGACAGGGTCCATATTCGTCTGCCAGCGCAAACAGACTTAACCGAGGACTTCCCAGCCCTCGACAGCAGCCGGGCGATCAGCGATAACACGTGATTGCGCAGGGCGTTCCCTGCACGACTGATGGCCGGTGCACGGTCTCGGACGCGCATCAGAAATCAATTTTCAGGGTCCTGACCTGGGGGTCTGGTCTGGACTCGCGTTTCGGAGGGGAAGATGCAGAGAGGCGCTGCTCCGCAGGTGGAGTCCACCAGCACGGAGACCGCGGCGCGGACGCCGGCCACTGGGCCGGCGAAAGTGCCCGGGCTCGACTACGACCGTTTCTTCACCCGCGAAGGGCTGGACCCGTTTGACGAGGTCGAGTGGGACGTCCGCTCCGCCGTCATCGGGAACGAGAAAGGCAACGTCGTCTTCGAGCAGCGCGACGTCGAGATGCCCCGGTTCTGGTCGCAGCAGGCGACCAACATCGTCGTCTCCAAGTACTTCCGCGGCACGATCGGGACCCCCGAGCGCGAGCGCAGCGTCAAGCAGCTGATCGGCCGGGTCGTCGACACCATCACCGGCTGGGCGGTCAAGCAGCAGTACTTCGCCAGCGACGATGACCTGCAGGCGTTCAGCGACGATCTCAAGCACCTGCTGGTCTACCAGAAGGCGGCGTTCAACAGCCCGGTGTGGTTCAACGTCGGCTTCGAGAAGGCGCCGCAGTGCTCGGCGTGCTTCATCAACGCCGTCCAGGACACGATGGAGTCGATCCTCGGCCTCGCCAAGACCGAGGGGATGCTGTTCAAGTTCGGCTCGGGCACGGGCTCGAACCTGTCGGCGATCCGCTCGTCGCACGAGCTGCTCGCCGGCGGCGGCACGGCGTCGGGGCCGGTGTCGTTCATGAAGGGCTTCGACGCCTTCGCCGGCGTCATCAAGTCGGGCGGCAAGACCCGCCGCGCCGCCAAGATGGTCATCCTCAACGCCGACCATCCCGACATCGAGGAGTTCATCAACTGCAAGGTCGAGGAAGAGAAGAAGGCGTGGGCGCTGATCGACGCCGGCTACGACGGCTCGTTCACCGGCCCGGCCTACGCCTCGGTGTTCTTCCAGAACTCGAACAACAGCGTCCGCGTCACCGATGAGTTCATGCGCGCGGTGATGGACGACGGCGAGTGGACGACCAAGGCGGTCCGCGACGGCGCGCCGATGCGGACCTATAAGGCGCGCGACCTGATGCGCCAGATCGCCGAAGCGACCCACATCTGCGGCGATCCGGGGATGCAGTTCGACACCACCGTCAACGACTGGCACACCTGCCCGAACACGGCGCGGATCAACGCCAGCAACCCGTGCTCGGAATACATGTTCCTCGACGACACCGCCTGCAACCTGGCGTCGATCAACCTGATGAAGTTCCTGCGCGAGGACGGCGAGATCGACTCGGTCGCGTTCGAGGCGGCGTGCCGGACGATGATCACGGCGCAGGAGATCCTCGTCGACAACTCGAGCTACCCGACGCCGGCGATCGCCAGGAACAGCCACGAGTACCGGCCGCTCGGGCTCGGCTACGCCAACCTCGGCGCGCTGCTGATGTCGCGCGGCCTGCCCTACGACAGCGAGGCGGGGCGCGACTACGCGGCCGCGATCACCGCGCTGATGCACGGCGCGGCGTTCGCGCAGTCGGCAAAGGTCGCCCGCGACCACGGCGGGCCGTTCGCCGGCTACGACAAGAACAAGGAGCCGTTCATCCGGGTGATGCGCAAGCATCGCGCCGCGCTCAAGGACATCGATCGCACCCACCTGCCGTCGGACCTGTTCCAGGCGGCGAAGACAGTGTGGGACGAGGTCATCGAGCTCGGCGAGCAGCACGGCTTCCGCAACGCCCAGGCGACCGTGCTGGCGCCGACCGGGACGATCGGCTTCATGATGGACTGCGACACGACCGGCGTCGAGCCGGACATCGCGCTGGTCAAGTACAAGAAGCTGGTCGGCGGCGGGCTGATGAAGATCGTCAACCAGACTGTGCCGATGGCGCTCACCAAGCTCGGCTACAACGCGACCCAGATCAAGGAGATCATCGAGCACATCGACGAGCACGAGACGATCGAGGGGGCGCCGCACGTCAAGGATCAGCACCTCGCGGTGTTCGACTGCGCGTTCAAGCCGGCCCGCGGCCAGCGCTCGATCCACTACATGGGCCACGTCCGGATGATGGGCGCGGTCCAGCCGTTCCTGTCGGGGGCGATTTCGAAGACCGTCAACGTCCCGAAGGAGGCGACGGTCGAGGAGATCCAGCAGGCCTACGTCGACTCGTGGCGGATCGGCGCCAAGGCGGTGTCGATCTACCGCGACGGCAGCAAGCGGACCCAGCCGCTCAACACCTCCAAGGACAAGGAGAAGGTCGCGGCCGCGGCGGCGGTCGCGGGGCCGACCCGGCGGCGGCTGCCGGACGAGCGCCACGCGATCACCCACAAGTTCGACATCGGCGGCCACGAGGGCTACATCACGGTCGGGCTGTTCGAGGACGGCCAGCCGGGGGAGCTGTTCCTGGTGATGGCCAAGGAGGGCTCGACGATCTCGGGCTTTGCCGACGCCTTCGCGCAGGCAATCAGCTACGCGCTGCAGTACGGCGTGCCGCTGCAGGATCTGGTCGACAAGTTCAGCCACGTCCGGTTCGAGCCCTCGGGCATGACCAAGAACCCGGACGTCCGCTTCGCGAAGTCGATCGTCGACTACATCTTCCGCTGGATGGCGGCGAAGTTCCTGTCGCCGGAGGCGCAGTACCGCGCCGGCGTCAACAACCGCGAGGAAACAGTGACGACGCCGGAGCAGCTGCCGCTCGACGTTGCCGCCGCCGCCGGCGCCTCGCCGACCGGCGCGCTGTCGTCGCGCGCGACGTCGTCGTTCGCGGCGATCCAGAACCAGGAGGACGCCCCGCCGTGCTCGACCTGCGGGTCGATCATGGTGCGCAGCGGCTCGTGCTCCAAGTGCGCGAACTGCGGCACGACCTCCGGCTGCGCGTAACACCTGCCTGATTGGCGGAGAGGGTGCGAATCCCACCCTCTCCGCCAACGCTTGAATCCCGGCCGAAAAGCTGTCACGGAGAGCACAATCTTCCGCGTGCTCAATCGGTCCCCGTCCTGCTGGCGACTGCATGGCGCTTCGCTTCATCCGGCGCGGTCGCCCTTCGCCGGGCGCTCGACTAGCCCTGCTCGGACAGGGCGAAGCCTCTGCTGCGCAGATATCGATCAACGCTTACGTCGGCCGGTCCGTGTCTAGTTCTCGATCTTGAGACCGGCGACGCGCCCGAACTCGTCGGTGTTGTTGGTCACGAGGATCAGGCCGAGTGCCCGTCCGTGAGCCGCGATGAACAGGTCATTGGCGCCAATCATGGCGCCGCGCTTGTTGAGGTCGGCGCCGATCTCCGCGTAATGGGGTGCGGTCTCGTCGCCCAACTCGAGCGCTTCGACATAGGGCAAAAACGCGGCGAGGGCAGCGGTGTCCTGGGCGCGGCGCGGCGAGACCTCGACGCCGTACAGCAGTTCGGCCTTGGTGACAATGGACATGCAGACGTCGCTGACCGGCACTGTCTGGAGGCGCTTCAGCACGAGTGGCTGCGAACGCTTCATGACGGAGGAGCACGTGTCGGTGTCCAGCATGAAGCGAGGCATCACGCCCGGCGTTCCTGAACCGGCAGGTCTTCGACGTCAGCCATGAACGCATCAGAGGCGACTGGCGCCGTCTCGAAGAATGAACCCCAGTCCTTCGGTCGGGGCGACAGGATGACGTCGTCGCCTTCCTTGCGGATGAACACCTCAGCCGTCGAGAACTGGTAGTCCTTGGGCAGGCGGACGGCTTGGCTGCGGTTGGTCATGAAAACCTTGGCGGTGCGCGGCATGGTGGAATCCTCCGCTCCTACTATGCCTATACATCAGGTATATGGCAGGCGTGCGCTGCGGCGCCGGCGATCGTGCCTCTGGAAATCCGGCCGATCAGCGCGCTACCGGCTCGCTTCCTCGGGCGGGCGCACCGTGATGAACGCTCGATAGAGCAGCAGGTCGTAGACGATTTTCAGCGCGCCGGCGAGGAAGAACGGCACGTTGATCAGGGCCGGGCGCGCGAACATCGCGCCGACGAACAACGGGCTGATCGCCGCGCCAAGCGTCCGGGCGACGCCGGTGACCCCGGCCGCCGCCGAGCGCTCTCCAGGCGGCACCACCGCCATCACATACGACTGCCGCGCCGGCACGTCCATCTGGCTGATGCTGAAGCGCAGCAGCAGCGCGCCGATCGCCAGCGGCAGCGTCGGCATCAGCGGCACGAGAATCAGCAGCACGTTCGACGGCAGGTGCGTCGCGACCATCGTGTTGACCAGGCCGAAGCGCGCCGCCAGCCGGGCCGACAGCAGCGCCGACAGACCGGCCAGGACGTTGGCCCAGAAGAAAATCCCGCCAAGCGCCGCCGGGCTGACGCCGTACCGCAGGTGGAACCAGTAGGCGGCGAAGCTCTGGATCACGAAGCCGCCGCCGAAGGCATCGAGCGCAAACAGCGCCGACAGCTTCCGGACGACGGCGCCGGAGTGCTCCAGGCCGGTGAAGCCGGCCAGGGGCGAGCGCGCGGCCGGCGGCGCGCCGGCGGTGTGCGCCTCGGTGCCAGCCGACAGCCGCTGGAACACGATCGCCAGCACCACGCCGAACGCGGCGTAGAGCAGGACGACCATCCGGTAGGTGCCGACCGGTGTCAGGGCGGTCGGCTGCAGCAGGCGGACGGTCAGGCCGCCGGCCAGGGCGCCGGCGGCGGTGGCGAACGATCCGATCAGCGTGAACCACGCAAAGACCGTCGTCCGTGCCCGATCGGTCACGACGTGGGACAGTGCGGCCTGTTCGATCGACAGAAACGGCCCGACTTCGTTGCCGCTCGGACTGATGACGCCAATCGTCCCGGCGACGAGCAGCAGCCACCACTGGGTCGTCAGCGCGAAGACCAGGCCGGCGGCGGCCATCAGCGCCGCCCCGGCCATCAGCATGCGGCGCCGGCCGATGCGATCCGCGCGGGTCGTGATCAGCAGGGACACAATGGTGTCGCCGAACAGCGTCGCCGACAGCAGCACGCCGGTCTGGGTCTCGGTCAGCCCGAGCCCGACGAGGTAGAGGACGAGGACGATCGACAGCGAACCGTAGGCAAACAGCCGGACGAACCGGGTCGCGAACAGCAGCCAGGCGTCGCGCGGGAGGTGCCGGAGTTCGACGGGGAGCCGCAGGCCAGCCATTGGTGCGACTAAGTGTAACGGCAGCGGGCTTGCCCCGGCGGCTTCGGCGACAGTGTCGAGGATGACTGCTGCCGACTTCCGGCGCATCGCCCTGAGCTTCGACGGCGCCGAGGAAGGCGCGCACATGGGGGCGGTCGATGTTCGCGTCGACGAGCGGATCTTCGCGACGCTGGCGTCGGTGAAGGACGGCTTCGGCAACCTGATGCTGACCCCCGAGATGCAGGCTGGATTCGTCGCCGATGCGCCCGAGCTGTACCTTCCGGTCGCGGGCGGGTGGGGGCGAATGGGAGCGACCCACATCCGGCTCGCCGGGGCGGACCGTGACGTCCTGACCGGCGCGCTGCAGACGGCGTGGAAGCTCCGCGTCGAGAAAAGCGCCGCCGCCAAGGCGCGCGGCGCGGGGCGTCAGCCGCGACGCAACGCGTAACGGCTATCGCGACTTGGCGGCGCTCGGATCGCCGGTCGGCGGCGGCGCGTGGTCGGTGCCGGCCGGCGGCCCGAGCAGTTCGCTGAGGATCGGCTTGAGGCCGTCTGCCCACACCTGGTACCCCGGCAACGCGGGATGGAGCTTGTCGCGCTCGTTCATCATCCCGGGAAACAGCCGGCCGTCCTGGTCGGCCAGCTTGTCGTTGACGTTCAGATAGCGCACCGTGCGGCCGTCGGCGAGTCGCGCCAGACCGGCGTTGACCTGATCGATTTCCGGCAGCACCGCGAGGTTGTCGTTGCGCGGAAAGATCGCGGTGAGGACGATCGTCGCGCGCGGCGCTTTCTGCCGGCAAGCCGCGACAATCGCCGTCAGCCCGCGAATGATCCCGGCCACCTTGTCCGGCCCGCCGGGCTGCGCGCCGATGTTGTTGGTGCCCGCCTGAATGACGATCACCTTCGGATGGACGGCGTCCAGTTCACCGTGTTCGAGGCGCCAGAGGATGTGCTCGGTCCGGTCGGCTCCCCAGCCGAAGTCGGCGGCGTTCCAGCCGAAGAAGTTCTGGCGCCAGTTGGCGAGCAGCTCCGGATAGTCGGTCGCGCCCCAGCGGCGGGTGATGGAGTCGCCGAGGAAGTAGACGTCGATGCCGCCGGCCCGCGCTTTCTCGAGCAGCTGGGCATGCGCGGTCAGCGAATTCTGGTCGGTGCGCGGCGCCGGTCGATCGGCCGGTACCAGCGATGCCGCGGCTGGCACGGCCGGTGGCGGCTGCAGGGTCTGCTGAGCGTGCGCCAGCGAGACGGTCACGGCAATCGCGCAGAGCATCAGCGCCAGCCGGCCGCCGCCGAGCCGCATCACCGCGCCGCGGTGCCGGTGGCGGCTGGCGGGTGCGCGAGCTGCTTGTCGTCCCACGGGATGAAGTACTTCCAGTTCGGCCCGTCGGTGTGGCCGCCGTCATGCTGCCGCCACGCCAGCTGGCCGCCGAGCAGCGCCGTGTTCACCGGCGGCATCTTCTCGGTCTTGTAGTCGTCTGAAACGCCGAGCGTCTTGGCGCCGAGCAGCCGGAAGACCGGCTGCGCCGCGACCGCCGCCATGTAGCTGCCCTGCTGATCGAGCCACTTCGCGTCCCCGCGCTCGGGGATGCCGTAGCTGACGAAGGTCGGGCGCGGCGCGCACAGCGCCAGCAGTTCGTGCGCATCGACCGGCAGATCCGCGGCGGTCTTGCGCCCGAACTTCGATTCCTCGGTGCCGTACTTGAGGAAGTTGCCGGCCATCCAGTGGTACTCGCCCGAGCCGGTCAGGTTCTCGACCGCCTCGCCGAAGTTCCGGCGGTGCAGCTTGGCGCCGCCTTCACCCGACGAGCCGATCAGCACGACCGCGAACCGGCGATCGTAGGCCATCGTCACCAGCGCCGCCTTGCCGTAGCGCGACACCCCCTCGATGCCAACCTTCTTGGCATCGACGGCGGCGTCGGTCTCGAGATAGTCGAGACCGCGGGACGCGCCCCAGGCCCAGGCGCGCAGCGCGCCCCAGTCGTCCGGCCGGCGCGGCTGCCCCTTGTTGACGAGGCCGATAATCCCTTTAGTCAGGCCGGCGCCGTTGTCGGCCTGGATGCTCGCCGGAGTGATCGTCGCGTAGCCCCAGCCGTCAGCGATCAACTGCTCGGTGGCGGGGGGATCCGAGGGGCCCGCCGGAGCGCCGCCCGGGCCGCCAGGAGCTCCCGGGCCGCCGCGACCCGGCCCGAAGCCGCGCGCCGGCGGCGGCGGAGCGCCGGGCGCCGGCGGCATGCCCGACCGTCCGCCGAACATCATCATCACCGGCACCCGCCCGGTCGCCTTGGCCGGTGTCACGATCGTCATCTGGATGTCGACGCTGATGTCAGGGTAGGACGCGTTGTCGACCGAGCCGATCAGCTCTTTGCCGATTGCCTGCAGGCCGCCGACGTCGAAACGCTCGGTGCGCTTCACCGCCCAGGTGACCTTCGGGACATTGTTCGGCACGCGCCCGACCACCTCGCGGTCGAAATCCTCGACGATCTCCGGGCGCCGTTGGTTCCACCAGCCGTCGGCGGTCGTGACCTTGCTGCCGTTCTTGAGGGTCAATGCGTCGGGGAGGTCCGGGTACGGGTTCGCCAGCGCCTCATCGTAGTTGGCGTGATTCGGAGCGCTCTCGGTGCCGCTCGGCCCCGGCCGCAGCGCCGTGATGCCCAGCTGTTCCAGCATCTGCCGGTGATCGGCGGCGGTCGCGGCCGCGTTTGGATTGACGGGGGGGCCGGCCTGGGGAGCCTGCGGCGGCTGGGCAGCGGCGGGCGCAGTTGTCAACGGCGGCGCCGTCTGGCCAGACAACGTCATCACGGCGCATGCCGCGAGGACCCCGGCACCGGCGACAGCCATCAGTCGTTTTACCTGCACCGGACCTTCCTCGCTCCCTCGCGCATGGCCGTCGTCTGGACGGATGCCCCTGACGGTGGGCGCATAGTAGCGCGGATGAGGCCGATCGCCGCGCCGCGACTCGCCACCGCCCCGCCCGCCGTGCCGGAGCCGATGACGCGGCGTCTGGAGAGAGGACGGACGCAGGAACAGAGTCCCGGCGCTACGAGGTCTGGCCGTCCGGGCGGGGCGAATGGATAGCCTTCTGAAGGAGCCATTGATGGCCGAAGGGATCGGCGACGACACCTTGCCGGTAGCCGTAGTCGTAATCCTGCATCGGGCTCACCACGCGCGCGCCGGCATCCACGGCGGACGCAAACAGCCGATCCGGGTCGTCGTCGAACAGGCCGACCTGGGCCGACGTCGCCCCGAGCGTCTGCGGGCTCAGCTGCGCGGCCTCGGCACGCTCCTCGTGGAGGTGAAAGAGCGCGCCGTGAATCGCCATCTCGGCGACGTGCACGCTGCCGTCAGGGTTGCTCCAGCGGCGGCGTTCGAAGGCGCCGAAGGCGGCCTGGTAGAAGGCGATGCCGTCGGCCACGGCCTTGAGGTAGAGATGCGGCGCAAAAAATGTCGCCACGGACGCTCACTGCAGGCCGCGATTGGCGAACGCGGTCCGGACCTGATTGGCGACCGCGCGTCCATACAGCCGGCTCGCGACGGCCACGGTCGTTGCCGCCAGATCGCGCATGCTCGTGCCGGGGAAATCGAACTGGGCCTCGAGAATCAGCGTGTCGGCTTTGGTGCTGCCGACCGCCTGCCTGATATCCCAGAGCGCCCGCGACCAGATCTGACCGTCCCAGTGGACCTCGCCACGCAAATTCTCGGGATAGTGAAGGTTGCGATCGACGCGGCGGAGACAGTGGGGTATCGCGGTCGTGTAGGAGGTCGAGTCCCAATCAGCCACGCACGCCGGGTCGGCAGTCGGCGCGACGATGCTGCTGACGGTCACGGCCCAGTAGTCCCCAAACCCTTCGCTGATCGCGCCGGCCTCCTCGGAGCCGAAGACGAACCCCTGGGAGAAGTGGATGGCGTGGCCGTACTCGTGAAGGATAACTTCGGCATCCTCGGCATCGTCTACGCCACCCTTGCCGAAGCGGAGCTCGTCCTTGTGCGTCGTCGCGAACGAATTGTCCAGGCCCCACTGATTGATGCGGACGCGCTGGGACTTCATGTTGACCGGCCGGCGGGTCGTGCCGAAGCCGAGGCTCTGGATGTACTTTTGCGCTTCGGTGATCCAGTAATACGCCATCACCTGCTCGAAGCGGTCGTCGTCTCGATGGTAGCGAAACGTTGCAGAGGATGAGTACGCGGGAGGGCCGGTCTCGCTCACCACCTGCGCCCAGTCGCCG
The DNA here is from genome assembly GCA_031393955.1 of Acidobacteriota bacterium. Taxonomy (GTDB): domain Bacteria; phylum Acidobacteriota; class Vicinamibacteria; order Vicinamibacterales; family 2-12-FULL-66-21; genus JALZOC01. The sequence continues at coordinate 18,053 of JANMWI010000082.1, forward strand.
GCGAGATAGCCGCTGCCGTCGAGGTTCGTGAGGACAACATCGTGATAAGCCGCCGCGAGCGCGGGATAGTCGGCGTCCTTTTGATCCGTGAGCGTCTGGTCGCCGAGACTGGCGACCGGATTGGGGAAGAAGACTGTGCCAACGGCGCTATCGGCCGCAGCGGGCGCGGTGGCGGCGGCATTCGAGCCGGATGCCGACGCAGCCAGCATGAGCGCGACAATCAGCGTAAACGGGCGTCCCATGGATTCCTCCGCTCTGAAGGGCTGACGAGGCCGGGAGTCTAACAGGGGATCGGACGTTGCGCAAACCCGTCGGCGCCCCTGCGCACGCGATACAACTCCGGAGCTCGTCGCGCTACAGCAGCGGCAGACCAGCCGCGGCGGCAAAGTGGCGGAAATCCCGGTCGCGCGTGACGAGGGGCGTCGACTGGTCCAGGCAGCTCTGGGCAATCAACGCATCGGCGACCCGCGCCTTCTTCTTACGCTTGAGCAGTGACGCGCGCAGCACTCCGGCGCGCACCCAGAAGCCCGGCTCGATTTCGAGAATCGGCAATCCCGCCAGCAGCGTCCGCACCGGCCGCGGCAGCGCCGGATCGCTCAATAGCTCGGCGAGTACCACCGGCGGCAGGACGAGCTGCTGGTGGTCGAGCGCCGACTGAATCAAGTCCGCGTCCTCTCCCGGTTCCCCCTGCAGGAACGCCACCATCGAGCTGGTGTCGGCGGCAATCACGCCCGATCGTCCCTCAGTCGCGCGAGATCGACCGAAAACTTCACTGCGCCGCGCAGCTTCGCGACCCGCCGGAACGTCTCGCCGGCGGCGACGAGCCGCAGCCCCTGACGCACCGTCTCCGTAATGCCCTGGCCGGTCGCTTTCTGGGCGCGCTCGAGCAGGTCGTCGGGTAGATGGACCGTCACTTTGCGGTTCTGCATGACTTCAGTATACCAGTATTAATGCTGGTATAAGTTATGGCATTCGAGCGCGGGCGCGACCGTTGATCGGCGGCAGATCCGGTTCTGCCGACCCCACGACTCAGCGCGCCGCCTTCAGGAACGCCAGCACGTCGGCGAGCTCCTGTCGCGTCAGCAGCTCGACGAAGCCCTGCGGCATCAGCGAGACCGTGCCCGGCTGCATGTCGGCGATCTCCCGCCTCGGGACGCGGGTTTCGTCGTGGTCGGTCGCAATTACGACTTCGTCGGCAAGCTCGTTGTTCCGCAGCACGCCGGCGTGCACTGCGCCCGACCGCGTCCGGACGACGATCGGCTCGTAGCCGCGTGCGAAGCTGGCGCTCGGGAAGGCGATGGCTTCGAGGAGGTCGCGGTCGCTGCGCACCTGGCCAATCTTCGTCAGGTCCGGACCGATTCTTCCGCCCATGTAGCCGATCGCATGACAGGCGTAGCATCCGGCCTTGGCGCCATTGAACACCGTCTGGCCGCGGGCCGCGTCTCCTCCCTGGACCGCGGGCAGCAGCGCGTCGAGGCGCCGGGCCTCGGTGGCGGCATCGGCGCCGAGCGACGCCAGCAGCGTGTCACCCTGCCGTCGCACGGTCTCCGGGTAGTTCGCGAGGATCGGCCGCAGCACGTCGGCGCGGACGCTCGATCGACTCGTCGCCGTCCCCAGCGCCGTCGTCACGGCGAGCCCGATCGCCTCGTCGCCGCTGTGATCGAACGCACGCAGCAGCCGTGGCAGCTCGAGCGGGCCGGCGGATGCCAACTCGAGGGCGAGCGCGAGCAGCTGCGGCCGGTCGAAGCGCCCCTTCTCGACTAGACCCGCTGCGTCCGAGCGAATCGACGGCGGCTGGGCGGGATCGAGTCCGCGCCGCAGCAGCGCGAACAGATCTTGGTCGACCGCGGTCAGGCCGCCGGGCACCGCGGCAAGCGCCCCGATCCGGATGTCGATCGGGCGCCCGCTGTCGCGGCCGAGGCGCAGCAGCGACGCGGTCACGTCCTGGGCCGCGTCCTTGGGCGCCGGCACGGTGCGGATCACGGCGAGCGCTTCGGCAACGACCTCGGTGTCCGTCGCCGCCAGCGAGCGAACGAGCGGCCCCAGCCATCCGGCCGGCAGAACCTTGAGGCGGGCGCGCGCGACGCTGCCCATCGTGCGAAGCGCCGCCAGACGCTCGACGCCCGACGCGGCGCCCTGGACCAGACCGGCAAGCAGCGACTGGATGGCGGGATTCTCGCCGAACTGGCTGAGCTTCCGCTGCAACTCGGCGGCCTCCGCGGAAGAGATGCCACTCGCCTTGAGCCGCGCGTCGAAGTATCCCGCCAGCGCGCCGCCCCACTCCGGATGATGCGCGGCAATCCACCAGGCAGTGTCTTTCAGCACCGGCTCCGGGGAGTCGAGCAGCGCGACGATCGGGTCCGGCGCCAGTGTGCCGTTCGGCATCTGATCGAGCGCGATCAGCGAGACCCGCGTGACGGCTGGCGTGGCGCCGGCGAGTCCGAACGCGCGGGTCGCCGCGGGATCGTCGATCTCAATCAATGCGTAGGCGAGTGAGTGCTCCAGCACCCGGTCCGCTGGCGCGGCGGCGGCGCGAAGCAGATCGGGGACCGCGCGGGCATCGCCAATCCGGCCGAGCGCTTCCGCGGCGGATCGCTGGATCGCCGGCGCCGCCGTCGTCAGCGCCGCCCTGACGCGGGGCAGCGCCCCGGCATCCCGCCACAAGCCCGCCGAATGCAGGGCTGCGAGCCGCACGCTGTCGTCGCGGTCATCGATCGCGCTGCGCACCGCTTCGCGCGCGGCCGCACTGTCGATCCGCGTCAGCGCCCAGACGGCGTTGCGCCGTGCGTCGATCGCCGCCGACCCGCTCACCACTCCCCCGAGCGCCGCGACTGCACCATCCTCACGCGCAGCCAGTTCACGGATCGCCCGGTTCTGCACCGCCGGCCGGCCATCGTCCAGCCCCGTGGCCAGCTCGGCGACGGTCATTGTCTTCCACGCCAGCCTCCGACCGCGAGAGTCCTGGACCGTCGGGGCGCCAGTGCGGCGGACGCGATAAATGCCGCCCAGGACATCCGGCTTGGCGAGCTGCGAGGTCGGGCAGCAGAGCTTGTACCAGGGCCCCGTATCGATCACCAGCAGGCTGCCGTCGGCATCCTCGATCACGTCCGTGGGATGGAAATCGCGGTCGTCCGAGACGACGAAGTCCGAGCTGCGGACGGTGAAGGTGGCGCCGGCCGGTTCGAGCACGTGGCGGGTCACCCGGCGAAGGTTGAACATCGCGGCAAAGAAGTTGTCGCGGAACTCGTCGCCGAAGACCCGCGACGCATATCGCGTCAGTCCTGCCGGCACCGCCGGACCGAGATCGGCAAGCACCGGCATGAGGTCGCCGGTCCGGACATGGCCGTCGATCACCGCATGCGGCTTGCCGTAGACGCCGCCGTAGACGGCGTGGAGCAGCCCGTCGCGCCGCCCGAGCTGCGGATGCTCAACGAACGTCGCCGTCAGGATCCGCTCCCCCTCGGGCGTGAATGCGACGTCAACCGGATTGTCCATGCCGCCGGTCATGACGACGTCGATCGCCGGGTTGCCGGGGCGGCGGCGGAGAATGTGCGAGGCGCGCGTAACGAACGGCGGCTTCCCGGGCCGCTCATAGCGCTGCTCGGCAAACGCTCCCTTGGTCCAGTAGATCCATCCGTCAGGACCGAGGTACGGCCCGTGCAGGTCGTTCGCGCATCCGGTCAGGGTCTGTCCCTGCCACCATTCCTCACGCTGGTCGGCGACGCCGTCGCCGTCGGTGTCGGTCAGTTTCCAGATGCTCGGCGGCGCTGCGACGTAGAGCGAGCCGGCGAACCACATCGTGCCTTCCGGCAGCATCATCCGGTCCGCGAAGACAACGCTCTTGTCGAACCGGCCGTCGCCATCGGTGTCTTCGAGCCGGACGATGCGGTGCGGACGATCGACGACCTGCTTGTCGACCTTGTCGTTCGACCCTGAGGAGTCGGCCACGTACAGCCGCCCCTCGTCGTCGAAATCGGCGACGATCGGGCGGTTGACCAGAGGCGCTCCGGCGACCCGCTCGATCGTGAAGCCGACCGGCACCGTGAGCATCGGTCCAGGGGAAGGCGGCTGGGCCCCGGGGACGGCAAGCGATGCGGAAACGATCGCGGCCGCTGCCGCAATGCGCAGTCGAAGGGTTGTCTTCATCGTGTCTGCCTCCCGCCGGACGGTCGGAGTCAGGGCCTGCCGGGCGCCGGGAGGAATTCCGCCGGCGACAGTGCGCGGCGCGTGAACCGCGCGCTGTGCACCGCTCCCTTGAAGTAGAAGACCCGGTTGATCCGCATGCCGACCGACGCATGGCCCGCTCCGTGCGGCGCCAGTTGCAGTTCGGCGGCGCCCTCCTGGACGCCGTCGACATAATTCGCGAACGTCTTGCCGTCGTAGACCGACGCGACCCGATACCATGCGCCGAGCGGATGGAGCGCGGTCCGGTTCATCAGCGCCTTGCTGGCGGTGCCCGACTGGTTGTAGCTGTCGAGAAACCAGTTGTCTCCGGCGACGCGGATCTCGAACAGCATCCGGTTGTCGGTGTCGAGGCCGGTCACCGGATCGCGCTCGCTCAGGTGGAACCAGCGCTGCTCCGTCGCGCCGCCGTCCGGCCGGAAGATCGCCTCGAAGGTGAACGCGTCCGCCCCGGCCAGCGGATGATTCTCGATCTCGAGCGCATCGTCCACGCCATCGAACTGGACGGCTTTGCCGATCGGGGAGTTGACGATGACGGGTTGTCCGAGGACCGTCGTCGGATGGCCGCCGATGTTGTCGAGGCGGTCGAAGCGCCAGACTTCGGCGGCCGCCTGGGTGGCGCCGCCCCGGAGTGAGCCGAGATACGACACCAGGTTCTCCAGGTCGAAGGGGGGAAGCGACGCGTACGCGGGCATCAGCGATTCGCGCGGCAGGGTGATCTGGGAAAGATCGCTTTTCAGGAACGACAGGAGATTGCCGCCCGGATCCCTGAGGTGGACCGAGTACTCGTCCTCGTTCAGATGGATGCCGGTCAGCCGGCGGCCCTGGCGATCGACGACCGCCACTGTGCGATAGTCGAGGGCTATGTCGGCGCCGGGATCGACCAGCGACGCGCGGAGATGCCGGAGCGATCGGCGGGCGCCGATTCCGGACAGTTCGGGCCCGATGAAGGCGCCGGCATCGGCAATCCGGTGGCAGGCGACGCAGCCGCTGCTGCGGTACACGGCGGCGCCGGCCACCCGATCGCCGAGCTCCGGCTCCGGCGCGCCCTGCCGCCCGAGCTGCCTGACGTGGGAGACGATGCGCCAGAGCTCGCGGGTGGGCAGGTTGCCCGCTCCCGGCATCTCGGTGTTCGGGATCCCACCGCGGATGGTCATGAACAGCTCGCGATCCGAGCTGCCGCTGCGAAGGAGGCCGGTGTTGAGGACCGCGCCGCGGCCGCCCTCGCCGTTCTGCCCATGGCAGTGGCCGCAGCGTCCTTCGAAGAGGCGCCGGCCGATCGCCAGGTCCTCAGCGGAAGTGTACGGGTTGGCGTCCGGGAGATCGGCGGCGGCGACTCGCGGCTGCCGGGCCGGACCCTGGGCGCCGGTCGCGACGACGAGGCCGAGCGCGAGAGCGGCGGAGAGCAGGACAGCGCGCATCAGTCGAGTCCAAAAGCAATCAGCATGTCGCCGATCGGCAGGGTGATGAGCTGCCGGCCGCGGCTCAGGAAGGTGATGGGGCTGGCGAAGACGCGATCGCCGCCGTTGAAGTGCCACAGCTCCTTGCCGGTGCGGGCGTCGAGCGCATAGAAGTTGCCGCTCGGCGTCGCCGAGAAGACCAGGTTGCCGGCGGTCGAGAGCACGCCCGCCCATGGCGGCGCGAGAATGCGGTGCTCCCAGCGGATCTCGCCGGTTTCGGGGGCCATCGCGATCAGCTTGCCCCAGCTTTCCTCGGGCCTGAACCGGGCGCCGCCGCCGCCGCCGCCGCCGAAAAACGGCTCGCCTGGCTGGAACTCGGGGGCGTCGGTCTTGAAGAAGCGGCGCCGCTCTTCGCGCGCCGCGAAGTAGAGCAGCTTCGTTCCCGGACTGTAGCTGGGGGACATCCAGTTGTGGCCGCCGTCAACGCCCGGCCAGATCGATTCGTTGCCTTCGGGGGTGGGCTCCTGGCCCGGGTTGAGGACCGGCCGCCCCTTGTTGTCGATCGCCTTGGCCCAGGTCTGCTTCACGAACGGCTTGGCGAAGAGAAACTCGCCGGTGACGCGGTCGAGCGCGTAGTAGAACCCGTTGCGGCTCGGCATGACGACCAGTTTGCGGGCGCGGCCGGCGACCGGCGCATCGATCAGCACCGGAATCTGTGTGGCGTCCCAGTCGCGCGTATCGTGCGGCGTGAACTGGAAGTGCCATTTGAGGGTGCCGGTGTCGGGGTCGAGCGCCAGCAGCGAGCAGGAGTAGAGATTGTCGCCGGGCCGGACGTCGCCGTTGTAGTCCGGGCCCGGGTTGCCGGTCCCCCAATAGAGAAGGTTGAGCCCGGGGTCGAACGATCCGGTCAGCCACGTCGAGGCGCCGCCGTTCTTCCACGCGTCCCCCGTCCATGTCTCCGCGCCGGGCTCGCCCGGCGCCGGAATCGTCCAGAAGCGCCAGGCGCGCCGTCCGCTCCGCGCGTCGTAGGCGTCGAGGAACCCGCGAATCCCGCCCTCGGCTCCGGCGATGCCGACGATCACCTTGTCCTTGACGATCAGCGGCGCGCCGGTGGCGGTGTAGTTCTTCCCGGGATCGCCGAGGTCCTGCTGCCACACCACCCGTCCCGACTGCGCGTCGAGCGCGATCAGTTTGGCATCGAGCGTCGTCACGTAGACCAGGCCGCCGAGAATCGCGACGCCGCGGTTGACCTCCCCGCAGCAGACGTAGACCGGTCCCTGCAGCCGGTATTCGAACGTCCACAGCGCGCGCCCGGTCTCGGCGTCGAGCGCGATGACGTCGCTCGGCGGCCGCGTTACGAACATCACGCCGTCGACGACGATCGGAGTGGTCTCGACCTTCTGCTTGTGCATCTGGTAGATCCACTTGGCCCGTATCCGGTGGACGTTCGCGTCGGTGATCTGCTGCAGGCTGCTGAAGTGATGGCTGCGATAGTCGCCGCTGTACGTCAGCCAGTTGCCCGGCTCACGGGCGGCGTCGAGCAGTCGCGCGTAGGTGACGGGCAGGCCGGCGGCCGGCGGCTGCGCCAGCAGTCCGGCGGTGAGCGCGAGCACGGCGGCTGCGGCCGCGGCGAGCGTCGGTCGTCGGCGCATGCGTTCGTTCACGCCGGCCTACCGGCGGACCGCCAGCTGTCGCGCGATCGAAGCGCGCGCCGCCGGCAGGTAGCGGAGCGCGTTCGCGTAGTAGACCTTGCGCAGGACGTCGTCCGGCAGGCCGATGCCGGAGATGCGCCAGCGGCCGTGGAGCGGCGCGCCGGTTGCCGAGCGCATCTGCGCGGGGTGGTCGAAGTGCTCGTCGTAGGTCTCGAGAAACCGCCAGTGCGGCAGCCAGAATTCTTCCGAGCCGCGGCCGGGGTTGCCGTCGGAGCCGAACAGGATGCGGTCCTGATACTTGAGGAAGAACTTGCGCATCATGAGTGGCGCGCGGCCGAGGTCCTGGACGGTCGCCGAAATCTCGACGTCGGCGTTGGGATACTTGTCGAGCAGCGCCGCGACCTTGTCCATGTCGTAGTAGAGCATCGCCATGTGGGCGTTGACGAAGCGCGTCTTCGGGTGTTTGGCGTGCATGCGCTCGCGTGCCTGCTCGATGACGTCGGGGGTCGGCTGCCCGGTCCCGTAATAGTTCTCTGCCGGGCTGCTGCGCCACAGGCCGGCTTCGTAGCGCTCGTTCTCGGGGCCGATCGGCAGGAAGCGGCCGTACGAGTCGCTGATGTGGATCATCACCGGCTTGTCGTGCTTAGCGCACATCTCCCAGATCGGATCGAAGCGCGGGTCGTCGGCCTGGATGTAGGTGCCGTCGGGGTTGGTCAGCTCGAGGCCGAGTACTTTGTTGATCTTCAGGCCGGCCGCGCCGGCGAGAAAATCGCGCTCGAGCTCGGTGGCGGTGCGTGCCGGCCAGCCCGGCTCGTTGATGCCGGCGAAATCGACCCTGGCGAACTGGAGGATCCGGTCGCGATACGGTGCGCCGACCGTCGTCGCGCGGTCGAAGTCGGCGCCGAACCCGCCGTCCATGTTGGCGATGACGCCGACGCCGCTCTCGTCCATGACCGTGATCAACTTCTCGTAGTCGGCGGCGGTCTGCAGCGTCCGGCCGTGGAAATGAAAGTCGACCACCGGATATCTGGCTTTGGTGAGCGCGGTCCGCGGCAGCTTCATCAGCGCTTTCGGCATCGCCGGTACCTCCGGCGTCGGGTGGAACTCGGGGCGCTGCAGCTCGCGGCTCTCGACGCCCGCGAGCAGGCAGACAGTCATCACCAGCACCGGAAACCAGCGGAACATGGGGCTCTCCTTCGAGTCAAAAGTTGTCGCCGCGGCGGCCGCCGGCCGCGATCGACCGCGACCGGCAGACTGAGGGTTCCGGCCGCGTACGTCAAGGCCAAACCACCTGCCGCTGACGCCGGCCGCCGCGGCCGATGGCCGCGTGACGCACCGGGATTTCGTTGACAGCTGCCGGAGGCTGTGGTACCCGTGTCGCACATCACGCGCCTGCTCGCAACGTCGGACTGCGTCGGATCGTTTCCAGAAGAGGTTCACCGTGAGTCAGCCCAATCTGTTCGGGCGGGGTCGTCGTCTGCTGCGCGCCTGCCGGACCGCCGCCGTGGTCGCCGCCGTCGCCGGTCTGCTGCCCGCCGCCGCCGCCGCGCAGGCGCTCTACGGCAGCATTACCGGCACCGTCGCGGATGGCACCGGCGCCGCCGTTCCGGGCGCCTCGATCAGCATCCGCAACGAGGCAACCGGCCTCGAGCTGACGACCGTCACCGGTGGGGACGGCACCTACACCATCCGGAACGTCACCGGCGGCACCTACACGCTGCGCGCCGCGCTGCAGGGGTTCAAGGAGTTCGTCCAGACCGGCATCCCGGTCACCGCCGGCGGCATCGTCCGCATCAACGGCCGGCTGGAGATTGGCGCGCTCAGCGAGTCGGTGACGGTCACCACCCAGGCCGCCGTGCTCAAGACCGACAAGGCCGACGTCAGCGTCGACCTGAAGCCGCAGGACGTCACCAACCTGCCGCTGAACCAGTATCGCAACTATCAGTACCTGATGAACCTCGTGCCCGGCGCGACGCCGCCCGAGTTCCAGAACGCGCAGACCGACACGCCGGGGCGGGCGCTGTCGACTAACATCAACGGCACCAACCGCAACAACAACGTCACCCGCATCGACGGCGCCGCCAGCATCAACGTCTGGCTGCCGCATCACGCCGGCTACATCGCCCCGGTCGAGACGATCGAGAACGTCAACATCTCGACCAACAGCTTCGACGCGGCGCAGGGCATGACCGGCGGCGCGGCAACGACGGTGCAGACCAAGTCGGGGACCAACGCGCTCAAGGGCTCGGCGTTCTTCTTCCGCCAGCAGGACGAGTTCAACGCCCGCCGCGGCTACTTCGACCCCAGTAAGGTGGACGCCAGCACGACCATCATGGGCGGCACCGCCGGCGGACCGATCCGCCGCAACAAGCTGTTCTACTTCGGATCGTGGGAGCGCAACAGCGAGCGGCAGGGGAACTTCAGCACCTACACCGTGCCGACTGCGAAAATGCGGACCGGCGACTTCAGCGAAGTGCTCGCCCTGAACCCGGCGTTCCGAATCTACGATCCCGCCACCGGGACGGCGGACGGCCGCAACCGCGAGGTCTTTGCCGGCGCGGTCATCCCGGCCAGCCGGGTCAGTGAGATCGCGAAGAAGATCCAGTCGGTCTATCCCGCCCCGAACAATCCGGGTACCAACAACGGCCTGCAGAACAATCTGTTCATCCCGCGCCAGCCGAAGGCGGACCGCGACAACTACGACGCCAAGGTCAACTGGAACCGGACGCCGCGGCACCAGATCTGGGGCAAGTTCTCGATGATGCAGGCGTCGGTGTTCGACCTCTTCTACCTCGGTCTCGACGGCGCCGGCGGCGGGGACACGCGGACGACGATCTATACGGGCGGTCAGACCTGGACGCTCAGCCCGACGCTGCTGTTCGACGCCAACGTCGGCGCCAACATCATGAAGCAGAACATGCAGGGGCCGGATTTCCGGACCAATTACGGTCTCGACCGCTGGGGCATTCCCGGGCTGAACAGCGCCGGCGTCACCGGCCCCGGTTCGTTCGATCTCGATCGCTACAGCGGCATGCCGAACATCCAGACCGGCCTGTCCCAGGTCGGCAACTCCGATACCTGGACGCCGGTGTGGCGCGACGAGCGCAGCTACACCCTGTCGACCAACCTGACCAAGGTCGAGGGCCATCACGAGCTGCGCACCGGCTTCGACTTCATCCGGCTGCGGCTCAATCACTGGCAGCCCGAGGTCAGCAATCCGCGCGGCGTCCTGACGTTTGGCAGCGGTCTGACCGGCACGCCGGGCTATTCGGGCGTCGGCGGCTGGAACAACTACGCCGGCTTCCTGCTCGGCGACTTCAGCACCTACGCGAAGAGCGTGCAGTTCGAGGAGCTCAGCGGCCGCGAGAACCAGTACGGCGTCTACGTCGCCGATCGCTGGCAGGCGACGCCGAACCTGACCCTCAACCTCGGGCTGCGCTACGAGTACTACCCGATCATGAGCCGGCAGAATCGCGGCATCGAGCTGCTCGACTTCAACACCTTCAACGTCAAGCTCGGCGGCGTCGGCGGCAACCCGACCGACCTCGGCCTCGAGCCGAGCAAGACCCTGTTCGCGCCGCGCTTCGGCGCCGCCTACCGGCTGAACGACAGGACGGTGTTCCGCGCCGGCTACGGCAAGACCTTCGACCCGTTCCCGTGGTCGCGGCCGATGCGCGGCCGCTTCCCGCTGACGATCGCCTACAGCGACGCGGCGGCGAACAGCTTCTTCCCGTACGGCAGCATGGCGGCCGGCATCCCGGCGGCGCCGAATCCGAACCTGCAGAGCGGCACCGTCCTGCTGCCGCGCGGCGTCGACATGACCTCGCCGGATCCCGCGCACGTCGAGCGCGGCGCGACCCAGTCGTGGAACGTCTTCGTCGAGCGGCGGCTGCCGCTCGACATCGCGACCAGCGTCGGCTACGTCGGCACCCGCACCGACGGCACCTACACGGTCAGGAATCTGAACTACGCCGAATCCGGCGGCAACGCCAATCGCATGCTCTTCTCGCGCGCCGGCAACGCCACCATCAACCGGCTCGCCGGCACGTCGAAGGCCCGCTATCACTCGCTGCAGGTCGCCATCAACCGTCCCTTCAAGGACGGCCTGCTGCTGAAAGGCGCCTATACGCTGAGCCGCGCCAAAAACGATACCGACGACGACGGCGGGGCTTATCTGTGGGCGCAGGAATCGCAGTTCGGCCGGAACTACGCGCGGGCCGGTTACGACCGTCCGCACACACTGCAGATGGGCTTCGTCTACGAGCTGCCCTTCGCGCGGGAGAGCCGCTCGCCGCTGGCGATGGCCGTCAAGGGCTGGCAGGTCAACGGCATCGCCTCGTGGCTGGCGGGCCGGCCGTTCTCAATCGCCGGCGACAACGGCCTGCTCCAGCAGGTCGCCGGCTTCCAGTCGATCAACGTCACCGGCAATCCGGAGCCTGGCTTCAGCGAGGCCGGACCGAATGCTCCGTGGTACGACCCGGCGGCGTTCTCGCAGCCCGGCAACGCGTGGGGCAACACCGGCCGCAACCAGTTCCGCGGCCCGTCCAACTGGAACGTCGACATGTCACTGTTCCGGACCATTCCATTCGGCCGCTACCGGATGGAGCTGCGCGCCGAGTCGCAGAACGTCTTCAATCACGCGCAGTGGGGCAATCCGATCACGAGCTTCACCGACCCCAACTTCATGCGCATCCGGACCCTGGCGCGGGCGCCCCGGACGGTTCAGCTCGGCGCCCGCCTCGCGTTCTAGCCGGTCGTTCGCGGGGAGGTGGGCCCTCGGGTCCGCCTCCCCGGGCGACGGCCGCCGCGCCCCACCTGCATTAGTTGGTCCACAAAGCATTCCGATTAGTGGGTGATCCGACCGCCGAGTGGGTAAAAAACCGTGTCCGCGGCCGGCCCCCGTCGCTGTGGCGGCCCCTGCCAGCGGGGCGTGAGGTCGACAAGTTCCTCCTTTTTGGGCCAAGGGGGTGATTCCAGCGGCGGCTGAGCGCCGCCGGCGACAGCGCCGACACCTCGGGCGGCGCCGGCACGGCGCCGCTGTGGCTCCGGCTGGTGCGGAGCGGCTCAACCTTCAGTGCCAACGTGCCGGACAGCGGCGAGCCCTGGCGGCTGGTCGCGGCCGATTCGAGCGCGAAGGCGCCGTCCATCCTGGTCGGCCTCGCGGTCAGTTCGCACCGCGACGGGACGCTGGCCAGCGCGACATTCGACCAGGTCGCGATCATCGACTGACGGCTTCGGCTGGTCCTTGTATTCCCTGGCGAATGTGTTGATCATCGGGGTACACCGCGCCCCGTCAGCCGGGTGGTCCCGGCCCCGCCGTCACGTCAGGAGGCATGATGCCCGAGGCTTCGGATTACGAGCTGCTGAAGACGCCGGAGGAACCGCCGCCGGCACGGTCGCGCTCCGCGTTCGCCTGGCTCCTGGCGGCGCTGTTCATCATCGCCGCCGCCGTTGCCGCGTATGTCGTATTTGGACGGCGAACGCCGGCGCCGTCGGCGGTGACGGTCCGCCACACCGACGTCGCCGCGAAGACCGCGGCGCAGCCGCTCGGCAGCGCCCCGGGCTCGCTGGCGCTTCCGCCGCTCGGGGAGAGCGACGCCCTGATCCGCGATCTGATGAAGCAGATCTCGTCGCATCCGCAGGTGGTCGCGTGGCTCGCGACCGAGGGACTGATACGCCGCTTCACCATCGACGTCGCCAACGTCGCGGAAGGGCGCACGCCGGCGCGCCAGCTGCCGATGCTGCGGCCCGCGTCGGGCTTCCGGGTCATCGGCGGCGCCGAGCCGACCCTCGATCCACGCAGCTTCGCCCGCTACGACAGCATCGCGGCGGCGGCCTCGTCCCTGGATCCGCCCGGCATCGCGCGGCTCTACGGCACGCTCAAGCCGAGAATCGAAGAAGCGGCGCGCGAGCTTGGCACTGCGCCGTTCGACCAGACGCTCGAGCGCGCCATCGTCCAGCTCCTCCGCACGCCCGTGGTTGAGGATCCAGTACGCCTGAAAGCAAAGGGCATCGGCTACGCGTTTGCCGACCCGACCCTCGAACACCTCACGCCGGCGCAGAAGCAGCTGCTGCGGACGGGCGCCAGGAATCAGCGTCTGCTGCAATCGTCGCTGCGCGCGATCGCCCTCGAACTGGGGATTCCGGCAGAGCGCCTGCCGCCGCCGCAGTAGCCGCGGCTCCTCGCCGCGCCAGTCGAAGTGAATTCGCCGTTGCCCGACCAGGGCGTTGGCGCTGCCGGCGACCGCTTCGAGCCTGAATCACCGACCGCACCTCTCCTCGGGGCGCTCGAAGCGCTGCAGCAGCGACGACGGCCGCAGCGTCTTGAAGAACTGTTTTTCGAACGCCCTCTGATCGATGCCTTCCTGGCGCGCCACTGCCGCGAGAGGCGGATGGCGAACAGGCACCGGTCGCCTATAGTGGAGGCTCCGGGGACGAGAGTCAGACCTCGAGAGGAGCAATGGCGTGACGATGAAGCGGCTGGTGATGATGGTAGTGGTCGGTGGCGCGTTGTTGATCGCCGCACCGGTGCGGGCGCAGGTCAGCGGCCTCAGCGCTCCGCCGATCAAGGCAAAGGTGGATCAACTGGCCTGGGTGGCGGGCGCCTGGACCGGGACGCTGGGTGCCCGGACGATCGAGCAGCACTGGAGCGCGCCGCTTGGCGGTTCGATCATCGCGATGTACCGCAGCCTCCTGGCCGATCGCGCGACGCTTTACGAGTTGCTCGCGATCGAGCAGGAGGGAGACGGCGTGGTGCTGCGCATCAAGCACTTCGCTCCCGGCCCCGGCCTCGTCGGGCAGGAAGCGAAGGACGAGTCGATGAACCACTCGCTCGTCAGCCTCGACGGCCGGACGGCGGTGTTCGCAGCGGCCGCCGCCAGCGGACCGGTGCGGGTCACGTTTCGCAGCCCGGATGCCGCGGCGCTGAACATCACCGTCGTCCGGCAACGCGACGGCGCACCGGTCACGACCGAGTTCAAGTATCACCGAATGGCGCCGCAGGCGCCCTGACGTTCACCGCGCGCGCTTGTGTCCAGACACCTTGACCAGCTCTGCAATACGGGCTAGGCTCCCGCGCGGCAACTTTTGACCTCCGGGAGGATAGATGCGACTGGATCGCCAGGACGTGCTGGCCGGTATCGGCAATACCCCGCTCATCGAGCTTCAGCGAATCGTCCCGGCCGGATCGGCCCGGCTGATGATGAAGCTCGAGTGGGCCAACCCCACTGGCAGCATGAAGGATCGCATGGCGCGGGCCGCGATCGAGGCCGCCGAACGCGGCGGCCGGCTGTCGCCCGGTGACACCGTCGTCGAGTACACCGCGGGCACGACCGGCATCTCGCTGGCGTTCGTCTGCGCCGCCAAGGGCTACGGTCTCGAGATCGTGTTCTCGGACGCGTTCAGCGATGAGAAGCGCCGGACCATGCTGGCGTTCGGCGCTCGCATCACCGACGTGAAGAGCGACAACCGGAAGATTACGAAGGACCTCATCCAGGGGTTGATCCGGACCGCGGCGGCGATCAGCGAACGGCCGCGGCACTGGTACTGCGACCAGCTCCGCAACCATGATGCCGTCGCCGGCTACCTGCCGCTCGGCGAAGAGATCTGGACGCAGACCGACGGCCGGGTCGACGCTTTCGTTCATGCGGTCAGCACGGCGCACTCCATTCATGGGACGACGCAGGCGCTGTGGGCCCACAAGCGGGACGTGGAGATTGTCGCCGTCGAGCCGGCCGAGTCCGCGGTGCTGTCGGGGCAGCCGTCGGGGTCTCACAAGATCGAAGGAATCGGCATCGGCTTCGTGCCGCCGCTGTGGCATCCCGAGCTCGTCAACCGGATCGAGACGGTCAGCACCGAGGAGGCGAAGGCGATGGCGCGGCGGCTCGCGCGCGAGGAGGGCGTGTTCGCGGGCGCGTCCACCGGCGCCAACGTCGTGGCGGCGCTGCGGGTGGCCGAGCGCCTCGGCTCCGGCGCCACCGTCGTGACGATCGCGTGCGACTCGGGGCTGCGCTATCTGAGCACCGATGTCTTCCAGCCGCCGGCAAGCAGCTGACGGCCTTGTCGGCCGCGGAGTTCTACCACGCCGGCATCGCGTACTCCCGCCCGCGCGGCAACACCGAGCCGGATCACGATCCGTCGGGCAGCATGCTGGCAGCGCTGCCGCCGCCGCTGCTGAGCCTCCACTAAGGCGCCGCTGATTCCGACCGGGCCGTCGGCGCCATGGGACGGCTTCGAGACACTGGGTGTGCGCGGCCGGTATCCGCGGAGACGACGAGGAACAGCGCCGCCGAATGTCGCTCAGCAGCCTTCCGGACGCCGAATGCCCGAAGTGCGCCGCGCCGCGCCCCGCGGCTGCACTGGAGTGCGCCCGCTGCGGGGTGATCTTCGCCAAGTTTGTGGCGCGCGCCGCCCCGCCCGCGGCGCTGCCGCCAGACGGCGAGCTTGCGGATCCCCAGGCGGCGGGACGGCCATCGGCTGCGCCTCTTGAACCGCTGGCGTCCGCCGATCCCCTCGAGCGCGCCGGCCGGATCGGCAAGGCGCTGCTGGTCGGCGGCCTTGCGATCTGGACCTGGCAGTTCGCGCGTCTGCCGATCGGTGCCGGCGTCATGGATTCGGTGCTGCACCTGCCGGACCTGGTGTTTCACGAGGCCGGGCACATTCTGTTCTCGCCCTTCGGCCGGTTCATAACCGTCCTCGGCGGCAGTCTCTTTCAGGTGCTGGTGCCGGTGACTCTCGCGGCGGCGTTCCTGAAACAGCACGACGCCTTCGGCGCAGCGGTCTGCACCTGGTGGGCGGGCGAGAACCTGCTCGACCTCGCTCCATACATCGCCGACGCGCGCGCCCTGCAGCTGGTGCTGCTCGGCGGCCACACCGGTGCGGAGGTCGAAGGACACGACTGGGAATACCTGCTGACGACGCTCGGCTGGATGCGGCACGACCGGGCGCTTGGTGTCGCGGCTCACGACGTCGGGCTGGCGGTCATGGTCGCGGCGCTTGGCTGGGGCGCCTACAGCATCATGCGCGACCGTCCTGCCGCAGGCGCCTCGTCACCGCCGCTGATGTCGTGACCGGCCCACCGCGCCGCCGACCGGCCGCGGACCGCTGCCGTCAGTGAACGGTCAGCACCGCACAGGGCGCTCTCCGCACCACCCGCTCGGCGACGCTGCCGAGCAGGGCGTGTTCGAGGCCGCCGCGGCCGTGCGTCCCCATCACGATCAGGTCGATCCCGTGGTCGACGGCATACTCGACAATCTGCGCGTGAGGCGCGCCGACCGGCGTGCCGATGACGACGCTGTCGCGCTCTTCGGCCGGGAGGGCGCGCCGCAGCGCTTGCCGTGCCTCCTCCTGCCAGGCCGGGATCAAATCGCCGAGCGGCAGAGAATACGCCTCGGCGGTCCACGGCTGGGCCGACGGGTTGATCACCACGTGGACGGCATGCAGCGCCGCGTCCAGCTTTCGCGCCAGTTCCCGCGCGCAGGCCAACGCGCGCTGCGAGGGCTCGCTGAAATCGTGTGCGACGAGGATGGTCTTGAATCGCATCGCGCACCTTCCATTCGCGTAGCGGAGAGTTCCGGTCAACCACGACATGCGCAAGCGCTATGCCGTCATCCGGACTCGCCGTGCCGAGCGGCTCGCGCGCCGGTCAAGCCGGCCACCGCCGTCCCGTGCCGGTACGTGAGTTGCGACAGAGCTTGCCGGTCTTCGAGACAGGCCCTGCCAATGGCCCGGGTTGATCGCCGCAATTCCGGAGGCGAAATTCTCCTCGCGGCACCTGAAAAAGTTCGCATCCGGGCCGCAGACGATGGGCTGTACGGCGACGGAGGTATCATGGCCGGCAAGACGCGGGACCACGGACTCAGCGCGATGGGCCTGACCTTGTTCTTCTTCGCGGCGGCTTGCGCGGCCAGCGGGAGCTGGCGCCAGGGTGATGCCCGGGACTGGGACGCCGAGCGGCGGCGGATGGTCGACGACCAGCTGCGGGCGCGCGGGATCCGCAGCGCCCAGGTTCTGGACGCGATGCGCTCGGTGCCGCGTCATCTGTTCGTGCCCGAGCCCGAGCGCGGCCGCGCCTACAGCGACGCGCCGTTGGCGATCGGCCACCGGCAGACCATTTCGCAGCCGTACATTGTCGCGTTCATGACCGAGGCTCTGGATGTGACGGCGGCAGATCGCGTCCTCGAGGTCGGGACGGGGTCTGGCTACCAGGCGGCGGTGCTCGCGGCGCTGGCGAAGGAGGTCTACACTATCGAGATTGTGCCTCCCCTCGCCGACCGGGCGCGCGCGACACTTTCCGCGCTGGGATATCGCAACATCCAGGTGCGCACCGGCAATGGCTACCTGGGATGGCCCGAACACGCGCCGTACGATCGCATAATGGTGACGGCGGCGCCGGCCGCGGTCCCGCCGGCCCTGATCGAGCAGCTCAAGATCGGCGGGGTCATGGCGATTCCGGTCGGCACGGCGGCCCAGGAGCTGCGCATCCTGCGTCGTACCGCCGACGGCATGGAGACGCTGACGACGCTGCCGGTGCGGTTCGTACCGATGACCCACAACCCCGGGACCTAGATGCACATCCTCTGGGAGGAGTTGACCGGCGGCCTGCCGGATGCCGCGCAGCTCGCGCGCCTTCATCCGTCTCACCGCGGCGGCGGTGTTGGGCGGCGTGGTTGGATTTCAGCGCGAACGGGCCAGGAAACCGGCCGGCCTCCGCACCCACATGCTGGTGTCGATCGGTACCGCCGTGTTCATCCTCGCCTGCGCCAGCGCCGGGATGACGCCCGACGGCATCTCGCGGATCGTGCAAGGCGTCGTCACCGGCATCGGCTTCATCGGCGCCGGCGCCATCCTCAAAACGCATGGCAGCGGCGGGGTGCATGGGCTGACCACCGCGGCGAGCGTCTGGATGGCCGCCGCGATCGGTGTGGCGGTCGGACTGGGCACGCTCGGCCTTGCCATCCTTGGCGCGCTGTTCGCGTTTGTCATCCTGTCGATGTCCCGGCACACGATGCTGGACCTGGCGCCAGGCACCGGCGACCACCTCGGCAACTGAGAACGCTGCCGCGGCCCGTGCCGGCCGGCGCGACTGGCACGGCATCTGCGTCGGTCGATGTCAGGCCATGAAACTCGCGGCGATCGCAGTCGATTACGACGGGACGCTGACGCTTGACGGCCGGTTGTCGCCAGCGGTCGTCGATGCGATCGGTTACGCCCGCCAGCAGGGCATCCGCGTCATCCTCGCCACTGGACGCCGCCTCGCCCATCTGGCCAACGACACCGAACTGGCCATGTTCGATGCCGTCGTCGCCGAGAACGGCGCGGTGCTGGATTTTCCCGCCACCGGCCGTCACATCCGGCTCGGGCTGGCGCCCCCGGCCGCGTTCCTCGATGCCCTGACCGAGCGCGGCCTGTCGTTTATGACCGGAGAGTGTGTGGTCGAAACCGAGGCCGCGCATGCCCTTGCGGCCCTGGTCTTCAACCGCGATCGGATGATGCTCCTCCCGGCCGGCGTCACCAAGGCCACCGGCCTGCGGCAGGCGAAGGATGCGGTCCGTCTCGTGACGCGCGAGTCGGAACCGGCCGAGGTCGAGGCGCTGTCGCGACTGTGCGAGGTGCCGCTCGACGCCGGCGTCCTCGCCAGCCTCGACATCACCGAGGCGGTCCTGCTGCCGGGACCCGACGAGGCCGGCGGGCGGCTGGTTCGCTTTCGCGTCGGCGCCCGACTCACCACCCACGTCCGGCATCGTCAGAAATACTGCGACATGCCGGTGGCCTCCGCGCAGGCGTTCGTCTTCACCGGCGGCGGATCGGCCGGTCCCCGGGCGCGTAGTCTTCGCGACCTGGTGACGCTGCTTGGCACCGAGCCGGCCGCCCGGCTCGAGGGGCACTTCGCGCGCCATGACATTTCCCGGTGGATCCGCGAGGTGTTCCGCGACGGCGTCCTCGCCGCCCGACTGGCGGAGATCGAACGCCGGACCCGCCATGACCCCCCGCGCGTCGTCGCGGAGTCGCTCGCACAGGCAATCCGGGCACGCTACGCATTCACGAACTGACAGCGTCCGGGTCAAACCCGCGCACGAGCGGAGGATTCCCCGGCCTCCGCGAAAAAACCCGGGTCCGGAGCAGCGGCCGCAAGACCGACGCGGCGGGCCGGGCGTCCTAACATGGAACGTCGATTGCGATCGGTCGTGCATCACCCGGAGAAAAACAGCCATGTTGAACCCGACGACCGCCCCTGCCGCCCCCGCGGCGCTCTCGCTCGCGGATGGTCTGCGCATCATCCGCGCCGAGTTCCTCGAGAGTCCAGGCCTGCACCTGACGATGAAACAGGCGCAGCGGCTCTGGAATCTCGATGCGATGACCTGTGATGAGCTGCTCGACGCGCTCGTCCACAGCGGGTTTCTCCGGCGCACCCACGGCGACCGAAGCCGCGGCGATGGCTACGTCAGGGCGGATTCCCAGCACTGACCGCGGCGGTCCCGGCGCCACCGTCAGCCTCTCCGGCACGAATGCCCAGGCTGACGGCGCGCGCCGTGCGCTCGCTCTACGCCTTGGAAACCGCCACCAGGGCGTCTGGCAGGACGAAGTCGTGTTCCGGGTGCCGCACGGTCAGCACCGGGCACGGCGCCGATCGGACGATCCGTTCCGCGACGCTGCCGAGGAACACGCGCGCCACCGCGCCGCGGCCGTGGGTGCCGACGATGATCAAGTCGACGGCGTGCGTTCTGGCGTATTCGACGATCGCGGCCGCCGGTCCGTTGTGTGTCACCGTTGCCGTCACGGCGTTGAGCTCATTCCGCTCGGACTCGTCAAGGAGGGCGTCGGTCCGCTTGCGCGCCTCCGCCTCGATCTCCTCCTGTAGCTGCGGCGGAAACCCCGCGTAGCCAAATCCATCGACCGATCTGGCGAACAGGTTGTCGGTGACGTGCACGACGTGCAGCGCGGCGCCGAACGCCCGCGCCAGATCCTTGCCGTAGCGCAGGGCGATCTCCGACTCCGGACCAAAATCCGTGGCAACGAGAATCGTTTTTGCAGCAATCATGGCGGCCTCCTGCAGCACACCCGGTTGCCCGGGTCATGTCTTGTCTGTCGCATCAGGCGCAACGACCATGCCACGGTCGATTTGACGGATTGCTCAGCGACCGAGCAGAGCTTTGCCCTTCTCCTGACTGGCGCCGCGGCGGTGGGGGGGAATATTACGCACGCTGTGGGAAATACCCGGATCGTCCACGTCAGCGGCCGCCGCGGCCGCCGAGCCGTGCGCGCTTTGAAGTTCGCCACCTCTGCGTAAAGTTACAACCCGGCCGCGAAATACTCCGCCGTCGGGCGGCGCCTCGGGCCCGTCGGAGCGCCCCACGGCTGCCGTGTCGCAGGCATTTCTATTGCTGCAGCAGTGGCATGGGCCGGGTCCACGGGGTCGGGCTGCTCGGGAGCGTGCTGGCAGCGGCTCTGACGATGCCGAACGCTGTTCTCGCTCAGGTGGCCGTCTATGACGAGGCGTACCGCATCGAGCGCACCGCGGGCCTCCGACCGCTTGCCCGGACCTTCACTCCGTCGCAGCTCGCGCTCCTCGAAAAACTCAATCGCGCGGAAATCGCGCACCTCACACGGCTGCAGACGCTGGTCGTGCCGGCGTCGTGGGAGGACGAACTGGCCTACAGCGTGCTGCCGGCGCGCTATCCCCCCGGCCGGCCCCCGGTCAAGCTCCTGATCGTGTTCCTGCCCGGGCAGCTCTTTGGCGCCTACGAATCCGGCAGCCTGGTGCGCTGGGGGCCGATCAGCTCCGGCCGCCGCCGCAGCCCGACGCCGGCCGGTCAGTTCACGCTCAACTGGCGCTCGACCGGCCGCGCGAGCACGGTCAACCCAAACTGGTTCATGCGCTGGTGCTTCAACTACCGGAATGCGGCCGGTGCCGCGCTGCACGCCTACGCCCTGCCCGGCTATCCGGCGAGTCATGGCTGCATCAGGCTTCTCGACCGTGATGCCCGGTGGCTGTTCGAGTGGGGAGAGCCGTGGAAACTGGATCCCGGCGGGACGCGGATCCTCCAGTCGGGCACGCCGCTCTCCATCGTCGGCGCGTACGACTTCGATGCCGCGCCGCCGTGGCGCTCGTTGCAGTAGCTGTCCCGGCCGGTGCAACTGCCGCTTACCGCCGGTTCCGACACATTCTGGTGACGCCATGATTACTGAAGACCAGACGGCGATTCTCGAGTTTCTCAACGCCCCATCGACCCACGGCGGCGACGGCGTCGAGCGCATCGACACGCATGCGTCGGTGGTGTTTCTTGCCGGCGATCGGGCCTTGAAGCTCAAGCGCGCGGTCTGGTACGACTACCTCGATTTCTCGACCGCCGAGCGGCGCCGCACGCTGTGCGAGGCTGAAGTGCGCCTCAACCGCCGGACCGCGCCGACTCTCTACCGCGGCGTCATCGCGGTCACCCGCGAGGCCGACGGATCCCTGGCGCTCGGCGGCGCCGGCCGGCCAGCGGACTGGCTGGTGGAAATGAACCGCTTCCCGCAGGAGGCGTTATTCGACCGGCTGGCGACCGCCGGCAACCTGGACCTGACGCTGATGCCCCCGCTGGCCGAGGCCGTCGCGGCCCTGCACCTGTCGGCCGAACACCGGGTCGACCACGGCGGCAGAGCGGGGATGGCCTGGGTGCTGGAGGGTAACGCCGCCGGGCTCGGCGAGTTCGGGCGGCCGTGGCTGGATGGGGCGGTCGCGTGCCGCATTGTCGAAGATTCGAAGCGCGAACTGGAGCGGCGCGCCGCGCTCCTCGAACGCCGCCGCGCCTCTGGCTTCGTCCGCCAGTGCCACGGCGACCTGCACCTTCGTAACATCGTGCTGCTCGACGGACAACCGACCCTCTTCGACGGTGTCGAATTCAGCGACGCGATCTCGTGCACGGACGTCTTCTACGATCTGTCGTTCCTGCTGATGGACCTGTGGCGGCGCCGGCTGCCGCGGCATGCCAACACCGTCTGGAATTATTACCTGACCGCCACCGGCGATCTCGAAGGCGTGCCGCTGCTGCCCCTGTTCCTGTCCTGCCGCGCGGCCGTCCGCGCCAAGACGACCGCCACCGCCGCGCACCTTCAGGACGATGTCCTGCGGCGCGGCGAGCTTCACGCCCTGGCGCGGGAATATCTGGCGATGGCGGACCGGCTCCTGCACCCGCCGCCGCCGGCGCTGGTCGCGGTCGGTGGCCGCTCCGGCGCTGGCAAGTCGACGGTGGCTGCCGGTCTCGCTCCGTTCGTCGGCGCCGTGCCGGGCGCCGTGGTCCTCCGCAGCGACGCGATCCGGAAGCGGCTGTGCGGCGTGCCGCTCTCGGAACCGCTCGGGGCCGAAGGCTACTCGCCGAGCATGTCGGAACGCGTCTACGCCGTGCTCGCCGAGCAGGCCTCGCTGACGCTGCGGGCGGGCCACGGCGTCGTCGTCGACGCGGTGTACGGGCGTGCCGGCGACCGGGCGGCCATCGAGAGGGTCGCCGCCGCCGTCGCCGCGCCGTTCATCGGGCTGTGGCTGGAAGCACCTGAAGCGGTGCGGATTGCCAGAGCCGGTCAGCGTCGTCACGATCCGTCCGACGCGGACGCCGCCGTCATCGGCAGGCAGGAAGCGACGGACGCCGGCGACATCCGATGGTGCCGCATCGACGCATCGCCGGCGGCGGCGGTGGTGCTGTCGCGCGCCACGGAGCGCGTTGAAAACGAGCTCCACGCCGCCTTCAGCGGCTACCACAACGCCACCCGCCCGGCGCTTGCGCCGGTCCGTTCCCGATGAGGGCCGCCGTCAGGGCGGGACGGTCAGGGCCTGGCCGGCGGCGACGCTGACGACGACAACGCCGCCGCACAACAGTGCGAGCCTACGTGTCGAGCAGAGGTGCCACCGCGCCGCGTCCCCGGTCGCGACCCCCGGTCCCTTCCTCGACGCTGCTGGCCGCCGCAGTGACGACGGCGTTTCGTCCGTGCCGTTTGGCAGCGTACATCGCGGCGTCCGCCAGGCGCATCAGCGCGGCGGCGCCGGGAACCTGGTCGCTCGCGGCCGGATCGAAGGTGGCGACGCCGATCGACCCCGTGACGGTCCAGCCCGGGCCGCCGTGACGGGGGATCCGCGCCCGAATCCGTTCAGCAAGTGCCACCGCCGCTGTCCCCGATGTATTCGGCGCGAGCACCGCGAACTCGTCGCCTCCCCAGCGCGCCCCGACATCCGTCTCACGCACTGGGAACGGATAACATCCGCGACGCGGCGGATCGCCTCGTCACCGGCGCGGTGCCCGAACCGGTCGTTGATGTCCTTGAGGCCGTCGAGATCCACAATCATCAGGGTGAGCGGGGCGCGGTAGCGGCGCGACCGCGCCAGCTCCCGGTCGAGGCGTTCGAACAGACCCCGGCCGTTGGAAAGACCGGTCAACCCGTCGGTCTCGGACAGCTTGGCCAGCCGATCGACCTGGCGGCCGACCACGTAGCCGAAGAGCCCGAACGCGACCGCGTTCCCCACCCAGAGATAGCCGAGCGGATCGTCGGCCAGCTCGCGAGTGACTGCCCGGAGCCACGTCGGCCCGGAGCGGGAGGAGACACGCGCCAGTCTCCCGCCGAGCAGCGCCGCCGGCGCACCCGCTGAGAGTACGCCCGCCACAAGGCGTACGCAAAGCGTCGCACCATCGTCGCTACTCCGCCGGGCTGCTGGTCAGTCCCTCTGCAGGGTGGTGCTGCGGAGCACGCTCGGCGTGCCGCCCGGTCACCTCGATCATCGCGATGCGGAAGACCACGGGAGGACGCTGCGGCTGCTCCGCGAGCGGCACCGACGCCGGCTCCCACCAGACGGCGTGCCGCTGGAACAGCCGCAGGGCGGTGCACCGCAGTTCCTCGACGCCGGCCGCGGGCGGCAGCTCCTCGTAGCGGCCACGGACGACGACGGTCGTCCAGTGGCCGTGCTCGCCGAGCTCCTCGACCTCGAGGCAGACCAGCGGATTGTCGCGCATCCAGTGGATCTTCTGCCCCAGGGTGGCGTAGGCGTAGAGATATTCCCCTTCGAGGTCGACATGAACCGGCACGATGTAGGGCTGGTTGTCCCGCGCGCAGGCCAGCCTGGCGACGTTGGATCGGCCGAGGACCGTTCGGCAGTCCTGGTAGGTGATCTCGCGAATAGTCGTTGTCATCATCAGCCTCGAGGGATCGGGAACGACGGCTTAGTGCATGTATTTCGTTTGCTGGAACACCTTCCTCGATGCCATGACGCCTGCAAATTGATGTCCGGACCGGCTTCTAGCGCTGTCGGGACCAGCAACCGCGCTGTCGCGAGCCGTTACTGCGGAATTATTCGCGTGGTGGCGGAATAGTCCCCGAGTGGAAGGAAATATCAGGGCCGACACGTCCTGCGACAACCGCCGCGCCTGGCAGTCCGGCGCTTCGGAGCCTGTAGAAGATACCGGTGCGTGGCATGGCCGCCTCATGCGGCTCGTCTCCAGGATGAGGTGCGACGTGCCGCGGCGCGCAGGCCAAACACCAGCGATGAGGGGATCCGACCGGTCGGCGGGAGTGCGGAGCGGTTCAGCGCTGGTTGTCGACGCGGAAGGTCTGGCTGCCGACGGACTGTCCGTCAAAGAAGGCTTCGACGGTGTAGTCGCCCACGGGAAACCCGCCGGCACTCTGCAGGTGAAATTCCGTGGCGGCGACGTCCTTGTACGAGACCCGCTTGGTCGGCTCGCCCGCCACCTGCTCGCCGTACTTCCAGCGCACACCGATCACACCCGATCCGGCGCCGGCGGTCAGAACCGAGATGTAGATCGTATCGTCGGGCGAGAAGCGGGTGGTGTGCGTCGCGACCGTGCCGTCCGTGTTCAGCGATCGGCCAAGCTGCAGCGAAGTGACGTGGAGGGATTCCCCCAGGCCGCAGCCGGTCACGGCGCACGCCAGCACCAACGCCACCAGGAAGAATGTCAGCCTTTGCATCGCGGACCGGATTCTACACCGGCGCGGTTCGAGTGCGTGCGTTTCACGGCGACGGCGCGCACCAGCCGATCTGACGGACGCCTGCGATCGCGGTCGAGCGCATCGTGGCGCAGTTGACTCCGGAGATCCACGCCTACCGCTCCGCCGGCAAGCGGTGGGACCGATCGAGAGCGGTTAGCGCGCGGCGCTCGAAGTGGCGCTGCTGGCTGGGTTGGAGTGCCGGGATTGCTGTAAGCGCGCCGGCGCCGTGGATTCTCCAAACCCCGGGATCCGGCCGCGCCCCGGGGGTATGGGCCGGTCTCCCGCTATACTTGTGGACGCCGGGCCGGTTCCGGTCGGCGGTTGACCGGATCCCAGGCCTCCTCCACGAAACGATGAGCGACCAGAGCCTCCCGACCCCCACTTCGACCCCGCCGGATCGCGACATGGGGAATGCGCTGCGCACGGCTCGCGCGCTCCAGTCCGCCATCCTTGATGCCGCCCTCGATCCAATCATCGTCATGGACGCGGACGGCATGGTCCTGGAGTTCAATCCAGCCGCCGAGCGGACGTTTGGCTTCGAGCGGTCGTTGGTCGTCGGACGCGAGATGGCGTCGTTCATCATTCCCGAGCGATTTCGTGACGCCCACCGGAACGCCCTCGCGCGCGTCGTGCAGACCGGCGTCGGCCGGATCCTCGGGCAGCGCCTCGAGCTCACCGGACTGCGCGCCGACGGCTCCGAGTTTCCGGTCGAGCTGACGATCGCGCGCACCGCCGGGCACGGCGCGCCGCTGTTCACCGGTTACCTCCGCGACATCACCCAGCGGCAGAAGGACGAGCAGACACTGCTCGACGGCACCCGGCTGGCGTCGCTGGCCGCCGACGTCGGCACCACCCTGACCCGCGACGAGTCCCTGCGCGACATGCTCCAGGGGTGCGCTGAAGCAGTCGTCCGGCGGCTCGACGCCGCCATTGCGCGGATCTGGACCCTGGACGTCGAGACGCAGACCCTGGAGCTGCAGGCCAGCGCCGGGATCTACACCCATCTGGATGGACCGCATGGCCGCGTACCCGTCGGCAAGTTCAAAATCGGGCTGATTGCCGCCGAGCGCGCGCCGCATCTGACCAACCAGGTCGTCGGCGATCCGCGGGTTGGCGATCAGGCGTGGGCGATCCGGGAAGGCATGGTCGCGTTCGCCGGCTACCCGCTGATGATCCGGGACGAGATGATTGGCGTGCTGGCGATGTTCAGCCGCCGGCCGCTGAGCGACGCGGACTTCGACGGCCTGGCGACCGTCGCCCAGGGCGTCGCGCTCGGCATCGCCCGTCGGCGCGGCGTCGAGGCGCTCCGCGACCGCGCCGACCAGCTCGCGATGCTGGCCGCCGAACTGAAGCGCACCAACGGCGAGCTCGACCAGTTCGCCTACGTCGCCTCTCACGATCTCAAAGCGCCGCTGCGCGGCATCGCCAACCTGTCGGAGTGGATCGAAGAGGATCTCGGCGATCGCGTGCCGGCGTCGACGCGTCAGCACCTGACGCTGATGCGCGGCCGGGTGCACCGCATGGAGGCGTTGATCGACGGCGTCCTCGAATTCTCGCGGGCGGGCCGGGTCCGCGGCGCCGCCGAGATGGTCGACACCCGGCAGCTGGCGCAGGAGGTCGTCGAACTGCTCGCCGTGCCGCCCACAACTGGCGTCGACATCGACGAGCGGCTGCCGCCCCTGCTGACCGAGCGGCTGCCGCTCCAGCAGGTGCTCCTCAATCTCGTCGGCAACGCGGTCAAGTACCACCGCGCCCCCGGCGCAACGGTGCGCATCTGGGGTCAGCCGTCGCCAGCCGGCTTCGCCTTCCACGTCACCGACAACGGCCCGGGCATCGCGCCGGAGTTCCACGAGCGCATCTGGGGTATCTTCCAGACGCTCGAGGCGCGCGACAAGGTCGAGGGCACCGGCATCGGGCTGGCGCTGGTCAAGAAGATTGTCGAGGGACGCGGCGGCCGCGTCTGGGTCGAATCGGAGGCCGGGCGGGGCGCCACCTTCGGGTTCTCGTGGCCCCCGGCGGGCGCCCCACGAACGGAGCGATGATGGCGGAGCGCATGCTGAACATCCTGCTGGTCGAGGACGACACCGTCGACGTGATGAACGTCCGGCGGGCGTTCGAAAAGAACAAGATCCTGAATCCGCTGTTTGTTGCCGGTGACGGCGTCGAGGCGCTCGAAATGCTGCGCGCCGGCAAGGTTCCGAACGAGCGCCGCATCATCCTGCTCGACCTCAACATGCCGAGGATGAACGGCCTCGAGTTCCTGCGCGAGCTGCGCGCCGATCCCAAGCACGGCCACACCCCGGTCGTCGTCCTGACCACCTCCAACGCCGAGCGGGACCGGATCGACGCCTACAACCTCAACGTCGCCGGCTACCTGCTCAAGCCGGTGACGTTCATCAACTTCGTCGAAGTGATGTCGACGCTGAACAAGTACTGGACCCTCGTCGAGCTCCCCTGATGGCGCTGACCCTCCTCCTCGTCGATGACGATGTCGTCGATCGGATGGCGATCCGGCGCGCCCTCAAGGAGGCGGGAGTGTTGGCCGACTGCCATGAGGTGGCCGACGCCGACGCGGCGCTGGCGGCACTGCAGTCGCAGGTGTTCGACTGCGTGCTGCTCGATTACCGGCTGCCGAAAACAGACGGGCTCGAGCTGCTGAAGCGAATTCAGGCGTCGGGCATCACGACCCCGGTGATTGCCCTGACCGGCCAGGGGGACGAGCAGCTGGCGGTCGAGATGATGCGCGCCGGAGCGTCGGACTACCTGGCCAAGCAGTCGCTGTCGGCCGATCGCCTGCACCGCAGCCTCCGCCATGCGATCGCGATGGCCCAGGTCGAAGCGGATCGCCGCCAGGCGTTGGAGCGCGAGCGGATCGCCCGCGAGGAGGCGCAGGCGGCCAACCGGGCGAAAGATGAGTTCCTGGCGACGCTCTCGCACGAACTGCGGACCCCGCTCAACGCCATCCTCGGCTGGGCGCGGCTGCTTGCCGCGGGCGGCCTCGACGAGACGAAGATAGCGCGCGCCGTCAGCACGATCGAGCGCAACGCGCTGGCGCAGGCCAAGCTGATCGAGGACCTGCTCGACATTTCGCGCGTCGAGACCGGCAAGATGGAGCTCGACCTCGTGCCGCTCGAGCTGACGGCGTTCACCGACGGCCTCGTCGAATCGTTCCGTCCACATGCCAGCGGCACGGGGCTCTCGCTGACCTACGAATGCCGCGCCGCGGTCTGCCTGGTGCGGGCCGACGCCGCCCGGCTTGAACAGATCCTCGGCAATCTGATCGCCAACGCGATCAAGTTCACGCCCGCCGGCGGCGCCGTCACCGTGTCGCTGGAGGTGGCCGGCGGCACCGCCATCTTCCGCGTCCGCGACACCGGCCTCGGGCTCGACCCGGCATTTCTGCCGCACGCTTTCGAACGGTTCCGCCAGGCCAACACCGGCCCGACCAGGCAGCATGGCGGCCTTGGCCTCGGGCTGGCGATCGTCCAGCACCTGACGCGGATGCACGGCGGCGACGTCGGCGTGCACAGCGACGGTCTGAATCGCGGCGCCGAGTTCACGGTGTCGCTGCCGGTACTGACCGGCGACGAGGAGGAGGCCACCGGGACGGCGCGGCCGGTGAGTGGGCCGGCGCTGTCGCTCGCCGGCATCCGGGTGATGGCGGTCGACGACGAAGTCGATGCGCTCGGTCTGATGGAGGCGCTGCTCGCCGCCCGGGGGGCGCAGGTCATGACGGCGCGGTCGGTGGCGGAGGCGCTCGCGACTCTGGAACGGGACGCTCCCGATGTCGTCGTCAGCGACATTGCGATGCCCGGAGCGGATGGCTACTCGCTGATTGCCGCGATCCGGCGGTCGTCCTCCGCCGCGGTGCGGGACGTTCCGGTGGTCGCGGTGACGGCCTACGCCACCGCGGCCGATCGGCTCCGGGCGCTGCACCAAGGCTTCGATGCGCACGTCACCAAGCCGATCGACACCGGGCACCTGGTCGCGCTGGTTGGCGCCCTCGCCAGCCGGCGCGGCGCGCCCAGGCCGTAACCGCGCCCGCACCGGGCACGTCATCAGGCACCGCACAAGGAGCGACCATTGGGTTCACCGGCGTCGCCGCTCGAGTCCGCGCTGCGGCGCGATCGCGCGGTCCTTGCGCTGGTCCTGATTGCCATCCCGGCGCTGTGCTGGACGTGGATCGTCGCGATGGCCCGCGACATGGACGGGCCGATGACCGGCGCCTCGGCGTGGATGATGAGCGTCGACTGGGATGCCCGGCGGGTGGTCCTGCTGTGGGCGATGTGGGCGGTGATGATGGCCGGGATGATGCTGCCGTCAGCCGCACCCGTCATCCTGCTCTACGCCCGCGCCGCCCGCGCCCGCCCCGAGGTGGGAGGCGCCGGGATGCGAATCCACGCCCTGGCCTTCGGCTACCTGCTGGTCTGGGCGCTGTTCAGCGCGGCGGCGACCTGGCTGCAGCGCGTTCTGTCGACGCGCCTGCTGCTGACGCCGATGATGGAGCCCGCCGTTCCGGCGGCCGCTGCGGCGGTGCTACTCGTCGCCGGCCTCTACCAGTTGACGCCGTTCAAGCAGGTCTGCCTGCGCTCGTGCCGGGCGCCGATCGCGTTCATGACCGAGCACTGGCAACCCGGCGTGGCCGGGGCGGTCCGCATGGGGGTCGTCCACGGGCTGTACTGCCTCGGCTGCTGCTGGGCGCTGATGCTGGTGCTGTTTGCCGGCGGGGTGATGAACCTGACGGTGATCGTCGCGCTGACCGTCTGGGTCCTGGTCGAGAAGCTGGCGCCGTTCGGCGAGCAGAGCGCCCGCGTCGGCGGCGCCCTGCTCGTCGGGGTCGCGGTCTGGATGCTCGTGCGCTGACTCAGGCGCCGCGGTCGCGGCGTTGTGCCAGTCGAAGTCGCAGAGAACCCGGCGCAAGCCGGCCGGCCCAAGTGAATTCGCGCGACGGGCCGCTCAGCCGTCGAGGCCGCGTTCGACGCCGGCGAGCAGCTGGCGGGGCGAAAACGGCTTCTGGATGAAGTTCTGCCCGTCGCGCAGATCGAGCTCCTGGCCGGCGATGTCGGCGCTGTAGCCGCTGGTGAAAATCACCTTCAGCGCCGGCTTGAGCGCCTGGAGGCGAGTGGCCAGCTCGCGGCCGGTCATGCCTTGCGGCATCACCATGTCGGTCAACAGCAGCTGGATCGACTCGGCATGCCGCTCGAAGACCAGCAGGGCGTCGTGGCCATGCGCGGCCTCGAGGACGTGGTAGCCCTGGCGCTCGAGGATGACCCGGGCCAGCATGCGCACCGCCGGCTCGTCTTCGACCAGCAGGATGGTCGCGGTGCCGCGGCGCAAGGCGGGCCGCGCCGGCGCCGGCCTGGGTGCCGCGCCGTCGTCTTCCGCTCGCAGGAAGATCCGGAAGGTCGTCCCTCGCCCCGGTGCCGTCTCGACCGCCAGCCATCCGCCGTGCTGCCTGACGATGCCGAACACGGTGGCCAGGCCGAGACCGGTGCCCCGGCCCGACTCTTTGGTGGTGAAGAACGGCTCGAAGATGTGCGGCAGGTGTTCGGCCGCAATCCCGGCGCCGGTGTCAGCGACGCTCAGCCAGACGTGCCGGCCGGGGGAGGCATCGGGGATGTGCGCCGCCTCGTCGGCGGTCAGTTCACCCTCGCCGGTGTCGATCGCCAGGCGGCCGCCGCCCGGCATCGCGTCGCGGGCGTTGACCACCAGATTGAGGAGCACCTGGTCGAGCATGCCCGGATCGACGACCGCCGACAGCTGACGCGGGTGCAGCGTCAACTGCAGGCTGACGTCTTCGCCGAGGATCCGCAGCAGCATCTTGGCGATCGCCGTGACGATCTCGTTGAGATCCATCTGCCGCGACTGCATCACCTGCCGGCGGCTGAACGCCAGCAGCTGACGGGTCAGGTTGGCGGCGCGGTCGGCGCTGGCTTTGATGTCGTTGAGGAGCTCCCGCGCTTCCAGCGGATTGTCGGTCGTCGCGGCGAGATCGGCCTGCATCATGATCGCGGCGAGGATGTTGTTGAAATCGTGCGCGACGCCGCCGGCGAGCTGGCCGATGGCGTCCATCTTCTGCGACTGGCGCAGCTGCTCCTCGAGCTGGCGCCGCTCGCTGACATCCTCGGCGGTGCCGACGATGCGGGTGATCGCGCCGGCGCCGTCACGAATCGGAAACGCCCGATCGTGAATCCAGCGGATCGTGCCGTCCGGCCGGAGAATGCGATAGATCTCGTCGTACTCACCGCGCGTCTGCCTGGTGGCGGCGGCGTCGACGACCCGCTCGCGATCGTCCGGATGCACCGCGTCCAGCCAGGTCCGCGTCGAATCGTAGAGGCTGGCGCATGAGCGTCCCCAGACCCGTTCGTAGGCCGGACTGACGTAGAGCATCCGGTTCTTGGCCGGGTCGGTCACCCAGAAGACTTCCTGGACGTTGTCGGCCAGCTGACGGAACCGCTCCTCGCTCTCGCGCAGCGCCTGTTCGACCCGGCGCCGCTCGGCGTCGTGGTCGTGGACGTCGAGCGCGAACGAGATGTCGGTCGCCAACTCGTCGAACAGGCCAAGCTCTTCATCGTCGAAAGCGCCGGCCTCGGCGGCGTAGAGGTTGAACGTGCCCCGGACTCGCGCGCCGGTCTTGATGGCGAGCGACGCCATGGCGCGGAGTCCCCGGGCGATCGCCGCGTCGCGCCAGGGTGCGGCGATCGGATCGGCGGCGATGTCGTTGCAGACACCGTGGCGGCCGCTCGCGAACGCCTCCAGCGTGACCGCGCACGCGGCGTCGCCGTCGCCGCTGATCAGCGACTGGATGAGTGCCAGCGTGTCGTCGGACGCGCCGGCGTGCGCCGCGACGCCCAGCCGGCCGGTCGCATGGTCGACCAGTCCGACCCAGGCCACCTCGAATTGCCCCTGCTGCACGGCGATCCGGCACGCGGCCTGAAGCATCGCCTGCGGATCCCGTTCCCGGACGATCGTCTCGTTGACCTCGCTGAGCACGGCGTAGACGCGGTTGAGGTGGCGGATGCGGGCGTCGGCTTTTCGCTGCTCGGTGATGTCGCGCGTCACGCCAAGCAGCGCGTAGATCCCGCCGTCGGCATCGCGCAGCGGCGCGGCGTGCGTCTCGAGCCAGCGTCGTGTGCCCCGCCGGCCGGTGATTGCGAACGCCAGCGTCCCGCTTTCCCCTCGAAACACCCGATCGAGCAGCTGTCGAAAAGGCTCGCGGTCCGCCGGGCTGAGGAAGCCGGCGAGCCCGGACTGCTGAGCCTCCGACAGGGTGTCGACCTCCAGCATCGCCAGCCCGGCCGGATTCATCTCGAGGAGGCGGCCGGTGCGGTCCATGACCTTGACGCATTCCGGCTCGGTGTCGACTATCGCCGCCAGGCGGTTCTTGTGTTCGAGCAGTGACTGCTCCGCCTGCTTCCGGGCGGTCACTTCCATGGCGGTGCCGCGCATCCGCACGGCGCGTCCGTCCGGCGCGAACGTGAAGTCGCCGCGGCCGGCGATCCAGTGGATGCTGCCGTCCGGCCAGACGACCCGGAACTCACGATTGAAAGCGGCACGGAGGCTGATGCAGCGCGCGACCTCGGCATCGAGCAACGCGGTGTCGTCCGGGTGGACGCGCGCCGTGAACGCGTCATACGTCCCGTCGAATCCGCCCGGTTCGAAACCCCACAGCGCCTCGTGCCAGTTCGACCAGGTCAGGGTATTGCCCGACAGATCCCAGTCGAACGTGCCCATTTGCGCCGCGTCCAGGGCCAGCCGCAGCCGCCCTTCGCTTTCGCGGAGCGCACGCTCGATCTGCTTGCGGTCGGTGATGTCCTGCATCGCGCCGATCATCCGTACCGGCCGGCCCTGGGCATCGCGAATGACGTAGCCGCGGTCGAAGATGTCGGCATACGAGCCGTCGGCGCGGCGGAACTGGTACTCCTCGGCCCAGGCGTAGCCGCCCAGATCGATCGCCGCGTGGATGCCGGTGACGACCCGATCGCAATCGTCGGGGTGCAGCGAGCGCGTCCAGGAGGCAATCGTCGGCTCGGTCTCGGCCGGAGGATAGCCGAACAGAATCTCGAAATTCTCGTTCCACCACAACCGGTCGGTGCCGAGGTCCCAATCCCAGACGACGTCGTTGGTGGCGCGCGCGACGATCTGGAAGCGTTCGTGGCCGGCGCGGATCGACGCCTCGGCGCGGTTGCCGTCGGTGATGTCGACCAGCGTGGTAATCGCCTGCTGCCGCCCGGGTGCGCCGACCAGCGCGGTGCTCGCCAGCAGCTGTCGCTCGCCGCCGGCCCGGGTCAGGACCGTCACCTCGACGTCGCGGACGATCGATTGCGACTCGAGCCTGGCGCGGAGCGCCACCGCCAGGGACTCCTCAAGGAGGCCGAGCTCGACCATCGTCCGGCCGACCACCTCCTCGGGTGTCCAGCCGAGCAGGCGCGTGAACGCTGCGTTGACGTCGGTGAAGGTGCGATCGGGCCAGCCGTGGATGGCCATCGGCAGCGGACAGCCGCGGAACACCTCGATCGTCCGTGCCTCGCGTCGGACCAGCTCGTGCTCGCGGCGTCTGGACTCGAGCAGCGCCATCACCTGCCGACCGAGCCGCCGCAGCGCATCGTACTGCGCCGGGTCGAGGCGGCGCGGCACGTAGTCCAGCACACACAGGGTGCCCAGCGCGTGGCCGGACGGCGCGATCAGCGGGGCACCGGCATA
This sequence comes from Acidobacteriota bacterium, assembly GCA_031393955.1. Lineage (GTDB taxonomy): Bacteria > Acidobacteriota > Vicinamibacteria > Vicinamibacterales > 2-12-FULL-66-21 > JALZOC01. The sequence goes on from JANMWI010000082.1 coordinate 51,960, forward strand.
GAAGCGGAGACGCGGACCTCCGGCGACCAGTGGACTGGTGGAGAACTGCCTGTCCTGAACCGCGTCGCCGACGACAAAAACATCCGGCTGGGTGATGGCGCTCGCGCAGAAGAACGCATCGCGCGCGGCCTCAGTGAAATTGACGCCGACGGCCGACTTGAACCAGTGCCGCTGCTCGTCGACGAGCGAGATCAACGCGATCGGGGCGTCGCAGAGGCGCGCCGTGAGGGCGGTGAGATCGTCCAGCGCCGCGTCGGGAGGGGTGTCGAGTACCTGGTAATGAGCCAACGCCTCGAGGCGGCCGGCTTCATCGAATCGCTGGACGGGAGTCTTCATGAGCGGCGCGCCCGGCGCGTGGTTAGGAAGTCAGCGATCCGGGGCAGGAAATGCCGTTTCCGCCGCCCTCGGGATTGCCGCTTCATTGCCGTCTCCAGTGCGTGGACACCAAAAGGGCCGGGTCGCTGCGTGTGTCCGGTGTGCGGCGGTCGCCCGCCCATTGTGGCACGGACAGGGTCGGTTACCCGGGCCGGCTGGCCCGCGGACCGCGCCGTCAGCGATTCCCGGCGTAGCGGAGTGTCCAGCTGACCCGGCCGCCGGCGGCGCTCCGCAGCCGGACGCGGCGGGTCCCGTCCTGAAGGTCCTGGCCGGCAACCTCGGCCCCCTCCGCGTGCGCCTCGTCCAGCCGGAAGCCGGAGGGTTCGGTGAGGTAGAGCGTGTAGTCATCGCCGCCGACGAGCTCGCTGACCCCCGAGAGGACGCCGTCGGCCCACCGCACCTCGCTCAGGTCCGGTCCCCCGCAGGTGACGTGACGGCTGGTCGAGAGCAGCTGGGGATGATCGACGCGGCCGCGGAGGCACACCGCCTGCACCTGGTAGCCCGGGTCGATCGGCGGCAGCACGAGGCGATCGCGCACCACCCCGAGCGCCCGGCGCGTCCAGAACTCGAACGCGAGATAGTCGGTGGCGGCCGGCAGCCCCAGGTCGGTGAACTCGATCCGGCCGTCGCCCGCCGCGGTCCGCGCCACCACCGTCCATTGTTCGAATGGCCTGGCGATGTCGAGCTGGTAGAGCGGCACGACCAGGCGCTGGTCGGCGTCGAACGGACGCGGCCCGGCGCCGCTCAACGTCGCGCCGGCTTCGCCGAGGCGTGACGATCGCGACGGATCGAGGTCGTAGATCTGCCCGGGACGCGTGAACAGCACCGGCGCCGTGCGCTTCGCCGCCTCGACCCCTTCGGTGCGGTAGAACGCCGGCGGATCGGTGAGCATCAGGACCGACCCGGTGAGCGACGTCAGCGTCGCGGCGCGGTAGCCGTCCGGCTGGCTGAGCTCGATATGATCCGGGTCGTTGCGCCAGACGACGTTGTTGAAGGAGTTGTACTGGGCGAACGAACCGTAGCCGAAGCCGTCGTCGCCGATCCGCACGCCGTCTGCCAGTCCGATGAGCTCGGGGCGGACGCCCCAGCAGGCCAGCAGGTAGCGGTCGCGGCCGATCGCCTCCCGGACCGCGGCCACGAAGCGGCGGAAGACCTGCTCGCGGTTGAGTCCGCGCCGGGCGAAGTCGTCGGCAAAACTGTTGTAGCCCTCGTAGCGCAGATGGCGGAGCGCGTCGAGCTTGAAGTAGCGCCAGCCCATGTCCTTCAGCGCGCGGTAGACCGGCGTCACGAGGCTGGCGATCGTCTCGGCGCGGCTGCCGTCCATCACGTAGCCGATCCAGTTGCCGTGGGCCGGCCGGCCGTCCGGCGCGTGCACGAACCAGCCGGGATGGGCCTCGGCGGCCTGCCGATCCTGGAAGCTGACGTTGGTCCAGATGCCGGGATCGAGGCCGCGCGCCGCGACGGCGCGACGGAGGGCGGCCAGGCCGGCGGGAAACTTCTCGTTGGTTTCGAGCCAGTGGTCCGGCAGCCCGATCGGCGAACGCTGGAAACCATCGTCGATCTGCAGGTAGCGATAGCCGAACGGCCGCAGTACCTCGCCGAGCACATCGGCGGTACGCGTCACGTCCTGCTCGGTGACCTTGTCGCGGAACGCGTACCACGACGTCCACCCGGCCACCGATTCCTGCCAGGGCTGATAGGTCCACGGCCGGTACTCGGCCAGGCCGCGATGCCGCTGGTAGAAGCGCGGCCGGAAGCGGAGGGCAATCTCGCCCCCGGTCGCGGTGATCTGGAAGGTGCCCGGCGTCGAGGGGGAGACCTGCACCGCGGCCGGGAAATCAATCGACAGGACCCAGTCGCCGTGGCGGTCGTAGACGGCTCGATTGAGCTGGTTCGTGACCAGGCCGACCGCATGGCGCACGACCGGCAGCGCATCCTCACGCGCCTCGGACTCGACCGGGAAGGCCTCGCCCGAAGCACGCACGATGCCGGTCAGCGTCAGGCGCGCACCGGGCGCCGCCGTCCACTTCAAGACCTGCGTGACGCGGCCGCCGCCGGTCTCGACGAACCGGCGCAGATCGGTGCCGGCGGCCGTCGCCGTGATGCGTGCCTCGAACACCCGGCTGCCGGCGTAGGTCAGCACGGCCTGGTCGCCAACAACCCGCGCCGCGGCCGGGGTGTTTGGCGGCTCCGCCGCCGTCTGCCCGGCGGCCGGTGCCGACGCCGTCAGCAGCAGGAGCAGCGCCAGCCGCACCGTCGTCACCATTGATCTGTCTCCGGACCTGCCCGGCGAAGCCGCATCCGGCCGGGTGCGGCTAGGTCCGCGCACCGGCGACGGCCGGGACGACGAACGGCGCCCGGTAGTGACCGCGGGTGAACATCGCCGTGGCCTCCGCATCTCCCTTGCAGGTGTACGTGAGCGGGTCGAAATACAGCGTCCGTCCGATCCGGTAGGAGATGTTGGCGAGGTGGATCAACATCGTCGAGATCGCGCCTTCCTCAATCTCGGCGAGCTGATCCTCGCGCTTCCGGCTGCGCACGACCTCGATGAAGTTGGTGAAGCCGCCGTACTCGGGATCGGCCTCCGAGACCGGACCGGGCGCGCCTTCCTTGCCCATGAACGTCCGCCAGCCGTCGTTGGTCGTCGCCAGATAGCCCTTCGAGCCGTACCAGATGTTGCCGACCGCCTGCGGCTGGGACGCCGGCCCGTTCGCCGCCTCGGCGCGCTCCCCGATGCCGGCCTCGTTGTTGGTCATCCAGTGCCGCACTTCGAAGACCAGCAGCTTCTTCTTCCCGGCCGCGTCGAACTCGAACGTCGCGACCATCGTGTTCGGCGTCTCCTGATCGTCGTCGAACACGTAGTGCCCGCCCATCGCGCTGATCTTGGTCGGATACCTGACGCCGAGCGCGGTGCGCGCCGAGTGGATCTGATGCGCGCCCTGGTTGCCGAGGTCGCCGTTGCCGTAGTCCCACTGCCAGTGCCAGTTGTAGTGGAAGCGGTTGCGCGTGAACGGCTTCGCCGGCGCCGGACCGGTCCAGAGGTCGTAGGACACGCCGGCGGGCACCGGCTCCTCCACGGCGTGACCGATCGTGTCGCGCCACTTGAAGCACAGGCCGCGCGCCATGTAGAGGTCGCCGATCAGGCCGTCCTGCATCTTCTTCCTGGCCTCGTGCAGCCAGGCCTGCGCACCGGTGCCGTCCTGGACGATCCGGTTGTACTTGCGCGACGCCGCGATGATCTGCTGCGCCTCGAACATGTTGTAGGAGACCGGTTTCTCGACGTAGACGTCTTTGCCGGCCTGGACCGCCCAGATCGTCTGCAGGGTGTGATGGAAGTTCGGGGTCGCGATCGAGACCGCGTCGATGCTCTGGTCGTCGAGCACGCGGCGGATGTCGGCATAGGTGGCCGGCCGCTTGCGCCCCGCCGCTTCGACCATCTTGCAGCCGCTCTCGACCACCGCGGCGTCGACGTCGCAGAGCGCCGCGATCTCGACGTTCGGCATCTTGGAGTAGGCGGCGATGTGCGCCTTGCCGCGGCCGTTGAAGCCGATCACCGCCACTCTGACCCGGTCGCTCGGCCGGGATTGCGCGCCGACCTTGAGGACGGCCGGCAACGCCATCGAACTCATCAGGAACTGCCTGCGATTGACTTTATCCATGGGGCGATAGGAGACACCAACCGGGCGGGAAGGTCAACTGCCGGCCTCCCCCGGGGCCGAGGTGGCCGCCGTAGACCGACTCATCAGATGCGACGACCGGCGACCTCAGCCTGTGACAAAGTGAATGAATGACCGGCGAACGGCGCGGCGTGCTCTGGACGAGTCCGTTCCAGGAATTCTTCCGGACGGAAGCGGCCGGTGGCGCGCTGCTGGTCGTCTGTGCCTGCGCGGCGCTGGCCCTGGCCAACTCGCCGTGGGCCGACGTCTATCAGTCGCTGTGGCGCACGCGCCTGATGCTGAGCGTCGGCAGCGGCCACGCCATCGACCTCGACCTCCATCAATGGATCAACGACGGTCTGATGGCGGTCTTTTTCCTGCTCGTCGGGCTCGAGATCAAGCGCGAAGTGCGGGCCGGCGAGCTCGCCTCGCCCCGCCAGGCGACCTTGCCGATTGCCGCCGCGCTCGGCGGCATGCTGCTGCCGGCGCTGACCTACTCCCTGACCAACGGCGGCGGACTGGCGTCGCGCGGCTGGGCAATCCCGACCGCCACCGACATCGCCTTCGCGCTCGGGGTCCTGTCGCTCATCGCCCCCAATGCCCCCCGCGGCCTGAAGATCTTCCTTGCCGCGCTCGCGATTGTCGACGACATGGGCGCCGTCCTGATGATTGCGGTGTTTTACACCCGGGAGATCGCCTGGCATCCGCTCGGCGTGGCCGCGCTGATCCTCGTCGCGCTCGCGACGCTGAACCGGCTCCGCATCCGCAGCCTCTGGCCCTACCTGCTTCTGGGGCTCGGACTGTGGTTCTTCGTCCACGAGTCCGGCGTCCACGCGACCGTCGCCGGGGTGCTGCTCGCGTTGACGATTCCGACGCGGACCCGTATCAACGCCGAGGAGTTTTCCGCCCGCGCGCGCGGCCTGCTCGATCACTTCGACCACACCGAGACCGGCGATTTGCTGGTGCTGACCAGCCGCGGCCAGCAGGACGCGATCGTCGGCCTCGAGCGCGCCAGCGAGGCGGTCACCGCGCCGTTGCTTCGCCTCGAGCACGCGCTCCACGCGTTCTCGGCCTACATCGTGATGCCGCTGTTCGCCTTTTCGAACGCCGGGGTCGCGCTTGGTGGCGGGGCGGCGCACGGCGATGTCACGCTGGCGGTGTTCCTCGGACTGGCCGCCGGCAAGCCGGTTGGCATCACCGTCGCCTCGTTCGCGGCGGTGCGGCTGCGGCTGGCGTCGCTGCCCGAGGGGGTGACGTGGACGCTGCTGCACGGCGCGGCGTGGCTCGGCGGCATCGGCTTCACGATGTCGCTGTTCATCGCCGGCCTGGCGTTCCAGGGCTCGGACCTGCTCGACTCCGCCAAGCTCGGCATCTTCGGCGGGTCGGTCGTGGCGGCCGTGGTCGGAGCCGTCGTCATTCACCGCAGCACGCGGCGGCGCGCGGCGGCCTGACGCCGTCGCACGACGCTGGGCACGCGCCGCGCTCGAGCAATTCGCCCCTCACTCGCGCCATTGACGACGTAGCGCAGCCATCGCGTCCCGATGCAGGCGATCGATCGCCGCGATGTCGGGCGCGTCGGGACAGGCGCTGCGAGCCCGCTGAGCGACGATTTCCGCCTGCCTGACGAGCGCCTGGCGATCGTCCTCGCGGCGGGTGCACGCGGCGAGGTCGCGGATCGCTTCGAGCAGCCGGCAGCTGACCGAGACGCTGGTTCGTCCGTAGCGGCTGATTTCATCGAACGCCGGATCGAGGAGCATCGCGAACGTCACCGGCGCGGCGACGACCCGCACGACGCCCTGGTCGTCGTAGCGGCTGGGCGGCGGGATGCGGCGGCCGGCGAGATGGCAGAACGCCTGCTCCAGCCGATCGATGCAGCTTCGCGCCGTCCCGGGATCGTTGATCCCCGGCGACAGTGCCCGCACCGCCAGTTCGACCAGCTGTTCGACGAAGAATCCGGCGTCCTGCGATCCGGTGCGGTCGGCGCCGACGATGTAGGCGTCGCGCAACGCCTCGTCGCAGACGTCCGGCGGCTGCGGCGCCGGCCAGAGCGAGGCGAGCGGCGTGCCGGGCCGGACGAAGGTGCCGGGCCTGGCATCGATCCGGATCGTCAGGTTGCTCTCGCAGGCCAGCGTCATCAGCCGGGCGCTGTCGACCGCCTGCACGTAGCCGGTCGTCGTCGCACCCAGCGTGTGGACGGTCTGGTCATCCGGCGGCGCGCCGGGGCGGTCGACGTCGTCTCGTTCGGCGGGACCGTCGCCGATCGCTTCGGGGAAAATCCGCGTGATGGCGCTGCCGAGCTCGTCGGCGACGTTGGCGATCACCTGCGACGCCTGGATCGACGTCGCCACGTGATGGATGAAGAAGATCAGCACCGCCACGCTGAGCATCGCCAGGACCACGCCGACCGTGACCGCCAGATGCGGCACGAACTGGGAATCGTCGGTGCCGCGGACCGTGCGGAGGACCAGCAGGCAGTAGAGGAACGTCGAGATGAAGCTGCCGAGCACAATCTGGTTGCCGAGGTCGCGCAGGAAGTTGCGGAGCAGACGCGGACCGAACTGCTGGGAGGCGAGCGTCAGCGCGACGATCGTGATCGAGAAGGTCACGCCGGCGACGGTAATCATCGACGCCGCTATCGTCGACAGGACGGCGCGCGCCCCCTCCGGCCCGCCGGTATAGACCCACGACCAGCGATTCAGCAGATCGGCCGCGGCGGCTTCGTCGAGCTGGATGACGACGACCGACAGCACCAGCGCCACGAACGCCATCGCCGACGGCACCACCCAGTAGGTCGCGCGCATCGACTCCCAGAACGCGCGCAGGCGGGTCATGCGCCCGCCACCGCGCCCGCTCCACGGAAGGGCGGCGTGCCCCGGTCATTCGTGGCCGGTTGCCGGGCGCTCCGATCTCGTCGGGTCATGCCTGCAGTATGCCGCCCGGCGGACCATCGACTCAAATGGCGTCCGGTTCGCGGCCGGGCGCCCGGGCGCGGCGCGTCGGGCTTGAAACCCACTTCTGAAACCAGCATCCTGAGGGATGCGCGCACTCGCGGTCACTCCCGGTCAGGCGGACTCGCTCCAGCTGATCGACGCTCCCGAACCGGCCGCCGCCGACGGCAGCCTGCTCGTCGCGACGATCGCGATCGGCATCTGCGGCACCGACGCCGAGATTGCCGCCGGGCGATACGGCTGGCCGCCGCCCGGCCGGCCGCGCCTGATCATCGGCCACGAATCGATCGGCAGGGTGCTCGAGGCGCCCCCCGGATCCGGCTTCGCGCCCGGCGATCTCGTCGTCGGCATCGTGCGGCGCCCGGACCCGGTGCCGTGCGCCTACTGCGCGGTCGGCGAATGGGACATGTGCCGCAACGGCCAGTACACCGAGCGCGGCATCAAGGAACGGGATGGATACGGTGCCGAGCGCTTTCGTGTCGAGCCGGCGTTCGCCGTCAAGGTCGATACCGGCCTCGGCCACCTCGGCGTGCTGCTCGAGCCGGCCAGCGTCGTCGCCAAGGCGTGGGACCATGCCGAGCAGATCGGCCGGCGGTCCGCAGCCTGGGCGCCGCGCACCGTGCTGGTCACCGGCGCCGGACCGGTTGGACTGCTGGCGGCGCTGATCGGCCGCCAGCGCGGCCTTGCCGTCCACGTCTTCGACCGTCTCACCGACGGGCCGAAGCCGCGGCTGGTCGCCGACCTCGGCGCCACCTACCACGGCGGCGACCTCGACGAGATTGCCTCGCTCGCGCCCGACATCATCATCGAATGCACCGGCGCCACGCCGGTCATTGCGGACGTCGTCAGCCGCAGCGCGCCGTCGGGCATCGTCTGTCTGGCCGGGGTGTCGTCGGGCGGGCACACCCTCCGCCTGGATCTCGGCGACATCAATCGCCGCATGGTCCTCGAGAACGACGTCGTCTTCGGCTCGGTCAACGCCAACCGCGCCCACTACGAGGCCGCCGCGCGGGCGCTCGCCGCCGCGGATCGCGACTGGCTGGCGCGCCTGATCACGCGCCGCGTCAGGCTGGACGACTGGCGGAGCGCGCTCCGGCATGATCCGGACGATGTCAAGGTGATCGTCGACTTCGAGCCGCGCGCATGAGTACGCCGCTCGAGGACTACGCGATCATTGGCGATTGCGAGACGGTGGCGCTGGTCTCGCGCCGCGGCTCGATTGACTGGCTCTGCTGGCCGCGCTTCGATTCAGGCGCCTGCTTTGCGGCGCTGCTCGGCACGTCCGAACACGGTCGCTGGCTGATCGAGGCGGTCGACGCGGCGGCCCGGGTGACGCGGCGCTATCGCGGCGACACGCTCATCCTCGAGACCGCGATCGCGACCGACGCGGGAGACGCCACCGTCATCGACTTCATGCCGCTGCGCGGCCGTAATTCGGACATCGTCCGAATGGTCCGCGGCGACCGCGGCCGGGTGGCGATGCGCTCAGAGCTGATCCTACGCTTCGACTACGGTTACAGCGTGCCGTGGGTCAGCCGGCTGGACGACGGGACGGTGCGCGCGATCGCCGGCCCCGACATGGTGACCCTCCGCTCGCCGGTGCGGCAGCATGGCGAAGGGCTGACCACGCGGGCCGAGTTCGCGGTCGTCGCCGGAGCGGTCGTGCCGTTCGTCCTCACCCACGGCGGGTCGCACCTCGCGCCGCCCGCCGAGATCGATCCGGTCGCGTCGCTCGACCACACCGAGACGTTCTGGACCGAGTGGGTGAGCCGGAGCCAGACGCAGGGGGTGTGGGCGGACGCGGTCAAGCGGTCGCTGATTACGCTCAAAGCCCTGACCTACGCGCCGACTGGCGGCATCGTTGCCGCACCGACCACCTCGCTGCCCGAGCAGCTCGGCGGATCGCGCAACTGGGATTACCGGTTCTGCTGGCTGCGGGATGCGACCCTGACGCTGCTGGCGCTCATGAACGCGGGCTGCTACAGCGAGGCGCACGCCTGGCGGGACTGGCTGTTGCGCGCCGCCGCCGGCGCGCCCGGCCAGCTCCAGATCATGTACGGCCTGGCAGGGGAACGCCGCCTGCCCGAGGCCGAGGTGCCGTGGCTGCCCGGCTACGAAGGGTCGCGCCCGGTCCGCACCGGCAACGCCGCCCACGGCCAGCTGCAGCTCGACGTCTTCGGCGAGGTGATGGACGCGCTTCACCAGGCGGTGCGCGGCGGCATCGAGTCGAACGAGGCGTCGTGGGCGTTTCAGTGCCAGATGCTCGAGCACCTGATGACGGTGTGGCAGCAGCCCGACCAGGGCATCTGGGAAGTGCGCGGCAGCGCGCGGTGTTTCACCTATTCGCGCGTCATGGCCTGGGTCGCGTTCGACCGGGGCATCCAGGGGGTCGAGAAGTTCGGCCTGGACGGGCCGGTCGACCGGTGGCGCGCCGTCCGCGGCGCCATCCACGACGAGGTCTGCGCCCGCGGCTTTAATCGCGAGCTGGGCTGCTTCGTGCAGTCGTACGGTTCGACCGAGCTCGACGCCAGCCTGCTGCTGCTGCCGACGGTTGGCTTCCTGCCGGTCACCGATCCGCGGATTCACGGCACCATCGAGGCGGTCGAGAAGCGGCTGTTCGTCGACGGCTTCCTGCTGCGCTACGACACGCGCAGCGGCGCCGACGGATTGCCCGGCGGCGAAGGGGCGTTCCTGGCCTGCAGCTTCTGGCTGGCCGACGCTTATGTCCTGATGGGCCGGATCGACGACGCCCGGCGGCTGTTCGAACGGTTGCTGACGCTCTGCAACGACGTCGGCCTGCTGTCGGAGGAATACGATACCGGGGCGCGGCGGCTGATCGGCAATTTCCCGCAGGCGTTCTCCCACATCGCGCTCATCAACACCGCGCACAATCTGGCGCGGGCGACCAAGCCCGCCGAGCAGCGATCGGCCTCGTGACGGTCTTCGAGGTCGCCGCCGTCCTGATGGCGATCGCCGCGGCATCCGGGTACGTCAATTACCGGTTCCTGCGCCTGCCGCCGACCAGCGGCACGCTGTTCGTGGCCCTGGTCAGCTCCGTGGCGGTGGTGCTGATCCAGCGGATCGCGCCCGGGCTCGAGCTGCGCCTCGTCGTCGAGCAGTTTCTCGGCCAGATCGACTTCGATCAGACCCTCATGCACGGGTTGCTGTGCTTCCTGCTGTTCGCGGGCGCACTTCACGTCGACCTCGGCGGCCTGGTCGATCACCGCTGGACGATCGGCGCGCTGGCGACGGTCGGCGTCGTGATCTCGGTGGTCGTCGTCGGGCTGCTGACCTACGTGCTGTTCGGGCTGACCAGCGTCAACCTCAGCCTGGCGGTCTGCTTCACGTTCGGCGCGCTGATCGCGCCGACCGATCCGATTGCCGTGATCGGGCTGTTGAAGGAGCTTCGCGCGCCGGCCAGCCTCGAGGCGCAGATTGCCGGCGAGTCTCTGTTCAACGACGGCGTCGGGGTCGTCGTCTTTCTCGGCCTCGCCTCGATGGCCCATCTGTCGTCGGCGGTGCCGGGTGAAGCGACCGGGATCGACCTGCAGGCGCTGGCGCGCTTCGCGTTCCGTGAAGTCGCCGGCGGCATCGCGCTCGGCCTGGCGCTCGGCTACGTCGGTTACCGCGCGCTCAAGAGCATCGACGACCATCCGCTCGAGCTGCTGATCACGCTGGCGCTGGTGATGTTCCTCTACGCGCTGTCGTTCTGGGTCCACGTCTCGGGACCGATTGCCGTGGTCGTCGCCGGCCTGCTGATCGGCAACCAGGGCCGCCGCCTGGCGATGAGCGACCGGACGCGCGAGCACGTCGACGCCTTCTGGAGCATGATCGACGAGATCCTGAACGCCGTGCTGTTCCTGCTGCTCGGGCTGGAGGTGTTTGCCGTCCACGACTGGCTGCACGTGCTGCTGCCGGCGATCCTGACGGTGCCGATTTGCCTGGTCGCCCGGTTCGTCTCGGTGGCGATCCCGGTGACGGCGATGAACGCGCGCGGCGCCTTCCGCCGCGGGCTGGTGCCGGTCCTGACGTGGAGTGGGTTGCGCGGCGGGATTTCGATCGCCCTGGTCCTGTCGCTGCCGCAGTTCCCCGGCAAGGAGGTGCTGCTCGCCAGTACCTACGCCGTGGTGGTGTTCTCAGTCCTGGTGCAGGGACTGACGGTACGGCGGCTGCTGCGCTACTACAAAATCGGCGAACACGCGGCGGACTAGCGCCTGTTCCGTCGCTGACGGAGGCCCGCCGATCGACGCCTTGCGCGCGCCCGGCGCGTGGCGCGCCGCCATCCACGGCCACTCCCGGCGCTCGAGCTCGCGATCCCTCCGCCAGACGTAGTCCCACGCCGGCGGCGCGTCCTGGTTGCGGATGAACCGCGCCAGCCGGCGCCGCACCATCGTCAGGTACGCAGTGCCGTACTCGTCGCCGGCGGCCGAGATGCCGCGGTGGTAGGCGCGGATGGCGAGGTCGAGATCGCCGTCCGCCTCGTCCAGCATCAGCGACATCCACAGCGCCACGAAGCGCGTCGCCCGCCACGGGTTGTAGTAGTCGTCATCGTCCAGGTGCACGTCGGCCAGCCCTTTGCCGTAGAGCTGGCGCAGCCGCTCGCGCGCGTAGTCGGACGATCCGCCGAGGCCGATATCGCGGCTGCCGTCGGGATTGTTCAGCAGGCCGCGATGGTTGAACCAGGATTCGGTCATGACGATCGCCGAGAGCGCGTCGGCCACCGTGCCCGGCGGCAGGTCGTACTTGGCGCCGACGTTGTCGTAGCCGGACCAGTAGGCGACCATGTGCCGGTAGGCGATCGTCCGGACCGGTTGCGGAACGTGATCCCAGTCCTCCGCCTGCATGTCGTCCCAGACATGCGGACTCATCAGGAAGCGGTGATTCCTGGCGAGCAGCCGGTCGAGTCCCTCCTCGCGCAGACCTGAGGGAAACCGAATTCCAGTCGGCCAGGTGCATCCGGCTCCACAGCGTCGCGTTGAGGCGGACGTCGTCGGCGGTGACCTGCCACAGCACGCTGCCGTCGGTGCCGGGATGGACGATCGTGACCGGCGTCGCGTCGACGAACACGGCCGGCACGTCGATGGACCGGGCCAGCGGCACTGTCGTGTCCAGCGAGCGGCGCCTCCAGCGTACGCCGGCGGCCGACCCGGCGGCGAGCACGAGGAGGACCGCGACGCCCGTGACGAGTGGCAGCCGGATGTGCCTGGACGGTGCCGGGGGCGAGCTGGCGGCGAGGGAATGCGTCACCGCCGTTGACCAGCGCCGCGCGCCGCGCGCTGCCCGTCGTCATTCATCGCGGTGGACCGTGTCGGGCGAGAACGCCGGGACGCAGACCGCGATGTACTCCGCGCCGTCAGGCTCGGGCGTGCTGTAACGGACCCATTCGCCCGGCCGCGTGACGATCGCCTGGCCGGCGCGCACGTCAAGGGTGCCCGCCTCGCTCTCGACCCGCAGCAGGCCGCGCAGCACGACGGTGACCTCCTCGAAGTCGGGCCGCTGGCCGGGCTCGAGCCAGCCGCCCGGAGACGTCATTCGCGCGACGCTGACCGCGGCATGGCCGGAGTTCACACGGCCGGCGTACTCTTCGATGCGCTTGGGCTTGTTGCCCGCGGCAGTGATGATCGACGGGGCGGCAATCAGCGTGGGCATGGGGCCGCAGGCATTGTGGGCCGCTCCGGAGCGGGCGTCAACGGGAGGCAGGCGCGGGGTTATCGCCGCCGCCAGGCAGTGCCTCCCGCCAGTAGCGGATCGTCTCGACGGTGACCCGGCCCCGGCCGGCGGCGCCGGCGATGTCGGTCAGCAGGCATCGCTGCAGCGCGGCGGCGTCCGCGGTCAGCCCGAGCGCCGCCAGGCTGTGCAGGATGCGTGTCAGGCGAAGGTGATTGTGGTCGCCCGGCCACAGCCAGTCCGCCGCGCGATCGGCGAACGTCTGCTGGTCGGGGACGATGCGCGGGACGCCCGAGAGAAGGTCGCGGTGGAGTCCATAGAACGACAGCATCCGTTCGAGCGACTGGCTGAGCGCGTCGCGCAGTTCGGGCCGGGCGGCAAACGCGGCACGGGTCGCGTCCGACACGAGCGGGGCGTGCCGGTTGACGCCGCTCGGCGCGGCGGTGGGAAAGACCCACTGGATGTAATCGTGGACCATCTCGAGCGACTCGTCCGGCCACGCCAGGATCTGCGCGAGCGTCCGGCCGCGGTGGTCGGTGCCGCCCCCATAGAAAGCGACGATCGGGTCGTCTGCGCTACCAGGTGTCATTCGAGTTGCCGCATCTTACCCGAGACGCCCGGCTCGCTGTGCTGTCGCGGTGCGGGTGAACCGGGTAGACTCCTGCGTATGCGAGCTCCCGGGAAGGTCGCCCTCCACTGCGGTGTCCTCCTGGCTGTGCTGTCGTCGCCGCCCGACGGCGCCGGCGCCGCTGCCGTGGGCCCCTCCGTTCGGCTCCGTTCCATCGGGGGCGATCGCGCCTCCGGCGTCGCGCGGCTCGTCGTCGTCGAGGCCGGGTCGCTCGTGCATACGGCGCTGATGCTGCCGGACGACGGGAAGGGCGGGATTGACGGCGCCGGCGACGCCGCGGCGCAGGGAGCGCGCGTGCTCGGCAATATCGACCGCGCTCTGGATGCGGCGCGGACGTCGCTGGATCAGCTGGTGCGGCTGCACGTCTATGTGGCGGACGCGTCCGTCACGCCTCGCATCGAGCGGCTGCTGGCGGAGCGATTCGGCGGCCGCGACGTCAGGCCGGCGGTGACGTTCGTCGAGTCCGCCATGGTCCGGGACGGCGTGCTGGTCGCGATGGACGCCGTGGCGGCAACCGCCTGGACGCCGGCGCCGGGCACGTCGACGCGCATCGTGGTCGACACACTCCCGCGGCGCACCGCGACCGCGTCCCATGCGGCGATCCAGCCGGCCGGTCCGTTCGTGATCGTCTCGGGCCGGGCCGCGCCGGGCGCCTTCGACACCGCCATCCGCGAGACGCTGGCGCAGCTGCGCGCCGACCTCGAACGGGTCGGTCTGACTTTCGATCAGGTTGTCCAGGTCAAGAGCTTCCTTGGCGACATGACCCAGGCGCGGCGCCTCGAGGAGCTGGTGGCCGCGGGGTTTGCTGGCGCCAGCGCGCCGCCGCAGGTCATCACCGGGGGACGGCTGGAGGCGCCGGCGGAGATTGAGCTGGTCGCCACGGCGCCGCGGCGGCGAGACACGCCGGCGGATGGCGTCGAGCACCTCGAGCCGACGCTGGGCCGGTACAGCAAGGTCGCGCGGGCGAACACCGGGCAGCCGGTGTTCATCTCCGGCCTCTACGGCGCGTCAGCCAATCCCGCCGCGCAGGTCGACGAGATGTTTGCCGAGCTCGGGCGGACGCTGGCGGCAGCGGGCAGCGACATCCGTCATCTGGTGAAGGCGACTTATTACGTCGCCGACACAGCCGCCGACCAGCGCATCAACGAGATCCGGCCGCTGATCTACGATGCCGCGCATCCGCCGGCGGCGTCGAAGCTGGTGGTCCCCGGGACGGGACGCGCCGGCAAGGGAAGCACGTTCGACATGATTGCCGTGACGACAGCGCGATGACGCGGCGTCTGCCGCCCGTCGGAAAGGGCTGATGCGATGGGGAAGGGACGCCTCGAGGCGTTCAGCGACGGCGTCTTCGCGATCATCATCACGATCATGGTGCTGGAGCTTCGCGTTCCGCACGAAGGAGCGGATGCCTCGAGCGCCGGCGCGCTGATGCCGCTCATCCCGGTCTTCGGCAGCTACATCCTGAGCTTCGTCTTCATCGCCATCTACTGGAACAATCATCACCACATGCTGCACGCTACCCATCGCGTCAGCGGCGTGGTCCTCTGGGCGAACGTCCATTTGCTGTTCTGGCTGTCACTCGTCCCGTTCGTCACTGCCTGGATGGGGGAGAACCATTTCGCCGCCGTGCCGGTGGCGGCCTACGGCGTGGTGCTGCTGCTCTGCGGCGTCGCGTTCGCGATCCTGGCGCGGCTGCTGGTGCGGGTCCACGGGCCGGAGTCCGCCCTGGCCCAGGCCATCAACCAGGACCTGAAGGGGCGGCTCTCGGTCCTGCTCTACGCGGTGGCGGTGCCGCTCGCGTTCGTCGAGCGGCGGCTCTCCCTTGCCGTCTACATCATCGTCGCCGCGATGTGGCTGATTCCGGATCGGCGCATCGAGCGGACGGTGACGGTGGAATCGGCCGGCCGGCCCTGACGTCGACGATGGCCGTCGCGGGAGTAGGCCACGCCGATCGAGGGGGATTTAGCGTTTTGCCCAAGCGGATCAACAACTTACGCTAAAGATTGTGTCCCCCTTTTGGGGAGAGGGTGGGTATGAAAGCAGGGCGGTGGGCGCTTGCCGCGATCTTTCTGACCGGCGGGGTGATGCACCTCGTCAAGCCGGCCATCTACCGCCCGGTGATGCCGGGCTGGCTGCCGGCGCACGACGCGCTGATCGTGGTCAGCGGCATCGCCGAGATCGCCGGCGGCGCCGGACTGCTGGCGCGGCGGACACGCCGCGCCGCGGGCGCCGGGCTGATCCTGCTGCTCGTCGCGGTCTTTCCGGCAAACGTCGAAATGCTGCGCGCGTATCGGGGACAGTCGTCCGCGTGGGCGACGCTTCTGTGGCTGCGTCTGCCGCTGCAGGGGGTCCTCATCTGGTGGACCTGGCGAGTGTCGTGGCGGAACACGCGGCTGCCCGGGGGTCGGCCGGGCGGCCACGAAACGATCGAAGAACGGAGAGCGTCATGAAGTTGGCGATTATCGGCGCGGGAATGATTGGCGCCACGGCGGCGCGGCTCTTCGCGCAGGCCGATCACGAGGTCGTGGTCAGCAACTCGCGCGGACCGGCGTCGCTCGCGACGCTGGTCGCCGGACTCGGTCCGCGCGCGAAGGCGATGCACGTCGCAGACGCGGCACGGTGGGGCGAAGTGGTGATGCTGGCGGTGCCGTGGCGGACGCTGGCGGCGCTGCCGCCGCCCGACACGGTGGCGGGGAAGATCGTCATCGACGCCATGAACCCGTACGCCGCCGACGGTGCGATTGTCGACCTTGGCTCCTCTTCTTCCTCGGAAGAGACACGGGCGCAGCTGCCTGGGGCGCGGCTGGTCAAAGCCTTTAACACCATCTGGTTCAAGCACCTCGCGTCACTGGCGCGGCCCGATCTGCCGGCCGAGGAACGTCACGCGATCTTCGTCGCCGGCGACGACGAGGCGGCAAAGCGGGTGGTGATGAACCTCATCGACGACATCGGTTTCGGCGCGGTCGACAGCGGATCGCTCGCCGCCGGGGGGCGCCGCCAGCAGCCCGGCACGGCGCTCTACAACCAGATCATGACCGTCCGCGCGGCGCGCGCGGCGGTCGCGGATCCGGGCCGACCGGCGCCGCCGCGCTGACCCGCGAGCCGGTCTTGATCCCGACCGCCGCCCAGGCGTCGGCGATCGCCGCCGGCTCGGTCGCGGCGGACCCGTAGAGCCGTGCCGCCACCGCGACGGTCAGATTGGCGAAGCGCCTGAAGCCGGTGTTCTCCCGCAGCGCCGGGTCGCGCAGCGTCTCGTACCAGATCCGGCCGGCCTTCTCCCACGCGAAGCCGCCGATCCCGATCGCCGCCAGGCAGAACGCCTTGTTGGGGATCCCCGAGTTGATGTGGACGGCGCCATTGTCGAAGTAGGAGGAGCTGTAGCGGTCCATGTGATCGGGCTGCGGGTCCTTGCCGAGGACGGGATCGTCGTAGGCCGTCCCCGGCGCCTTCATCGACCGCAGTGCGTGACCGTTGACTGCGTTCGTGAACAGCCCGGCGCCGATCAGCCAGTCCGCGTGATCAGCGCTCTGCTGCAAGGTGTACTGCTTGATCAGCGACCCGAAGACATCGGAAATCGACTCGTTCAACGCGCCCGGCTGAAACATGTAGACCAGCCGCGCCTCGTCCTGGGTGACGCCGTGGGTGAGCTCGTGGCCGATGACGTCGAGTGCGACCGTGAAGCGGTTGAAGAGCTCGCCGTCGCCGTCGCCGAACACCATCTGCTGGCCGTTCCAGAACGCGTTGTTGTAGTCGCGGCTGTAATGCACGGTCGCGTCGAGCGGCATGCCCTCGTCGTCGATCGACTGCCGTCCGAAGATCTCCGAATAGAAATCCCACGTCGCGCCCAGACCGTCGAAGGCTTCGGCAACGGCAGGGCCGTCGCTCACCACCGGCGGCCGCGCCTCGGACGCCACCATCGAGCCGGGCAGCTGCTGGCCGTGGTGCGCGCTGTAGATGGTCCGATCGCGCCCTGGCCGCGTGACGACGCGGCCGGCCGGAGGCCCTCCGGCTGGCGCCGGCGATGTGGCGCGGAGCGCCCGGAAGGTCATGTCGAGCGCCAGCGTGGCGGTGGCGGCGGCACGCTGCGGGGCGGTGCCGCGTTCGGCAATTGCCCGGAGAATGTGCGGCGGCATGATGCCGGGATGCGATCGAAACCGTCCGTCGGTGCGCATGTCCTGCCTCCTTGATCCGGCGTCACCTGAAATTGAAGCTGAGCCCGACCATCGTCCCCCGCGCCATCGTCGTTACGAACGGACGGGCGGCGTGCAGCGGCGCCCGGCCGATACTTTCCCCCGGTGCGGGTGTCCGTGTGGCGATCGTCAGGAGGCCGACGTTGACCGCCAGGCCGCGGACGACGAGCAGCGACAGCCCGGCGGCGATGCCGGGCTCCGGCGCGACCACCGCGCCGACGAACCAGCGCAGCCGCTCACTCCATGCCGGCGACGGGCGCGCCGCGTCGTAGCTCCGGAACGCGCCGTTGACGAGGACGAGCGAGGCCCGCCGGACCGGCGGCTCGGCGACGATCGTACCGCGGTCCAGCGACGCGCGCGGAGAGGTGGCGTGCGCCGGCGCGACATAGCCGGTCGCGACGCCAAGACTGAATCGTTCCCGCGGTGCGTTGCGGAGGCGCATGACGGCGGCCACCGGCTCCGGCTCGAGATCGAGCGTCAGCGCGCGGAATGCGGCGTCGACGCGCCGCAGCGCCTGCAGGTTCCGGGTCGTCTCGGACGGTGTCGCGGTGCGGCAGGCCGCCTCCTGGCGCTGATACTGATCGGCGAACGGCGTGCTGGCGGCGTCGGCGCAGCTGCCCGGGCCCGCCGCACAGGCCGCGGCGAGTTCCTCCAGCGCGGCGGCGAGGCCGTTCGCGAGATCGACAGCGCACGGGCTGTGGGCCGCGTCCGCGAAGACCATCCGCCGCCTGATCGCATCGACCCGGCGCGCGATCTCGGCGCGCGACAGCGCGACCCTGGCCTGCAGCTCGATCTGGACCGACGCCCGTCGGAAGGGCAGCTCGACCCGTGCGATTGACAGCCAGGCGGGCGGCTGAGCGGCGTCGGCCGGGCGCAGTGCGGCGGCCTGACCGGGCGCGACGGCGCCGAGGAGGGGAGCCGCGATCGCGGCCGCAAACACCGGCAGATGCGCCTCAATCGGACCGGCTTCCCGCGCCGAGATATAGACGCCCTGCAGACGATCGCGCGCAGACGCCGACAGGAAGACCTGGAACAGCCGCGCCGGCCCGCGCGGGCCGATGCCCCCGAGCGTCCGCTCATAGAGTCCCGCTCCGGCATGGACGATCGCGACCGCGAGCCCGCGGTCGCCGGACGGGCCAGCGGCGGGCCAGACAATCGCGACGTAGTCCGATCGAAGATCGACGGACGCCAGCGCTGCCGGCGAAGACGGCTCGACCGCACCCTGCCGGCACTGCCGCATCGTCCTGACGACGTCGGCGGCGGCGGTCGCGAATCTCCCGGCATCGGCCGCCTCGAAGGCGGACGAGAGTGACGGGAGCAGCATCGCGTCCTGAACAGGACACGCCGCCACCGGCGTGGCGACGACGGATGTCTGCGCCGCGCCGGCGGAGGCGCTCAGCAGCGCGGTCAGCAGCCACAGGATCGCGTGCGGTCGGCGCATAAGCCCTCCGGCCTCGATAAGCAGGACGCCCTGCCGGTTGCGGGCCCGCTCAGGACCGGGGCAGGGGATGGGAGGGTTTTTGCAAGACCTGAGCCGACGATGCGTGAGCCGGAAATGGACGTTCGACGCTGCGGGAGGTCGCCAGCGCCTGAGCCGGCCGCCGGCCAACCGGTTAGCCGGCCTGTCCGCCGGCTGTCCCTTCTCAGTCGCGAGCCGGTATGATGGTGTGAAAATTACGGCCCGGCTGTCCGGCCCGTTCACCGCCCCATGCTCCCAGCGTCAGGTCCGTTCCGCATCGCTTTTCTCGGATGCGGCTTCATCACCCAGGTGCACAGCCGCCACCTCAAGGGCCTCAGGCCCGGCGTCACCTGCAGCTATGCCAGCCGGAGCGCCGGCAAGGCGGAGGCCTACTGCCGGCAGTTCGGCGGGGTCACGGCCTACGCTGACTACCAGCGCGCCATCGACGATCCGGCGATCGACGCGGTGGTCGTCGCGGTGCCGCCGCGCTTCCACCTCGAGCTGACCCTGCAGGCGCTGGCGGCCGGCAAGCACGTGCTGGTCGAGAAGCCGGCCTTTCCGTCGATGGCGGACTACCGCGAGGTCGTCGCGGCGCGCGACCGCGCCGGCCGGGTGGTGCTGGTCGGCGAGAACGACCACTACAAGCCGCTCGCCCGCCTGCTGCGCCGGCTCCTCGCCGACGGCGTCATCGGCGAGATGGTGTTCGCGCACTTCGTCACGATCGCAAAGCGCCTCAAGCCGGCGGACGACTGGCGCAACGACGAGAGCCTGGCCGGGGGCGACGCCTTCTTCGAGGAGGGCATTCACTGGCTGCACGTCGCCGGCAGTCTCGGGCCGCGGATCACGCGGATCGAGGGCTACCGGCCGGCGCCGTCGCGCGGCGGCCCGGACACGCGCGCCAAGAGCATGATGGTGTCGTTCCGCTACGACAACGACGCGGTCGGGTCGCTGTTCTACTCGCGCGAGATCCCGTCGCTGTTCCGCGGCCTCCGGCTCTCGAAGCTGTACGGCCGCGACGGCATCATCACGTTCGAGTCGAACGGGCTGTTCGTGATCGCGCGCGGCGCCGGGCTGCCGCGCGTGATGCTCCCCGGGTTCCGCGACGTCCGGGGCTACCAGGCGATGTACCGTGACTTCCTCACCGCCGCCCGCACCGGCGCGCTGCCGGAGATGAGCGTCGAGCGCGCGATTGACGACCAGCGGCTGATGGATCAGGTCTACGCGACGATCGGGAAGACCGGCTCGTGAGCCACCACTACGACGTCATCATCATCGGTAGCGGCGCCGGCGGCGGGACGATCGCGCATGCCCTGGCGGCAACCGACGCGCGCATCCTGATCGTCGAGCGCGGCGACTTCGTGCCGCAGGAGCCCGAGAACTGGGATCCCGACGCCGTCTGGCGGCAGCTGCGCTATCGCACGCGGGAACGCTGGCTCGACGAACGCGGCCGCGAGTGGACGCCGTACACGCACTACGGCGTCGGCGGCAACACCAAGTTCTGGGGCAGCGTCCTCTACCGCCTGCGCCGCGAGGACTTCGAGGCAGTCGAGCATGCCGACGGCCTCTCGCCGGCCTGGCCGATCGGCTACGAGACGCTGGCGCCGTACTACGACCGGGCCGAGCAGCTTTATCAGGTCCGCGGCGAGCAGGGCTTCGACCCGACCGAGCCGCCGCGCAATCCCTATCCGTACGGGCCGGTGCCGCACTCGGAAGAGATGGCGGTGATCGTCGAGCAGCTGCGCGCCCAGGGGCTGCATCCGTCGCCGCTGCCGCTCGGGCTGCTGCGGCCCGGCGAAGCGGACGGCTGCATCCTCTGCAACACCTGCAATTCGTTCGTCTGCCGGCTGCATGCGAAGAGCGAGGCGGATGTCTGCTGCATCCGCCCGGCGCTGCGCCGCCCGAACGTGACGCTGTGGACCAACGCGCTGGCGCGGCGCCTGACGACAACCGCGTCAGGGGGGAGGATCGAGTCGGTCGAGATCGAGCGCGGCGGCGAGCGGCTGACGGTGACCGCGCCGGTCGTGGTCGTCGCCTGCGGCGCGGTCAACTCGGCGGCGCTGCTGCTGCGATCCGCCAATGCCGCGCACCCGGCCGGACTGGCGAACTCGTCGGGCCTGGTCGGCAAGCGCTACATGGCCCACCTCGCGACCATGATGCAGGGGTTCCATCCGTTTCGCGTCAACTCGACCGTGTTCCAGAAGACCGTGGCGATCAACGACTTCTACCGCCGCGGGCCGCGCACGCCGTATCCGCTCGGACAGATCCAGTCCCAGGGGCGGACCCACGGCGTGATGGCGCAGACCGCCTATCCATGGATTCCGCTGTGGGCGTATGAACAGTGGGTGGCACGCGGCGTGGACTGGCTGGCGATGTCGGAGGATCTGCCCCGCGACGACAACCAGGTCACGGTCGAGGCCGACGGACAGATCCGGCTGAGCTACCGCGCCAACAACATCGCGGCGCACCGGATGCTGGTACGCGAGACGCGGCGGATCCTCCGCCGGCTCGGCTTCTGGGTCGTCATGACGCACTCACACGGCCGGACCAACACCACCCATCAGTGCGGGACGCTGTGCTTCGGCACCGACCCGCGCCGTTCGGTGCTCGACCCCTACTGCCGCGCCCACGACATCGAGAACCTGTTCGTCGTCGATGCCTCGTTCTTCCCGTCGTCTGCCGCCGTCAACCCCGGGCTGACCATCGCCGCCCAGGCGCTGCGGACGGCGGACCACATCGTTGACACCGAGCTTTCCTGAGATGGGGTCCCCTCCGTGAACGTGCGATCCTTCAGCCACGCCGGCATTACGGTCTCGAATTTCAACCGCGCGGTGAAATTCTACTGGGAGGTCTTCGGCTGTCCGCTGGTCGGTGTCGCCGACACCCCGCCGGAGCGGGTCGGCGCGTTCTTCGGCGTCGACGGTCCCGCGCCGTCGTGCCGGATCGGGTGGGTGCGGGTCCCGGGCGGCGGCGTGCTCGAGATTTTCGAGTTCGAGCCGCAGCAGCCGGCGGTGCCGGTGCCGTGGAACCGCGTCGGCCTGACGCACATCTCGTTCAACGTCCGGAATCTGGCGCGGTGGCACGACGACCTGACCGCCCAGGGGATCGAATGCCTCGGCCGGCCGGAGCGGTCGCCGCGCGGCCACTCGTTCTTCTTCTGCCGGGACTTCGACGGCAACCTGATCGAGCTGATGGATCTGGGCTACATGTATCACGTGCTCAACTGGCTCGGACCGCTCGGCGGATGGATCTTCCGGCGCGGGATGTACCGCAAGTACTATCAGGAGACCGGGCGATGAAGAGACCCGCGATCGCGGTCACGCTGCCGATCCTGGCGCTGATGTGTACGTTGTCGGGCGCGTCGGCGCCGTCGGCGGTCTCGGCGCGCCAGAGCCGGCCGGCCGGCACCCAGGCCGGGGCCGACGCCGGCAACCACGTCATCATCATCACGCTCGACGGGTTCGGCGGGTGGGGGCTGGACGACCCGTATCTGCCGCTGCCGACGCTGCGGGCGCTGGCCGCGCGCGGCGCGATCGCCGGCGGGATGAGGCCGGTCAACCCGACCGTGACCTGGCCCAATCACACGTCGATCGTCACGGGGGTAACGCCGGCCAGGCACGGCGTGCTCTTCAATGGCTCGCTGATTCGCGCCGACGGGGTCCCGCCGCGGGTCGAGCCGTGGAGCGACAAGAAGGAAATGGTCCGCGTCGAGACGCTCTACGACGCGGCGCATGCCCGGGGCCTGACGACCGCGCAGGTCGACTGGGTCGCCATCTACAACGCGCCGACGATCACCTGGGAGTTCCGCGAACGTCCACCCGACGGCGGCGGCGGCGCGATCGCGGGAGAGATGGTGCGTGCCGGCCTGGTGACGCAGGCCGACGTCGACAGCTTCGCGAGCCGGAACATCCTGTTCCGCGACGCCGTGTGGACCAAGGCGGCGGTGCACATCATCCGCGAGCATCGGCCCAACCTGCTGCTGCTGCACCTGCTCGCGCTCGATTCGACGGAGCACCGCTACGGGCCGCGCACCCCCGCGGCGATGAGCACGATGGCGTGGCTCGACGGCCAGGTCGCGGACGTCGTCAAGGCGGTGGAGGACGCGGCGCTGACCGAGAAGACGACAATCTTCGTGCTGTCGGATCACGGCTTCAAGCCGGTGACGCGGCAGATCCTGCCGAATGCGGCGCTGCTCCGCGCCGGACTGCTCGACGCGCCGGACGGCAAGGTGACGGCGACCCGCGCCTACGTCGTCCCCGAGGGGGGCAGCGCGCTCGTCTATGTGACGGCCAAAGACCCGGCTGGCGAGCTGCTGGCGAAGGCGCGAGCGGCGCTCTCCGGACTGGAAGGTATCGACCGCATCGTCGAGCCTGGCGAATACGCCAGCTACGGCTTGCCGGCACCGGCCGATAACGCGCAGATGGGGGCGTTGTTCCTGACCGCGAAGGACGGCTACGCGTTTGCCGGCGCGACGGGCCCGCAGCTCGTCGTCGACGCGCCCGAGGGCAGCCGCGGGTCGCACGGCTATGTCGCGACCGATCCCGACCTGCGCTCGCTCTTCATCGCGGCGGGGCGCGGGATCAAGCCGGGGACGACGATCGAGAGCGTTGACAACATCGACATCGCCCCGACCGCCGCGCGGCTGCTGGGCATCCCGCTGCCGTCCGCCGACGGCCACGTGCTGACCCCCATCCTCCGCTAAAGGGGACACTCACCTTTAGGCTAAGTTGTTGACTTCACAGATGATGCCGATGGCCCCCCCCCGATCAGAAAGAGGCCCGTTGTTCGGACTGTGCGTGGCGCTGTCGATCGCCGCGGCGGCATGCGGCGGGCGGGAGAAAGACGTGGCGGCGGATCCCCATGCGGCGCACCATGCCGCTGCCCCGGCAGCCGCGCCGGCTGGATCGCCCGCCGTGCCGGCCATCAATTCAGGCCCCCCGCCGTCGCAGGCCCCCGACGGCATGGCCTGGGTGCCCGGCGGCGACTTCTGGATGGGATGCGCGGACTGCGGCATGCCGGACGCACTGCCGGTGCACCTCGTCTCGGTGGCGGGCTTCTGGATGGACCGGACGCCGGTCACCAATCGCGACTTCGCGGCCTTCGTCAAGGCAACGCGCTACGTGACGATGGCGGAGCGGCGGCCGGACCCGCGGGACTTTCCCGGCGTGCCGGCCGACAAGCTGGTGCCCGGGTCGAGCGTCTTCGTCGCGCCGGCCGGGCCGGTGCCGCTCGACGATTACCTGCAGTGGTGGCGCTACGTGCCGGGGGCGGACTGGCGCCATCCGGACGGACCCGGCAGCACGCTGACGGGACGGGAGCGCCATCCGGTCGTCCACATCGCCTGGGAGGATGCGGCGGCGTATGCGGCATGGGCGGGCAAGCGCCTGCCGACCGAGGCGGAATTCGAATTCGCCGCGCGCGGCGGCCTCGACCGTAACAAGTACGCCTGGGGCAACGAGCTGCGTCCGAACGGCGCCTCCCCAGCCAATACCTTCGACGGGCATTTTCCCGACGCCGATCGCCGCGCCGACGGCTTCGCTGGCACGTCGCCGGTCACGGCGTTTCCGCCGAACGGCTACGGTCTCTACGACATGGGCGGGAATGTCTGGCAGTGGTGCGCCGACTGGTATCGTCCGGACTCCTACGCGTCGCTCGCGTCCGCGCCGGTGAAGAACCCGGCCGGCCCGGCGTCGAGCTTCGATCCGGAGGAGCCCGTCGCCGCCAAGCGCGTCACCCGCGGCGGGTCCTATCTCTGCAGCGCCGAGTATTGCTCCCGTTACCTCGTCGGCAGCCGGGGCAAGGCCGAAATCAGCAGCGGGTCATCGAACCTCGGTTTCCGGCTCGTCGCCGACCGCCGCTAGACTAGACCGCGAACGCTGCGCGCCGCTCACGCCGGCTCGGCGTTGCGCAGCGCTCCGGCCAGTGCCGAGGCGTCCCGCCAGTCCCCGTCAAATCGCCGGCCGTTCACGAAGAACGTCGGCGTGCCGTTGACGCCGCTCCTCACCCCGCTCCGGAAATCGTGGTGGACCCGGCTCGCCATCGCGCCGGCCGACAGGTCGTCCTCGACCGCCTGCGCCTCGACGCCCAGCGCGGCGGCGCGCTCGAGCAGGTACTCGTCCGCGAGTGTGTGCTGGTGCGCGAACATCCAGTCGTGCATCGCCCAGAACCGCTCCTCGCCGCCGTGGCGGGCGATCGATTCGGCCGCTTCGGCGGCATGCGCGGCATGCGGGTGGGCCTGCCGCAGCGGAAAGTTCCGGAACACATACCGCAGCGAGCCACCAAGCTCGCGCTGGACCGTCCGGACCACCCCATGGGCCGCGGCGCAGTGCGGGCATTCGTAATCGCCGTATTCGACGAGGGTGATCGGGGCGTCCGCTGGACCCTGCGCGTGATCGCCGGGTCCCACCGGCGGCTGCAGCGTCCCGGTGCTCATGCCCGTGATCCGCCCGGTGCCGCCGGTGTGCCGAGCTGTTCGGGGGTCAGCGCGTCGAGCGCCGAAATGATGCCGTCCGCGCCGGGGTTCTCGCCGATCGGCGACAGGTAGCTCCAGCGGACGACGCCGGCGGCGTCGATGACGAACAAGGCGCGCTCGGTGATGCCGTCGTTCTCGCGGTAGACCCCGTATCGACGCGCGACCTCGCCGCGCGGCTGAAAGTCGGCAAGCAGCGGGAACTGGATGCGGCGCGCCTCCTGAAAGGCCTGATGGCACCACAGCCCGTCCACCGAGACGCCCAGCAGCTGGACGTTGTACTCCGCGAAGATCGAGCTCATCTCGTTGTAGAGGGCGATCTGATCACCGCACACCGGACTCCAGTCGGCCGGATAAAAGACCAGCACGACCGGCCGTCCGCGGAAATCGGACAGTGCGATCCGGCGGTCGGGTCCGTCGGACAGGTCGAACGCCGGGGCGGCGTCGCCCGGCGCCGCCAGCCGCGAGGAAGAGGTCGGGTTGCTCATCTCGATACTGTCTCCTTCGTCCCGCGCACACCTGCCGTCCGGCGTCCTGCGGCGGTTATAATCGGCGCGTGACCGCACCCACTCTCCACGTCATTGCCCACATCCGCGCCAAGTCTGAACACATCGACGCCGTCCGGGATGTGCTGCAGGGCTATGTCGAGCCGACGCGGGCCGAAGCCGGCTGCTTCGTCTACGACCTCTTTCAGGACCACGCGGATCCGACCCACTTCACGTTCGTCGAATCCTGGCTGGATCCGGCGTCGCTCGAGGCCCACAGCCGCTCGCCGCACATCACCGCCGGCCGCGAGCGCCTGCGCGGGCTGACGGCTGCGCCCAACGAAGTCGTCCGCTACAGCCGGCTCGCCTGATCGCTACGGCGCGGCTGCCGCCGTCGCCAGTCCGTTCTGCGCCAGAAAGGCAGAGATCGCGGATCGAAACGTCGCCTCGTCGATCTCGCTTGCATGAACGTGACCGCCGCGGACCTCGACCATGGTCTTCTTCGAGGTTGCCGACTCATAGAGGCGCCGGCCGTCCTCGAACGGCACCACCGCATCCTCAGGGCTGTGCAGGAAAAGAATCGGCGCTCGAATCCCGGCGATCCTGCCGATTGATTCGAACCGGTTCCGCATCACCAGCCGGATCGGAAAGAACGGATACTGGCGTTGCCCGAGAGCGGCAATCGAAGAAGGGGCGCCCTCGAGAATGACGGCCGCGCTCTCGACCTCATCTGACAGCCGCACCGCGACAGCTGACCCGAGCGACCAGCCATAGACGACAATCCGCGACGCCGGCACGCCGGTCGATCGCAGATAGCGGTAGGAGGCGAGCGCGTCGGCGGCCAGTCCTTCCTCGGTCGGCCGGCCGGGGAGGCCCGAGAATCCCCGATACTCCGGCGCCAGAACATTGAGCCCGAGCCGTCTCAGCAGCGTGTAGTGGGCGATGTTGACGTTCGAGGCGAGGTTCGCGGCGTTGCCGTGGAAAAACAGGACCCACGGCCGATCCGCGGCGGCGTCCGCCGCCATCCGCCACGCGAACTGACGGGCGCCGTCAGTCCGCGGCACATCGATCTGCGCGTAGGCAAAGGGCGGCCGCGCCGGCCCGAGCACCGCGCCGGCCTGGAAGACCAGCCGCGTTTCCTGAGACATCAACCAGAGGACCGCGGCGGCGTAGCCGAGCACTACCATCCCGAGGAGCACGAGCAGCACCCGGATCGGGCGGGGGCGCCAGCGCCGGGACTTCCGTCGTTCCGGGCCGGTGTATTTAGGAGGGGGCCACATCGGGTGCAGTATCGCGTGATTATAACTGGGTCATCCGCTTCCTATCTGTGCCGGCGGGAACGGCGTCCGCCTCGGGCGCGTCCAAGTCGGCAATCTGACGGGTCGATGCCGACCGCGAAGAAGTTTCACAATGCGAGGCTTTCTACGACTCACTTCTCGCGTTATCCTCACTGAATCTCCATGAAGCGAACTTCCATCCTGATCGCGCTGGCCGCCCTCGCGCTCGGCTGCAGGGACAGCCGCCCCGCCGCGGCGGCGGCCCCGGCGCCCCCCTCCGCCGCGTACGTCGAGGTCAAGCCCGAACCGGTCGAGGTCACCGGCGAGTGGCTGGCGACCCTCGACGGCAACGTCAACGCCCAGATTCGGCCGCAGGTCTCGGGCTATCTCGTCCGGCGCAGCTACAAGGAAGGGACGGCGGTCCGGAAGGGACAGGTGCTGTTCGAGATCGACCGGCGGCCGTTCGAGAACGCGCTGACCCAGGCCCGCGCCCACCTCGCCGAGGCCCGCGCCCAGCTCGCCAAGGCGGATCGCGACCTCGGCCGCGACCGTCCGCTGGCCGAGCAGCGCGCGATCGCCCAGAGCCAGCTCGATAACGACGTCAGCGCGCACGATGCCGCCCAGGCGGCGGTCGAATCGGCCCAGTCCGCGGTCGAGACGGCGCAGCTGAACCTTACCTTCACCCGCGTCACCTCGCTCGTCGACGGCGTCGCGGCGATCGCCACCGCGCAGATCGGCGATCTCGTCGGCCCGCAGACGCTCCTGACGACGGTGTCGCAGCTCGATCCGATCAAGGCCTATTTCCCGCTGACCGAGCGTGAGTACCTCGCGGTCGCCGACCAGCTCCGCGGGCCCGGCGGCGCGGCGCGGCTGTGGCAGAACGCCGGCGGCCTCACCCTCGTGCTTGCCGACGGCTCGATCTATCCGAAGCGCGGCGCCATCGAGGCGGTGGATCGCGAAGTCGACTCCAGGATGGGCACGATCCGGATCAGCGCGCTTTTCCCCAACCCGGGCAACGTGCTGCGCCCCGGCCAGGGAGCGCGCATCCGCGCGCAGACCTCGGTCGTCGCCGATGCGCTGCTCGTCCCGCAGCGCGCCCTGTCGGAGCTGCAGACCGGCTTCCAGGCGCGGGTCCTCGCCGACGGCAACCGCGTCGCCGTCCGGCCGGTGACGGTCGGCAGCCGCGTCGGTCCGCGCTGGGTGGTCACCTCGGGCCTGAAGCCCGGCGAGCGCGTCATCGTCGACGGTCCGACGCTGAAGGACGGCACGGTGGTCGCGCCGCACCTCTACGAACCGCCCGCCGGCGGAGCGCAGTAGGCCGGTGTCCCGCTTCTTCATCCGCCGTCCGATCGTCGCGATCGTCATTGCCATCGTCACCGTGCTTGGCGGGCTGGTGGCGCTCGCCGGCCTGCCGATCGCGCAGTTCCCGCAGATCGTGCCGCCGCAGATCAGTGTCATCGGCAACTATCCCGGCGCCGACTCGCTGACCATCGAACAGTCGGTCGCGACCCCGCTCGAGCAGCAGATGAACGGCGTCGACGACATGCTCTACATGCAGTCGACCAACGCCAACGACGGCACGGTCAGCCTGACCGTGACGTTCGACGTCGACACCGTCCCGAACCTCGATCAGGTCAACGTCCAGAACCGGATGGCGCAGGCCCAGCCCAACCTGCCGCCCGAAGTGAGCCAGTTCGGCCTGACGATGCGCAAGCAGACCGGGCTGCCGATGATGATCATTTCGCTCTATTCGCCGAAGCGCTCCTACGACGCGCTGTTCCTGGCGAACTACGCGAACATCAACATCCTCGATGCGATCTACCGCGTGCCGGGCGTCGGCGAGGCGCGCATCTTCGGCGCCGGCGACTACGCGATGCGCATCTGGCTGCAGCCCGATGTGCTGGCGCGGCTGTCGCTGACGGTGCCCGACATCTCGAACGCGATCCGGCAGCAGAGCGCGGTCAATCCGGCCGGCCAGGTCGGCGCGATGCCGGCGCCGGCGGGGCAGGAGATGACCTACACGGTCCGCGCCCAGGGGCGGCTGCAGACCGAGGAAGAGTTCGGCGCGATCGCGGTGCGCTCGAATCCGGACGGCTCGGTGATCCGGCTGCGCGACGTGGCGCGGGTTCAGCTCGGCGCGCTCAACTACCAGCAGATCGGCCGTGTCAACGGCGAGCCGGGCTGCGCGGTCGCGGTCTTCCAGGCGCCGGGGTCGAACGCGCTCGAGGTCGCCGCCGGGGTCGAGAAGGTCATGACCGAGCTCGGCGGCCGCTTTCCCGCCGACCTCGCCTACGCATACACCCTCAACACCACCGACGCCGTCTCGGAGGGCATCCGCGAAATCCTGCTGACGCTCGCCGAGGCGATGGTGCTGGTCGTCTTCGTCGTCTACCTGTTTCTCCAGAACTGGCGCGCGACGCTGATCCCGGCGGTCGCCGTGCCGGTGTCGCTGATCGGGACGTTCGCGGTCTTTCCCGCGCTGGGCTTCTCCGTCAACACCCTGTCGCTGTTCGGGCTGGTCCTGGCGATCGGTCTGGTCGTCGACGACGCGATCGTCGTCGTCGAAGCGGTCGAGCATCATATCGAGCAGGGGATGGCGCCGCGCGAGGCGACCCTCAGGGCGATGGAGGAGGTGTCGGGTCCGGTCGTCAGCATCGCGCTGATCCTGGCAACGGTGTTCCTGCCGGTCGCGTTCATGAGCGGCATTCAGGGACGGCTGAACAAGCAGTTCGCGCTGACGATCGCGATCTCGGTGCTGATCTCGGCCTTCAATGCGCTGACGCTGTCGCCGGCGCTGGCGGCGATGTGGCTGCGGCCGCGGACGCATACCCGGCTCGGCGGGCGTTTCTTCGACGCCTTCAACCGGACGTTCGATCGCGCGTCGCGCGGCTACGTCCGCGTCAGCCACGCGCTGATCCGCCGGGCGGTGATCGGCGTCGCGATCCTGGCCGGCTTCGCGCTGCTCGCCGGCGGGCTCGGCCGGGCGCTGCCGACCAGCTTCGTGCCCGAGGAGGACTACGGCTATTTCCTGCTCAACCTCCAGCTGCCGCCGGCGGCCTCGATCCAGCGGACCGACGACGTCGCCCGGAAGGTTGAAGCGATCCTGGCGAAGACCCCGGGCATCCATGCCTACAACGCGATCATCGGGTTCAGCCTGCTGACCCGCGTCACGGCGCCGAACAACGGCTTCTACTTCGTCGGACTGAATCCGTGGAAGGAGCGCGGCGCCGGCATGGACGCCCGGTCGATCGTCGACCGGCTCAACGCCAGGTTCCGCGCCGAGATTCCCGAGGCGACGGTGGCGGCCAACATGCCGCCGTCCATTCCCGGGCTCGGCTCGCAGGGCGGCTTTACCTTCTGGCTCCAGGATCGCAGCGGCGGCTCGATCGACTTCCTCGAGAGCAACATGCAGAAGTTTCTCGCCGAGGCGCGCACCCGGCCGGAGCTGGTCAACGTCGGGTCGCCGTTCAGCGCCGTCATCCCGCAGGTCTTCGTCGACGTCGATCGCGACAAGGCGCTCAAGCAGGGGATCGCGCTTGGCGACGTCTACCAGACGATGCAGGCGTTCCTCGGCGGACTCTACGTCAACCAGTTCAACCGCTTCGGCCGGCAGTGGCGGGTGTTCGTCCAGGCGGAAGGGCAGGAGCGGTCGACGCCGGAGAGCATCGGCGACTTCTACGTCCGGAACAGCGCCGGCCAGATGGTGCCGCTGTCGTCGCTGGCGTCGCGGCGGGAGACCTTCGGGCCGCAGTACACCAACCGCTTCAACGTCTTTCGCGCCGCGCAGATTACCGGCGCGGCGGCCCCGGGCTACAGCTCCGGCCAGGCGCTCGACGTCCTCGAAGACGTGGCGCGCACGACCCTGCCGGCGACGATGAGCTATGACTGGTCGGATCTCTCCTATCAGGAGCGCAAGGCGTCGGGCCATGCCGGCGCGCTGTTCGGGCTGTCGGTGGTGTTCGTGTTCCTGATCCTGGCGGCGCTCTACGAGAGCTGGACGCTGCCGTTCTCGGTGCTGCTGTCGGTGCCGGTGGCGGTGGTCGGGGCGTTCGCGGGGCTGATGCTGCGGCGCTTCGACTTCGACGTCTACGCCCAGATCGGCGTCGTCATGCTGATCGGTCTGGCGGCGAAGAACGCCATCCTGATCGTCGAGTTCGCCAAGGCGCGGCGGGAGCAGGGGGCGACGCTGGTCGACGCGGCGCTGCAGGGGGCGCGGATCCGGCTGCGGCCGATCCTGATGACGTCGTTTGCCTTCATCTTCGGGTGCCTGCCGCTGTGGTTTGCGACCGGCGCCGGCGCCGCCTCGCGGCGGATCCTCGGGACGGTGGTGATCAGCGGCATGCTGGCGGCGACGCTGCTGGCGATCTTCCTGATCCCGATGCTGTTCGTGCTGGTCGAGCGGCTCGGCGCGGTGCGCCGGTCGCGCGGCGCCGCGGCGGTCGCGACCGCGCCGGATCCGTCTGCGTCATGAGGCGCCTGGCGATGCGCGGGCGTGGGGCGGTGATGGCGATGGCGTGTGTTGCGGCGGCGGCCTGCCATTCCGGACCGGCCCGGGCACGGCCCGAGGTGGCGCTGCCGGAGGCGTTTCGCGGCGCGCCGCCGGCGACCGCGGCCAGCCTGGCGGATGTGAAGTGGTGGGAGCTGTTCGAGGACGAGGAGCTGCAGGCGCTGCTGCGCACGGCGGTGGCGCAGAACGACGACATCCGGATCGCGGCGGCGCGCGTCGCGCAGGCGCAGGCGGTGGTCGGCATCGCGCGGGCGAGCCAGTTTCCGTCGCTCGGCGCCGAGGTCCAGGCCGGCGGCCAGCGGACGCCGGCGCTGGGATCGTCGGAGGCGAAGACGGCGGCGGCGGTCGCGGTCCGCGGCCGCGCCGCGTGGGAGCTCGACTTCTGGGGGCGCTACCGGCGCGAGAGCGAGGCGGCGCGGGCGCGGCTGCTTGGCAGCGAATGGGCGCAGCGGGAAGTGATGGCGGGGCTGGTCAGCCGCGTCGCCGAGGGCTACTTCGCGCTGCGCGCGCTCGACCTCGAGCTCGATGTCTCGCGGCGGGCGCTGGCGTCGCGCCGCGAGTCGCTCGATCTGGCGCGCATCCGGGAGCAGGGCGGGGCGACGTCGCTCGTCGATGTGCGCCAGGCGGAGCAGCTGGTTTACTCCGCGGCGGCGACGATCGTCGATCTCGAGGGGCGCATCGAACAGCAGGAGAACCTGCTGTCGCTGCTGACCGGCGGCATGCCCGGAGTGATTGCGCGCGGCCGGGCGCTGACGGCGCAGCCGCACACGCCGGAGGTGCCGGCCGGGCTGCCGTCCGACCTGCTGGCGCGGCGGCCCGACATTCAGGCCGCGGAGCAGGACCTGCGCGCCGCCAATGCGGAGGTCGGCGTGGCGCGGGCGGCGTATTTCCCGTCGATTACGCTGACCGGCAGCGGCGGCGCCCAGAGCACCGCGCTCGGGGCGCTGTTCAGCGCCGGCGCCGGGGCGTGGTCGGCGGTCGCCGGACTGGCGCAGCCGATCTTCACCGCCGGGCGGACGCGCTCGCAGGTGGCGCTGGCCGAGGCGCGCCGCGCCGAAGCGGCAGTCGGCTACCAACGGACCGTCAAAGGCGCGTTCCGCGATGTCTCGGATGCGCTGGCCGGCTACCGGACGTCGCGCGGTTTTCGCGAACAGCAGGAACTGCTGGTGGCGGCGGCGCAGGACGGCCGCCGGCTCGCGGACATCCGCTATCGCGGCGGCGCGACGAGCTACCTCGAGGTGCTCGACGCCGAAACGCGGCTGCTCAATGCCGAGCTCGCGCTCGCCAACGCGCGGCTGTCGGAGCTCGATGGATTCGTTGAAGTCTACCGGTCGCTCGGCGGCGGCTGGCAGCGGTAACCAGTGAAATGTCAGGAGCCAACAGATGACGACAACTTCCTCGCGGCGAACGTTCCTTCGCTCGGCTGGTCTGGCGACCGGCGGGATCTTCTTCGTGCGTTACGCGGCCGAAGGGCTGCTGGCGAGCGCGACCCTGCCCTCGCCGGGGCAGGGTGCGGCCGCGACCGCGGATCCGCTGGCGGCGGTCCGGGCGCAGACCGGCGCGCAGCCAATCAAGAGCACGCCGCTCGGCGAGCGCCTGGTGATGCTGTCGGGTCCCGGCGGCAACGTCGTCGTCCTGCGCGGCCCGGACGGCAAGGTGGTCGTCGACACCTTCGTGCAGCCGGCCTGGCCGCATCTCAAGAGCGCGCTCGAGGCGATTGACGGCCAGCCGGTCAAGACGCTGATCGACACCCACTGGCACTTCGATCACACCGACAACAACGCGCAGTTCCGCGCCGCCGGCGCGGTCGTACTGGCGCACGAGAACACCAAGACGCGGATGACGCAGCCGCACGACCTGCTCGGCATGCACATCGAGGCGTCGCCGGCCGCGGCGCTGCCGACGCGGACGTTCAAGACCACCGAGAGCCTGCGCGCCAATGGCGAAGAGATCGAGTTGGTCTACCTGCCGCCGGCCCACACCGACACCGACATCTTCGTGCACTACCGCAAGGCCAACGTCCTGCACATGGGGGACATCTTCTTCAACGGCTTCTACCCGTTCATCGACGCCGGCACCGGCGGCACGATCAACGGGATGATCGACGGCGCCGGCAAGGCGCTGGGGATGACCAACCGGACGACCAAGATCGTGCCCGGCCACGGGCCGCTCGCCGACCGCACCGCGCTCGAGACCTACCGGAAGGTACTCACGACGGTTCGTGACCGGGTGCGCGATCTCAAGCGCAGCGGCAAGACGCTCGAACAGGTGCAGGCGGCCAAGCCGTCGGCCGAGTTCGACGCGGCCTGGGGCAAGGGGCTGATGTCGCCGGACGCATTCGTCGGCGTTGTTTACGCGACGGTTTAAGGCGGGAACGAAGGGTCACGTGCCTAGGTGCCAGGGTGCCACGGTGCCACGGTGCCACGGTGCCACGGTGCCAAGGGGGCCATGGTGCCGGGTGCCAAGGGGGCCATGGTGCCACGTGCCGGGATGCTAGCGGACGAAGGGTTCGCGGGGGTCGTCCGGATCGGCCCAGCGGTCGTTCGGGACGAGCGGCGCCCAGCCGGGGCGTGCCGGGTCCTGGTCGTAGGGGTAGGGGCCGAGCTCTTTGTAGAGCTCGGCGTACTGGGCGAGCTTCGCGCGGTCGAGCGTGACGCCGAGGCCTGGGCCGTCCGGGACGCGGATCGTGCCCCCCTCGTACTTCATCAGGCCGCCTTCGATGATGTCGTCGGTGAGGTGATGGTAGTGGGCGTCGGCGGCGAACGACAGGTTCGGCACGACCGCGCCGAGGTGCAGCATCGTGGCGAGCTGGATGCCGAGCTCGCCGGATGAGTGGACCGCGACGCCGAGCTGGAACGTGTCGCAGACGCCCGCCGCCTTGACGCACGGACGGATGCCGCCCCAGAAGGTGGTGTCGAGCAGGATGACGTCGACCGCGCGGTTCAGCACGTTGGCGGCGAGCTGTTCGAAGTTGACGACCACCGTGTTGGTGGCCAGCGGCATGCGCAGCTTCTCGCGGGCGTGGCGCATGCCGGTCAGGCCGAACACCGGGTCCTCGAGGTAGTCGTTGTCGAGATCCTCGATCGCGCGGCCGAAGCGGATCGCCTGCTCCGTCGTCCAGACCGCGTTTGGATCGAAGCGGAACGAATCGCCGGGCAGCGACTCGGCGACGGCCCGGTAGCATTCGAGGTCGTGCGCCGGCGGAAACACCCCGCCCTTCAGCTTGTGCGAGCGGAACCCGTGCTTCGCCTTCAGTTCCCGTGCGCACGCGACCAGGTCGTCCGGCGTCCGGATCGCTCCCTCGCCGTCGGCTGACGCGTAGCGATAGAACAGGTAGGAGGCGAACGCGACCCGGTCGCGGACCCGGCCGCCGAGGATGTCGCAGACCGGCACTCCCCACGCCTGGCCGAGGAGATCGAGGCAGGCAAACTCGAGCGCGGCGACGACCTGCGTGCGGTTGTTATAGAGCGACGCGGTCGGATTGGCGAGCAGGAACCGCATGTCCTCGAGCAGCGCCGGATCCCGCCCGACGAGCGAGGTCTTCAGCGACATCACCGTCGCCAGCGCCGATTCCCCGCCTCCGCCCATCTCCCCCAGCCCGATCAGCCCGGTATCGGTTTCGATCTCGACAATCGTCCGTACGAACCGCCCCCAATGGCACCCGTTCGCATGCCGCAAGGGCGCCTCGAGCGGCACCGTCACCGTCGTCGCCCGCACGTCACTGATCTTCATCGCTCACTCATTGGCACCCTGGCACTCTGGCACCCTTGGCACCCTTGGCACCTTGGCACCTTGGCACCTTGGCACTCTTGGCCCCCCGGCACTTTTAACTCCCACACCCCGCGGATCGGAACCGCACCGACCAGACGTCCATCACCGGAATCGGCTCGGGCGGCGCCGGCCGCGCGCTCCCGGCGCCGGCGACCGGATTACCGCCGCCGATCGTGATCCGGCGGCCGATCTTCACGCCGGGCTCGAGCAGCGCCGATTTCCGGACCAGTCCGGTGACGTCGACGAGATGGTGATTCTCACGCTTGACGTCGTCCATTACGTCCCGCTTGCCGGCGAGGCGGAACGACTTGGCGCGCACCGGTGGGCCGCTCTCGGTGTCGGGCCGGCGGACGTCCGACACCGCCAGCACGCGGCCGGCGAGGCAGCCGGTGATGGTCAGCTGGACGGAGTCCTTCGGCACCTTCGGCTGGTCGCGGGGCGTGTCCTGCGGCGGGGCGGCACCGAGCAGGACGAGGAGCAACAGGGATGCGGTCATGGCGATGATCCTTCGGAAACGGCAGGCGATCTGACGATACCACGGCCCTCCGCGCCGCGACGCTGGCGTAGAATGTCGGGATTCCAGAACTGCCGAGGACTCTCATGAACCCGACCCTCCTGCGCACCTTCGCGTGTTGTGGTGCGGCGCTGCTCGCGGCGTCGACCGCTGCCGCCCAGACCGACGCCCGCATGTTCCGCTACCCGGCGGTGTCGAAGAGCCAGATTGCGTTCGTCTATGCCGGCGACATCTGGGTCGCGCCGAAGGCCGGCGGCGGTGCCGTCAGGCTGACGTCGTCTCCCGGTGAAGAGCTGTTTCCGAGGTTTTCCCCCGACGGGACGAAGATCGCCTACAGCGCGTCGTACGACGGCAACGTCGACGTCTTCGTCGTGCCGGCGGCCGGCGGCGAGCCGACGCGGCTGACGCACCATCCGATGAGCGACCGCGTCATCGGCTGGACGCCGGATGGCCAGCGGGTCCTCTTTGCGTCGGCGCGCGAGAGCGGCCGCCAGCGCTTCAACCAGTTCTACACCGTCGGCCTCCAGGGGGGCCTGCCCGAGAAGCTGCCGGTGCCGTATGGCGAGTTCGGCGCCTATTCACCGGACGGGACGACGTTCGTCTACATGCCGATGTCGCAGGACTTCCGCAACTGGAAGCGCTACCGGGGCGGGTGGGCCCCCGACCTGATGCTGTTCGACCTCAAGACCTTCGCCACGAAGAACATCACCTCGAATCCCGCCAACGATGCCCAGCCGATGTGGCACGGCAGCACGATCTATTTCCTGTCCGATCGCGGGGCGAGCGAGCGCAACAACATCTGGGCCTACGACGCCGGCAGTGGCGCGGTCCGGCAGGTCACCCAGTTCGACGACTTCGACATCACGTTTCCATCGGCCGGCCCGGACGACATCGTCTTCCAGGCGGGAGGCCGCCTCTACGTGCTCGACCTCGCGACCGAGAAATCGAGCGAAGTCGCCATCCGCGTGGTCAGCGACGAAACCACGCGGCGGCCGCGGTCGGCAAAGGTCGAATCGCTGATCGCAAGTGCGGCGGTGTCGCCGACCGGCAAGCGGGCGGTATTCGAGGCGCGCGGCGACGTCTTCACACTGCCGGCCGAGTTCGGCGCGGTCGTCAACCTGACGCGTTCGTCGGGCGTCGCCGAGCGCTACCCGCGCTGGTCGCCGGACGGTAAGCAGGTCGCGTACTGGAGCGACCGCAGCGGCGAGTACGAGCTGACCCTCGCTCCGGCCGACGCCGCGGGCGCGGAGAAGAAGCTCACCTTGCTCGGCGCGGGCTTCCGCTACGCGCCGCAGTGGTCGCCCGACAGCCGCCGGCTCGCCTACATCGACCAGGCGATGCGGATCCGGATCACGGCGGCAGACGGCGGCAGGACCGTGGAGATCGATCAGAGTCCCGAATGGATCTCCCACGGCGGCCTCGAGACCTTCCGGCCGCAGTGGTCGCCGGATTCGCGCTGGCTGACCTACGCGCGCCCGACTGTCGCCGGGAACACGGCGATCTTTCTCTACGACACGAAGTCGTCGACGCTGACCCAGGCCACGACCGGCTACCTTGCCGACGCCCAGCCGGTGTTCGACCAGGAGGGGAAGTATCTCTTCTACGCCTCGGACCGGGAGTTCGACCCGGTCTACGGCAGCTTCGACAACAGCTGGACCTATCCCAACCCGACCCGTCTCGTCGCCGTGCCGCTGCGCAAGGACGTGAAATCCCCGCTGGCAACGCGGAACGAATCCGAGAATCCGCTTCTCGATACCGAGGACAAGGACAAGGACAAGGGCAAGGACAAGGACAAAGGGCGGCCCACCGCCGATGACTCGAACCAGGCGTCAGGCAAGACCGCGTTGGCGACACCCAAGGCGGACGCGGCGGTCGAGGGGCGGCCGCCGGCGCCAGCGAACGTCGACATCGATCTCGAGGGCTTCGAGAGTCGCGCCGTCGTGCTGCCGCCGAAAGCCGGCAACTATGCCGACCTGCAGTCCATCAAGAACAAGCTGATCTACCGCCGCCTGCCGCGGTCCGGCTCGAGCGACGACAAGAAGCCGATCGTGTTCTTCGACTTCGGCGAGCGCGAAGAGAAGACGGTGCTCGAGGATGCGGACGGCTTCGAGGTGACGTTCGACGGCAAGAAGCTGCTGGCCGTCAGCAAGGACAAGTACGCGATCGTCGAGATCAAGCCCTCGCAGAAGTTCGAGAAGCCGATGGCGACGGCCGAGATGGAGGCGCCGGTCGACCCTCGTGCCGAGTGGCGGCAGATCTTCAACGACGTCTACCGCTTCGAGCGCGACTTCTTCTACGACCCGAACATGCACGGCGTCGACTGGGCCGGCCTGCGGACCCGCTACGGCAGACTGCTCGACGACGCCGTGACGCGGTGGGACGTCGATTTCGTCATCGGCGAGTTCATCGGCGAGCTGAACGCTTCGCACACCTACCACGGCGGCGGCGACATGGAGAGCGCGCCGGAGCGGTCGGTGGGGATGCTCGGCGTCGACTGGGAGCTCGCCAACGGCGCCTACCGGATCAAGTCCATCGTTCGCGGCGGCCCATGGGACGCCGCCGTCCGGTCGCCGCTCGACGAGCCGGGGGTCAACATCAAGGCCGGGGACTACGTCCTCGCCGTCAACGGCGTGCCGGTGGATCCGAAGACCGACCCCTGGGCGTCGTTCGAGGGCCTCGGCGACAAGACCGTGCTGCTGACCGTCAACACCAGCGCCGCGCCGGCCGGCGCCCGCCAGGTCGTCGTCAAGTGCCTGTCGAGCGAGACCGATCTGCGCTTTCGCGCCTGGATCGAGCAGCGCCGCCAGCTCGTCGACAAGGCGACCGGCGGGCGGGTCGGCTACATCTACGTGCAGAGCACCGGCGTCGACGCGCAGAACGATCTGATGCGCCAGTTCATCGCTCAGTGGAAGAAGGACGGGCTGATCATCGACGAGCGCTGGAACAGCGGCGGGCAGATTCCGGATCGCTTCGTCGAGCTGCTCAACCGGCCGGTCGTCGCATTCTGGGCGGTCCGCGACGCCGCCAGCCAGCAGTGGCCGCCGGTCGCGCACCTCGGTCCGCAGGTGATGCTGATCAACGGCTGGAGCGGCTCCGGCGGGGACGCCTTCCCGACCTACTTCCGCGAGGCCGGACTCGGGCCGCTCATCGGCACGCGCACCTGGGGCGGCCTGATTGGCGTCAGCGGCGTGCCGGGGCTCACCGACGGCGGGACGGTGACGGTGCCGACCTTCCGGATGTTCGAGCCGAAGGGGCAGTGGTTTGCCGAGGGGCACGGCGTCGAGCCCGACATTGCGATCGAGGACGACCCCGCCCAGCTCGCCAAAGGGGTCGACCCGCAGCTTCAGCGCGCCATCCAGGAGATCACCGACCGGGTGGCGAAAATGCCGAAGACGCCGGCCCGGCCGCCCTACGAAAAGCGCATCCCCGGCGGCGGCGCGGCGCGCTGAGGCTCACCAGCCCTGGCGGACGGCATACCATAGGGCCACGCCGAGCGCGGCGCCGACCCCGAGCAGCGAACCAATCCCGGGGGTGAAGTAGGGATAGACCATGAACGCGAGCCCCGCGACGAGGTGGGGCCATCGCTGTTCTTTTTTTCCGTAGACGAACAGGACGAACCCGGCTCCGCCCGGGATCAGCGACAGGAACAGCCACGCCGGGTCGAACGTCATTGGTCACGCCATCCTATGCTCAATCGCCCCAGGATCTATAAGAGCCTCTACGCCCAGGTGCTCGCCGGCATCATTGCCGGCGTCCTGCTCGGCGTCTTCGCCCCGGCCACCGCGGTGACGATGCGGCCGCTTGGCGACGGCTTCATCAAGCTGGTCCGGATGCTGATTGCCCCGATCATCTTCTCGACCATCGTCGTCGGCATCGCGCGGATGGGGGAGCTGAAGGAAGTCGGCCGGATCGGGCTGCGCGCCTTCATCTACTTCGAGGTGCTGTCGACGATCGCGCTGGTCGTCGGCCTGGTGGTCGTCAACGTCGTCCGCCCCGGCGCGGCGCTGCACGTCACCCCCAGTGCCGCCGACATCCAGGCGGCCGCCGGCTACGGCGCCGCCGCCGGCCAGGCGACCGGAACGGTGCCGTTCCTGCTCAACATCATCCCGACGACATTCGTCGACGCGTTCGCCCGCGGCGACATCCTGCAGGTACTGCTGATCTCGACGCTGATGGGGCTGGCGCTGCTGATGCTGGGCGCGCCGGCGGCCGCGCTGGTGCAGGTGATCGAGCAGGCCGGGCTGGCGCTGTTCACCGTCGTCGGCATCATCATGCGGGCGGCGCCGGTCGGCGCGTTCGGCGCGATGGCGTTCACGGTCGGACGCTACGGGATCGGCACGCTGCTGTCGCTCGGCAAGCTGATGGCGGCGGTTTACCTGACCTGCGCGCTGTTCATCGTCATCGCCCTCGGCGGCGTGCTGCGGGTCGTCGGCCTCTCGCTGTTTCGGTTTCTGCGCTACATCGCCGATGAGATCTTCATCGTCATCGGGACATCGTCTTCCGAGTCGGCGCTGCCGCGGCTGATGCTCAAGCTCGAGCGGCTGGGCTGTGCGAAGCCGGTCGTCGGCCTGGTCGTGCCGGCGGGCTACTCCTTCACCCTCGACGGCACCGCCATCTACATGACGATGGCGGCGGTGTTCGTGGCGCAGGCGAGCGGCGTCGATCTGTCGATGCGCCAGCAGATCTCGATCCTGGCGATCCTGATGCTGACCTCGAAGGGGGCCGCCGGCGTCACCGGCAGCGGCTTCATCACCCTGGCCGCGACGCTGTCGGCAATCCCGGCGATTCCGCCCGCCGGCCTGGCGCTGCTCGTCGGCGTCGATCGGTTCATGTCGGAGGCGCGCGCCGTCACCAACCTGATCGGCAATGCGGTCGCGACCGTGGCGATTGCGTGGTGGGATCGGGCGCTCGATCTCGAGCAGGCCCGCGCCGCGCTGGCCGGCCGCGTCGTGGACCCGGAGGTGGTGGCGGTCGAGCCGCTCCTGGCGCCTGAATCGTAGCGGGTCAGCGGCGGGGCGCCGTCAGGCGGCGCAGCGCCGCGACCAGCGCCGCGAGCGCCGCGTCGGCAATCGGGTCCGCAACCGTCACGCAGTGGCGCCGCGGCCCGTCCTCGATTTCGATCTCGTGGGACTGATGATCAGCGGAGGCCGGGCCGGCGGGCAGATGGCTGGGCAGCGCGAAGAAGCCGGCGTCCTCGACCAGCCGGGCGAGCGCCGCCTGATCGCCTGGCGCGAGCGTGTCGCCGTCAAGCGTCCGCGCCGCCTCCAGCCCAGGGAAGGCGCCAATCCCTCCGCTCGTCCGCACCCTCACCCTCAATGGGGACACTCACCTATAGCGTAAGTTGTTGACTCGCAAGGACAAGTCTTCAAAAGTGACCCGATCGGCGAGCGACTAATCGTCCTTGCGATCGCCCTTGTGCGACTCGCCGGCCTCGGTCAGCTGCGGCAGCGCCGTGCCGCTGCCGGGCGACAGCAGCCCGGCCTTCATATAGGTGAAGAGCTTGTCGCGGGTATCGACGATGTCGAGGTTGCGCATCGTCAGCTGACCGATGCGATCCTGGGGAGAGAACATCGACTCCCCTTTCTCCATCGTCAGCCGCTCCGGTTTGTAGGTCAGGTTGGGTGACGTCGTATCGAGGATCGAGTAGTCGTTGCCGCGCCGCAGCTCGAGCGTCACTTCCCCGGTGATGGCGCGCGCCACCCAGCGCTGCGCGGTCTCGCGCAGCATCATCGACTGCGGATCGAACCAGCGCCCCTGGTAGAGCAGTCGGCCGAGCCGGCGGCCGTTGTCGCGGTACTGCTCGATGGTGTCTTCGTTGTGGATGCCGGTCAGCAGCCGCTCGTAGGCGATGAACAGCAGCGCCATCCCCGGGGCCTCGTAGATGCCACGGCTCTTGGCTTCGATAATCCGGTTCTCGATCTGGTCGCTCATGCCGAGGCCGTGGCGGCCGCCGATCCGGTTGGCTTCGAGCATCAGCTCGACGCCGTCGCGGTATTCCATGCCGTTCAGCGACACCGGATGTCCCTCGTCGAAGCGCACGGACACAGTCTCGCGCCTGACGGCGACGTCGTCGCGCCACGACGCCACCCCCATGATCGGCTCGACGATGGTGATGCCGGTGTCGAGCCGCTCGAGATCCTTCGCTTCGTGGGTGGCGCCGAGGATGTTCGAGTCGGTCGAGTACGCCTTCTCGGCACTCATGTGGTACGCGAACCCGGCGCGCTCCATGTAGGCCGACATCTCGGCGCGGCCGCCGAGCTCCTCGATGAACGCCTGATCCAGCCACGGCTTGTAGATTTTGAGGTCCGGGTTGGCGAGCAGTCCGTAGCGGTAGAACCGTTCGATGTCGTTGCCCTTGAAGGTGCTGCCGTCTCCCCAGATATTGACGGCGTCCTCCTTCATCGACGTCACCAGCATCGTCCCGGTGACGGCGCGGCCGATCGGCGTGGTGTTGAAGTAGGCGACGCCGGCGGTCGAGATGTGGAAGGCGCCGCACTGCAGCACCGCCAGTCCTTCGGCGACGAGCTGGGCGCGGCAGTCGATGAGCCGGGCTTGCTCGGCGCCGTACTCCAGCGCCCGCCGCGGGATGGCGTCGTAGTCAGGTTCGTCCGGCTGGCCGAGGTTGGCGGTGTAAGCGTAGGGGATCGCCCCCTTGCCGCGCATCCAGTGGAGCGCGGCGCTCGTATCGAGCCCGCCCGAGAATGCGATGCCGACCTTCTGGCCGACGGGAAGATGCTGGAGGATGTTCGCCATGTGGTGAGGTGCCTACATCATACCCAACCGTGACATTTCCGTGTCGCGGCCACGGCCGTGAACCGGTACGCTACGATGCCGGACAGCGTGCCTGCTTCCAGTGAACCTAACGTGCGGCCGTCCGACACGGACGGTGCCACGCTGACGGTCGTCCGTCGCGCCATCCTCGTCATCCTGGTGATCGGCCTGATTGGCGGCGGCATCGAGCTGCTGCTGCTCCGGCACTTCGAGGAGCCGGCGCAGGTCATCGCGCCCGGGCTGCTCGGCGTCGCGCTGGCGGTGGTGGTGTGGCACCTCGCTTTCGGCGCGTCGGCCAGCCTGCGCGCGCTGCGCGTCGTGATGTGGCTGTTTGTCGCGTCGGGCGGCCTCGGGATCTATCTTCACTACGCTGCCAACGTCGAATTCCAGCACGAAATGGACCCTGGCCTGCACGGCCGAGCGCTCGTCTGGAAAGCGCTCGCCGCCAAGGCCCCGCCCGCGCTCGCGCCCGGCGCGATGGCCCAGCTCGGGCTGCTCGGCCTCGCCTACACGTTCCGTCATCCCGGCTTCAAAGG
Organism: Acidobacteriota bacterium; assembly: GCA_031393955.1. GTDB lineage: Bacteria > Acidobacteriota > Vicinamibacteria > Vicinamibacterales > 2-12-FULL-66-21 > JALZOC01. The sequence continues at coordinate 95,210 of JANMWI010000082.1, forward strand.
AAAGAAACGATGAGACTGCACACGACGATCATGCTGCTCGCGCTGGTGGTGACGATGGCGGGTCCGGCGGCGCGGCCGGCCGCCGCCCAGGTCGGCAAGTCGCAGGGCGTTGTCGACGCCAACACGGTGCCCGAGAAGGACGTGGCGGCGATGCCGCACATGACGCCGGCAATCGCGGCGGCGCTGGTGGCGGCGCGCCCGTTCAAGAGCATCACCGAGCTCAACAGCGTGCTGCTCGAGAAGGGGCTCAAGCCGGAAGAAGCGATCGACTTCTACCGCAAGGCGTTCGTGCACATCAACCTCAACACCGCCAGCCGGGAGGAAATCCTGCTGGTGCCGGGAGCCGGGGCGCGCATGGCCCGTGAGTTCGCCGAGTACCGGCCGTGGAAGTCGTGGGCGCAGTTCGACAAGGAGATCGGCAAGTACGTCGGCGCCGACGCGACCGCGCAGCTCGCCCAGTACGCCTTCATCCCGGTGAACCTCAACACCGCCAGCGACGAGGACATCCTGACGATTCCTGGCGCCGGGCCGCGGATGGTGCGCGAGTTCAAGGAATACCGGCCGTGGAAGTCGTGGGCGCAGTTCGACAAGGAGATCGGCAAGTACGTCGGGCAGAAGGAAACCGATCGCCTGAAGCGTTACGTCACGTTCGAATAGCCGGCGGCGCCGGCCGCCTCACCCGGTATTGCGCATGCCGGCGGCGATGCCGTTGACGGTGACCATGAAGGCCTTCGAGATTTGCGGATCGACCTCGTCGCTCTCCCGGAGACGGCGCAGCAGCTCGATCTGGACCAGGTTGATCGGGTAGACGTAGGGATTCCGCACTTCGATCGAGCGCCTGAGGACGACGTTTTCGGTCAGCAGCCGCTCTTTGCCTGAGACGCGCAGGACGGCGGCGGTGGTCTCGGCGAGCCGGCGCCGCAGGTCGGCGCCGACTTCGTGCAGGCCATCGGGGACCAGCCGGCGGTCGTACTCGGCGGCGATCCGCGCGTCGGACTCGGCGAGGACCATCGCGATCAGGTCGATGGTCGAGCGGAAGAACGGCCAGCCGGCGTACATCTCGCGCAGCACTGCCAGCTCGCCGCGCTCGAGCGCGGCGGCCAGCGACTCGCCGGTGCCGAGCCACGACGGCAGCAGCAGCCGCGTCTGCGTCCAGGCGAACACCCACGGAATCGCGCGCAGCGAATCGACGCCGCCATCGGCGACGCGGCGCGCCGGCCGGCTCCCGATCGGCAGCGACCCGAGCTCGATTTCCGGCGTCGCGGCGCGGAAGTACTCGATGAAGTGCGGGTCCTCGTAGACGACGTCGCGGTAGACCTTGCGCGCGCCGTCGGCGAGCCGGTCCATTTCCTCGCGCCAGCGCTGTTCGGGAGCGGGCGGCAGGGCGAGCGTCGCGCCAAGCGTCGCCGTGGTGTAGAGCTCGAGTGTGCGCGCCGCGATGTCGGGCAGGCCGAACTGCGCCTGGATCATTTCCCCCTGTTCGGTGACGCGCAGCCGACCTTCGACCGATCCCGGCGGCTGCGACTGGATCGAGAGATAGGTCGGGCCGCCGCCGCGGCTGATGCTGCCGCCGCGGCCATGGAAGAGGGTCAGTTCGACGCCGGCCTCGCGGCAGACTTCGACAATCGCTTCCTGGGCGCGGTAGAGCGCCCAGTTCGCCGACAGCCGTCCGCCGTCCTTGGCCGAGTCGGAGTAGCCAATCATGATCTCCTGCCGGCCATCGATCCGCTCGCGATAGGCCGGCATCGCCAGCAGCGTCCGCAGCGTCGCGGGCGCGGCGTCGAGGTCGTCGACGCGCTCGAACAGCGGCACGACCCGGAGCCGGGACGGGGCGCCGGCCTGGAGCGCTTCGACCGCCAGGACGTCCGACGGCGCCTGCGCCATCGACACGACGTAGGCGGCGAGCGACTCGCGGTGGATCTCGGCGGCGGCCCGGAACGTCTCGACGACCTCGCGGACCTCGTCGCTGGCGGCCAGATTGGCCGGCACGATCGACTGATTGCGGCCGATCGCGTCGATCAGGAACGCCTGCTTCCGCGGCTCGTCCCAGTCCTCGTATCGTCCGAGCCCGCGGTGTTCGGTGATGGCGGTCAGCGCGGCGGCGTGCCGCGAGGCGTGCTGGCGGAGGTCGAGCCGGACCAGCGTCAGGCCGAACGCGGCGGCGCGGCGCAGCACGTCGGTCAGCCGGCCGCCGGCGATGATCTCCTGGCCGGTGGCGATGAGCGAGTCGTAGCAGAGCCGCAGCGGCTCGATCAGCTCCTCAATCGACGTGTACGGCACCGGCCGCCCGCCGTCGGGCCGCGGCGCGTCGGCCTGAAAGAGCTCGGCCTTGGCGAGCTGGCGGCCGAGTTGTTCCCGCGTTGCCCGAAGCCGGTCGCGGACGTCGCGGAGCACCGCCCGGTACGGCTCCCGCGCGCCCCGGCCGCGCTCGCGCAGTTCCGGCGTCGCCGCCGTCATCGAGAGCTCGGCGCGCAGCGCGCTGATCTCGCGCTCGTAGAGGTCGGCGGCCATCCAGCGCGCGACCGCGCACGCCAGATGGGTGACCTTCGGCGTCACCGTCGGATTGCCGTCGCGGTCGCCGCCCATCCACGACCCGAAGCGGATCGGAGCGGCATCGAGGCCCAGGGATTTGCCGGTCGCGGCGCGCAGCGCGCCGTCGAGAGAGCGCACGAAGCGCGGCACCGCGTCCCACAGCGTCTGCTCGAAGATCAGCAGGCCGGCGATCGCCTCGTCGACCGGGGTCGGCCGGCGCGGCCGGATTTCGTCGCTTTCCCACGCCGCCATGATTTCGCGGCGCAGCAGCGCGGCGATCTCGTCGCGCTCCGGGACGGTGAGGTCGCGGCGATCCTGGCGGGCCAGCGCACCGGCGATCCGGAGGTGCTTCTGGATCAGCGTCCGCCGCGTGATCGTCGTCGGATGGGCGGTGAGGACCAGCTCGATCCGCAGCGACGCGGTCGCGTCGTGGAGGATCTCCGGGCTGACGCCGGCGCCGAGCAGCCGGGCGAAGGTTTCCTCGCACGAGCCGCGCTGCGGCGGCGCCGTCGGGTCGTGCTGGTAGGCGCGCCGGCGGCGCACGCGGTGGTGCTGCTCGGCGATGTTGGCCAGGGTCAGGAAGTGCGAGAACGCCCGCGCGATCGGCACCGTCGACTCGACCGGGAGCTGGCGGAGGAGCTGCGCCACGGCGTCGAGGTCGCTGTCGCTGCCGGCGCGGCCGCTCTTCGACAGCGCACGCACCCGCTCGACCGTTTCGTAGAGCTCCGGCCCTTCACGGTGGCGGAGCGTCTCGCCGAGAATACCGCCGAGCATCCGGACATCGTCCCGCAGCCGCTCATGGGGGTCGCTCGCGCGCGTCGTCATACGCGCTATTTAATCAGTTTCCCCGCCGTCCATGCAGTCCGGGATCGGCGCCGGCCGTCCTGGCGGACGGATCCTCCCGGCCGAGCTGCCGTACGCCATTCAGTCTCTCGACTTCGAAGCCTCTGACCGATTACCATTTCTCGAGCCGAACCGGCCCCGGGTGGGGCCGCCGCCAGGAGCGACATGCCGCACGCGCACTCGAACGACGCCGACCCCCGTCTCCTGACCGGCGTGCCCGGCCTGGACTCGCTCCTCGACGGCGGGCTTCCCGCCAACCGCCTGCACCTGATCGAAGGCGATCCCGGCACCGGCAAGACGACTCTGGCGCTGCAGTTCCTGCTCGAGGGCCTGCGGCTCGGCGAGACCTGTCTCTACGTGACGCTGTCGGAGACCGCCGTGGAGCTCACGGGGGTCGCCCGGTCGCACGGCTGGTCGCTCGACGGGCTCGACGTCTTCGAGCTGGCGCGCCCCGAGATGCGGACCGCCGAGGAGCAGTACACGCTCTACCACCCGTCGGAGATCGAGCTCGGCGAGATGGTCAAGTCGGTGCTCGAGATCACCGACCGCCGCCGTCCGAAGCGGGTCGTCCTTGACTCGCTCTCCGAAATGCGGCTGCTGGCCCGTGATCCGCTGCGCTACCGCCGCCAGATCCTGTCCCTCAAGGAGTACTTCGCCGGGCGCGACTGCACCGTCCTGATGCTCGACGACCACACCGCCGCCGAGAACGACCTCCAGCTGCAGAGCATCGCCCACGGCGTCCTGCTGCTCGAGCAGGCGCCGTTCGAGTACGGCCGCTCCCGCCGGCGGGTCCGTGTCGTCAAGCTGCGCGGGGTCGGGGTCACCGAGGGCTATCACGACTTCAAGATCGAACGCGGCGGCCTGGTGGTCTTCCCCCAGCTGGTCCCGGTGCGCTCCGGCGTGCGGCGCGGCGGCGTCGTCAGCAGCGGCGTCGCCGAGCTCGACAGCCTGCTCGGCGGCGGTCTGACGTGGGGGACGACGACGCTGTTCATCGGCCCGGCCGGCGTCGGCAAATCGACGCTCTCGGCGCAGTTCGTCACCGCCGAGGGAGACGCGCCGGCGGCGATCTACCTGTTCGACGAACGGGCGGAGACCTTCATCGAGCGCTGCGAAGCGCTCGGCATGAAGATGCGCGAGAAGGTCGCGTCGGGTCGCGTCTTTCTCGATCAGATCGAGCCCGGCGACCTGTCGCCGGGAGAGTTCGCCCACCGCGTGCGGGCGCGCGTCGACAACGACGGCTGCCGGATCGTGCTGGTCGACAGCCTGAACGGTTACCTCAACGCGATTCCGACCGGCCATGCGCCGCTCGTCCGCATGCACGAGCTGGCCGCCTTCCTCAACGATCGCGACGTCGCGACGCTACTGATCGCGGCGCAGCACGGCATGATGGGGACGGAGATGCAGTCGCCGATCGACGTCAGCTATCTCGCCGACGCGGTGGTGCTGCTGCGCTTTTTCGAAGCCGAAGGGATGGTCCGGAAGGCGATCTCGGTCGTCAAGAAGCGCACCGGCACGCACGAAACGACGATTCGGGAGTTCGCTGTCGGTCCGACGCGCGTCCGGGTCGGCGAACCGCTCACCCAGTTCCACGGTGTCATGACCGGCGTGCCGCAATACCGCGGCGCCGCCGGACCGCTGCTGCAGGATGACGACCAACGCGCCCGCTGACGGCGAGCGCCGCGTCCTGATCTTTGCCCCGGTCGGCCGCGACGGCGAGCTGACCCGCGAGCTGCTCGCTCGCGCCCAGATTGGCGGCGTCGTCTGCCAGTCGCTCGACCGCGTCTGCGAGGAGCTGGCGGCAACCGCCGGCGCGATCATCCTGACCGAGGAGGCGCTCGATGACGATGCGTTTCCGAGGCTGCGGGCCGGCCTCGACGCGCAGCCGCCGTGGTCCGACGTGCCGGTGATCCTGTTCGCGGGCGGCCTCCACTCGGCGCCGGCGCCGCGCAGCCTCAGCGTCATCGAGACGCTCCGTAACGTGACCGTGATCGAGCGGCCGATCCGGGTCGCCGCGGTGGTCAGCGTCATCCGCGCGGCGCTCAGGGCCAGGGACCGGCAGTACCAGATGCGGGACACGCTCGAGGCGCTGCGCGCGGCGCGCGTCGAGGCAGAGGCCGCCAGCCGCCTCAAGGACGAATTCCTCGCGACCCTGTCGCACGAGCTGCGCACCCCGCTCAACGCCATCCTCGGCTGGACGACGATGCTGCGCCACGGCCAGGTCGAGCCGGGGCGGGTCGCCGGCGCGCTCGAGGTCGTCGAGCGGAACGCGCGGGCGCAGGCCCAGCTCATCGAAGACGTGCTCGACATGGCGCGCATCATCACCGGCAAGCTGCGCGTCGAGCTGGCGCCCGTGCTGCTCGGTCCGGTGGTCGAGGCCGCGGTGGAGGCGGCGCGGCCCTCCGCGATTGCGAAAGGCATCGCCCTCCGCACCACCATTCGCAATGTCCCGGCGATCCACGGCGATGGCGGCCGGCTGCAGCAGATCCTGTGGAACCTGCTGTCGAATGCCGTCAAGTTCACCCCTACGGGTGGTGAGATCGACGTGACGGTGGGGGTCGCGAACGCGCAGGTATCGGTGACCGTTGCGGACACCGGTCCCGGTCTTCCACCCGCGTTCCTGCCGTACATCTTCGATCGCTTCCGGCAGGCGGACCAGAGTGTCACCCGTGGCCACGGCGGTCTCGGCCTCGGATTGTCGATCGTCAAACATCTGGCCGAGCTCCATGGCGGCAGCGTCCACGCCGACAACCGCCCCGGCCGCGGCGCCAGCTTCCGGGTGACGCTGCCGCTACCGGCGCTGTCCGATCCGCCCGTCCGCCGCGACGGCGTCGAGCGTCATGGTGATGCCTTTGCGATCCGCTTCGACGGCCGCCGCGTCCTGGTGGTCGACGACGATGCGGCGACCCGGGAGCTGCTGGCGAACGTGCTGGAGCGGGCCGGCGCGAGCGTCGACACCGCCGAGTCCCCGGTCGGCGCGCTGGCGAGCATCGAACGGCGCGTGCCCGACCTGGTGGTCGCCGACATCGGCATGCCGGAGCAGGACGGCTACTCGCTGATCCGCCGGATCCGGGCGCTGCCGGGAGCGATCCGCAACGTGCCGGCGATTGCGCTGTCCGCCTATACGCGGGCGGAAGACCGGGAGGCCGCCGCCGCTGCCGGGTTCACGCGGTTCGTCGCCAAGCCGGCGACGCCGCAGCACCTGCTCGAGACGCTGAACGGCCTGCTGAACGGACCAGCCTGAATCGCGCCGAGCTGGCCGGGCTGAGCCCGGTCGGCGCCGCTGGCGCTAAAATACCAGGATGGTTGGTATTCGATCTATTTCCTGGCGGGCCGCCGTCGTGGTGGCGATGTTCTTCGCCGCGGCCGGCGTGGCGGTGGGCGCCGGGCAGCAGCCGGTGCCACAGCCCGCGCCACAGCCGGTGGCACAGTCGGCGGCGCAACTGCCGGACGGCCCCGGCAAGGACACGCTGCTCAAGGTCTGCAGTACCTGCCACGATCCTGCCCGGGCGACGGCGCTGCGCCTGACCCGCGCCGGCTGGGAGTCGACCGTCGCCGACATGCACTGGCGCGGTGCCCAGGGGACCGACGAGGACCTCGCGGCGATTGTCGACTACCTGTCGGCGAATTTCCTCGGCGAGGCGTCGCCGAAGCTGAACATGAACCGCGCGAGCTCGGTCGATCTCGAATCGGAGGTATCGCTGCTGCGCAAGGACGCGGCGGCGGTGATTGCCTACCGCGACAAGATCGGCGGCTTCAAGTCGATCGACGATCTGCGCAAGGTGCCGGGCGTCGACTTCCAGAAGTTCGAGGCGGTCAAGGACCGGATCATTTTCTGACCATGGAATACCGACCGCTCGGCCGCACCGGCATGCGCGTTTCGGCGATCGGCTTCGGCGCCTGGGCGATCGGCGGCAGCTGGGGTGCGGTCGATGACGCCGCCTCGATGCGGGCGCTGCACACCGCCGTCGACGCCGGCGTCAACTTCATCGACACCGCGGACGTCTACGGCGATGGCCACAGCGAACGGCTGGTCGCCCGGCTGCGGCGCGAGCGCGCCGGCGCGCCGCTCTACGTCGCGACCAAAGCCGGCCGCCGCCTGCCGGCGCAGACCGTCGGCGGCTACACGCGCGCCAACCTGACGGCGTGGGTCGAGCGCAGCCTGGAGAACCTCGACACCGAGGCGATAGATCTCCTGCAGCTGCACTGTCCGCCGTCCGAACTGATCCGCGGCGCGGAGGTTTTCGGCATCCTCGACGACCTGGTGGCGGCCGGCAAGCTGCGCTACTACGGCGTCAGTGTCGAGACCGCGGCGGAAGCGCTCGCGGCAATGGCGCATCCGCGGGTCCAGTCGGTCCAGATCATCTTCAACATGTTCCGCCTCAAGCCGGCCGAGCGGGTCCTGCCCGAGGCGCGCCGCCGCGGCGTCGGCATCCTGGCGCGCGTTCCGCTGGCGAGCGGCCTCCTGACCGGCAAGCTGCGGCCCGACACGGTGTTTGCCGAGGACGATCACCGGCGGTTCAACCGCGACGGTGAGGCGTTCGACAAAGGGGAGACGCTTTCCGGCGTGCCGTACGACGCCGGGCTGGCGGCGGTCGACAGCCTGCGGCCGCTCGTGCCGGCCGGGCAGACGCTCGCCCAGCTGGCGCTGCGCTGGATCCTGATGTTCGAAGGGGTGACCTGCGCCATTCCGGGCGCCCGCAGCGAGACGCAGGCGGCCGAGAACGCCTCGGCCGCGGCGCTCGGCGCGCTGTCGCCGGAGACGATGGCGGCGGTGGCGGCGGTCTACGACGAGCGCATCCGCCAGCATGTCCACTCGGGCTGGTAATCGCGAGGTCCAGATGCGCGTCCACCGCTCCCTGCCGGTTGTCATTGCGGTCGCCGCGCTGGCGACGTTCGTTGCCGCGCCCGGCGGGGCGCGGCCGCAGGATTCCGTCTTTCGCGCCGACGCGCGGACGGTGGCGGTCTACGTCACGGTCTCGGACGACGCCGGCAAGCTGGTGGGCGACCTGACCCGCGACGACTTCGAGGTCTACGACAACGGCCGCCGCCAGACGATTAGCCTGTTCGACAGCGGCGCCCAGCAGATCACGGTGGTGCTGATGCTCGACCGCAGCGGCAGCATGTACGGGAACTTCAACCTGGTCCGCGCCGCGGCCGAGGCGTTCGTCGGCCAGCTGCGGCCCGGCGACAAGGCGCGGATCGGCAGCTTCGCCAACCGGATCCAGGTCGATCCCCGCGACTTCACCGGCAGCCAGCGCGACCTGATCGAGATCCTGCGGACCGACCTCCAGGAGCCCGGCCCGACGCCGCTCTGGAACGCCGTCAACGTCGGCATCACCGCGCTCCAGCACCAAAACGGCCGGCGCGTGATCCTGGTCTTCACCGACGGCGTCGACCGGCCGCTCAACAGCCACAGCGTCAGCTTCGCCGAAGTCGTCAGGAACGCCGACGAGCATGACGTGATGGTGTTCGCGATTGGTCTGGCCGGGCGCAGCTACTCTCCGGGCCGCGGCCGCGGCCGCGGTCCGTCGGTCGGCCCGATGGGCGGGCCCGGCGGGATCGGCCAGCCGCCGGAGTTCGAAAAGCCGGACGCCGGTCTGCCGCGCATCGCGCTCGCCACCGGCGGCGGCTACTTCGAGCTGACCTCGGCCAACAACCTGTCGGCGACCTTCAGCGCCGTCGCCAACGAGCTCCATCGCCAGTACGCGCTCGGCTTCACGCCGTTGATCTTCGACGGCAAGAGCCACCGGCTCGAGGTCCGCGTCCGGCAGCCGGGGCTCAAGGCGCGGGCGCGCAAGACCTACGTCGCCCGGCCCGACGTCCTTTAGCCACGTCCGCGGACCGCAGCAGAGGTATTAGACGATGTGCAGGAACATCAAACCGCTCTTCAATTTCGCGCCGCCGGCGACCGACGATGAAGTGCGCGCCTCGGCGCTGCAGTTCGTCCGCAAGGTCAGCGGCTTCACGAAACCGTCGAAGGCCAACGAGGCCGCCTTTGCCGAGGCGGTCGAGGAGGTGACGGCCGCTGCCCGTCACCTGGTCGGCTCGCTGGTCACGAATGCGCCGCCCAGGAATCGCGACGACGTCGCCGCCCGGAACCGCGAGAAGTCCGCTGCCCGCTATCCCCGGACGGTCTGACGCCGGCTGCCGCGACGGGTCCGCTATAATCAAGCGAGTGCCGCTTCCCCCCATCGCACGGAACATCCTCGAGGTCATCGGCAACACGCCGATGGTCCAGTTGAACCGCATCACCCGCGAGATTCCGGCGCGGGTGCTGGTCAAGCTCGAGACCTTCAACCCCGGCAATTCGATCAAGGACCGCATGGCGCTGCGGATGATCGAGGACGCCGAGAAGGCCGGCCTGCTGAAGCCCGGCGGGACGATCATCGAGGGCACCTCCGGCAACACCGGCATGGGCCTGGCGATTGCCGCGATCGTCAAGGGCTACAAGTGCATCTTCACGACCACCGACAAGCAGTCGAAGGAGAAGGTCGACGCGCTCAAGGCGTTCGGCGCCGAGGTCATCGTCTGCCCGACCAACGTTGATCCGGAGGATCCGCGGTCGTACTATTCGGTGTCGTCGCGGCTGGTCAAGGAGGTGCCGAACTCCTGGAAGGCGAATCAGTACGACAACCCCTCCAACACCGCGGTCCACTACGAACAGACCGGGCCGGAGATCTGGGAGCAGACCGGCGGCTCGGTCACCCATCTCGTCGCCGGCGTCGGGACCGGCGGGACGATCAGCGGGGTGGCGCGCTACCTCAAGGAGCGCAACCCGAAGATCAAGGCGTGGGGGATCGACACCTACGGATCGGTCTTCAAGAAGTACAAGGAAACCGGGATCTTCGACAAGAACGAGATCTATCCGTACATCACCGAGGGCATCGGCGAGGACTTCCTGCCGCAGAATGTCGACTTCTCAGTGATTGACGGCTTCGAAAAGGTCACCGACAAGGACGCCGCGATGATGACGCGGCGGATCGCGCGCGAGGAGGGGATCTTCGCCGGCAACTCCGCCGGCTCGGCGATCGCCGGCGTCCTCCAGCTCAAGGAGCACTTCCATCGCGACGATGTCGTGGTCGTGATCTTCCACGATCACGGCTCGCGGTATCTCGGCAAGATGTACAACGACGAGTGGATGCGCGAGAAGGGCTTCATCGAGAAGTCCGGGATGACGGCGCGCGATCTGGTCGCCTCCGGGCTGTCCGGCGAGCTGCTCGCGATCGAAGGCTCGGCGCCGGTCGAAACCGCCGTCAAGCTGATGGGCGCGCACGACTTCTCGCAGATCTCAATCACCCGCGACAAGCGGCTGATCGGCTCGCTCAACGAGACGCACCTCTACGAACAGCTGCTCGCCGACCCGGGCGTCAAGGCGCAGCCGGTCGAGTCGATCATGCAGCCGGCGTTCCCGTTCATCGACGTCTCGACGCCGGTCGATTTGCTGTCGACGATGATCACGCCGGCCAACCCGGCTGTTCTGGTGCGCGACTTCAAGACCGAGAAGACCTTCATCATCACCCGCTCCGACGTCATCCGCGTGCTCTGAGATCGGACGGCAAGACATGCTGCGGGGTCTGCGAAGCATCGCCGCCGTAATCGTCGGGTTCGGCTTCATGGCGGCGACCGCGATGGTCGGATCGATTCTCGCCACGCTGCTGTTCATCCCCGGCGGCCTGCAGACGATGGCGGCGGGCGCGCCGCCGCCGGCCGTGCCGCCGCTCTACCTGGCCGCCAACCTCGCGACCGGTCTCGCCGGCGCGATTCTCGGCGGCTGGCTGGCGGCGCGGATTGGCGACGACGCGCCGATGGCCCACGCTTCGGCCTTGGCGGCGCTGACCGCGGTGATGGCGATCGTGTCGGCGAGCCACCCGCCGCCGGGACCGCAGCCGTCGTGGTACCCGCTGGCGATTGGCGCGATTGGCGTGATCGGCGTCCTGGCCGGGGGAAAGCTGCGGGCGGCCGCGGCCGCCGACGTGGTAGCGTAGGAAGGCTCGGGTCGCGGAAAATCGAGGGACAGAGGGTGACGATGAAGAAACTGCTGCTGGCGGCGTTGTGCGTTCTGACTCTCGTCCGGCCGGCGGCCGCGGCGCCGGCCAGCGTCGTCGGCACCTGGACGGTGAACGTGACGCTCGACTCCGGGCCGATCCCGCCCGCCACCCTGACCCTCAAAGACGAGGGGGCGAAGCTGGTCGGCGTGTTCTCCGGGCAGCAGGGGGACATGCCGGTCGAAGCCACACTGAAGGACCAGGCCGTGACCGTCTGGTTCACGGTGCCGACCCAGAACGGGCCGATTGCCGTGACGATGAACGGGGTCGTCGATGGGGATGCGATGAAGGGCTCGGCGGATCTCGGCGGCACCGGCAAGGCCGAGTGGACCGCGCGGCGCGGCGCCGCGCCGGCCGCGAGCGCCCCGGCGTCGAGCGCCCCGGCCTCGAGCGTCGACGTCAGCGGGACGTGGGCGGTCGCGGTCGAAACCAGCGCGGGCAGCGGTTCGCCGACGTTCGTCTTCAAGCAGGCCGGCGAGCAGCTCACCGGCCACTACAGCGGCCAGCTCGGCGAGGCGCCGGTCACCGGGACCATCCACGGCTCGGCGATCGCGTTTGCCGTCGACCTCGATGTCCAGGGCACCGCGATGCATATCGCCTATGCCGGCACCGTCGACGGCGGGTCGATGAAGGGCGCCGTCAAGCTCGGCGACCTCGCCGCCGGGACCTTCACCGGGAAGAAACACTAACAGCTGTCAGAATTTGGAAGTTTTTTTTGTCATTTAACGATCTCAAGCTTCACCCCAGCCTCCTCAAGGGCATCAAGGAACTTGGCTTTGCGCGGCCGACGCCGATTCAGGCCGACGCGATTCCACCGGGACTCGACGGCCGCGACGTGCTCGCCTGCGCGCAGACCGGCAGCGGCAAGACCGCGGCCTTCCTGCTGCCGATCCTCAACAAGCTGATCGAGAAGCCGCGCGGCACGACCCGCGCGCTGGTGCTGGCGCCGACGCGCGAGCTCGCCGCGCAGATCCTCTCGGACCTGAACGATTTGGCGGTCCACACCCCGATCACCGGCGCGTCGATCTTCGGCGGCGTCGGCATGGGGCCGCAGGAGCACGCCTTCCGCAGCGGCGTCGACGTCCTGATCGCGACGCCGGGACGGCTGCTCGATCACCTGCGGGCGCCGTACGCGAAGCTCACCCAGCTCGAGTTCCTCGTCCTGGACGAGGCCGACCGGATGCTCGACATGGGCTTCCTGCCGGAGATTCGCAAGATCCTGCGCTACGTGCCGGCCAAGCGCCAGACGCTGTTCTTTAGCGCGACGATGCCGCCGCCGATTGCCGCGCTGACCGGGGAGATGCTGCGCAACCCGGTGTCGATCCAGCGCGAGCGCCAGGCGGCGCCGGCGTCGGGCATCACCCAGGCGGTCTATCCGGTGAGCCAGGGCCTCAAGCCGGTGCTGCTCGTCAGCCTGCTGCAGCGCGGCGACATCAAGCAGGCGCTGGTCTTCACCCGGACCAAGCACCGCGCCAACCGGCTCGCCGACCACCTCGTCAAGGCGGGCGTGCGCGCCGAGCGGATTCACGGCAACCGCTCGCAGGCGCAGCGGACCGCCGCGCTCGAGGGCTTCAAGAGCGGCCGCTTCCCGGTGCTGGTCGCGACCGACATCGCCGCGCGCGGCATCGACGTCGATGCGCTGGGCCACGTCGTCAACTTCGACGTGCCGCTGGTGCCGGAGGACTACATCCACCGCGTCGGCCGGACCGGCCGCGCCGAGGCGACCGGCGATGCCTTCACCTTCGTCTCTCCGGAGGAGGAGGGCAGCCTGCGCGACATCGAGCGCGCGATCTCGCGCCGCCTGCCCCGCGTCACGGTGCCGGACTTCGACTACAACGCCAAGACCGCGCCGAAGCTGGAGATTCCGCTGGCCGACCGGATCGCCGAGATCCGTGCCCGGAAGCGCGACGAGCGCGCCCGCGCCGCGGTCAACGCGGCGCGGCGCTCGGCCAACCAGCGCGGCCAGGCGCTGCCGCCAGCGGCGCCGCACCACGCGCCGCGGCCCGGGCACGGCGGCGGCCGGC
>JANMWI010000091.1:0-44669 GCA_031393955.1 Acidobacteriota bacterium
TCGCGCTGCTCGTCGGCTACGGCGCCGGCGCGGTCAACCCCTATCTCGCGTTCGAGACGCTCGACGACATGATCCGCCAGGGGGATCTGCTCGGCGTCACCCACGAGCGCGCCGTCTCGAACTACATCCGCGGCCTCAACAAGGGCATCCTCAAGGTGATGTCGAAAATGGGGATCTCGACGCTGCAGAGCTATTGCGGCGCGCAGATCTTCGAGGCGATCGGCCTCGACCAGGCGTTCGTCGACCGCTACTTCACCTCGACCGCGTCGCGAATCGGCGGCGTCGGCATCGACGTCGTCGCCGACGAAGTGCGGCGGCGCCACGAGCGCGCCTTCCCGGCGCGCCCCGGCGGCACCACCGATCTCGACGCCGGCGGCGAGTACCAGTGGCGCCGCGACGGCGAGCACCATCTGTTCAACCCCGAGACGGTGTTCAAGCTGCAGCATGCGACCCGGACCGGGCAGTACAGCATCTACCGCGACTTCACCACGCTCGTCAACGACCAGAGCCGGACGCTCGGCACTCTGCGCGGGCTGCTCGGCTTCACGCCGGCAGCGCCGGTGCCGCTCGACGAGGTCGAGCCGGTCGAGTCGATCGTCCGGCGCTTCGCGACCGGAGCGATGTCCTACGGCTCGATCAGCCAGGAGGCGCACGAGACGATCGCGATCGCGATGAACCGGCTCGGCGGCAAGTCGAACACCGGCGAGGGCGGCGAGGATCCGGCCCGCAACCGGCCCGATCCGAACGGCGACTCGCGGCGCAGCGCCATCAAGCAGGTCGCGTCGGCGCGGTTCGGCGTCACCAGCGAGTATCTCGTCAACGCCGACGACCTGCAGATCAAGATGGCGCAGGGGGCGAAGCCGGGCGAGGGCGGCCAGCTGCCCGGCCCCAAGGTCTACCCGTGGATCGCCAAGGTCCGGCACTCGACCCCGGGCGTGACGCTGCTGTCGCCGCCGCCGCACCACGACATCTATTCGATCGAGGACCTCGCGCAGCTGATCTTCGACCTCAAGAACGCCAACCCGGTGGCGCGGGTCCACGTCAAGCTGGTCGCCGAGGTCGGAGTCGGGACGATTGCCGCCGGCGTCGCCAAGGCGCACGGCGATGTCGTCCTGATCTCCGGCCACGACGGCGGCACCGGCGCCTCGCCGCTGACGGCGCTCAAGCACAGCGGCGCGCCGTGGGAGCTCGGCCTCGCCGAGACCCAGCAGGTGCTGCTCCTCAACAACCTCCGCGACCGGATCGTCGTCCAGGTCGACGGCCAGCTGAAGACCGGCCGCGACGTCGTCATCGCGGCGCTGCTCGGCGCGGAGGAGTTCGGCTTCTCGACCGCGGCGCTGGTCGTGTCGGGCTGCATCATGATGCGCGTCTGCCACCTCAATACCTGCCCGGTCGGCGTCGCGACCCAGGATCCGGCGCTGCGCGCGAAGTTCTCGGGCAAGCCGGAGTTCGTCGAGAACTACTTCCGGTTCGTCGCCGAGGACGTCCGCGAGCTGATGGCGGAGCTCGGCTTCCGCACCGTCGACGAGATGGTCGGGCGCGCCGACCGGCTCGACGTCAAGCCGGCGGTCGACCACTGGAAAGCGGCCGGCGTCGACCTGTCGCGGATCCTCTATCAGCCGGCGATTGCCGCCGGCGCGTCGCGGCGGCGGACGCAGGCCCAGGACCACGGGCTCGACGCCGTGCTCGACCGCCAGATCATCGCCGCCGCCGCGCCGGCGCTCGAACGCGGTGAGCCGGTGACGCTCAGCCTGCCGATCCGCAACGCCAACCGGACCACCGGGACGATGCTCGGCTACGAGATTACGCGCCGCTACGGTGGCGAAGGGCTGCCGGACGACACGATCCGGGTCCAGTTCACCGGGACGGCGGGCCAGAGCTTCGGCGCGTTCCTGCCGCGCGGCGTGACGCTGGCCCTCGAAGGGGACGCCAACGATTTCTGGGGTAAGGGGCTGTCGGGCGGGCGGCTGATGATCTATCCGCCGCCGGCCAGCACCTTCGTGCCGGAAGAGAACGTGATCATCGGCAACGTCGCGCTCTACGGCGCGACCGGCGGCGAGGCGTTCGTCCGCGGCATCGCCGGCGAGCGCTTCGCAGTTAGGAACAGCGGCGCCGCGGCCGTCGTCGAAGGCGTCGGCGACCACGGCTGCGAGTACATGACCGGCGGCCGGGTGGTCGTGCTCGGCCGGACCGGCCGGAACTTCGCCGCCGGGATGAGCGGCGGCGTCGCCTACGTGGTCGACGTCGACGGGCTGTTCGCGCGGCGCTGCAACACCAGCATGGTCGAGCTCGAACGGCTGGAAGACGAGGAGGAGGTCGAACAGGTGCGCAGCCTGATCGCCAGCCATGCCGGCCACACCGGCAGCACCCTCGCGGCCGACGCCCTGGCGGCGTGGGACCAGACCGTGGCGCGGATCGTCAAGGTCATTCCAAAGGACTACAAGCGGATTCTCGTCGCCCAGGCGCTGGCGCGGTCCGAAAAGCGGGAGCTCGCGTTCGCCGAGCTCGTAGGAGTGGCGCGTGGGTAAGGTGACAGGGTTCATCGAAATCGGCCGCACCAAGCCGCACGCCAGGCCGATCGAGCTGCGCCTGCGCGACTGGCGCGAGGTCTACCTGCCGGAGGCGGCGGCGGATCTGCAGCAGCAGGGGGCGCGCTGCATGGACTGCGGCATTCCGTTCTGCCATCAGGGCTGTCCGCTCGGCAACCTGATTCCGGACTGGAACGACCTGGTCTACAAGGATCGCTGGCGCCCGGCGATCGAGCGGCTGCACGCCACCAACAACTTTCCCGAGTTCACCGGCCGGCTGTGCCCGGCGCCGTGCGAGGGATCGTGCGTGCTCGGCATCAATGACGACCCGGTGACGATCAAGAGCATCGAGCTGGCGATTGTCGATCGCGCCTTCAGCGAGGGCTGGATCGTCGCGGCGCCGCCGGCGCTCCGCACCGGCCAGCGGGTCGCGGTGGTCGGATCGGGGCCGGCCGGGCTGGCGGCCGCCGACCAGCTCAATCGCGCCGGCCACGCCGTCACCGTCTTCGAGCGCGCCGACCGGATCGGCGGCCTGCTCCGCTACGGGATTCCCGAGTTCAAGATGGAGAAGCGGGTGCTCGACCGCCGCCTGGCGCTGATGGCGGCGGAGGGGGTCGTCTTCCGGCCCGGCGTCGACATCGGCGCCGGCCTGCCGGTCGAGGAGCTCCGTCGCGAGTTCGACGCCGTCGTGCTGTGCGGCGGCGCGACCGCGCCGCGCGATCTGCCGATTCCCGGCCGCGACGCCGCCGGCATTCATTTCGCCGTCGACTACCTGACCCAGCAGAACCGGCTGTGCGAGGGGGACGCGCTCGATCCGGCGACCCGGATCTCGGCCGAAGGGCGCCGCGTCGTCATCATCGGCGGCGGCGACACCGGCGCCGACTGCCTCGGCACCGCCCACCGCCAGGGGGCGCGGTCGGTGGCCCAGTTCGAGCTGATGGCGCGGCCGCCGGCGACGCGCGCCGCCGACAATCCGTGGCCGCAGTGGCCGGCGATCTTCCGCAGCTCGGCGGCGCACGACGAGGGGGGCGATCGGGTCTACTCGGTCTCGACCGAACGGTTCGTGACCGACGCGGCGGGGCGCGTCGCCGGCATCAGCGCGGTGCACGGCGCGATGCGCAACGAGGGAGGCCGGCTGCGCTTCGTCGCGGCGCCCGAGACCGCCTTCGAGATCGAGGCCGACCTGGTGCTGCTGGCGATGGGCTTCACCGGCCCGGAGCAGGGCGGCCTGCTGTCGCAGCTCGGCGTCCGGCTGACCGACCGCGGCAACGTCTGGCGCGACGACAACTGGATGACCAGCGCCGACGGGGTGTTCGCCGCCGGCGACATGCAGCGCGGCCAGTCGCTGATTGTCTGGGCGATCGCCGACGGCCGGGCCGCGGCGCGCGGCGTCGATACCTACCTGATGGGCGCTTCGCCGCTGCCGACGCCGCTCCACGCGTAATCGGAATCGGCAGACATTTTTGTCTGCCGATTCCCGCCCCCTCCCAAAATGTCCCTCCATCGAATCATGCCGTGAAAGCGGCCAGTTCTGCCGGTAATGTTGCCCTGCCGCTACCGATGGCGGCGCCTGGCGCGCGTGCTAAGATCAGACAAAAACGTCTGAAATGTGTAAACACCAACACAAACGTCTGCTGGCCGGCCGCCGCTCGTGTCGCCTTCCCGGACCGCGCATCGACATTTTTGCGCCCGAAAACACGCGCCGCGCGCGTTGGACGGCGTGCGGCCGGGATGGCGTCGGGCTTGCTGATGACCCGGGCAGCCGCGTCGCGGCGACCAGAACGGCTCCAGGAGGAACATGACGATGATGACCAGAGCGATGCGCGCGCTGTGCGGATTGGGATTGACCGCGATGCTCGCCGGCCCGGCGGCCGCGCAGAGCGCCGCCGTCACGCCGCAGACCCAGCCGGTCCAGCCGGCCGCTGCGCCGGAGGCCGCCGCCGCGAAGAAGCTAACCCTCACCACCGGCGTCGACTTCACGTCGGCGTATCTGTTCAGGGGCATCCCGCAGCATTCGGGCGGCACCATCGCGCAGCCGTACGCCGATCTGGGCATCGCGCTCGGGCACGGGATCACCGCCGACATCGGCGGCTGGGACAGCGTCCACTCCACCGCCCCCTCGGGGAAGTGGTACGAGTCGGACTACTACGGGTCGCTGACCTTTACGGCCGGCAGGCTCAAGCCCGGCGTCCTCTATACGTCCTACACCAGCCCTTCCGACAGCTTCGCGACCGTCAAGGAGCTCGCCGGCGTTCTCGCCGTCGACGACAGCGCCAGCGCGTTTCCGCTGTCGCCGAAGGTGGTGCTCGCGTTCGAGCTCGGCGACGGCGAGGCCGACGGCGGGCTGAACCGGGGCACCTACCTGGAACTCGGCATCCGCCCGACCGTCAAGCTCGCGCGCAAGCTGACGCTCGCCATCCCGGTCAGGAGCGGTCTGAGCGTGAACCACTACTACGAGGGGCCGGCGGGCGACAACGCCTTCGGGTATCTGGACACCGGCCTTCAGCTGAGCGTGCCGGCGGTGACCGGCAAGAGCGGCGCGCTGGAGGTGCACGGCGGCGTCGACTTCTACCGCCTCGGCGACAACATGAAGCTGCTTAACGGCGGCGACGCGTTCAAGCCGGTGGCGCTGGTCGGCTTCACGTTCAGCTACTGACCGAGTGCCTCGCTTTTCCCGGCAGACGCGGCAGACCAGACCCTGATGATGACCAGACGCGGAAGCGCCGATGACCGGGCGATGAAGGCGACCCCGCCGGAGGACCAGCGGGACCTGCGGGCGCGCGACGCCGCCGTGCTCGCCGCGGCGCGCGAAGAGTACACCCTCGAGGCGCGGCGCGGCGGCGCCGGCTGCGCCGCCGCCGCTCTCTATGCCGGACGGCTCGACGTTCTGGTCCGGACGCTGGTCGAGCGCGCCCACCAGTACACCGCGATGGGCGTCATGGTCTGCGCGGTCGGCGGCTACGGCCGCCGCGCGCTCTGCCTCCACTCCGACCTCGATCTCCTGATCGTCGTCGACGGACCGATTGGCGGCCCCGAGGAGCAGTTTGTGAAGGCGGTGCTGCAGCCGCTGTGGGACCTGCGGCTGTCGATCGGCCATCACGTGCGTGAGCTGTCGGAGCTCGGCGCGCCGGATTTCTCCAATCCGGAATTCCTGCTGTCGCTGCTCGACGCCCGGCCGCTGACCGGCGAGCCGCGCCTGTTCGACGCGCTGCTCCGGCGGATCGACGCGGTCCGGCACAGCGCGGCGCTGGTCGAGCCGCTGCTGGCGCTCGTCGCCGAGCGGCACGCGCAGTACAACGACACGCTCTACCAGCTCGAGCCCGACATCAAGCAGGCGCCGGGCGGACTGCGCGACCTGGTCGCGGCGCGCCACCTGCGCACCCTGGCGCCGGACCAGGGGACCGGCAGCTACGAGGACGGATCGCCTGAGTCGCTGCACGAGGCGGAGGAGTACCTGCTGCGGATCCGCGCCGTCCTCCACCGCCAGGCCGGGCGGGACGTCAACCTGCTTACCCACGAGCTGCAGGACGTCGTCGCGCTCACCCTCGGCAGCCCCGGCGCGGACGCGCATCGCCAGGTCGAGTCGCTGATGGGGCAGTACTTCCTCCACGCCCGTACCGTGACCCGGGCGCTGCGGCATGCGGCGCGCGGCGCCCGGCCATCGCCGCCGCGCGGCGCGGCGCGGCCGGTCGGCCGCCAGTTCGAAATCGGCGACGACGGCGTCCGGTTCACCGATCTCGAGCGCGCCGCCGCGCAGCCGTCGCTGTGGCTCGAGGCCTTCCGGATCGCCCTCGCCAGGGGCTGCGCGGTCTCGGAGCAGGTCCTGACCTGCATCGCGCTCAACGTCGATCGTTGCACCGCCGACGACTTCGTCTCGACCGAGGGGGAGCGCCACCAGCTGCGCCACGTGCTGCGGCCGCGGAAGGGGCTGTATGCCCGGCTGTCGGAGATGCACGACTGCGGGCTGCTGACGCGGATCTTTCCCGAGTTCGCGAAGGTTCACTGCCGCGTCGTTCGCGACTTCTACCACAAGTACACGGTCGACGAGCACACCCTGCTGGCGGTGCGCGGCCTCGAGTCGCTGATCGATCCGGCCTCGCCGGCGCAGGCGCGGTTCGCCTCGATCCTCCAGGAGGTCCGCGCCCCGGAGCTGCTGACGCTGGCGCTGCTGTTCCACGATATCGGCAAGTGGCGCGAAGCCGATCACGCGGCCGAGAGCCTCCGCCTCGCGCAGGGCATGCTCGATCGGCTGGAGCTGCCCGGCGAGGCGCGCCGCACCGTCGAGTTCCTGATCCGCGACCACCTGCAGATGTCGCAGCTCGCCTTCCGCCGCGATGCCGAGGACCCGGAGGTGGTGGCGCGGCTCGCCGATCTGGCCGGCACGGAAGAGCACCTCAAGATGCTCTGCCTGGTGACGCTCGCGGACGTCGGCGCGGTCAGCCCGGAGACGCTGACCCCGTGGAAGGAGGATCTGCTGTGGCGGCTCTACGTCGACACCTACAACCGCCTGACCCTCGGCTATGCCGACGTCCTCGTCGAGCGCGATCCGGCCTCACTGGCGGTGCTCGTCTCCGGACGTCCGGACGACATCGCGGAGGAGGAGCTGACGCGGTTTCTGGCCGGTCTGCCGCGCCGCTACCTCACCAGCTTCGCGCTCGGCACGGTATACCGGCACGTCCGGCTGGCGCGCGATATCGCGCGCGACGAGGCGCACGTCTTTCTCGAGCAGCACGACGACATCTGGGAGCTGACCCTGGTCACGCTCGACAAGCCGTTCCTGTTCGCGAACGTCTCGGGCGTGCTGTCCTACTTCGGCATGGACATCCACCGCGGCCAGGCGATGACGACCCCCGACGGACTGGTCCTCGACGTCTTCGAGTTCTCGGACGAGGAAGGCTTCCTGCGGAAGAACGCCGGCGCGACGGAGCAGGTCTGCCGCATGCTCGAGCGCGCCGTCGCCGGCACGGTCGGCGTGACAGCGCTGCTCGCCGGCCGCATGCGCAGCCGGCTGCACCACCGCCCGCGCCGGCCGCCGGTCGTGCACTTCGACAACGATCACTCGCGGAAGTACACCGTGCTCGAAATCGTCGCCGACGACGCCCCAGGGCTGCTGCATCGCATCAGCCGGGTCATTTCACAGCAGCACTGCGACGTCGAGCTCGTGCTCATCGCCACCGAGGGTCGCCGCGCGATCGACGTCTTGCACGTCCTCCAGCAGGGCAGCAAGTTGACGGCCAGCGCGCAGGCGGCACTCACCCAGGAACTCGAACGCGAGCTGGAGACCGGTCATGAAACTCATTAAGTGTATCGTCCGCCCGAACAAGGTCGACGAAGTGCGTGACGCCCTCGAACGGCTGAACCTGGCCGGCATGACGGTGACCGACGTGCGCGGGCACGGTCACCAGAAGGGGCACACCGCGGTCTACCGCGGCAAGGAATACGCCGTCAGCCTGCTGCCGAAGATCGAAATCGAGGTCGTCGTCGCCGACAGCGCCGTCGACGACGTCATTCGCGCGGTCATGGAGGCGGCGCGGACCGGGGAGATCGGCGACGGACGCGTGTTCGTGCTGCCGGTCGAGCAGGGCTACAACATCCGCACCGGGGAACGGGACATCAGCTGACGTGGCCGCGTCACGTCAGTCACGGTGAGGTCGGCACTTTTTTGAAGACGAGGAGCATCAACATGGCAGGCATAGCGAACGCGGGGCGTCGGGAGTGGACACGGCTGTCGGTCACACGCGAGCGGCTGGCGCGCAACTTCAGGGATCCGGCGCTGCGCACCCGGGTGCTGGCGCTCGCCGCCAGCAAGATCATCGGCCTGGCGCTCGTCCTGGCGGCGATGCGGCTCTTCCTGCCTGAGCCGCTGCACGCCCAGGCGGGCGCTCCGTCAGCCGAGATCAACGCGATCAACACGATGTGGGTGCTGATTGCCGCGTTCCTCGTCTTCTGCATGCAGGTCGGCTTCGTCATGCTCGAGGCCGGCTTCGCGCGGTCGCGCGAATCGGTGAACATCCTCGTCGAGGGGATCGTCGACACCGCCATCTGCGGCGTGACGTTCTGGGCCTGGGGCTTCGCGTTCATGTTCGAGCCCGGCAACGGCTTCATCGGCTTGCACGGCTTCTTCCTCAACGGGCTGGCCGACACCTACGGCTCGACCGGCGTGCCGCTGCTCGCGTTCTGGGTGTTCCAGTTCGCCTTCGCGGACACCTGCTCGACGATCACCTCCGGCGCGATGGTCGGCCGCTGCGGCTTCGTCGGCGACATCCTCTACAGCATCGGCGTCACCGGGTTCATCTATCCGATCATCGGCCACTGGGGCTGGGGGCCCGACGGCTGGCTGGCGGTGATGGGTCCGGCCGCCTTCCGCGACTTCGCCGGCTCGACGATCGTCCACAGCATCGGCGGCGCGATTTCGCTCGCCGGCGCCATCGCGCTCGGGCCGCGCCTCGGCCGCGTCTTCCGCCGCGACGGCGGCGGACCGCCGCTGCCGCACAACATCATCCTCGGCGCGGTCGGCGGCCTGATCCTCTGGTTCGGCTGGTACGGGTTCAACCCCGGCAGCACGCTGTCGGCGCTCGACATGCAGGGGATCGCACGGGTGTCGTTCAATACGACCATGGCGGCCTGCGCCGCCGGTCTCGCGGCGCTGTTCTACGCCTACGTCCGCGTCGGGAAGTGGGATCTCGGCCTCACCGTCAACGGCTTCCTGGCCGGCCTTGTCGCCATCACCGCCCCGTGCTACTGGGTGAGCCCGCTCGGCTCCTTTCTCATCGGCGGCGCCGCCGGCGTGCTGGTGATCTGGCTGACCGACCTGCTCGAGTACGTGCGGATTGACGATCCGATCGGCGCCGTCCCGGTCCACCTCGGCTGCGGCATCTGGGGCACGCTCGCCCTCGGCCTCTTCGCCACCGGCCAGTACGGCCTGCCGACGCCGACCGGCATGGACTCGTCCGTCGTCGTCAAGGGGCTGCTCTACGGCGGCGGCACGCAGCAGCTCATCGCCCAGGCGATTGGCAGCGGCGCGGTCTGCCTCGCGACGTTCGCGAGCGCCATGGTGCTGATGTATGCGGTCAAGGCGACTGGCACGCTTCGCGTCTCGCGCGAAGGGGAGTTGCAGGGGCTCGACCTGCACGAGCACGGCATGCCGGCCTATCCCGAATACGTGATTCACGGCGACGCGTCGCCGCACTTCGGTGCCCCGGTCAAGGCGACGCCAGCCCCGGTCGCGGTCCCGATCGCCCAGCCGGCGCCGCGCTGACGCGCGCCGCCGGTTTCGACCCGCCCGTGGCCCGAAATGCCGGGCCGCGGGCGTTCGCGTGCCGACGCGCCGTCGCCGCGGGCACGGCGTGCGCAGCGGCTGGCGAAAAACCCGCTTGACTCGCGGCCGGGCGGTCGCCACACTGGCCGCCGCGGCCGTCCGGGCCGCACCATCGCCGCCGGATCGAGGGAGAGAAGATGAAACTGGTGAAGAGCATCGTCCGGCCCCACAAGGTCGACGAAGTCCGCGAAGCGCTGGAGAAGCTGAACCTGGGGGGAATGACCGTGACGGACGTGCGCGGGCACGGCCGGCAGAAAGGGCACACCGCGGTCTACCGCGGGAAGGAATACGAGGTCAGCCTGCTCCCCAAGACCGAGATTGAAGTGGTCGTGCCCGACGACGCGGTCGACGAGGTGATCACCGCGATCATGGCCGCCGCGCGGACCGGCGAGATTGGTGACGGGCGCGTGTTCGTGCTGCCCGTCGAACAGAGTTACAACATCCGCACCGGGGAGCGGGACGATCGTTAACGTCAGCGGCGCGGCCCGCGTGCCGCGGCAGCTCTGGCCAACTGCGGGAGCAGCTTCGAGATGAACATGACACGGAAGTACCCCGCGGCGACCCGCGCCGCCTGTGCGTGCGGCCTGAGCCTCGGGTTCGGCCAGGTCCTGTCGGCGCAATCGCCGGCGCCGGCGGCGATCAACCCCGCGGATACCGCGTGGATGCTGATCGCGACCGGGCTGGTGCTGCTGATGACCCCGGCGCTGGCGTTCTTCTACGGCGGGCTGGTGCGCTCCAAGAACGCGCTCAACACCATGATGATGAGCGTGGTTTCGATGGGGTTCGTCGGCGTCCTCTGGGCGATCGTCGGCTACTCGCTCGCCTTCGGCAGCGGCGGCCGCTGGGTCGGCGACCTCTCGCATGCCTTCCTGCGCGGCGTCGGGCTGGAGGCGCAGGGCACGATTCCGCACGTCCTGTTCATGGCCTACCAGGGCACGTTCGCGATCATCACCGCGGCGCTGATCTCCGGTGCGATCGTCGAGCGCATGAAGTTCTCGGCCTACGTCGCCTTTATCTCGCTGTGGGCGCTGGTGGTCTACAGCCCGGTGGCGCACTGGGTGTGGGGCGGCGGCTGGCTGGCGACGTGGGGCGCGCTCGACTTCGCCGGCGGCACGGTCGTGCACGTCAATGCCGCGGTCGCGGCGCTGGTCGCGGCGATCCTGCTCGGCCGGCGGCAGGACTACCCGTCGGCGGCGCTCCTCCCGCACAACATCCCGTTCACACTGCTTGGCTCGGGGCTGCTCTGGTTCGGCTGGTTCGGCTTCAACGCCGGCAGCGCCCTCGCCGCCAGTCCGATCGCCGCGCTGGCGCTCGCGACGACAATGCTGGCGCCGGCCGCGACGCTGGTCGTCTGGACGTTCCTCGACCTGCTGCGATCGGGCAAGCCGACCGCCGTCGGGGCCGCCACCGCGATCGTCGTCGGGCTGGTCGCGATCACGCCGGCGGCGGGATTCGTCAGCCCGATGAGCGCGATCGCGCTCGGCGGCCTGGCCGCGATCCCGAGCTATCTCGGCCTGATGATTCGCGTCAAGACGTCGCTCGATGACTCCCTCGACGTCGTCGCGGCGCACGGCGTCGGTGGCACCGTCGGCGCGCTGCTGACGGGCGTGTTCGCGCAGAAGAGCCTCAACGGCATCGAGAATGGCGCGCTCTTTGGCCACCCGTTCCAATTGGTGATTCAGGCCGGCGCGGTCGTCGCGGTGCTGGCCTACAGCGGGCTCATGAGCTTCGTTCTGCTGAAGCTCATCGGTCTGGTGCTGCCGCTCCGGGCGACGGAGGCGCAGGAGACCGAGGGGCTGGACGTCAGCCTCCACGGCGAGGAAGCGTACCTGCACGAGGGTTAGCGCTGCGATAGGCTAGGGGTGATGATGCGGCCCCCGGTCCTGTTCCTGGTCGATGTCGACAACACGCTGCTCGACAACGATCAGGTCGTCGCCGACCTGATGCGCTATCTCGAGGAGACCATCGGGCACGACTGCCAGCGGCAGTACTGGGAGATCTTCACGCGCCTGCGCGAGGAGCTCGGCTATGCCGATTACCTCGGCGCGCTGCAGCGCTATCGCGCCCTCCATCGCCGCGATCCCAATGTGCTGAGCGTCTCCTCGTTCCTCATCAACTACCCGTTCGCCGACCGGCTGTTCCCGCGTGCGCTGGAGGCGATCGCCGATCTCCGCAGCGCCGGTCCGGTTGTCATCCTCAGCGACGGCGACGTCGTCTTTCAGCCGCACAAGATCGAGCGATCCGGCCTGCGCGACGCGGTCGACGGCGTGCTGATCTACGTCCACAAGGAACTGGAGCTGGACGACGTCGAGCGGCGCTACCCGGCGGACCGCTACGTCTTCATCGACGACAAGCTGCGGCTGCTGGCGGCGGTCAAGGCGGCGTGGGACGGGCGGGTGACGACCGTCTTCCCGCGCCAGGGGCACTACGCGCTCGACCCGGAGAACCTGCGGCGCTATCCGGCCGCCGACGTCACGATCGAGGCGATTGGCGAGTTGGTGGGGTGGAGGCACTGAAACCCGGAACCCCGAACCCGGGACCGATCCTCCCTCAAACCAGCCTCTCGATAATCGCGCTCTCGGCGTAGAGCAGCGATCCTGTCCCCAACAATCAATCGCAGCGCACCGCCGGCAGCCGCGGCCCGGCGACGCTCGAGAACGACCATTTCCTCGATAATATCAGCCACTTCGACCGCTGACCCGCAGCGTGCTCGAGCGCCGCAACGACTACGTCCAGGCGCGCGGTTGCTACTGCACGATCGAGGACTGGGAGCGCGAAGACCTGGTCGCCAACTTCGTCGATCTGCTCGGCCAGTGCGAGCGCGACGTGCAGACGCGGATGATCTGGCACCTGCTGCTCGTCCACGATGACCTCGGCGGCAAAGCCGGGACGGGCATCGGCGTCACCGCCGCCGACGTCTCCAGTGTTGACCCGCTGCCCGGGCAGGTCCTGACCGACGACGATCAGCGCCGGCTGAAGTCGCTCGGCCGGAGCGGGGATGCCCGCGATGCCTCGGCGTGGGGCACCTGGACCGGCTCCGTCGCCGCCCCCGTCGGCGCCAGCCTCAGAGGTACAATCGTCGGATGGTTCCGTACCTCCGGCGCGTCAAGTACGCCTTCCGCACGTTCTTCTCGATTCTCGACCATGGACGGGTACCGGCCGACGTCGGTGCGGCGCTCGGCGGCGCCGCCCCTGCGGTTGAGCCGGGGCCGGCGCCGGTTGCCGCGGCCCCACCTCCGGATCGCGCGCTCCAGCTGCTCGGTCTGCTGCAGCGCGACGGCCGGCTGCTCGATTTCCTGATGGAAGACATCGCCGCCTACGGCGACGTCCAGATCGGCGCCGCGGTCCGCGACGTCCACGCCGGCTGCCGCGCCGTGCTCGCGAAATATCTGTCGATCGCGCCGGTGCTGACGGAAGCGGAAGGGGACACCATCGCGCTCGATCGATCCGCCGATCCCGCCCGCCTCAAAGTCGTCGGCAATCTCGCCGGCGATCCGCCGTACCGCGGCATTGTCCGCCATCAGGGATGGGAGGCGACGCACGTCGAGCTGCCGCCGCCAGCGTCCTTCACCGGCTCCGTCCTGGCGCCGGCCGAAGTCGAAGTCGCGTAGGCAGGCTGCGCCGTGAACGAACGTTTTGTCGTCGGCATCGACCTCGGGACCACCAACTGCGCCGTCGCCTACGCCGATACCGCCGCGGCGGGGGAGTCGCGCGTCACGGCGCTCGAGATTCCGCAGCTGGTGAGCCCCGGCGAAGTTCAGTCCCGCCCGCTGCTGCCGTCCTTCATGTACTTGCCGGGGGACCTGGATTTTCCCGCCGGCGCCACCGCGCTGCCGTGGGACCCGCATCCGGCCGAAGTGGTCGGCGAGCTGGCGCGTCGCCGCGGTGCTGAGAATCCGTCGCGGCTGGTCGCCTCCGCCAAATCGTGGCTGTCGTACGGCGGCGCCCGGCGGACGGCGCCGATCCTGCCGTTTGGCGCGCCCGACGATCTGCCGCACGTCTCGCCGGTCGATGCGGCGGCCGGCTACCTTCGCCATCTCGCGGCGGCGTTCGACCGGGCGGTGGCGAACGGCGATCCGGAGCTGGTTCTCGCGGCGCAGGACGTGCTCGTCACCGTGCCGGCGTCCTTCGACGAGGACGCCCGCGAGCTGACGCTGCGCGCGGCGCGCGCCGCCGGGCTCGGCGACGTCACGCTGCTCGAGGAGCCGCAGTCGGCGTTTTACGCCTGGCTCGATGCCCGCGGCGACAGCTGGCGCCGGCGCGTCGTCGTCGGCGACCTGATTCTGGTCTGCGATGTCGGCGGCGGCACGACCGACTTCAGCCTGATTGCGGTGTCCGAGCGGGCGGGCGATCTCGCCCTCGAGCGGGTCGCGGTTGGCGAGCACATCCTGCTCGGCGGCGACAACATGGACCTGGCGCTGGCGCGGCTGCTGCAGCAGCGCCTCGAGGCGGCCGGCCATCGCATCGACTCCTGGCACCTGCAGGGGCTGTGGCATCAGGCGCGGCTGGCCAAGGAGGCGCTGCTCGCCAATTCAGCACAACCGGAGCAGGCGGTGACACTGCTCGGCCGCGGGTCGCGGCTGGTCGGCGCGGCGATGTCGACGGCGTTGACGCAGGAGGATGTCAGCGGGGTGCTGCGGGAGGGATTTTTCCCAGCCGTGGCGCGGACCGACATGCCGGTCCGGCCGCGCCGCGCCGGCCTGCAGGAGCTCGGCCTGCCGTATGCGGCCGACGCCGCGGTGACGCGGCACCTCGCGAAGTTCCTGTCGCGCGCCACCGCACCGGGTGCCGGCGCTGCGGTCAGGCGCGGCCCCGGCGGGATGGCCTGTCCGACGCATGTGCTCTTCAACGGCGGCGTGATGAAGGCCGCCGCGCTGCGCGCCCGGGTCGTCGAGGTCCTCAATCACTGGCTCGGCGAGGAGGGCTTCGCGGCGCTCGACGACCGCCACGTCCTCGAGACCGACAACCTCGATCACGCGGTCGCGATCGGGGCGGCCTCCTACGGGCTGGCCCGGCGCGGCCGCGGCATCCGCATCCGCAGCGGCGCCGCGCGCACCTATTACCTTGGCATCGAGAGCGCGTTGCCGGCGGTGCCGGGACTGGCGGCACCGCTCAAGGCGCTGTGCGTCGTGCCGTTCGGCATGGAGGAAGGCACCAGCCAGCCGATTCCCGGCCGCGAGTTCGGGCTCGTCGTCGGGGAGCCGGCCGAATTCCGGTTCCTGTCCTCGACCGTCCGGAAGGGCGACGCGGTCGGCGTGATGATCGAGGACTGGGGTGACGACCTCGAGGAGCTCAGTCCTCTCGATGTGGTGCTGCCGGTCGATGGCGATCAGGATGCCGTGGTTCCGGTGTCGCTCGAGAGCCGGGTGACCGAGACCGGCGTGATGGAAATCTGGTGCGTCTCGCGCGACGGACAGCAGCGATGGAAGCTCGAACGGAGCATTCGGGAGCAGGAGTCCTGACGGAGCCCGCGCGGCCGCGATTCGTCGGCATCGATCTGGGCACCACCAACTCGGCGGTGGCGTCGGCCGCGGATGCCGGACCGGTGCAGCTGTTCGACATCCCGCAGGTGGTCGCGGCCGGCGAGGCCGGACGGCAGGCGACGCTGCCGTCGTTCCTGTATTTCCCGACCGCCGACGAGGTGGCGGCCGGACAGGTGCCGGCGCCGTGGGCGTCGGATCCGGTCGCCGGCGTCTTTGCGCGCGACCATGGCGGGCTGGTGCCGGCGCGGCAGATCGCGTCCGCCAAGTCGTGGCTCTCGAACGCTGCGGTCGACCGCTCGGCGCCGCTCCTGCCGTGGATGGACGATGCGCCGCGCCGGCTGTCGCCGGTCGATGCCTCGGCGCGGCTGCTCGAGCATCTGCGGACGGCCTGGAACCACGAACATGCCGGGGACGTCGAGTCGGCGCTCGAGCGCCAGTCGGTGGTCCTGACCGTGCCGGCCTCCTTCGACGAGGAAGCGCGTGAGCTGACGCTGGCGGCTGCGGCCGCCGCCGGATTGCCGGCCGTGACGCTGCTCGAGGAACCGCTGGCAGCGCTCTACGCGTGGATTGCCGCCAACCCGCGCCGCATCGGTGCGGCGCTGGCGCCGGGCGCGCTGATCCTGGTCTGCGATGTCGGCGGCGGCACCACCGACTTCAGCCTGGTCCGCACGGTGGCGGACGCGGATGCGCTGGTCTTCGAACGGATCGCGATCGGCGAGCATCTCCTGCTCGGCGGCGACAACCTCGACATCGCGCTGGCGGCGGCGATCGAAGAACAGCTTGGCAGCGCGGCGCGCCTGTCGCTCGCCCAGCGCCAGACGCTTCGTCGCAAGTGCAGCGCGGCGAAGGAACAGCTGCTGTCGGAGGCCGGGCCCGACCGCCTCCCGATCACGCTGCTCGGCGCCGGCCGCGGCGTGGTCGGCGGGCATCTCACGACCGCGCTGTCGCGCGCCGACGTGGTGCGCGTGCTCTGCGACGGATTCCTGCCGCTGACGACGGCCGCCGACCTGCCGTCGCGCAGCCGCCGCGCCGGTTTGCGCGAGCTTGGCCTGCCGTACGAAAGCGAGCCCGCGATCACCCGTCATCTGGCCGCATTCCTGACGCGGGCCGCGGCCGCGGGCGGCGGCCTGGCGGCGCCCGACGCGGTCCTCTTCAATGGCGGGTTCTTCACGCCGGGGATCGCCCGCCGCCGCGTGCTCGATGCGCTGGAGGCCTGGTCCGGCCGGCGGCCGGGGGTGCTCGAGAACGCGCGGCCGGAAGCGAGCGTGGCGGTCGGGGCGGCGTTCTACGCCAGACTACGCAGCCGGCCCGAGACCGCACGGCGCTGGCTGATCCGCGCCGGCGCGCCGCGTGCCTACTACATCGGGGTGGCGGCGGAGTCGGACGGCGCGGCGGTCTGCGTGATGCCGCGCGGCACCGAGGAGGGGACCCGCTTCGCGCTCGACCGCACGTTCTCCGTGGTCGCCAACCAGCCGTCATCTTTTACGCTGTTCAGCAGCGTCTCGCGGACCGATCCGCTCGGCGCGGTGGTCATGTTTGGAGACGACGAGGAAGTGCACCGGCATGCGCCGCTCGTCACCGCCCTGCGCTACGGCAGGCGATCGCGGCGGGTGCCGATTGCGGTGCGGATTGCCGCGGCCTATACCGAGACCGGCACGCTCGAGTTGTGGTGCGAGTCGGCTGAGAGCGAGCACCACTGGCGGCTGTCGTTCAGCCTGAGAGGGGTGGGGCCGGAGACGGCGGACGAGGCGGAGGCGGCGGCGTCCGCCGCGCCGCCGGCGATCGTCGTCAGCGACGAGGCGATCGCTGTCGCCCGGTCGCTGGTCGCGGAGGCATTTGGTGCCACGAGCGCAGCGGCGTCGCCGGTCGAACTGACGGCCGCGCTCGAGCAGGCGCTCGGCCACGGCAAGGCGTCGTGGCCGCTCGGCGTCCTGCGGGCGCTCGCCGACGCGCTGCTCGAGCACGCCGACGGACGGCGACGGGACGCGGCGCACGAGGCGCGGTGGTTGAACCTGGCCGGCTTCTGCGCGCGGCCGGGGTTCGGGGCGCCGGCCGATCCCTGGCGGATCGGCGAGCTCCGCAAGGTCTACGCCGGCGGGCTGATCTTTCCGCGGATCGTGCAGTGCCAGGTGGAGTCGGTGGTGCTCTGGCAGCGGGTGAGCGGCGGGTTCACGTCCGGCCAGCAGCGGGAGCTGGCGGGACGGGTGGCGGCGCAGCTCGGCATCGGGCAGAAGAAGCCGGCGCGGCTCAATGCCCAGGTCGAGCGCGACGCCTGGCGGCTGCTTGCCGGCCTGGAGCGCGTCGAGGCGGCCGAACGCGTCCGGATCGGGGACCGGCTCGCGGATTTGGCGCGGCGGGATCCGCGCGCCGGGTGGCGCGTCGCTTCGCTTGGGCGGGTCGGCGCGAGAGTGCCGCTGTATGGTCCGCTAAACGTGGTCGTCCCGGCGGCGGCCGCGGCGCGGTGGATGGAGCTGCTACTTGCGGCGCGCGAGTTGACGCCGGACATCGCGGCGGCGGTGGTCAGCCTCGGGGAACTGACCGGCGATCCGGCGCGCGACCTGCCGGCCGCGGTCCGCGAGTCCGCCGCGAGGCGGCTCGACGCGGCCGGCGCTCCGGCCGATGTCGTGGCGGGGCTCACAGTGATGCGCCCGGCCGACCGGACGGCCGGGTGGGACGCGTCGGGAGAATCACTGCCGGAGGGGCTGCGTCTCGAGACGGCGTCCGATGGCAGCGAACGCGAGGCCGCGCCTCGCAGGCTGGGCAGGTAACGGCATGGCGCAAGGGGTCGAAATGCTCGATGTGTTGGTGGTCGGCGCCGGTCCGGTGGGCCTGGCGTGCGCGATCGAGGCCAAGCGTGAGGGACTGACCGTCCGGATTCTCGAGAAGGGCACGCTCGTCAACTCGATTGTCGGCTATCCGGCGCGAATGGAATTTTTCTCGACGCCAGACCTGATCGAGATCGGCGGCTATCCGTTTCCGATTCAGGGCTACAAGCCGACGCGCGAGGAGGCGGTCGAGTATTACCGCGGCGTCGCCGCCCAGGAGCAGCTCGACATCCGCCTCTACGAGCGCGTCGAGCGGATCGACGGCGCGGTCGGCGGGTTCACCGTGGTCAGTGACCGCGGTGAGCATCGCGCCGCGCACGTGGTCGTGTCGACGGGCTTCTTCGATCAGGCCAATCCGCTCAACGTGCCGGGGGAGGACCTGCCGAAGGTCACGCACTACTATCGCGAACCCTATCCGTATGTCCGCCAGAAGGTAGCCATCATCGGCGCGCGCAACTCCGCCGCCAAGGCGGCGCTCGACTGCTACCGCCACGGCGCCGCCGTCACGCTGATCGTGCGGGCGCCGACACTGTCCGAGAAGGTGAAGTACTGGATTCGTCCCGACCTCGAGAACCGCATCGCCGAAGGCAGCATCCGGGCCTACTTCGAGACCACCGTCGAGGCGATCCATCCGAAGACGATGGCGCTGCGGACGCCGGCCGGGCCGGTCGAGATCGAGAACGACTGGGTCCTGGCGATGACCGGCTATCACCCCGACTACGGCTTCCTCGAGCGGCTCGGCATCGCCATCGGCGACGACCCCTACCGGACGCCCGAGCTCGACCCGGCGTCCTTTCAAACGACGCGGCCGGGACTCTACCTGGCGGGTACGGTCTGCGGCGGCTACCAGACCGGCCGCTGGTTCATCGAAAACGGCCGGCACCACGCCCGCGTGATCGCGGCTCACATCGCGCGCGGCCGAGGTGAAGCGATTCCGTTCGATCGCATCCACTGGAAAACCTCCGAATAGCCGAGCCAGCGTGACTGTTTTCCGGACAGTTCTACGCCTTAGTCTTCATTCCAAGGCTTCAAGTAATGCGGGGTTGCAGTGTAACAGTGCAGCGACCGAGCCATAGATCTAAGTATTTCGCTGACATTGTAACGATTCGTGTAATTACTACAAAAGGATGAGTTCACCATCCGGCTAAGCTCGCGCGCTCATCTATATCCGTGGGTGTAAAAAGGCGCAATTCAGCTGTTTCCGGCGCTGGAACCACCCTTGCCCCTGTCTCTGCCGGCGCCCCGGCGCCAATCACCCGCGGATCGACGTCAGCTTCACGCGGACCCACAGCCCTGGCTTCTGTGAGTCCGACTCGCGTCCACATGTGCACGCGTGCGGGTCAGCGTGAGGCCGCTTAGCCAAGGAATACCATCGCTATGAACATTCGCACCCAGTCTCCCCACACCCTCCTACGCCGCGCCGCCGGCGCCGCCTGCGCACTGTTTCTCGCCGGGACCGCGACGGCCCAGACGATTACGCTCAGAGACGGCACCGCGACGACCTTGCGCGGAGGCTCCTACGCGTCGAAGAACTTCGGCAGCGAGCCGGTGATCGAGACGCGCGCCAGCAGCGATGCCACCTATGTCCGCCGCGGGCTGCTGAGGTTCGACACCGCGAATACAGTTCCTGCCGGGGCGACCATCGCCTCTGCGAGCCTGACCGTGACGGTGGCGGGGGGGAATAGCCAGAGCCGGCTGATCTCGGCGTACCGGGTGACGAGCTCATACGACGAGGACGGCGCCACCTGGAACTCCCGCCAGGCGTCGACGGCCTGGTCGAAGTCGGGCGGCGACCTCGCGGAGCGCTACGGCCGGGCGACCGTGACCGGGACGCCGGGATCGAAGGTGACGTTTGACGTCACCGCGCTCGTGCAGGGAGTCGTCAGAGGCGATTTCGGCTCGCGCTACACGCGGATCGCGCTGGTCGACGAAGGGGGCTCGAGCCGCGCGTCTTACAAGGCGCTGCACTCCGACGAAGCCGCGAACCAGGCCGACCGTCCCGTCCTGACCGTCACCCTCGGGTCTTCGGACACGCCGCCCTCCTCTTCGTCGGGCGGGTCGACCTCGACCCCGCCGCCGTCGAGCAATAGCAGCTCGTCGGAGCTCCGGGTGCTGCAGTACAACACCCACCACGGCGGCTATGGCACCGACGGGCGCTACGATACCAATCGCCTCGCGACCTGGGTCGCGAAGATGGCGCCCGACGTGGTGCTGCTGAACGAGATCGAGAAGCACACCGGCTGGGGCAACCAGGACCAGCCCGAGGTCTATAAGAGCCTGCTCGAGGCGAAGACCGGCAAGCGCTGGTACTACCTGTTCGCGCAGGAGTACGGCGACTGGAACTCGAACGGCAAGGGCAACCTGATCCTGTCGACGGTGCCGTTCACGTTCACCGATCGCAAGGCGCTCGTCTACAACGGCGACCGCAGCATCGCCGAGGCGTCGATCACCTGGCACAGCCGCCCGATCACCTTCATCGT
The DNA here is from genome assembly GCA_031393955.1 of Acidobacteriota bacterium. Taxonomy (GTDB): domain Bacteria; phylum Acidobacteriota; class Vicinamibacteria; order Vicinamibacterales; family 2-12-FULL-66-21; genus JALZOC01. Next base: position 20,635 of record JANMWI010000091.1, read on the forward strand.
GACGCACCTCGATCCGGACTCGAGCTCAGTGCGGCTGAAGCAGGCCAGGGAAGTCACCGCCTGGGCGGCGTCGGAACCGGAGAACAAGATTCTCACCGGCGACATGAACGCGTGGCCGGACCAGAGCGCGATCGCCGAAATCAACAAGTACTTCTACGATACGTGGGACATCGCCGCCGCGAAGGGGAAGGCGTACGCGTTTTCCGGTAACTCGGGGGAAACGAAGAAGGGGCGGATCGACTACGTCTTCTACTCGAAGGGCTCGCCGCACCTCTCCGTCAAGTCCTCTCAGGTCTACGACACGCGCAGCTCGAGCGGCGTCATGCCGTCGGATCACCGTCCGGTGCTCACCACCTTCGACGTCCGCTGACACTCGGCGATGGCGCGGGCGGTTCCGCCCGCGCCATCCTTTCCGGATCCCCCATCAACTCGGCAGCGACGGCAGGCCGACCAGCTGCCGGACGGTGGCCAGCACTTCGTCGGGAGCGGCCGGCTTGGTCAGGAAGGCGTCGCACCGCGCCGCGGCGGCACGATCGCGCTCCTGATGAAAGACGCACGCCGAGATGATCACGACCGGCAGTGACGGTCCGGGCAGCATCTTGATGCGGTGGAGCAGCTCGAACCCATCGATGAACGGCATCTGCAGGTCGAGCAGGACGATGGCCGGGCGATGCACGGCGATGTCCGCCATGGCGCCGCGGGAGTCGCCAAGAGCCGTCACGTCATACCCGAAGCCGCGCAGGTACTCCGCGTACGCCTCCCGGCTGTCTCCGTCGTCATCAATGAGCAGGCAGCGTGGCATGCCAGATCGGGCTGCAAGACGCGGTACCGTCCGGGGATGCCCGTAACTCGTTGGCGGCGCGGGCTGGGGTGGGGCGGAGGCAGGTAAAAAGCGCGCCGGGCTGTCGGCGCAGGCAACTCAGCCGGCATGTCAGCGCGGGACCGCCTTGTAGATGGAAACCGCGACGAAGGCGCCGAGGATCGCTGTCATCGCCGGCACCAGCAGGCTGTGCGAGCTCGTCAGGAAGACCACGACGGCCGCTCCCGTCACGCCCCCCGCCACCGCCGTCGCCGCCAGGCCGCGCTGACTCCGCCGCCGGACGGCGCGGGTACAGGAATGGCTGTCCCCCAGGTAACCGCCGCAATCAGGACAGGTCGCCATTGGCTGCGGCGTATTCTACCCGGCCTTCGCCGGCGGCGCGTGCCATACCCGATTTTCGAGCGCCGACCCGTTCGAGACAGCGCCGTCGGACGTCTGCGCGTATGATACACACCGCGTGGGCCTGCTCCTCTCCGTTTCTCCACTGGAGCCGACGATGATTCCGACCGAACCGATCGGCAGCCTTCCGCGGCCGCCCGAGCTCGTCGCGGCGGTGGCGCGCAACGGTCATGACGATGCGGCGCTCGATCCGCTCTACGACGCTGCGATTCGCGACACCATCGAGCGCTTCGAAGCAACCGGGTCGCCGGTCATCACCGATGGCGAGCAGCGCAAGTACCATAATTTCTGGACCTACTCGGTCCACGGCCTGCCCAACACCGCGCCCGATGGATTCCGCATTCCGTTCAGCGCCGGACATACGCGGCGCATGCCGCGGCTGACGACCGGCCCGTTCCGCTATCGCCGCTATGCCGACAGCTACCTCGACGTCGCCCGGCGCTACGCCCGTCTGCCGCTCAAGCAGGCGGTGATCTCGCCGTCGGCGCTCAGCCTGATGTACCCCGCCGAAGGCATCCCCGGCTATTCGCGCGAGCAGTTCCTCGACGATCTGCTGGCCGAGCACGAGACCGAGATCCGGCGCTGCTTCGCAAAAGGCGCGGTCAAGGTCCAGATTGACTTCACCGAGGGACGTCTGGCGATGAAGGTCGATCCGTCCGGTGACCTGCTGCACAGCTTCATCGATCTGAACAACCTCGCGCTGTCGCGCTTCACCGCCGCCGAGCGCCAGCGCATCGGCGTGCACACCTGCCCGGGCGGCGATCTCGATTCGACCCACAGCGCCGACATCGACTACGAAGATCTGCTGCCCAGCCTGTTCCAGCTCAAGGTCGGCAGCTTCTATATCGCGCTGGCGGGGGAGAAGGATCGCGGCCACGTCCTGAAGATCATCCAGCGCTACCTCCGGCCCGAGCACCGCGTCTTCGTCGGCGTGGTCGCGCCGATCGATCCGCGCGTCGAGACGCCGCAGGAGGTCTGCGACCGCGTTATCGAAGCGGCCCAGTACATTCCGGTCGGCCAGCTCGGCACCACCGACGATTGCGGGTTCTCGCCGTTTTGCGATGATCTGTCGACGACCCGCGACACCGCCTTCGCCAAGATCCGGGCGCGGGTCGACGGCACGGCCCTCGCTTCCGGAATTCTCGGAACGCGCTGATGGACGTTTCCCCAGAGGATGAAGTCGGGCTGTTGCGTTCGGTGGCGCTCCAGAACGCGGGCAGCATCCTCGAGGCGCGGCGGCGCGCCGAGGAGGAGCTGCTGCGCACCCGCGAGGAGCTGCGCGTCAACCAGGAGCGGCTCAACGCCGCGCTGAGCGCCGCCGACACCGGCACCTTCCGCTGGAACATCCAGGCCAACCTCGTTGACTGGGACGGCAACCTCGACCGTCTGCTGGCCCTCGACGCGACCCGCTCCGGACGGTCCCTGGACGCCTTCGTCTCAGCTGTCCATCCCGACGATCGCGCCGGCGTGACCGCGGCGATGGAGTGCTGCGCCGCCGAAGCCGGCGCCTTCGATATTGAATTCCGCGTCAACTGGCCCGACGGCAGCGTTCACTGGGTCAACGACAAGGGCAAGGCGTTGGTCGATGAGGCCGGTCAGACGCTGTATGTCACCGGCGCGTGCGCCGATGTCACCAGCCGACGGGCCGCCGAGGAGGCGCTGCGCGACAGCGAGGAGCGCCTTCGGGCGATGTTCAACCAGGCGGCGGTCGGCATCGCGCTGTCGGGGCTCGATGGCCGCTTCCTCGAGATGAACCAGAAATTCGCGGAGATCCTCGGCCATACCGCCGACGAGCTCCGCGGCCTGACGGTCGCGGCGATCACGCATCCCGACGACCGTGATGAAACCGCGCGGCTGATCGGCGAGCTGCTGGCGGGGGAGCTGACCTACTACAACATCGAGAAGCGCTATCTGAGGAAGGATCAATCGGAGGTCTGGAGCCTGAGCACCGTGACCCTGCTCAAGGACGCCAGCGGCCGGCCGCAGCGCTTCCTCGGCGTCATCGAGGACATTACCGCCATCAAGCGTACCGAGGAGGCGCTGCGCGAGAGCGAGCAGCGCTACCGGCAGTTGGCGAGCGCACTCGAGGACGAGACCCGCGTCCCCGAGCTCCTCAATCAGACCGGCCGGACGCTCGCATCGACGCTGGATCTGGAGTCGCTGCTGCAGGCCGTGACCGACGCCGCGACCGAGCTGAGCGGCGCCCGCTTCAGCGCGTTTTTCTACAACGCGGTCAACGAGAGCGGTATCGCTCCGATGCTTTGCACCCTGTCGGGCGCGCCGCGATCGGCGTTCGACCGGTTCGGCGAACCGCGCACGACGCCGCTGTTCGGTCCGACCTTCCGCGGCGAGCCGCCGATCCGCTCGGACGACATCTTCCTCGACCCGCGGTACGGACAGATCGGGCCGCACCACGGCACGCCGGCGGGACATCCGCCGCTGCGCAGCTACCTGGCGGTGCCGGTGCGGTCGCGTTCCGGCGGGATCATCGGCGGGCTGTTCTTCGGCCACCCCGACACGGCGGTCTTCACCGATCGCACCGAGCGCATCATCGTCGGCGTCGCCGCGCAGGCCGGGATTGCCATCGACAACGCCCGGCTTTACGAAGCGTCGCAGCGGGCGGCCGCCGAGCGGATGACGCTGCTCGAGAGCGAACGGGCGGCGCGGAGCGCCGCCGAGCGGCTGAGCGAGGTCAAGGACGAGTTTCTGGCGACGCTGTCGCACGAGCTGCGGACGCCGCTCAACGCGATCCTCGGCTGGTCGCAGGTGCTGCGCAGCGGTCCCAAGGATCCGCGCGATCTCCTCAAGGGCATCGAGACCATCGAACGCAACGCCAGGGTGCAGACCCAGCTGATCGAGGACCTGCTCGACATGAGCCGGATCACCTCCGGCAAGCTCCGCCTCGAAACCCGCGTCATCAAGCCGGCCGAGTTCATCGATGCCGCGATCGAGACCGTCCAGCCGGCGGCCGAGGCGAAGATGATTACAGTCGAGCGGCTCGTCGACGACTCCGCCGGCCCGATTGCCGGCGACACCGGCCGGCTGCAGCAGGTCGTCTGGAACCTGCTGTCGAACGCCATCAAATTCACGCCGAAGGGCGGCCGCGTCCAGGTCTCGGTCGAGCGCGGCGACGCGCACGTGCTGCTGACGGTGGCGGATACCGGCATCGGCATCAAACCCGAGTTCATCCCGTACCTGTTCGAGCGTTTCCGTCAGGCAGACGCGTCGACGACACGGGCCTACGGCGGCCTCGGCCTCGGGCTGTCGATTGTTAAAAGTCTTGTCGAGCTCCATGGCGGCACGGTCGCCGTAGACAGTCCCGGTGAAGGGCGCGGGACGACGGTGACGGTCGAACTGCCGGCGGCGGCCGGCGTCGCGGTTGATCGACAGATGCTCGCCGCGCAGGAGCGGTCCGCTGATGCGCCGGCCGAGCTCGACGGCGTGACCGTGATGGTGGTGGACGATCAGCTTGACGCGCGCGACCTGATGCAGCGCATCCTCGCCGACGCCGGCGCCGAGGTGATCACCGCTGCTGCAGCTGATGATGCGCTGACCCTGGTCGAGACGCGAAAGCCCGACGCCGTGGTCAGCGACATCGGCATGCCGGACGTCGACGGGTTCGAGCTGCTGCGGTTGATTCGCGCCCTCGGCGAGGCTCGCGGCGGCCGGGTGCCGGCGATTGCGGTGACGGCGTTCGCGCGGTCGGAGGACCGGACGCGGGCGCTGCGGGCCGGATTTGCCGTCCACGTCGCCAAGCCGGTGGATCCGGCGGAACTGGTCGCGACCGTGGTCAGCGTCACGGGACGGGCCGGCCAGTAGCCGGCCAGCCTGGCGTCAGATTGTCTGAATCGACCACTCGACGGTGCGGGTCCCGGCGTCGCCGCCGTCAAGGTCGGCCTCGACGGTGAGCGGCTTGCGCTCGCGCGGCCGCAGCAGCAGCTCTTCCTGCACGAATTGTCCGGCCGCCGCCAGTTCGAGCCCCTTGGCAATCCGCGGCCGGTCCGCTCCGACAAAGGCGAGCAGACTGCGGCCGATCGCGCCGCGCGCCGAGATGTTGAGCAGTGTGCAAGCGGCGGCGTTGAGGCCGAGGATCACGCCCCCCGAGTCGGTCGTCACGACCGCGGCATGGCGGACGTGCGGCGACGCCATCAGGAGCCGGTCGACGGTCCGGACCAGGCGATAGCCCGGGAGCGGATCGAGCAGGTATTCGTCCGCGCCGGCGCTGACCCCCCGCTGCCGTGCCGTCGCCGAGCGGTAGACCGAGCTGATCATCACCACCGGCACATCCGGCCGGCGCGCCTTCAGTTGTGCGCACAGCTCGAAGCCGTCACCGTCGGGCAGCCCGACGTCGACGAGCGCCAGCCGCACCGTCGGGGCCGCCGTCGCCATCGCGATCGCCTCTTCCGACGTCCCGGTCTCCTGGACGACATAGCCGGCGTTTTCGAGCGTCCGGGTCCGGAGGAAGCGGGCCGGCTCGTGGTCCTTGACGTTGAGGACGCGAACGTCGGGCCACTCGACGCGGCCGCTCCGCTGGCGCAGGGCGAGCGACCGGCTTTGCAGCTGCACCGACTTGTCGAGCAGGGCGTCGGCTTTCGCCCGAAGCGCCTCCGACCGTTCACGCCCCCCCGCCCGCGGCAGCGGATCGTCGTCTGAAATATTGGGTTGCGCGGGCACTGGCCGTCCGTTCTTCGAACACGACAGGGCGGCCCACGATGCCGGCCGGTCGATTTGTTGCAAGAGCTGAGCAACCACGTTAGCGCGTCTGGGCGGCCGCCGCACAAAAAAGAACTCCTCGACCCGGCGTTTCCGTCCGGAGCGCGTTTCCGCCGCCCGCTCGCCGGCCGAGCCGGACCCCCTTTTCTGCTACCATCCATTGGCAGTTCGGCTCCGCCGAGCGTTGAAGGGGAACCATGGCGTACGGGGCGGCACAGCCGCTGACGATTGCATCCGACTGGACCGCCGGGGTCCGCCACGGGGGACCTCATCTCCCGCGGGCCCGCCGGTGACGACGTACGTCGGCCCGGGGACCGTGCTGGCGGCCGACGACGAGCCCGCCAACCTGGATGTTCTTCGCCGCCTGATGACCAGGCACGGCTACCAGTTCGTCGCCGCGACCAACGGCGAGCAGGCGCTCGCGGCGGTCGGCCGGGACCGGCCCGACATCGTCCTGCTCGACCTCGAAATGCCGAAAGTCAACGGTCTCGAGGTCTGCCGGCGGCTCAAGGCCGACCCCCAGACGCGCCTGATCCCGGTCGTCATCATCACCGGGCTGACCGCGGCCGAGGATCGGATCCGCGGCATCGACGCCGGGGCAGACGACTTTCTCACCAAACCCTTCAACGTGCCCGAACTGCTGGCCCGGGTCCGGTCGCTGGTGCGTCTCAAGCGCTACACCGACGAGCTCGATTCGGCGGAGTCGGTGATCCTCAGCCTCGGCCTCACCGTCGAGGCGCGCGATCCCTACACCCGCGGCCATTGCGCGCGGCTGGCGCGGTATGCGACGGCGCTCGGCGAGCGGCTCGGCCTGGGTGACGAGCAGCTGGTCGCGCTGCACCGCGGCGCGTATCTTCACGACGTCGGCAAGGTCGGCATCGCCGATGCCGTGCTGCTCAAGCCGGGCCGCTACACGCCCGACGAGCACCGGCTGATGCAGCAGCACACCATCATCGGCTATGTGCTGTGCGGCGAGATGCGCTCGCTCGCCGACGTCCGGCTGATCGTCCGGCATCACCACGAGCGGCGCGACGGCTCGGGATACCCCGACGGCTTGAAGGGGGAAGCGATCCCGTTCCTGGCGCGCATCCTGAGCGTCGTCGACGTCTACGATGCCCTGACCAGTGAGCGCCCGTATCGGGCGCCGCTGCCGCTCGACGAGGCGCTTCGCGAGTTGCGCGCCGAAGCGGCGCGCGGCTGGCTGTTCCCGTCGATCGTCGAGGAGTTCGCGGTCCTGGCCGGCCATCCGCAGTTCGAGCGGATGGCGCGCACCGCCGCCTCCGACGGCCCGACCCTGTTCCCGCGGCGGAACGCCTGGCTCTAGCGGCACCGCCGCGCCGATGTTACAGCGCTGTGGTTGACTTGCCTGGTTCGACCCACTAGCTTCTTACCGGACTCAACCGCACGTACCCCACGGATCAGGGAGGTTTCATGAAGCGTTTGCTCGCGATGGCCGCGTTGGTCGCGCTCGTCGCTCACCCGGCGTTCGCCCAGGTCGACCGCGCGACGGTCACCGGCACGGTCAAGGACAGCGGCGCCGCAGTCCTGCCGGGCGCCACCGTTACCCTTACGAATCTGGCGACCAACGTCGCTGAGACCCAGCAGACGTCGGACAACGGTTCCTACCTGATGGTGAACCTGATTCCGGGCCGCTACCGGATCGATGTCGAACTGAGCGGCTTCAAGAAGACCTCGCAGGTTGTGACGCTCGAGGTCGGGCAACGCGCCCGCGTCGATGCGACGCTGGAGGTCGGCGCCTTCAGCGAGACCGTCAACGTCCGCGAGGCGACCGCGCTCCTCAACAACAACGACGCGACGCTCGGCGCCGTCATCCCGCAGCTCCAGGTCGCCAACCTGCCGCTGGCGATCCGGAACTGGGACGACCTGCTGGCGCTCGTCCCGGGCGTCCAGCAGGACCGCTATACCGAGCAGGGCGGCGGCACGTCGTTCGGCCGCACCGGCGGCATCAACGTCCACGGCGCGCGCGCCCTCCAGAACAACTTCCTGCTCGACGGCGTCGACAACAACAGCATCTCGGAGAACGTCCAGGAGCTGACCACCCAGGTGTCGCGGCCGTCGGTCGACGCGATCCAGGAGTTCAAGGTCGTTACCAGCCCCTACTCGGCCGAGTACGGGCGGTCGCCGGGCGCGGCGGTCAGCGTCTCGACCAAGTCGGGGACCAACGAGTTCCACGGCACCGTCTACGAGTTCTTCCGCAACCAGAAGATGGACGCGATCGACTTCTTCTCCAAGCGCGCCGGCGCCGCCAAGCCGGACAACCGCCAGAACCAGCCGGGTGGCAACATCGGCGGGCCGATCTTCAGGAATCATGCGTTCTTCTTCGCCGACTACGAGGCGACCCGGATCGCCCGCGGCGTCAGCCGCCTGACGCGCGTGCCGACCGCGGCCGAGCGCGCCGGCGTCTTCTCGGCGACCGTCCGCGACCCGCTGACCGGCGTCGCCTTCGACAACAACACCATTCCCGCCGGCCGGATCGACCCCTACGCCGCGGCGATCCTGGCGCTGGTGCCGCTGCCGACCCAGTCGGGCGTCAACAACTTCTTCCGCAACGCCAACCTGCTCGACAATTCCGACCGGCTGCTGACGCGCGGCGACTGGCGCCCCGGCGCGCGCAACAGCATGTTCGTGCGCTACATCTACTCCAACCGCGACCGGCAGATTCCCGGCGCCTTCGGCGGCGTCATCGACGGCACCGGCACGTCGGCGTTCGGCAACCAGAAAATCAAGACCAACGCCGTCGTCGGCGGCTGGACGCGCGTGTTGTCGGACCGGATGGTCAACGAAGCGCGCTTCTCGTGGTCGCGGTCGGTCTCCGACGCGCGGCAGCAGTCGTTCGGCCTGACGCCGCCGCAGGGCGCGCAGATTCCCGGGATGATCACCGACCCGCTGGTCGCCGGCGGCTTCCCGGGCATTTCGGTGACCGGCTTCTTCGGCGGCTCGGGGCTCGGCCGGCTCGGCTCGCCCGACTTCCTGCCGAAGTTCCAGCACACCGACCAGTTCGAGTACATCGACACCATCTCGTGGCTGCGCGGCAACCACGCCCTGAAGGCCGGCGCCGACATCATCGCGCCGATGAAGAACCAGTATCTCGACGTCCCGGCGACGCGCGGCGCGTTCGCGTTCGGCGGGACGTTCAGCGGCAACGCGATGGCCGACTTCTTGCTCGGCTACGTCTCCGGCTTCCAGCTCTCCAACGTCCACGTCGTCGACCAGCGCCACTGGGCGACGATGGGCTTTGTCCAGGACGACTGGAAGGCGACCAGCCGCCTGACGCTCAACCTCGGGCTGCGCTACGACTTCATCACGCCGGCGCTCGAGGCGCAGAACCAGCAGACCAACTTCGACCCGGCGACCGCGACGCTGAAGTTCGCGTCGAGCGGATCGCTCGAAAAGCGCGGCCTGGTGGCGGCCGACACGAATAACTTCGCGCCGCGCGTCGGCGCGGTCTACAAGGTCGACGACCGGACTGTCATCCGCGGCGGCTGGGGCCGCTTCTACAATCTGTTCGACCGGGTCGGCAGCGAAGACCAGCTCGCCCTCAACGTCCCCGGACTGATCAACACCAGCCTGTCGCGGACCTCCGGCACGCCGCTGTTCCTGTTCCAGCAGGGGATCCCGAACGGCTTCCTCAAGCTGCCGAACCTCGATCCGGCCGCCGGCCAGCTGAAATCGCTGCGCATTCGCGCCGTCACCCACGACGCGCCCAAGACGACGATGCAGCAGGCGAGCATCGGCATGCAGCGGGAGTTCGGCGACGGCCTGGTGGCGTCGGCGGATTTCGTCTACACCAAGGGCACCAACCTGGCGACGCTCGTCAACCTCAATCAGGCGCAGCCGAGCGCCGCCGGCGCCAACGACGTCAAGGGGGCCGTCCCGTACCCGAACTTCGGGTTCATCGAGTGGCGCGCCCAGAACGGCAAGTCCGAGTACAAGGGGGGAGACTTCGGCGTCCAGAAGCGCTTCGCGCGCGGCTACGCGTTCGGCGTCTCCTACACGCTCGGCGACTCGAAGGACAACGCGTCCGAGCAGCTCACCACCCAGGGCTCGAGCGCGTTCCCGCAGAACTCGCGCGACTTCAGCAACTGGTATGGACCGAGCGACTACGATGTCCGCCACCGCTTCACGTCCAACTTCGTCGTCAACCTGCCGCTCGGCAAGAACCTGATCACGCGCGACTGGGTCGCTTCCGGCGTCTTCGCGGCGCGGTCGGGCCGGCCCTTCACGGTCAACCAGAGCAACAACAACGTCGGCCAGAGCATGACCGGGCTGCCCGACGTCACCGGCGACACCAAAGGACCGGAAACGGTCGACAAGTGGTTCAACACCGCCGCCTTGACGGCGGTGCCGTCGGGCACGTTCGGCAACGAGAAGCGCAACCAGCTGCGCGGCCCCCGCTTCCAGACGTTCGACCTGACGATCCAGCGGCTGCTCAAGTTCGGCGACCGCTACGGGATGTCGCTGCGCTGGGATGCGTTCAACCTGTTCAACCGGACGAACCTCGGCCTGCCGAACCGGAACCTCTCCGGCGGCGACTTCGGGACGATCACCGGCCTGTCCGGCGACGCCCGCATCATGCAGCTCGCGCTCCGCTTCACCTTCTAGCCCGCCAGACAATCCCCTTCCGCGCCGCTCCCGCGTTCCCAAGACCCGTCCCCGCGTGGTCCGTGCTGCACGCCAACGGCCCATGCCGTGGCGGGTGGATTGACTTACGGCCGGACTCTGGTTATGGTTCGGGCCGTCGCATAGTGGCCGGATTCATTTTCCGTGCGAGGGAGGTCAGCCGTGGTGAGGCACAGAATCAGTCTCTTCGGGCTGCTGGTGGCAGCGGCGTTCGTGCTGGCGCATGCCGGCGCCAGCGCTCAGGTGCTCTACGGCAGTATCGTCGGGCAGGTGACGGACAGTTCCGGCGCGGCGCTGCCGCGCGCCACCGTCACGATGACGAACGTCGATACCGGGCTGACCCGTACCGGCGTCTCGAACGACACCGGCGGGTATTCCTTCACGAACGTCCCGGCCGGGCGCTACGACGTGACGGTCTCGCTCGCCAGCTTCAAGGAATCAATCAAAACCGGCGTGCCGGTGTCGGTCAATGAAGTCAGCCGCGTCGACGCCCGGCTCGAGATCGGCGCGCTGACCGATACCGTGACGGTCGCCTCGGAGCTGCAGCTGCTGCAGACCGACAAGGCCGACACCCATACCGAGATCAAGTCAGCGGCGATCACGCAGCTGCCGCTGCCGCAGAACCGCAACTACCAGTCGCTCATCAACCTCGTGCCGGGCGCGACGCCGGGCGCGACCCAGAACAGCGAGGTCGACACGCCGGGCCGGGCGCTCTCGACCAACGTCAACGGCCTTGACCGCAACAACAACGGCACCAAGACCGACGGCGCCACCAATCTGAACATCTGGCTGCCGCACCATACGATGATCGTCTCGCCGGCCGAGACCGTCGACTCGGTCAACATCAGCACCAGCAACTTCGACGCCGAGCAGGGCATGGCGGGCGGCGCCGCCATCACCGTCATCACCAAGTCGGGGACCAACAACTTCAAGGGCTCGGCGTTCGCCTTCTACAACAACGAGAAGCTCAATGCCAAGCCGTACTTCGCGACCGAGAAGGAGCCGGCCAGCGCCCACATCGACGGCGCCACGCTCGGCGGCCCGCTGCGCCGCAACAAGCTGTTCTTTTTCGCCGCCTGGGAGGGGCAGTACCAGACGACGCCGCAGCAGTTCTTCTACAACGTGCCGCCGCCGCCGCTGCGGGCCGGCGACTTCAGCAAGGCGTTGAACGCCGACGGCTCGCTCCAGGTCATCTACGATCCGAAGACCGGCAACGCGGACGGCAGCGGCCGGCAGCCGTTCCCCGGCAACGTCATCCCGGCCAGCCGGATCAGCGGCATCGCGCAGAAGATCCAGGCGCTCTACCCGCAGCCGAATCAGGCCGGCAGCACGTCCGGCGGCAATGTCGGCGGCGCCGGCATCGCCCGGAACTACGAGCGCAGCCTGCCGCGCAAGTTCGATCGCAACAACTACGACTTCAAGCTGAACTGGAACCCGTCATCGCGAGCGCAGGTCTGGGGGAAGTATTCGCGGATGGGGGCCAACGTCAAGGCGCTGACGCCGTACCTCGGCCTCGACGATCGCGGCAACGGCGACACCACCGTCAACATGTCGACCTTCGGCACGACCTGGACGCTCAGCCCGACCACCGTCCTCGACGCGACCTACGCGGTGGCGAAGATGAACCACGACACCGTCGCCGGCGACTCGACGTTCGGCAACTTCGGCTCCCAGGTGCTCGGCATCCCCGGCATGAACGGCGGCAAGAACTTCGGCAGCGACCCCCGCTACGCCGGCATCCCCGGCATCGTCCCGTCCTCCTGCTGGTGCGGGTTCGAGACGCTCGGCAACCTAGACGGCTGGGACCCGGTGCAGCGCGACGAGCGGACCTACGCGCTGGCCACCAACCTGACGAAGGTCGAGAAGGCGCACGAGCTGCGGTTCGGCTACTCGCTGAACCGGCTGCGGATGAATCACTGGCAGCCGGAGCTTGGCGCCGGGCCGCGCGGTCTGCTCGAGGCCGCCTCCAACGCCACCGCGCTCAAGGGGGGCGACCAGTCGGCCAACGGTTACAACGGCTACGCTGCGCTGTTGCTCGGGCTGATGGACTACGCCGGCACCAGCGTGCAGAACGAGCTGATGACGACCCGCGAGTGGCAGCACGGCGTCTACGGGCGGGACCGCTGGCAGGTGAGCAACCGGCTGACGCTCGACCTCGGGCTGCGCTACGAGTACTACCCGCTGATGACGCGCGCCGATCGCGGCATCGAGCGGATTGCCGGCGCCAACGACCTGGCCAGCACGCGGCAGCTGAAGTCGCTCGACGTGCTGCTCGGCGGTCTCGGTGGCAACCCGCAGGATCTCGGGATCAAGGTCAGCAAGACGCTGTTCGCGCCGCGGCTCGGCGCCGTCTACCGGCTGAACGACAACACCGTGTTCCGCACCGGCTACGGCATCACCTACAACCCGCTGCCGTTCTCACGGCCGCTGCGCGGGTTCTACCCGCTGACGCTGGCGGCCGACTACTACGCCAACGATCCGTACGGCTGGGCGACGACGCTCGAGCAGGGCATTCCTGATATCGCCGGGCCCAACCTGTCGTCCGGCCGGTTGCCGCTGCCGAACGAGTACTCGATGCGGACGCCGGCCGGGGACGTCTCGCGCAGCCGGATCCAGTCGTGGAACGTGTCGTTCGAGCGCCGGCTGCCGTACAGCATCTCGCTCGACACCGCCTACGTCGGTACCGCGAAGCACGGCGGGTTCGCCGACATCAACGCTAATGCGTCGGACGTGCCGGGCGGCGGCGTCGAGAGCCAGCCGTTCTACAACACGATCGGCCGATCGAACGCGCTGCAGCTGTGGGGGCCGTTCACCAAGTCGCGCTACCACTCGCTCCAGGTCGCGCTCAACCGGCCGTTCGCGAACGGGCTGCTGCTGAAAGGGGCCTACACGCTGTCGCGGGCCAAGAACGAGACCGACGACGACGGCTGGGACTCGCTGATGTACAACGCGCCGAGCCTGCGGAGCCGGAACTATGCGCTCGCCGGCTACGACCGGCCGCAGAACTTCCAGATGGCGTTCGTCTACGAGCTGCCGTACAAGACCCGCGGCGGCTCGGGCATGAAGCCGCTCCGCGCCGTGCTCGGCGACTGGCAGGTCAACGGCATCTACAGCGCGGTGTCGGGAACGCCGTTCACGGTCAGCGCGAGCGGCGCCGACCTGAACATGCCCGGCAACCCGCAGACCGCGAACCTGACCGGCTCCTATACCGTGGTCGGCAAGCACGGCGACGACGGGGTTTATTTCGACCCGAAGGCGTTCAGCCAGCCGGCCGGGACGACGCTCGGCAACACCGGCCGGAACCAGTTCCGCGGGCCGGGCTACTGGAACCTCGACTTTTCGCTGTTCCGCGGCGTGCCGTTCGGCGGCGACAAGCGGGCGGAATTCCGGGTCGAGTTCTTCAACCTCGCGAACCATCCGCGCTGGGGCAACCCGGACTCGAACCTGACCAGCGGCACGTTCGGCCGAACCTACACGGTCGGGGACTCGGCACGCGATTTCGGCAGCGGCGAACGCAACATCCGGCTGGGGTTGCGCTTCCAGTTCTGACGTCTGCGGGGGGCCAGGGCATTGAGCCGTGGCCCCCAATCTGTCTGATTCCGGCCGGACCCCAATCCGGCGCGCGCGACCGCCCCGCGCCGCGGTAAAATGCCGGACATGCCATCAATCATTCGCAGCGCACCGATCTGTCTGGCCGTGTTCGCCGTGGCCGCTGCCGGCATTGCCGCCGCCGAGCGCGGGCCGGACGGCGAGTCGCAGGCTGCTCCGGCCGCGCCGGCATCGCAGGCCGCCCCGGCCGGCCTGCCGCCGCTCATCGATCGCGAGCTGTTCTTCGGCAATCCGGAAATCTCCGGCGCGACGCTGTCGCCTGATGGCAAGTCGATAGCGTTCCGGAAGCCGTGGAACGGGACGATGAATCTCTGGGTCAAAGGCATCGGCGAGCCGTTCGCGCAGGCGTCGCGGCTGACCGACGAAGCGGCGCGGCCGATTCCGGGGTTCTTCTGGAGCCGCGACAGCCGCTACGTCCTGTTCGTCAAGGACCAGGGCGGCGACGAGAACTTCAACGTCTATGCGGTCAGCCCTGTTGGCAGCGCGGCGGACGCGGCGGTGCCGCCGGCGCGCAACCTGACCGACGCGAGCAAGGCCCGCGCGGTCATCTACGACCTGCCGCGCCACAATCAGGATTTGCTGTACGTCGGTCTCAATGACCGCGACCCGGCCTGGCACGACCTCTACGAGGTCAAGATTTCGACCGGCGAGCGCAAGCTGCTGCGGAAGAACACCGACAAGATTGCCGGCTGGGTCATGGATCGCGCCGGCCAGCCGCGCCTTGCGGTCCGCACCGCCGACAACGGCGACACCGAGATCCTGCGCGTCACTCCGGGCGGCTTCGACGAGGTCTACCGCTGCACGGTGTTCGAGACCTGCGGGCCGCTGCAGTTCCATCCCGACAACGCCCGCGTCTACATGGAGACCAACCACGGCGACCCGGATCTGACGCGGCTGGTGCTGTTCAACCCCGAGACGAAGAAAGAGGAGCTGGTTGAATCCGACCCCGAGCACCAGGTCGACTTCGGCGGCGCGATCTTCTCGGAGAAAACCGACCAGCTGGTCGGCACGACCTACGTCGGCGATCGCACCCGCACCTACTTCCGCGACAAGGGCTACGAGACCGACTACAAGACGATCACCGGCAAGCTGCCGGGCCTCGAGGTGGCGATCGCCGGAGCGTCGGCGGACGATCGCAAGTGGATGATTGCCGCTTCCGGCGCGACCGAGCCCGGCGCGCGCTACATCTTCGATCGCGACACCAAGACGCTGACGAAACAGTACCAGTCGCGGGAAAAGCTGCCGCGCGCCAGCCTCGCCGAGATGACGCCGATCCGCTATAAATCGTCCGACGGCCTGGAGGTTCCCGCCTACCTGACGCTGCCGAAAGGGGTGCCCGGGCGGAACCTGCCGCTCGTCGTCGTCCCGCACGGCGGGCCGTGGGCGCGCGACGAGTTCGGCTACAACGGCATGGCCCAGTTCTTCGCCAACCGCGGCTTCGCGGTGCTGATGCCGAACTTTCGCGGCTCGACCGGCTTCGGCAAGAAGTTCCTGAATGCCGGCAACAACGAGTGGGGCGGCAAGATGCAGGACGACATCACCTGGGGCGTGAAGCATCTCGTCAGCCAGGGGGTCGCCGACCCGAAGCGGGTCGCCATCCTCGGCGGCTCCTACGGCGGCTACGCCACGCTCGCCGGCGTCGCCTTCACGCCGGACCTCTATGCCGCGGCGGTCTCGATCGTCGGGCCGTCGAACCTGATGACGCTGCTCGCATCGATTCCTCCCTACTGGGAAGCGGGGCGGAAAACCTTCCACGTCCGCATGGGGGATCCGACGACGGAGGAGGGGCGGCAGCAGCTGGCGCGGCAGTCGCCGCTGAACTCGGTCGCGAAGATCAAGACGCCGCTGCTCGTCGTCCAGGGGGCCAATGATCCGCGGGTCAAGAAGGCGGAGTCGGATCAGATCGTCGTCGCGCTGCGCGACCGCGGCTTTCCGGTCGAGTACATGGTCGCGCCGGACGAGGGGCACGGCTTCCAGCGGCCGGTGAACAACATGGCGATGTTCGCGGCGATCGAGAAGTTCCTGGCGAAGCACGTCGGGACGCGGGCCCAGGAGACGGGGCCGGCCGACGTGATGGCGCGGCTCAAGGAGATTACCGTCGATCCCGCGACCGTGACGGTGACTCCCGCGACGCCGGCCGACCCGCCGAAGTAAGGCGGCGCACCGGCCCGCTGAGGTGTCTGCGCCAGGCGTCAGCCCTGTCCGCTCGCGACCACCGCCGATCACCATTTTTCGAACATTTCGCGCCCTCCGTCGTGGCACCCACTTTGCGATTAACGGGGTGCCAGTGCCGGAGTGTGCTCCCGGAGTGTTGACAATGATCCGAAAAATGCTCGTTCCCGTCGTCGCGCTGATGGTCTGTGCGCTGCCGGCCGCGGCCCGCGCCCAGAGCACAAATAGATCGATCCAGGGGTTCGGCGGGATCACCTTCGGCACGTCGTCCGTGCTCGGTACCTCGACCGCGACGACGTTTGGCGGGACGGTGACGGCCGGGCTGACCCCGAACCTCCAGGTGATTGGCGAGGTCGGGCGGATGTCCGACATCAAGCCGCCGATTCTCGATCTGCTCGATTTCACGCCGGTCGGTCTGCGCGTCTCGGCGCTCTACGGCGCCGGCGGCGTCCGCTTCATCGCCTCGCCGCGTTCGTCGGTCCGTCCCTACGCGGAGGCGACGGCCGGCTTCGCGCGGCTGAGCACCGGGCTGTCCGGCCTCAGCGGCCGCACCGACACCATCGTCGACACCGGCCTGGCGTTCCTCAATCGCACCGAGCCGATGCTCGGCGCCGGCGGCGGCATCGTCCTGCAGGGCGGCCCGCTGACGCTCGATCTCGGGTATCGCTACAAGAAGATCATCGCCAACGGCGTCTCGGCGGTGCTCAACGCCGGCCGTCCGTACCAGGTGAACGACGTCCGGATCGGCCTCGGCGTGAGTTTCTGAACGTCTCGCCGTCGGTTTCTATACGCCTCGGCGTGAGTGTTCGGTCGGGTCGGTCACGCTTTTTCGGCGACGACCTGGGCGTGGTTGAGCATCGCGACAAAGACGATGCCGCCGATCGCGTTGCCGGTCAGCACCGGGGCGGCGTATCTCCACAAGTACGTCGTCAAGGCATAGTCGCCGACGAAGATGGCGTAGAACGCCTCGAGCGAGCCGGCGATGATGTGGGTCAGCCCGGAGGCCGCGAGCAGGGACGTCATCAGCAGGACGATGAACGGCCGTGACGAGTCGGCCGAGGGCAGCAGCCAGACCATCAAGGCGATGATCCAGCCGCCGAGGATGGCGCGCACGAAGGCGTCCCTCGTCCCGTAGTGGAGGGCGTCGCGGGCGATCGCCGAGAAGGCGTTGCGCAGCGCGGGGTCAAAGGCGCTGGCGTGCGTCGCGGTCCACGCGAAGAGCGCGCCGCCGAGCAGATTCGAAATCAGGACGACCACCCAGAGCTGGACGACGCGCCGGAAGATCCGGGCGGTCTGCTCGTGGAGCAGCGGCAGGCAGGCGGTCAGGGTCGTTTCGGTGAAGAGCTGCTGCCGGCCGAGCGTCACCGCGATGAATCCGACCGAGTAGCCGGCGCTGACGACGAGCGGCCGCCAGTTGGTGTCGGGGAGGTGGGCGCGAAGCAGCCCCTGGGCGATGAGCGAGAGGCCCATCGAGATGCCGGCGGCGAGTCCCGACCAGGCGAGCGCGTTCCACGGCCGTTCGAGCTCCGAGGCTCCTTCCGAGCGGAGCGCCTCGTGGACGACCCGCGCGCTGAGCGCCCGCCGCTCCACCGCTTTTTCCTGATCGCCGTCGTCGTCGTCAGCCATCGGCGCTCCCGTCATCCGCTGCCACCGGTCCGTCCGCATTGTCCTACAACTCCTGCCAGGCCGGATCCTCGGCGCCGAAGGGCGCTCAACAGTGTCCTGATCGGGACGGCCGGCTCGGGTCGTCCGCCTCGAAGCCGCTCCGCAAGCCGGAAAAGCGCCGCTTCGGCTTAGCGTCGTCTGAACGCGGCGCGCGACCATTCAGGCTCGCGCGGTTCTGAAACAGGCTTGGCGCGTGGCGAAAGCGCTGTCAGTAGGCGATCTGATGGACCGGTGTCATTAGAACCTGAACATGCAAGCGGTGCTGATCCTCGTCACTCTGTGGGGCAGCCTCCTGGCAGCAACCTGCGGAGGCCGCGGTGCTGTGTTCAAAAATCACGAGTTCGGCTTCAGAGCATTGGTGCCAGGTATTTTACCCAGGTGCATTGCTCAAACGGACAGCCACATCCATGGCATCGGTACCGTCTTAGTCGGGAACGAGCGCGAGAACCGGGCGGGCGTTCCGGCGTTCAGTCTTTGGGCTGACTACAATTCTGCTTTCGCGCCGAGTGCTATTGATGACTTGCGCACAAACCCTGCCTGCAAGGGGGCGGCCGTTGGCTGGGCGAAGGATGAACTCGCGACGGCACCTACGACGGAGTGGCCGAATCGACGCCGCCGACCAGATCTTCAACTCACCCACGGCTATTCAGACTTCGAAGAGTGCGTCTCCGTTCAGATCGTGATGAGATGCCGCTGTTGGTAACCCCCCGACCGGAACAATTTGATGTCCATGTTTGGCGTGCATCGGTCGGCGCTTTGAGCGCGTGGTCGCAGTTCGAGACAGTGTGGGCTCCATAAACCCGCAACAGCGCGTAACCGCCCTTAGGTGCCCAGCATGCAGACAGCCACAACCGTCATCCAATATTCGATATGGGCACAGCGTTGTTTGCCCGCACTGTCAATTGCGGATGAGTGTCTCGTATGTTCACCATCGAAAAATCGGTATCGCGTCATCCGCCGTCGCAGCCCTCGCCGGTGTTTCGACTAACTTCGCTCAGGCGTTGCCTGAGTCCAGCAGATCATCGTCTTGGGACGCATTGCATGACGCTGGTGGCATTGCTGGGCCGCGTTAGAAGCGATGAAGAGATTGGGTCAATGAAAAGGACCAGAGCGGAAGTTGCGGAGTATATCGAACGATGTGTGGACGGCAGCGGAGGGAAGTGGGACTGGGATGACTTCACTTCATCCGGATCGCCGATCCAAGGCTTGACCGAGTCCGCTTGGAAGCGATAGACGTCAGACATCGATGTCCGCCGGATAGTCAGAGCTACTGTAGCGACGAAGGTTTGGCCGAGCTTCGCGCATTGGCCGAGAGCCTTCGTCGGGACGATTACCTTTGAGGAACGCGTCGCAGTGTGGTGGCCTGTGCAGCGTCTGGTGACACGCCCGCGGCTTGCTCTGCATCGCTCCGAACCGAACGATCCACGTCAGGCTGGCCCCGGGCGGGAGATGATAGCCGCCCATAAACCCGGCTGTTCAGCGGCAAGCTTTGCCAAGGATTGTCAAGAAGGTTAGGGTCGGGGAACAGCATTATGAGGCAGGCACTATGGCAACCATGAACGTGTCGCTGACCGACGAGCTCGAGAAATTCGTCGACAACAAAGTCGAGAGCGGGCTGTACAACAACGCGAGCGAAGTCGTTCGCGAAGGGCTTCGGCTCCTGAAAGAGCACGACGAGGTCCGCCTGAAAATGCGCGAGCAGATCGAAGCGGGCTGGCTCGATTACAGTGCCGGCCGCGTTGTCGATGGGCCGAAGTCGATGGCCGAAGGTCGCACGCGGCTGAAGAACAGGGTCAAGAAGCGCACGTGAGCAAGCGGTATCAGCTCACTACAACCGCGCAGCGCCAGATCGACGAGATTGCCAGGATTCTTGAGCGCCTATGGACCTGCACCCGTCCTGGCTGAGTGATTCGGAACTCCACATCACCTTCGACTGCGACGCCGACGACCGGGTTGCCTGCGCACCATCGCCAGGGCGGTTCTGGTCCGTGTCGAAGCGATCAACGTGGAACAGCGTGCGAATCACTTATAGCGCGACGGCACGCCTCCGCTCTCGGCTGAGCGAGGCTGACGTCAATCGTTTGATGCGTTGAGATCTGACGGCGGGGCGGTGCGGTCCCGCGGCGATCCGGCTGACCGCGTCAGCCTTCCGGGCAGATCGTCCCGGCTGGCGGCGTTGCGCCTCGCTCGAATATTCTCGGTCGGCGCGCTTGCCAGCCCGGGCGCCGCGCTCGGAATCCGGTCCTCTTTCAGCGACGACCGAACACTAGCAGGCGCGGACGCCGCGAACGATTCCGATCGCGGCGATCAGGCTGGAGATGAGGGCGGGCCGCAGCGCGCGAGTGGCCGCTCATACGTGCCGCACCGGAGCGCCGTACCTCGCGAGTTGGGCGTCCGTCGTCAGCAGGGTGAGTCCTTCGGTGAGCGCCTGGGCGAGCAGCAGCCGGTCGAATGGGTCCTTGTGAAGGGGCGCTAGGCCGTCGATGCTGACGGCGTGCTGGCTGGTCACGGTCAGTTCCGTGTAGCCATTGTCGAGGAGGCCCCGGCGCAGCAGGCGAGGTTGCACGCGGAAGTCCTCACGGCCGAGGGTACTCTTGATCGCAATCTCCCAGACGCTGGCGGCACTGAAGAACAACTCGTTGCGGGAAGACGTCAGAAGCCGCCTCGTCGCCGGCGAAAGCCGGTCCGTGTGGCCAGCCGCCCACAGGAGGAGTTGGGTGTCGAGCAGCAGCTTCACGGGCGCGTTCCGAACATCACACCGATCTGGTCGTCACCCAGGCTGTTGAAATCGTCAGGAACCGCAATCTCCCCCGCCAGAAAGCCCAGCCGGAGCGGGGCCGCCGGCGCCTCGAGCGCTGTCACCTTGACGAGCGGCCTGCCCGCCTTGGCAATCACGAACGGCTCACCTTTTGCCGCCTGGTCGACCAGTTTGGAAAGTTGGGTTTTCGCTTCGTGGATGTTGACGGTTACCATATTGGTTCCATATTGGACTAAGTTGTATGAACTAAGTCTATCAAGGTGTCGTCGGGGTGGCAAGTCGACGCAGGGGGTATCCGCTGCAACGAGTCTGATGGTTATCAGTCTGTGCATCGGGGCTTATGCAGTTCTTCTGAAACAGTAAGCCCTGGCCTGACGCAACACTTCTAGCGTTCTGCCTCTTGCGACGGGAGCCCGGAGGGTGCAGATATAAAGCTGTGTTGCGACAAGCGTCGCGATCGCCTGCCGTTCAGTCGTCGAGGCGACGTCGCGTCTGCTCGAGCCGCTCCACGAGCTCCGGGGCTTCCTTCAACTCTGCCAGGGGTGCCAGCTGCGCTCGTATGTAAGGCCAGTCCAGCCGCGGGGCGTGGCGGACGATGACCCCCTCAATGTCGAGCCAGTCCTTCGGCCGATCGGCGAAAGCCTTGAGAACGATCAGATCCTCCGCCGAGCAGGTCCGGAGCGGGACGTCGGGCGGATAGGTGAACAGTGTCGAGCGCGACACCGCCAGCTCCTCGAAGGGCAGACCGCCGAGGGCGATGTCGAGTCCGACGCCGGAAGGCGCGCGCAGGAGCAGGACGCGGTTGACTTCGGCAAACGCTGCCGCATCGTCGATGCGCGGCGCGAAGGCCTGCGTCAGCACCGAGATGAAGTCGCGTTCCCGGCTGAACCCGGTGATCAATGTGAGACCGACATCGACGGTCTCGCGCGGTTCGCCCCAGCGAAGGACGGCGAGCCCGCCGATGAAGCAGAAGCGCCACTGCCGCGCTTCGCACACCGCCTGGAGGTCGGCAGCGGCGCGAATCAGCGCATTCACGGGCGACGGAGCCTGGCGAACAGGCGCTGCTGTTCGATCAGTCCGGACGTCGCCGTGGGCGCGCGCGGGCCGTCGTGATAGTCGGCCGGGCCGCACAGCCACGAGATGGCGGTGAAGGTGTCGAGCGCCCTGAGCTCGCGGCGCCGGATCGCCTCGAGGCGCGGCCCGGCGTCGCGCCAGGCCGCCACCCAGGCGCGTCCACGAGCGATATCCTCGGGACTCCAGCCGTCGAGCGCCGACCGCGGAGGGTGCATGGCCAATCTTACCCCTACGCAAAA
Source organism: Acidobacteriota bacterium (assembly GCA_031393955.1). Taxonomy (GTDB): domain Bacteria; phylum Acidobacteriota; class Vicinamibacteria; order Vicinamibacterales; family 2-12-FULL-66-21; genus JALZOC01. The sequence continues at coordinate 42,725 of JANMWI010000091.1, forward strand.
GATGGCGTCCACGGGCCGTTCCAGAGCGCGCGATCGGCGGCGTCGAGATCAACGATCCGGTTCGCGGGTGTCGGGGGAGTCTCACCGCGACGTCGATCTCACTCGACGACGTCTCGTACCGAACGGACATGCGGGGCGAGCGGCGCGAAATCCGCCAGCCGCCGCGCGAACCGATCGTCACCGGTGATCAGCTGGGTGTCGAGGCGGACGGCGAGTGCCAGGGAGGTCGCGTCGTAGACGGTAATACCGGTCCGCAGCGCGAGCGCCTGTGCGTCAGGCAGCAGGCTGCGCGTCGAGACGGCCTCGACCGCGATGGCCGACAGGTCGGTTGCCAGCTGCTGCCCGTGCTCGAGGCTCAGCTCGCCGCGGCGTACTTTCTCGGGGTGATCTCAGCGTTAGGTTTAGGACGTTGTCTCGGGCGTCGGCAAGAGAAGCCGGGACGGGGAAGGTGCCGGACAACAGCGAGTCCGGTGCTCCGGAGGTGAACGGCGCGCCATCTCGCTACCGCAGCCGCTGGCGGCGGGCGGCGTACTCGCGCGCCGAGGCCGCGTCGGTGACGATCTCCGGCGTCCCCCACAGCAGCGTCGCCGGCGCGCCGTCGACCGGATCGGTCGCGAGGACGAGGTGCCAGATGGTCCGGTCCGGACGATAGAATAGACTCCACTTCCAGCCGGCATACGCCGACAGGTCCACGCGCAGATCGGTCCAGGCCGGCCGGCCGGGGACCAGCGTCAGCTCGGCGAGCCCTTCGTAGATGCGATCGTCACTGACGCCGACCCGCAGGCGGACCGGCGCCGGCGGCCCGGCAGGCGCGACGAAGGCGCGCAGGACGCCGTGGCGGGGGAGCGGCAGCGCGAACGTCAGCCGGCTCGGCACGGCGGCGGTGATGACCGGACGTGTCACCCCGTCGATCTCATGGCTCGCGACGGTGAACCCCGCCGGCGGCCGCTTCTCGGCGTGATCCAGCTCGCGAATGAAATCGACGACCCGGACCGGAGCAGACGGCGTGGACGGCGCGCAGCCGCCGAACACCATCGCCGCCACGAGGCAATGGATGTATCGTTGCCTGGCGGGCCTGGCGATTGCGCTCGTCATCGTCTTTCTGTTGTCGGTGGCGCGATTCTACCATCCGGGCGCCGGCTTCACCGCGTTCATCGGCTTCCCCGTCGGTCACGACTACGAGCCGCCGGCGATGCGCGAAGTCCCGCACGTCGAATACCCACCCGGCGGCACCTACGACGGTCAGTTCTACGCGCAGCGCGCGCTCGACCCGCTCTGCCGCGATCCGCTCGTCGACCGCGCGATGGACCTCGCGCCGTTTCGCGCCCGGCGCATCCTCTTCAGCGGGACCGCCTACCTGCTCGGCCTCGGCCGGCCGGTCTGGATCATCAACGCCTACGCGCTGCAGAATGTCGCCGCCTGGCTCCTGCTTGCCTGGTTGCTGACGACGTGGATTCCGCCGACGACGGGGCGGGGACTAGCGCTGTGGACCGCCTGTCTGTTCTCGCACGGCGTGCTGTGGTCGGTGCGGTTCGCGCTGCTCGATCTGCCCAGCCTCGTGCTGACGGTGGCCGCCGTGCTGGCGATCGAACGGGGCCGGCCGCTCGTCTCGGCCGCGATTGTCGGGATTGCCGGCCTCGCGCGCGAAACCAACCTGCTGGTGATGGCCGCGCAGCCGTGGCCGCGCGACCGGAGGACGTGGCTCCGCGCCGTCCTGGCGGTTGTCCTCGCCGTCGGCCCGCTGTTGTTGTGGGAGGACTACCTGCGCGCGATCTACCGGTCGACGATCTTCGCCGGCGCCGACACTTTCATGGCGCCGGGCGTGGCGCTGTCGTCGCGCTGGCTGCAGGCGCTCGCCGCCGTGCGCGCTGCGCCGTTCTCCGGAGCGTGGCGGCCGTTCAGCATCCTGTCGGCGCTGATCGCGCAGGCGCTGTTCGTGCTCGTC
>JANMWI010000101.1:0-8847 GCA_031393955.1 Acidobacteriota bacterium
TGCGCCGCCGGCGCCGGTCCGGCCGACAAGCCGCCGGTCGACGCGGCCGCCGCCGATCGCGGCCGCACGGTGTACGGGGCCGAATGCCTGTCGTGCCACGGGCCCCAGGCGCGCGGCACGCAGAACGGATCGAACCTGGTGCGGTCGGTCGTCGTCTTGCGGGACCGCTACGGCAGCGCGATTGGGCCGCTGCTCAAGCGCGGCCACAAGGAAATGATGAGCGGCCGCTCGAGCGCCGAGCTGACCGACGCGCAGGTCGTCGATCTCGCCCACTTCCTGCGCCAGCGCATCAACGACACGCTGCGCGGGTCGCCGATCTTCCAGGTCCAGAACGTCCTGACCGGCGACGCCAAGTCCGGCGCCGCCTGGTTTGCCGGCGACGGCAAGTGCGCGTCGTGCCACTCGCCGACCGGCAATCTTGCCGGCATCGGCACCAGGCTCGAGCCGGTCGACATTCAGCAGCGTCTCCTGTTCCCGGGATCCGGTCGCGGCGGCCGCGGCCGCGGCGCCGGCGGCGCACCACCGGCGACCGCTGTGTCGGTCACGGTCACGCCGGCGTCCGGCGCGGCGCTCACCGGCACGCTCGTGCAGATGGACGACTTCACGGTCACGCTGCGCGATGCCGCCGGCGCGATCCGCACCGTGCCGCGGACCCCGGGAGTGAAAGTCGTCAAGAGCGACCCGCTGGCCGCGCACCGTGCGCTCCTCGACACCATTACCGACAAGCAGATGCACGACGTCGTCGCCTACCTGGAGACCCTGAAATGAGGAACGTTTCGATGCTGGCCGGCGCGCTGGCCGTGGCCGCCGCAGCCGTCTTCGCCCAGGAAGGCGTGGATCAGAAGCTGTTGTCGAACCCGGGGACGAGGTCGTGGCCCAGCTATAACGGCGACTACACCGGTCGCCGCTACAGCACGCTCGACAAGGTCAACGCGTCGACCGTCAAGGCGCTCAGCCTCGCCTGGGTCTACCGCTTGAATCCCGGCAACCCGGCGGCGAATGTCGGATCGATCAAGGGCACGCCGCTGGTCGTCGACGGCGTGATGTACGTCACCGCGCCCGACCACGTCTGGGCGCTCGATGCCCGTACCGGGCGGGAACGCTGGCACCACGCCTGGCAGTCGAAGGGGGGCATCCACATCGGCAACCGCGGCGCCGCCATCCTCGGCGACACGCTGTTCTACGAGACGCCGGACTGCAACCTGGTGGCGCTCAGCGTCAAGGACGGCGTCGAGCGCTGGCACAAGCCGGTCTGCGATCTCGATCAGTACTATTACGGATCGGTGGCGCCGATTGTCGTCCGGAACCACGTCATCGCCGGGGTCAGCGGCGACGACCTCGACGTCCCCGGCTACATCCAGTCGCACGACCCGGCGACCGGCGAGATGCAGTGGCGCTGGTGGGTGGTGCCCCAGAAGAAGGGGGAGCCCGGCGCCGACACCTGGCCGAGCGAGGATGCGATGAAGCACGGCGGCGGCATGACCTGGCAGCCGCCGACCTACGACCCCGAGCTCAACCTGCTCTATGTCACGACCGGCAACCCGCAGCCGGTGATGGCGCACGCCAACCGCGCCGGCGCGAATCTCTTTACCGCCTCGATCGTCGCGCTCAATCCGGATACCGGGAAGATGGTGTGGTATTTCCAGGCCTCGCCGCACGACACCCACGACTGGGACGCGACCCAGACGGCGGTGCTCATCGACGGTCAGATCGACGGCAAGCCGCGCAAGCTGATCGCCCAGGCGTCACGCAACGGGAAGTTCTTCGTGCTCGATCGCGCGACCGGCAAGGCGCTGGTCTCGTCGGACTACATCCGCACCAACTGGGCCACCGGATTCGACGACAAGGGGCAGCCGGTCGCCAACCCGGCCAAGGATCCGCAGCTCGACGGCGCGCTGGTCTCGCCGAGCTCGGGCGGCGCCACCAACTGGCCGCCGCCGTCGTTCAGCCCGCAGACCGGCCTGTTCTACGTCAACGCGACGCAGTCCTACAGCGTGTTCTACATCTACGATCCGGATCAAAATCCACAGGGCTGGGGCGGCACCGATCGCGGCGGCTACTCGGAAGCGTCCCTCCAGGCGGTCGACGTCAAGACCGGCAAGGTCAAGTGGAGCCACCCCTGGGAAGGCGGGTCGCGTGCCGGCCTGCTCAGCACCGCCGGCAATCTGGTGTTCAGCGGCGGCGCATCGAATGATCTCGTCGCCCTCAACGCGACGACCGGAGATGCCCTCTGGCACGCCGGCCTCAACGCTTCGGTCGCCAACGCCCCGATCACCGTTGAAATCGACGGCAAGCAGTACATCATCGTCGGCGCCGGCGACATGCTCTGGGCGTTTGTATTGAATTAGAAGAGGGCAGAAGCCAGGGTAGAGGTTTTCATTCAGGGCTCGACCGGCGACGTGCAAGCGGTAAGCGCGAGATTGGACAGCGGGAAGCGGGGAGCTGGAAGCTGATAGCTGTCAGCTGTCAGCTCTGAGAGAGGCACACATATGCGAGAAGTGAGTCGTCGGGACGCGCTGCGGCTTGGGGCGGGCGGGCTGGCGGGGCTTGGCGCGCTGGGGCTGGCGGCGGCGGGGTACGGGGGCGGCGCGGCCCAGAGTGCGGCCGCCGGCAAGGCGGTCACCAAGGGCCGGCTGAAGCAGTCGGTGTCGCGCTGGTGCTACGACAAGATCCCGATGCCGGAGTTCTGCAAGGCGGTGGCGGCGATGGGCCTGCCGGCGATCGATCTGCTCAACGAACCCGACTGGGCGATTGTTCGCGACTACGGGCTGATCTGCTCGATGGGGTATGCCGGCGGCGGCACGATCCCGGATGCGCTCAACATCAAAGCGAATCACGACCAGATCGTCAAGAACTTCGAGCAGAACATCCCCAAGGCGGCCGCGCAGAAGGTGCCGAACGTCATCACCTTCTTCGGCAATCGCCGCGGGATGGGCGACAGCGAGGCGATCGACAACTGCGTCGAGGGACTGAACCGCGTCAAGCACGTCGCCGAGGAATCCGGCGTCACGATCTGCGTCGAGCTGCTGAACAGCAAGGTCAACCACAAGGACTACCAGGGGGACCACACCGCCTTTGGCGTCGCGGTCGTCAAGGCGGTCGCCTCGCCGCGCGTCAAGCTGCTCTACGACATCTACCACATGCAGATCATGGAGGGAGACATCATCCGCACCATCCGTGACAACAAGGAGTACCTCGCGCACTTTCACACCGGCGGCGTCCCCGGCCGCCACGAGCTCGACGACACCCAGGAGCTGAACTGGCGGACCGTCTGCGCGGCGATTGCCGACACCGGCTATCAGGGGTACGTTGCTCACGAATTCGTCCCGACGCGCGATCCGTTGACGTCGCTGCGCGAGGCAGTGGTGCTTTGTGATGTCTAGTCGCCTGGCGCTCGCCTGCGCCGCGGTGGTGCTGGTCGCGTCGGCCGGCTGCCGACACGCGGCCCCCCCGGCGGCGGCTCCGCGGAGCGACGCTGCCGCCGATCGCCGCGACTGGGTGCAGCTGTTCAACGGCAGTGATCTCGACGGCTGGGTCCCCAAGATCAAGGGCTACCCGCTCGGCGAGAACTACGGCGACACCTTTCGCGTCGAGGGCGGCATGCTGAAGGCCGCTTACGACAAGTACACCACTTTCGACGAGCGCTTCGGCCACCTCTTCTACAAGCAGAAGTTTTCCCACTACATTCTCGCCGCCGAATATCGATTTGTCGGCGAGCAGGCGGCCGGCGGCCCGGAGTGGGCGTTCCGCAACAACGGCCTGATGCTGCACAGCCAGGCGCCGGAGACGATGGGCAAGGATCAGGATTTTCCGATCTCGATCGAGGCGCAGCTGCTCGGCGGCGCCCCGACCGGCGAGCGGTCGACGATGAACGTCTGCACCCCGGGGACCGAGATCTTCCAGAACGGCGTGATGGTCAAGGGGCACTGCAAGAACTCGACGTCGGCGACGTATCGTGGCGATCAATGGGTGCGGGTCGAGGTCGAAGTGCTCGGCTCCGAGCACATCCGCCACATCATCGACGGCCGCACCGTCCTTGAATACGACTCGCCGCAGATCGGCGGCGGCAACGTCATCAACTTCAACCCGGCGGTGAAGATCGACGGCAAGCCGCTATCGGAGGGCTACATCGCGATCCAGGGTGAGAGCCATCCCACCGAGTTCCGCAAGATCGAGCTCCTCAATCTGTCGGGCTGCATGAAGCCCGGGGCATCGAACTTCAAGAGCTATTACATCCACCGCGACGACGCGACCTGCCGATAGCGCTCAGCTCTTAGCTGTCAGACATCAGCTGCCAGAGAACACTTGCCAGAGAACACTTGCCAGAGCTGACAGTGACCAGTCGCCAGGTGTCAGCTGAATTGGAGATTACGCAATGAATCGCAAATGGCTCGGCGCGGCTGCAACGACCTCGCTCATCGTGGTCTCGATGATCTTTCAGACGGAGGCGCAGGCGGCACCGCAGGCTCCGCAAGGGGGCGCCCAGGCTGGCGCCCCGGCGGGCCAGAGGGGCCGCGGGGGACCCGGCGATCCGTTTGCCGGGCAGCCGCGCATCAAGGCGCTCATCATCAGCGGCGGCTGCTGCCACGACTACAGCGGCGAAGCCAAAGTGCTGATGGACAGCATCGGCAAGGTCCTGCCGGTGGACTGGACGGTGGCGGTGCAGGGCGGCCGCGGCACGACCGGCACCGTGTCGTTCTACGAACGGCCCGACTGGATCGCCGGCTTCGACATCGTCATTCACAACGAGTGCTTCGCGGACGTCTCCGACCCGGCCTATCTCCGCCGCATTACGTCAGCGCACCGCGGCGGCACCCCCGCGATCGTCATTCACTGCGCGATGCACTCGTACCGCGCCGCGACCGTTGACGACTGGCGTGAGTTCCTTGGCGTGACCAGCCGGCGCCACACCGCCGCCCACAACATCGCCGTCAAGCTGGCGGCGCCGGACGAACCGCCGATGCAGGGCGCGAAGCGCGACTGGGTCACGCCGGTTGACGAGCTCTACGTCATCGAGAAGCTGTGGCCGAATGCCAAAGCGATCGCGACGGCGGTCAGTCCCGAGGACCACAAGGAATACCCGCTCGTCTGGACCAACCTGTACAACGGCACGACGCGGGTCTTCGGCACCACGCTCGGCCACGGCGAGGCGACCTGGGACGATCCGGTATTCCAGGACCTGCTGACCCGCGGCTTCAAGTGGGCCCTGAAGCGCGACTGACGACTCAGACCGTCTTGGGGTCCGGGTGGATGTACGGCGCCCGGTACGGGCGCGCCAGCAGCTTGTTCGCCTCGGCGTCGCCGACGACCTGCCCGCGCGGGTGATCCCACGCCAGCGACCGGCCGAGCTGCAGCGACAGGTTCGCGAGAATGCAGGCGGTTGCCGACATGTAGCCCTGCTCGATGTCGGAGACCGGCCGCTGCCGCGACTCAATGCACTCGAGGAAATTCTTCATGTGCGCGCGGATCGCCGGGGCGACATGGGTCTCGAGATCTTTCTCGGTCCGGTCTTCGGGGAACTGGTCGAGCTCGTAGGTGACGTCTTCGTGGACCGGCGTCTGCCCCTTGCCGCTCGGGATGAAGTCGTAGCCATTGACGCCGGCCTTGAGCGTCCCCTTGTCGCCGTAGAAGGTCGCCGCCCACGGGTATTTCGGATCCGGCGCGTCCCCCCACGACCGATGCGTCCAGACCACCTTCACCTCGGGGAAATCGAACGCCGCCGTCTGCGTATCGGTGATGTTCGCCTTGCTCGCCTTGTCGACCATGATCCCGCCTGAGGAGCTGACCCGCGTCGGCATGCCGAGGTCCATCATCCACCGCACCATGTCGAGCATGTGCACGCACATGTCGCCGACGATGCCGTTGCCGTATTCCATGAAGGCACGCCAGCTGCGCGGGTGAACGAGCGTGTTATAGGGGCGCATCGGCGCCGGGCCGGTCCACATCTCGTAATCGAGGTTGTCGGGCGGGGCGGTGTCGGGCGGATTCTCAGTCGCCCGCATGTGGTAGTAGCAGCAGATGTCGACGTAGGCGATTTTCCCGATCCGGCCCTCGCGGATGAAGCGGTCGCGGGCCCGCACCAGGTGCGGCGTGCTGCGCCGCTGCATCCCGACCTGGACGACGCGCTTGTACTTCCGCGCCGCCGCCAGCATCGCCTGTCCTTCGACGATGTCGACGCTGACCGGCTTCTGGACCCAGACGTCGAGTCCGGACTTGACCGCCGCGATCATCGGCAGCGCGTGCCAGTGGTCGGGGGTGTCGATCAGGACGAGATCGAGATCCTTCGCGGCGAGCATCTCGCGGTAGTCGGCGTAGGTCCGCGGCCGCTTCTTCGACAGCTGCCGCGTCGCGACCAGATCAGCGGCGTCGCTGACCATGCGCTTGTCGACGTCGCAGAGCGATACGACCTCGACCGGCGCGACCTGGATCAGCCGCAGAAGATCGGTCTTCCCGTACCAGCCGGTGCCGATCAGGCCGACGCGCTTGCGCGTGTCGGCGAGTTGGCTGGCGTACCGCGGCAGGCCGGTCACCGCCAGTGCCGCCGCGCCCTGCTTGATGAACTCACGCCGTTCCATGTCGCTGCTCCCCGCCCCCCACCGCCGAATGGGGACACTCACCTTTAGGCTAAGTTACTGAAAATGCACGCCAAAGTCTGAAACAGGGCCGGATCGCAGCGGGTCAGATCCCGGGCCAGTCGGGCAGCCCTTTGGCCGCCCGCACGCCGCGGACGATGGCCTCTGCGACCACGTCCGCCGCCAGCGCGCCGATCACCGTCAGCTGTAAATCGGGACGCGACAGCTTGCCGGTCGAGACCGCAAGCAGCTGATCGCCGTCGCCGGTGGTGTGATACGGCCGGATCGCTCGTGCGGCGCCGCAGTTGGCCATCGACGCGACCTTCGTCAGCATGGTCTTGGTCAGCGTGACATTGGTGGCGACGACGACGATGGTCGTGCTGCCGAGGGCGGGATCATCGACCGGGCGGCGCGACGCGCCGGTGACCACGCCGCGCATGACCTCGACGCTGTCGGCCAGCGTGCCGTCCGGCCGCCGCGCGCCGGCGACAATCCGGCCGCTTTTCCAGTCGAGAATGTCACCGGCGGCATTGACGACGGCGAGCGCGCCAATCGTGACGTTGCCGAGCGTCAGGCTGGCGGAGCCGATACCGCCCTTCATGCCGGAGTAGCCGCGGCCGCGGTGCATTTTGCCGACCGTCGCGCCCGCGCCGGCGCCGACGCTGCCTTCGGCGACCGGCCCGGCGGCCGCGGCCGCGCACGCCTTGTAGGCGGCCTCGGCGTCGGGCCTGATGCGCGGGTCGCCGACCGCGAGGTCGTCGATCGCGCCGGTGACGACAATCGGGATGCGGAGGTCGGGCGTGCCCCAGTCGAAGCCGACCTTGTGGTCCTCGAGGTAGCGGATGACGCCGCCGGCCGCGGCGACGCCGAACATCCCGCCGCCGGTCAGGAAGATGGCGTGGATTTGTTCGACCGGGCTGACCGGCTGGAGCAGCACGCCGAACGCTTCGGCGGGGGCGGAACTGGCGTAATCGGCCCCGGCGGCGGCCGGGCCGTCGAACAGGATGGACGTGCAGCCGGTCGGCCGGCGGGTGTCGGTGAAGTGCCCGACGCGGATGCCGGCGACGTCGGTCAGCGTCCCGCCGCCCGCCCGCTGTCCGGCGACCTCCTGCGAGCCAAGCCCGACCCCAAGCGTCCCCAGGGCCAGCGACTCCGCGAACTCCCGCCGGCTGTAATCAGTCACTCACCGTTACCTTGCACCCCGGCACCCCGGCACCCCGGCACCCTGGCACGCTGGCCCCCTGGCACCCCGGCACCCTTGGCACCCTGGCACGCTGGCACTTTGGCACCCCGGCACCTTGATCCTTCTCAATCAATTCCCTGATACGCCCTGAACAGCGCCTTGAAGTACTGCAGCACGCGGAGCGGCTCGGTCGACTCGGGGATCTCGGCGAAGCAGTAGCCTTGGAACTTCATCGCCGCCAGCGACGAGACCAGCTTGTGGAACGGATATTCCTCGAGCGACAGATCCCGCATGTGGACCTGGCCGATCTGCGACTGCAGGCGCTTGAAATTGGCCTCGAACCCGCCATCGAGCAGATCCGTCTGGTTCGAGTTCCAGCAGGCGCGGACGTTCGGATGATTGCCCCCGTAGTCGAGAATCTTGCGGATGCGCGGCACCCGCTGCGTCTCGGCGCCGTGCACCTCGAGCTGAATCATGACGTTGTTGTCGCGCGCGAAGCTGCCGCACTCGGCGAGCGCCTTGCCGATCTGTTCCAGCGTCTTGTCCTCGGGGACATCCTTGCGGAGCCCGTTCGGGCGGACCTTGACGCTCGGCGAGCCGACGTCTTTCGCGAGCTTCACCCATTCCTTGGTTTCGTCGATGTTCTTGCGGACGACCGCCGGATCCGGCGAGTGGAACTCGCAGGTCGAGCCCAGCCCGCCAATCTTCACGGCCGACGCCTCGAACTGCTTCCGGACGTCGGCGCGGGCGGCCGCGGGGAGGGTGATCTCGACCCCGTGCTTGTGGGTGGTGCGCAGCTCGACGCCGTCGTAGCCGACCTCGGTCAGGTTCTTGATGATCGTCGGGACATCCCAGTCCTTGGCGATGTTGTAGGTGACCACACCGAGTTTCAGGCCGCCGTGTCGCGGTGCCGGGGGCGGCGCCTCCGGGGCCTGACGAATGGCGGACAGCACGGGCGCGGCAGCGATGCCTGACAGGAAAGTGCGTCGATTCATGCGCGCAGCTTACCGCAAAACGGGGCGCGCAAAAAAAGCTGCCGGTCCGGGCGGAACCAAGTAAGTTATGCACGAAACGTTTTGGCCGTTCGCGGCG
>JANMWI010000088.1:0-31597 GCA_031393955.1 Acidobacteriota bacterium
GCTCGCGCTGCCGCTGGCGGCGGCTTCGGGCGCCCGGGCGCCCGTGGTCGATGTCGGCACCGGCCGCGGCGCGATCGCGATCGCGCTCGCCAGGGAGTGGCCGGCCGCGACCGTGACGGCCACCGACATCTCCCCGGCCGCGCTGGCGGTGGCGGCGCGCAACGCCCACCGCCACGGCGTCGCCGAGCGCATGCGCTTCGTCAGGGCCGATTTGATCGACAGCCAGATTCCCCGCTCGGACCTGATCGTGTGCAATCCCCCGTACGTGCCGATCGCCCATCGCCGGTCGCTGCAGCCGGAGGTTGGGACCTACGAACCGCAGGTCGCGCTCTTCGGCGGCGCCGACGGGCTCGAACTGGTCCGACGTCTGCTCGACATGGCACCGGCGTGCCTGGTCCCCGGCGGCACCGTCATCATGGAATTTGGCGACGGCCAGGAGCAGGGCCTGCTCGACGCCGCCCGCGACGCCGGCTGGCAGGTCATCAGCGTCAGTCCCGACCTGCAGGACATTCCGAGGGTCGCCGTCCTCAGGAGGTAACGACGTGGCGGATTGTCTGTTCTGCCGGATCGCCGGCGGCGAGATTCCGGCGACCCTGGTGTTCGAAGACGACGAGGTCGTGGCCTTCCGCGACATCACGCCGCAGGCGCCGCTCCACGTCCTGGTGATCCCGCGCCGCCACATCGCCACGCTCAACGACGCCGCCCCGGCTGACGCTGCGCTGCTCGGCCGGCTGCTGCGGACCGCGGCGGCGATTGCGGCGAAGGAGGGCTACGCCGCGCGCGGCTACCGGACCGTCGTCAACTGCAACGCCGACGCCGGCCAGACCGTGTTCCACATTCACGTCCACCTGCTCGGCGGCCGTCACTTCACCTGGCCCCCCGGCTGAACGGGGACACTCACCTTTACGCTAAGTCGTTGATTCGCCGAGGGATTGCATTCGCACCCCGGCGATCAGATATCCGCGCCCGATACGGGGAGAACGCCGTCTGCGAGCGTCTTTCTCCGAGTTCGGACGTTCCTACTTCACGACCTCGACCACGGCCGGCTGGCGGACGCCGGATTGATACGCGGCGACCAGGCTTTCCTGCCCGTCGGCGTTGACCGCGGCGACGCCAAACACGAAATCGTCTATCGACACGCCCGGAAGGACGAAGCGGGTGACGTTGCCGACGCCCTGCTCGTGCTGCCAGTCGTTGGTCCACGTCTCGCGCCAGTAGATGCGGTAGCCGGCCGCGCCCGGCGACGCCGCCCACCGCAGGCTGGCGTCGTACCCCGATGGATCGCGGCTGATGAGCGGCTGCCCGCGCTCGCTGGCAATGACCGGTACAGGCGGCGCCAGCGCCAGTGACGCGCCGGCCGCGGCAGTGACACGCGCGTTCTGCGCCAGGTAGCCGAACTCGACACCGTCGAGCGTGTCGGCGGCGGTGTGCTGGCGGGCGAAGTTCTCGGCCGCCTCCCGGAACACCACCGCCGGGTAGCCGGCCTGCGTGAAGGCGGAATGGTCACTGCCGCGTCCGAACCGATCCTCGCGGGCCATCAGGCGCATGCGGTGTGACGGCACGTAGGTCGCCGCCACCCGCTGGACATAGCGGGCCAGCGCCCGCGACGACGAATCCTCCGGCCCGACCGAGTAGACCCTGACGCTCGCGCCGTCGATGACGCCATTGCCGCCGTGGACGTTGCCGACGATGTCGTTGTTGAGCGCCGCCTCGACCACGACGCCGTCCGCGGCCAGCTGCCTGGCGTGGACGGTCGAGCCGACCAGCCCCTGCTCTTCCCCCGCCCAGCAGGCGAACACCAGCGTCGCGTCGAAGTCGATGCCGCTCTCCGCGAACACCCGCGCCAGTTCCATCGTCAGCACCGTGCCGCTGCCGTCGTCGTTCGCCCCGGGCGCATCGGCGTCGTGATCGAAGTCGGGACGCGACTGCGGATTCGCGGCCGGCGAACCGGGAGCGGCGGCGGTCAGGCGGTTCTGGACACCGGGTCCGAGGTTGAGCGAGTCGTAGTGGCCGCTGATGTAGACGCGGCGGGCGGTGCGGCCCGGGAGGACGGCAATCACGTTGCGGAGCGTGACGGCGCGGGTGATGCGCGGACCCGGGGCGATCCGGTGGGTGTCGAACGACACCTGGAGCTTCGGGCTGGAGCGCTTCAGCTCCCCGGCGATCCACTCCGCCGCCGCGGCGATGCCGTGCCCGGCCGAGTCGCCGCTCGACAGGGTCTCGCGGGTGCCGAAGGCGGGCAGCCGTGCCGCCAGCCGCTGCAGCCGCTCGGCAGACACCGACGCCACCAGCCGCTCGATCCGCGGATCGGCGGCTGGGGACACGGACTGTGCCGCGGCGGGCCGGACCAGCGTCAGCATGACGAGCACGGGCAGCAACGCTTTCACCTCATCGTTCTCCAGTCGGTGAGCCGGCCGGCTACGAGGCGGCGCGGGCAAGCAGGTACTGACCGCGGCCGGCGGCGCGGGCCAGGAAGAAATCGACCGCCCGGTAGCCGCGCTCGAAATAGGTGCGGAACAGCGCGCGGGTGACGAGCCGCCACTCGAGCGCGAGCGCCGGCTGCCCGCTCAACATCGTCGTGAAGTCGGTCGGAATCTCGACCAGCACCCGGGCGCCATCGATCTCGAGGTCGGCGGGACCCGGCGCGAGCCACGCGCCCGCCTGGCGCGACGGATTCGCCAGGACGGCGGCGACGACCGCGCTGTCCCTGACGCCAATCGGCGGCGGCGTCCGGCGCCGCGCCGGCGCCTCCGCCGCTCGGATGACAGCGGCCAGCCGCCGCTCGACATGCGGCGTCGTGAGATTCCACTGCGCGATCAGCCGATCGGTCGGGACGCCGCGGTGGAGCTCGCTGCTCGACGCGCCGTAGAGATCGACTTCGTAGTCCTCGACGACGACCCCGAGGCGGGCGAAGTTGAGGTGCGCCGTCGCGGCCTCGAGCGGATCGCAACTCCACTCGACCAGGTCGAGGCTGGCGCGTAGCGCATGCTGGCGCTGGGCGATCTTGAGGGCGGTGGCGACGCCGCGGCCGCGCGCCTCCGGAATGACGCCGAGCGCGTGCGACCACCAGCCGGCACGGCCGTCCTTGACCGACGGGACAGCAAACGCGAAACCCTCCATCAAGCCGTCCGCCGCGAAGGCGCCGAGCAGCACGCCTCCCCGCCGGACGGCGACGAGCATCACCGCCGGCGGCATCACGTCGCGCGGCTCAGCGCCCCAGATGCGCTGCTCCAGATCGGCGGCGGCGCGGCACTCGTCAAGCGTGAACAGCGGACGGATGATCATGGCGGTGCGGCGCCAGTCGCGGACGCGGCGGATCAGAGCGTCGCGAGCAGCGCGGGCAGCTGGCGGAGCGACTGTATCACCGACACTCCGGCCGGGCATCCGGCCGGCGCGGCGGCCGGGGCGCGCGCGACGAGCACGCCGTGCATGCCGAGACGCCGCGCCCCCTCGATGTCGTGCGACAGGCTGTCGCCAACCATCACCGCCTGGTCTGGCGTCACCGCCGCCGCGCGCAGCGCCGATTCGAAGATGCTCGGATGGGGCTTCAGGTAACCGTGCTCGAGAGACGACAGCGCCACGGAGAACAATCCCTCCAGCGCGAAGTGGCTCTGAAAGGCGTCGAGGCAGCGGTGCGAGTTGGTGATGAGCCCGATCGTGTAGCGCGCCGCGTGCAGCTCACGTAGCACGTCCGCGACATCGTCATAGAGAAAGAAGTGATGGCAGGCCGCCCACTCGACGTAGATGGCGCGCGCCGCCGCTTCGAGCCCGGCACCGGTGCCACCCATCCCTTCGATGATGCGACGGGTGTAGTCGATGTAGAGCTGCGCGTCGTACTGCCCGTCAGCCGGCTGCAGTAGGGCCGCGGCGCCGGCGACGGCGTGCGCGAAGCGTTCGGGATCGACCGCGACGTCGAACCGGGCGCAGAAGTCGCGATAGCCGCCCCCCTGAAAGGCCGGCCCCGGATAGATCAGCGTGAAGTCGACGTCGAAGAACACCGCCCGGGCGCGCCGGGACGCGACTGCCGTCACAACCGCTCTCCGGGCGCCGCGTCGGGGCCGGCGATCGCCGCCGCGGCGCGGTCGGGAGCGAGCACGTCGGCCGCCGCAGCCCGGAGATCGTCGCCGCTGACCGCCTCGAGCAGCCCCGGCAGCCGGCGGTCGTGGTCGAGGCCGAGCCCAAAGCGCTCGCAGGCCTGGAGAAATCCGGCGATGCTGTCGTTGGTTTCGAGCATCCGCGGAATCGCTCCGATCAGGTACTGGCGCGTCTCCGCCACCTCGACCTCGGTCGGCCCGTCAGCGCCGAGCTTCGCCACTTCGCCATCGATCGCCGCGAGCGTGCGCTCGACGTTGTCGGGATCGACCCCGGCACGGATGGTCAGGGGGCTCTCGCCGACCGTCGCGTCGAACGTGCTGTAGGTGTAATACGCCATCCCCTGGCGCTCGCGGATGTTGTCGGCCAGCCGGCCGCCCAGACCGAACTGACCGAGCACGTTGTTCATCATCCAGTAGGCGTAGTAGCGCGGGTCGAGCCGGCTGATGGTGGTGAAGCCGTAGGCGATATCGGACTGCGGCTTGCCGGGCATCGCAATCCGGGCGATGCGCCGGACCGCCGCGGGCTCGGGCGGCGGCACGACAATCGCGCCGGGCTCGGCGCCGGCCCAGCCGCCAAGCTCACGTTCCGCCGCGTCGATCGCCTGGCGGGCGTCGATGTCCCCGACCAGCGCGAGCGACAGCGCCGGCGGCGTGAAGCGCCGGGCGTGGAACGCGATGAGGTCTGCGCGCGTCAGCCGTCCCAGCGAGTCCGGGGTGCCTTTCGCCGGCCGCCCGTACGGGTGGGCTGGACCGTACAGCAATTCGAACAGCCGCTCGGCGGCCCGAACCGCCGGATTGTCGGCATCCTGGCGAATCACCGTCAACGCCTCGGCGCGGCGCTTGGCAATCTCCTCGTCCGGGAATGTCGGCCGCCGCGCGATATCGATGACGAGCGCCAGCACGTCGTCGAAGTCCTCGGTGAGGCAGGTGCACGACAGCGTCATCGTGTGCCGGGTGCTCGCAACGCGGAGCGAGACGCCGCGGTCGTCGAGCGCTTCGGCGATGGCCGCGGCCGGCCGGCGCTCGGTGCCCCGGTCCAGGACGCGCGCCGTCAAGTAGGAGAGCCCGGTGAGGCCGTCCGGCTCGTACAGGCTGCCGGCGAGAAACGTGGCGTTCAGGGCCACTGCCGGCGTCGACGCCGTCGGCTGGACGATCACGACAGCCCCGCTGTCGAGCGTTTCCCGCACCGGCGAGAGGCCGCTGGCCACTTTCGGTGTCATGCGTCCCCGTCCGCCGCGAGCGGCCGGCCGCCAGCCGCCGGGCGGAACCAGCCGACGGTGCGGGTCGCCGCCCCCAGCCGCCGCCGTGCGGCGTCCCACACCTGATCCGCCGTGACCTCGTCGATGCGCCGGTTCAGCGACACCAGCAGGTCGGAGGCATTCAGCGTTTCGAAGTACCCGAGCTGATGGGCGATATTGGTCACGCTGTCGTTCTCGAACACCAGCCGGGCGCGCAGCTGGCGACGGGCGCGCTGCAGCTCCGCCGGATCGGCGCCGCTCCGGCGCAGCGTCTCGATCGCCTCGACGGTGCAACCCTCGAGGGTCTCGAGCGGCACGCCGTCCAGGGCCGTCAGCGACAGCGTGTAGAGGAAGGCATCCCTGGTCGGCAGCAGCGCTCCAGACACCATCGATGCGACGCCCCCTTCGACGAGGCTCGTGTAGAGACGGGCCTTGCGCTGCGGCGGAGCGCCGCGAAAGCTCGACCACAGATTGACCCCCTTCGCACCGGTCAGCACGGCATCGAGCACGAGCATCGGCACGAAGTCAGGATCCGACACGGACGGGGCCGGAAAGACCACCTTGACGTAGCCGGTGGTGCCCTCCCGCTCGATGACAACCCGCCGCTCTCCCGCTTGCGCCGGTTCGGCCGCGCGCCGCGCCGCCCGCGGCGGACCGGCGGGGATATGTCCGAAATACTTCGCAGCTGCCGTGAAAACGTCCTCGGCGTCGACGTTCCCGACGACGACGAGAGTGGCGTTGTCCGGCACGTAGAAGCGGCGGTAGTGACTGTAGAGATCGTCCCGCGTCATCGACTTCAGATCGTCGAGCCAGCCGATGGTGGGATGCCGATACGGATGGGCGCGGAAGGCGGTCGCGATTACTTCGGTATCGAGCAGCTGATCAGGATCGTTCTCTCCGCCCTGCAGCTCGGAGATGATGACGGTCCGCTCCGATTCGCAGTCGGCCGGCTCGTACAGCCCGTTCGCCATCCGCTCCGCTTCGATGAACAGCATCTGCTCGAGCGCGCTGCTGCCTGCCGTCTCCAGATAGGTCGTCTGGTCCAACCAGGTGTAGCCGTTCCACATCCCGCCGAACCGCTCGACGATGCCCTTCATCTGCTCGCTGGGGATATTCGTCGTCCCCTTGAAATTCATGTGCTCGACCCAGTGCGAGACGCCGGTCGTACCGGGCGCTTCGTCGCCGGACCCGACCGCGTACCAGCACCACACAGAAACGAGCGGTGCGGTGTGGATCTCCTGGACGATCATCTTGAGGCCGTTGTCGAGAACCGCGCGCCGGACCGGCGTAGCGCCGGGCACCAGGGAGACCGCCATGAAGACAATTATACAGGCCTGTTTTGAAGGAATTTTTCGGGTCTCAGCGCTCGGGTCGAGCCGCTCAGGTTGACTTCCGCAAACCCCAATCCGTGGCAGGTGGTTTGCAGTAAGGTGGGGTCAAACGGTAGTACGGCAGCCCATCCGCGGTCGGATGAGCTGGCGATTCGCTTTCAGATTTTGAGGAGGAGACAACATGTTCAAGCGTACAGTTCTCGCGCTGTCGGTCGCGGCCCTGACGTTCACGGGCGTCGCACAGGCGCAGGAGAATGCCACGCTCACGCTGCGCTCGGGCGAGCGCGTCAGCGGCCAGCTGGTCGATATGGGCGGGTCCGGATTCGAGGTCAAGGTCAACGGTCAGTCGCGGCAGATTCCGACCAACGCTGTGGCAGTGATTGACTTCAGCGGTGGCACCATGAGCGACGCCGACTGGGCCAACGTCCAAGACGGCCAGCAGGTCGTGCTCAAGAACGGCACGACCGTCAATGGTCAGCTGTTCGACATCGGCGGGACGACGCCACTGCGGATTACGGTCAAGACGGGTTCGGGTGATCGCGACTTCTCGTCGTCCGAGATCAGCCGGATCATCCTCGCCAAGCCGGCCGTGGCGACGTCGGGCGCGACCAGCGCGCTGGCTGCGCCGACGGGCTCGGGCGTTTCGGTGTCCCCGCGCCAGCAGTGGACGTCGACCGGCCTGACGGTGAAGAAGGGCGAAGTTCTGTCGTTCCAGACCACCGGTGAAATTCAGCTGAGCCCGACCGCGGGCGACATCGCCGCGCCGGCCGGCTCGAAGACGGGCAACCGCTCGACGGCAGGCCCGCTGCCGAACGCGCTCGCGGGCGCGCTGATCGGCCGCATCGGCAACGGCAAGGCGTTCGCGATCGGCAACCAGGTGACGGTGCCGATGCCGGAAGCCGGGCAGCTGTTCCTGGGCGTCAACGACGACAAGCTCGACGACAACCAGGGCGAGTTCCGCGTCGACATCCAGCGCACCAACCAGCGCAGCCGCTAGGACGCCGCAACACCAGCGATCGACCGGCCGGCCTCCACCCCGGGGGCCGGCCGTTTCTCTGTACGGGGGTCGCCACGGAACCTCAGCGAACCGTCGAATTGATGCACTAGACTAGAACGATCCCATGACCGAGTGGAAAGACACACTGAACCTGCCGCGCACCGATTTCCCCATGAAGGCGAACCTCCAGACGGCTGAGCCGCTGGCGCTCGCCCGCTGGCAGGAAATGAGCTTGTACGAACGCATCCGTGAGCAGCGCGCCGGCCGCCCCAAGTTCGTCCTGCACGATGGCCCGCCGTACGCGAACGGCCGGATCCATCTCGGCACCGCGATGAACAAGATCCTCAAGGACATCGTCGTCAAGTCGCGGACGATGATGGGATTCGATGCCCCGTACGTGCTCGGCTACGACTGCCACGGCCTGCCAATCGAGCTCAAGGTCGACCGCGAGCTCGGGCCGAAGAAGCGCGAGATGCCGATTGCCGACTTCCGGCGGGCGTGCCGCGCCTATGCCTCACGGTTCATCGACGTGATGAGCGTCGAATTCCAGCGGCTGGGGGTGTTTGGCGACTGGGACCATCTCTACCTGACAATGGAGTTCCGCTACCAGGCGGCGATCGCGCGGGCACTCGGCCGGTTCGTCGAGCGCGGCCTGGTCTACAAGGGGCGCAAGCCCGTGCACTGGTGCATCCACTGCCGCACCGCGCTTGCCGAGGCCGAGGTGGAGTACGCCGACCACACCTCCCCGTCGATCTACGTGGAATTTCCGCTCGCCGACGACAGCGGTGCGGAGCTGGCCACCCGCGTTCCCGCGCTGGCCGGCCGTGACGTCTCGGTCCTGATCTGGACGACGACGCCGTGGACGATCCCGTCGAATCTGGCCGTCGCATTTCATCCGGAGCTCGACTACGCCGCGTACGACGTCGATGGGCGGGCGGTAATCGTCGCGGAGGGGCTGGCCGAGAAGGTCGCGGCGGTCGCGGGGCGGACGTTCGGCGCGCCGCTGGCGCGGATGAAGGGCGAGGCCTTCGACCGCCTGAACTTCCGGCATCCGCTGTTCGACCGCGACTCGCTCGGCGTCCTCGCCGACTACGTGACGCTCGAGCAGGGCACCGGCGCGGTGCACACCGCGCCCGGGCACGGCAGCGACGACTTCGTCACCGGTCAGAAGTACGGGCTCGAAATCCTCGTGCCGGTCGGCCCCGGCGGCCATTTCCTGTCGACCGTGCCGATGTTCGCCGGGCAGCGGGTCTTCGACGCCAACGCCTCGGTCGAAGCGGCGCTCGCCGAGCGCGGCCGGCTGTGGCACCGCGAGCCGTTCCAGCACTCCTATCCGCATTGCTGGCGCTGCCATAACCCGGTGATTTTCCTCGCCACGTCGCAGTGGTTCATCGCGATGGACCAGCCGTTCACCGTGCCGGGCGGCGGTGCCGCCGCGGAGGCGCCGCGGACGCTGCGCGACGCTGCCATCGCGACCATCGATACCGACGTGACGTGGGTCCCGGAGTGGGGCCACGACCGCATCCACAACATGATCGCCAACCGTCCCGACTGGTGCATCTCGCGCCAGCGCGCCTGGGGCGTGCCGATCCCGGCGCTCGACTGCACGACCTGCGGCGAGGCGCTCCTCACCGCCGATCTCGTCGAGCGCGCCGCCGCGGTCTTCGATGTCTACGGCGCTGACGCCTGGTACGAGCGGCCGCTCGAGGAATTCGTGCCGGCCGGGCTGGCCTGCCCGGCCTGCGGCGGGACGACATTCGAGCGCGAGCGCGACATCCTCGACGTCTGGTTCGACTCCGGCTCCAGCCATGAGGCGGTCCTGCCCTTCCGTCCCGAGCTGACCTGGCCGGCCGACCTCTATCTCGAAGGCAGCGATCAGCACCGCGGCTGGTTCCAGAGCTCGCTGCTCGTCGGCCTCGGCACCCGCGGCCGGGCGCCGTTCCGCGAAGTGCTCACCCACGGCTTCATCGTCGCCGAGGACGGCCGCAAGATGTCGAAGTCGCTCGGCAACTCGATCGAGCCGCAGGACATCATCAAGGACAGCGGCGCCGAGATCATCCGGCTGTGGGTCGCGATGGTCGATTACCGGGAGGAAGTCCGGCTTGGCAAGCAGATCCTGGCGCGCGTCATCGAAGCGTACCGGAAGATCCGCAACACGCTGCGCTACCTGGCGTCGAACCTCTATGACTTCGATCCGGCGACGGATCTGGTGCCGCTCGCAGAGATGCACGAGGTCGATCGGTTCGCGCTGGCGCGCTACGCGACCGCTGCCGCGGCGGTCGGGACGGCTTACCAGGCCTACGACTTCCCGACCATCTTCCAGGCCATCAACCAGTTCGCGACGGTCGATCTCAGCGCCTTCTACGCCGACGTCTCGAAGGATCGCCTGTATACCTTCGGCGCCGCCTCGCGCGAGCGGCGCTCGGCCCAGACCGCCATGTACCGCATCGCCGACGGCCTGACCCGGCTGCTGGCGCCGATCCTGCCGGTCACCGCCGATGAGTTGTGGCGGCACCTTCCCGGCACGCGCGAGCCGTCCGTCCACCTGGCTGCCTTTCCGGAGGACGTCACCAGCCTGCTCGACCCGGCCCTCGACGAGCGGTGGACGCGGCTGATGAAGATTCGCGACGATGTGAACCGGGCGCTCGAGGCGGCGCGGCAGGCCAAGACGATCGGCAACGCCCTCGGGGCGCGGCTGACGCTGCGCGCCGGCGGCGCCGACGCGGCGCTGCTGGCGCACTATCGCGACGACCTGGCGATGCTCTTCATCGTCTCGGAGGTGCGGCTCGAGCCCGGCGGGACGGACTCCGGGATCGCGATCGAGGTTGACCGCGCCGACGGCGAGAAGTGCCCGCGGTGCTGGCGGTTCGTGCGCGACATCTCGGCCGATGCCGCGACGGCGGGGATCTGCGAGCGGTGCGCCGGCGCGCTCGCCGGCGTGGGGCAATGACGGCGATGGACGAGCCGGTGCCGGAGCCGGCGGCCGCTTCCGCCCCGCCCGCGGCGCGCCTGCCGCAGCGCCCCCATGCGCTCGAACTGGGGACGCTCGTGCTGATCGCGGCCGCCGATCAGACCACCAAGGCGATCGTCCGGCGGACGCTGCCGTTCGGCGACAGCCGCAGCGTCATTCCGGACTTTCTCGACCTGACCCACGTCCACAACACCGGCGCGGCGTTCGGCCTGCTGAATGCCGTCGACTTCGCCTACAAGCCGGCGGTGATGATCGCGGTCGCGGCGCTGGCGCTCGTCGCCATCGCGATCTACGCCGTCCAGCTCGGCTTTCACGAACGCATCGCCCGGCTCGGCCTGGCGCTGATTCTGGGCGGCGCCCTCGGCAATCTGATCGACCGCGCGGTCTTTGGCTACGTCACCGATTTCGTCGACGTCTACTGGGGCACGACGCACTTCTGGGCGTTCAACGTGGCGGATGCCGCCATCACGGTCGGGGCCATCCTGGTCCTGCTCGAGATGGTCGGCGTGGGGCGCCGGCATGCATCCCATCCCGCATAACGCGCGGCGCGTCCGGGGCCCGATCGACGCCGGGCCGCGGTGGCGGGCATGACGGACACGCGCGAGCTCGTCGTCGATGCCGAGTACGACGGCCTCCGCCTCGACAACTTCCTGACGGCGCTGCTGCCCGACTATTCGCGGTCGCGGATCCAGCGGCTGATCAAGGACGGCTGCGTGCACGGCCCGGCGGCGGCGGCGCGCGCCAGCAGCCAGGTGCACACCGGCCAGGTGTTCACGCTCGATGTTCCCGAGCCGACGGCGGCGATCCCCCAGCCCGAGGAGCTGCCGATCCGGCTTCTGTATCAGGACGAGGATCTGGTCGTCCTCGACAAGCCGGCCGGCATGGTGGTGCATCCCGGCGCCGGCCACAGCTCGGGCACGCTCGTCAACGCGCTCCTCCACCACGTCAAGGATCTGAGCGGCATCGGCGGCGAGCTCCGCCCCGGCATCGTCCATCGGCTCGATCGCGGGACGTCCGGGGTGATGGTGGTCGCCAAGAGCGACCGTGCCCACCAGGAGCTGTCGCGGCAGTTCGCCGACCGCGAGGTCGACAAGGAGTACATCGCGCTCGTCTGGGGCGTCGTCCAGGCGGGCAAGCGGATCGACGCGGCGATCGGCCGGGACCCGGCGCAGCGCCAGAAGATGTCGACCCGGGCGCGGCGGGCTCGCGAGGCGGTGACCCGGGTGACGGCGGCGCGGCATTTCAAAGGCGTGTCGCTGCTGTCGGTGGCGATCGCGACCGGGCGGACCCACCAGATCCGGGTCCATCTCAGCGCCATCGGCCACCCGATCGTTGGTGACCCGACCTACGGCGGGCTGCATCGCCGGACCCCGGCCAACCTGCGGGCCGTGCAGCGCCTCGAGCGTCCGTTCCTGCATGCGGCGAGGCTTGCCTTTACGCACCCGGTCGACGGCCGGCGGGTCGAGTTCGATTCGCCGCTGCCGCCCGACCTGCAGGCCGTCATCGACGACATCGAAGTCCGCGAAGCGAAGGGCGAAGAGCCAGAGGAGTGATCCGTGTCCGAACCCGAACGGCTGGCGCATGAGCGCGTCTTCACCGGCAAGGTCTTCAGCGTCGATCGCGACCGGGTGCGGATGCCAAACGACCGCGAGGTCACCGTCGATGTCGTCCGGCACATCCGCTCGGTCGTGCTGATTCCGGTACCGGAGCCGGGACACGTCATCCTGATCCGCCAGTACCGCTACCCGATCAACCGCTGGCTGTGGGAGTTTCCGGCCGGAAGTCTCGATGAAGGGGAAGAGCCGGAGGCGGCCGCCCGGCGGGAGTGCCACGAGGAGATCGATTTGGTGCCCGAGACGGTCGTCCGGCTCGCCGCGCTGCTGCCGACGCCCGGGTATTGCGACGAGGAGATGCTGTTCTTCCGGCTCTCGGGCCTCAGCCGGCCAACCGAGAAGGCCGAGCCGGACGAAGACGAGGACATCGAGCCGAAGGTGTTCAGCATCGCCGACGCCCGTGACATGGTCCGGCGCGGCGAGATCACCGACATGAAAACCGTCGCCGGCCTCGGGATGATCTGACCCCGAGTCGCGCACTGCTGCGGCAGCGCCGGGTGCAGCCAGGGGACAGACGGGAGATCTAAGATCGTGCCGCTGGCGCGCTGACGACGATCGTCGGCGCGTGTGCCTCGTGCGTCCTCAGACCTGGACCGGCGGCTCGACCGCCATGCCGGTGTGGGTCTGCGCCGCGGACGGGACCAGCGCGATCGCCAGCACCTCTTCCATGTGGACCACGAAGTGGATCGTCAGCTCGCGGCGGAGCTCCTCGGTGAGGTCTTCGTTGATGTTTTTCTCGTTCTGCTTTGGCAGGATCACTTCGGTAATGCCGTGGCGGCGCGCAGCGAGGACCTTTTCCTTGATGCCGCCGACCGGTAGGACGCGGCCCGACAGCGTGATCTCCCCGGTCATCGCGATGTCGCCGCGGACCGCCCGTCCGGTCAGGCACGACGCCAGCGCCGTCACCATCGTCACGCCCGCCGACGGTCCGTCCTTGGGAATGGCGCCGGACGGCACGTGCAGGTGGATCTCGGAGTCCTTGTAGAACGTCGGATCGACACCGTAGCGCTTGGCATGGGCGCGGAACCAGGACAGCGCCGTGCGCGCCGATTCCTTCATCACGTCGCCGAGGTGGCCGGTCAGCGTCAGGCTGCCGCCCCCCTGCATCCGTGAGGCCTCGATGAACAGGACCTCGCCGCCGGCCGGCGTCCACGCCAGCCCGACTGCGACGCCGGGGTCCTTGGTGCGGTTCTCGATTTCCTCATCGAGGAACGTCGGCGCGCCGAGCATCTCGACGACCACGTCCGGGGTAATGACGACGCGTTGTTCGTCCCCTTCGGCGCGGCGGCGGGCAATCTTGCGGCAGAGCGCGCCAATTTCGCGCTCGAGATTGCGGACGCCGGCCTCGCGCGTGTAGCCGCGGATGACGGCGCTGATTGCCGGGACGGTGAACTCGATCTGCTCCGGCGTCAGGCCGTGGTTCTTGATCTGCTTGGCGATGAGATGCTCGAAGGCAATCTTCAGCTTCTCTTCCTCGGTGTAGCCGGCCAGCTCGAGCACTTCCATGCGATCGCGGAGTGGCGGCGGAATCGGATCCATGACGTTCGCGGTCGTCAGGAACAGCACCTCCGAGAGGTCGAACGGGACGTCGAGGTAGTGGTCGCGGAAGGTGTTGTTCTGCTCGGGATCGAGCACTTCGAGGAGCGCCGACGCCGGGTCGCCGCGGAAGTCAGAGCCGAGCTTGTCGATTTCGTCGAGGATGAAGACCGGGTTCTTCGACTCGGCGCGGCGCAGTCCCTGGATCACCTGGCCGGGCAGCGCCCCGATGTAGGTGCGCCGGTGGCCGCGGATCTCCGCCTCGTCGCGCATGCCGCCGAGCGAGACGCGGACGAACTTGCGGCCGAGCGAGTTGGCGATCGACTTGGCAAGCGACGTCTTGCCAACGCCGGGAGGGCCGAGGAAGCAGAGAATCGGCCCCTTGACGTCGGGATTGAGCTTCCGGACGGCGAGGTACTCGATGACGCGGTCCTTGACCTTCTCGAGCCCCGAGTGGTCGGCGTCGAGGACTTCCTTGGTCCGCCGCAGATCGAGGGCATCCTCGGTCCGCTTCGCCCACGGCAGCGCCACCAGCCAGTCGAGATAGGTCCGCGAGACGGTGTATTCCGCCGCCGCGACCGGCATCTTCGACAGCCGGTCGAGCTCCCGCATCGCTTCCTTCTTGACCCCCTCCGGCATCCCGGCGGCGTCGATCTTGGCGCGCAGCTCGTCGATTTCCTTCGCCTGGTCGTCGCCCTCGCCGAGCTCCTTCTGGATCGCCTTGAGCTGCTCGCGGAGGAAGTATTCCCGCTGGTTCTTGCCAACCTCTGACTGGACCTGCGACTGGATCTTCGAGCCGAGCTCGAGCACTTCGAGCTCCTTGATGAGGATCCGGTTGAGCGCATCCATCCGGGCGCGGACGTCGAGGGTATCGAGGACCTCCTGCTTGACCGGCGTGCCGATGGTGGTGAGGCTGGAGGCGATGAAGTCGGCGAGCTTGCCCGGCTCGGTGATGTTGGCGGCGAGCGACTGGAGGTCATCCGAGAGGAGCGGCGACAGCGACACGACCTGCTGGAAGTTGCTCTTGATGTTGCGCTGGAGCGCGTCGATCTCGAGGCGGTCCTGGTCGCGCAGGCTCTCGTCGGCCGACGCGACCGCGCCCTTGAGGTAGGGGCGGGTCTGGACGATGCGCTCGAGGCGGACGCGGGAGAGCCCCTGCACGATCAGCCGCAGGCTGCCGTCGGGCAGCTTGAACATCTTGTGGATGTGCGTCGCGGTGCCGATTGGGTAGAGATCTTCCTGGGTTGGCTCCTCGACCGCCGCGTCGCGCTGCGTGAAGACGGCAATCATCCGTCCGCCGGTCGTCGCCTCGTCGATGAGGCGCACCGAGGCCTCGCGCGCGACGGCGAGCGGCATGAAGGAGTTCGGAAACAGGACCGTATCGCGCAACGGCAGCAACGGCAGCTCGGATGGAATCGCGAGCGGCCGCTCACCCGACGCGAGCAGGTCGTCGAATCGATCGTTGGTCTCGGACTGATCGCTCACCGGCGATCCTCCTGCTGTGATGTATGGCGGGGCGCGATCCGCGACGCGGATCGCACGCCCTGCCGTGATGATACGCGGAATTGCGAGAGGGGGGCGAGGATCCCGGCGCACCCCGCGGTGCGCCGGGACGTGAAGCAAGCTAGCTCTGCATGTCGACGAACAGCGAGGCGTTGCCGCGGCGCTGGGCGAGCAGGCGCTCGCGCTGCTGGGCGGTCTCCCGGGCCTCTTCGCAGTCCTTGCAGCGGACCGCGAACGGCAGCGCCCGGAGGCGGCGGCCCGAGATTTCCTCGCCGCACTCGAAGCAGTAGCCGAACGTCCCCTCTTCCAGGCGATGCAGCGCCTCGTCGATTTTATGGAGCGTCTCGGCCTTCATCTGGATGAGCGCGAACTCAATCTCATCCTGAATATCCGCCTCGGAGCTTTCGGCAGCGTCGAGCACACCGGTCGCCGGATTGTTCGGGCTCTCCGTGCGCACGTCGCGAATCTTGCCCTGCACCTGATCCATGATCTCGCGCCGACGCTCCTCGAGGATCTTGGTGAGCTCCGCGTATCGGTCCCGATTCATCTGCCCGCCCGGGGTCTTATGAACATCCATATGATTCCGCTCCTTTCCGTCTCCGCTCGGCCGCTAATAGTTGCAGGCCTTTATGCAATACATCTGCCAGTATACAAGCCGGTCAGTTTAGCGGCTTCGGGCCTGAAAGTAAAGTGGAGTATCAGAAGCTGGACAGCGCGCTGTACACATCTGACCTCCTGGTGAGACGATTTGCCTCACTTGTTGCCCGTCCACCGCCGCGCCTCGTCGAGTCGTGTATGGCCAACCCGTTCAACGAGTTAGCTCCGCTCCGCCGCGGCGGGCGGGCTCGAACGCCGGCGATTGTTGATTTAGACGCCGGACCCCCCGCCCGTGGTTCGGTCGAATGTGTGGCATGAGTGTGGCGGCCGGGCAAAGGCAATGCCCGGATGAGGCGGGCTACTGGAGACGGGTCGTGGCCGCCCCCGGCTGCGGCAGGATGCCCTTGTCGACCAGCCGGCGGGCATCGCGGAGGCTGCCCGTCTTCAGCCATTTCTCATACAGACGCAGGACGTCCGCTCCGGACGAGGACCCGGTCTGTTCGCTGACGTCCGCCAGGATGTCCGTGAAGACCACGAACCGGCGTGACAGCTCTCCAAACACCGCGAAAGCTTCACGGTCCCGGCGGCTGAGAGATCCGTAGGCGTATTCCCCCATCGACACGTAGTAGTCGACGTCGACGGTCCGCCGGGGGAAACTGTCGGCAAAGAAGCCGGCCACGAAGAGGCTGAAATCGCCCAGGCTCTGGAGCTGCGCCCGCTGGAGCGCGCCACCCTGGTCGAGCGCGCGGACCAGCCGGAACGCCAGCGGCTCCGCGTCGCGCCCGAAGCCCTCGACGGCATCGGCGCGGACGAACTGGCACAACAGGTTGACGAGGTAGCGGCTGGTCAGGTCACCCGCCGTGACGCGCTGGCGCGCCATGGCGGAGTCCACTCGGTCCCTGAAATAGCCGGCGGGCGACTGCGGATCCAGAAGCGGCCTTTCCATCAGCCTTCCTCCTCGTGCGCATGCGAAGCCCGGTCGCGGGCCCCAACCAGTGGCAGTGCAACTCGTGTTCCGCGCGTCCGGCCGCGCCGGCGGCGGTCGGATCGGTCCCGGATTGGAGGGATGGTAGCAGAGGCGCGACGCCGGCGACACAACTGTCAGCGGCATGGGCACCTGCCGCCCCCGCCGCCAGGTGTTCTCAGCCGGGTTTGGGGTATAATCCAGTGTTTGTCCTTCGTGCCGTGAGCGCGATCTACAACACGTTCAACAAGTTGCTCGGAATGCGCCCTCGGGCGTTCAGGATCATCTGATGGCGAAACGCTGTGAAATCTGCGGAAAAGGGCCGGTCGTCGGCCGAAATGTCAGCCACGCGCACAACGTCACCCCCCGGCGCTTCGAACCGAATCTCCAGCGGGTCCGCGCGCTCGTGAATGGCGGCATCCAGCGCCTGCGCGTCTGCACGCGGTGCATCCGCTCGAACAAGGTCGTCAAGGCCGGTCCCGCCAAGGCCCCCCAGACCGTCTAATGCGCCAGGCGGTCTCCACCGCGGCGGCGCCGGCGGCGATCGGGCCCTACTCGCAGGCCATCCGCACCGGTTCGCTGCTGTTCGTCTCGGGCCAGGTGCCGATCGACCCCGCCACCGGCGCGCTCGTCGACGGCGACATCGCGGCGCAGACGCGCCGGGTCCTCCAGAACCTCGGCGCGATTCTCGAGGCGGCCGGCGCATCCTTCGACGACGTCGTCCGGACGACCGTGTTCCTCGCCGACATGGACGACTTCGCCGCCATGAACGAGGTCTACGCCACCTGTTTCTCGTCGCCGGCCCCGGCGCGGGCGACCGTCCAGGTCTCCCGGCTGCCGAAAGACGCGCGCGTCGAAATCGACGCCGTCGCCTCCCTCGCCTGACCGCTAGCGCGCCGCGCGCTCGACATCGACCACCCCGGGAATGCCGCGCAGCGACTTGATCACCTTCTGCAGGTGCTTCACGTCGCTGATCTCGACGGTCATGTCGATCCGCCCCATCTGATCGTCGACCGTCGCTTCGACGTTCCGGATGTTGGTGTTGATGCCGGCAATCTTGGCGCTGACGTCCGCCAGGATGCCGCGCCGGTCCTCGACCTGGATCGTCAGCCTGACCTTGTAGGGCTTGAGGTCCGCCCCCTTGTCCCACTCGACGGCGATCTTGCGCTCGGGATCGTAGAGCAGGTTGAGCACGTTCGGGCACGCCGCCGAGTGCACCGAGACCCCTTTGCCGCGGGTAATGTAGCCGATGATCTTCTCGCCGCGGATCGGATTGCAGCACCGCGCCCGGAAGACCATCAGGTCGTCGATGCCGTGGACGGTGATCTTGTCCTCGCCGGTGCCAAGCACCCGCCGAACGACCGACGCCAGGCCGCTTTCCGTCGCCTCCTTGAGCTCGGCCTGCGGGACGAAACGCGCCAGGACGGTCTTGGCCGACAGCTTCCCGTAGCCGAGTGCCGCATACAGCTCGTCGGCCTTGCCCATCCCATACTCGCCCAGCACCCGCGCCATCGTCGTCGGCTCGGTCAGCGTCTTCAGGCTGAGGCCGTAGCGTTTGGCCTCCTTGTCGAACAGCTTGCGGCCGAGCTCGAGGCTGCGCTCTTTTTCTTCGGCGTGGATGAAGTGCTTGATCTTGTTGCGGGCCCGCGACGTGACGACGAAGTTCAGCCAGTCGCGGCTCGGCTTGTGGCCCGGGGTGGCGACGATCTCGACGATGTCGCCGTTCCTGAGGCGGGCGCGCAGCGGCACCATCTTGCCGTTGACCCGGGCGCCGACGCACTGGTGGCCGACGTCGGTGTGGATCGAGTAGGCGAAGTCGACCGGCGTCGCGTCGCGGGGCAGCGACTTGACCTCCCCCTTGGGGGTGAAGATGTAGACCTCCTCGGGGTAGAGCTCGATCTTCAGGTTCTGCAGGAACTCCTGCGGGTCGCGGACCTCCTGCTGCCATTCGAGCAGCTGACGCAGCCAGACGAAATACTGCTCGTCGCGCCCGGCGCCGACCCGCCCTTCCTTGTACTTCCAATGCGCCGCGATGCCCTCTTCGGCGGTACGGTGCATCTCCTCGGTGCGGATCTGCACCTCGAACGGCACGCCGCGCTCGCTGATCACCGAGGTGTGCAGCGACTGGTAGCCGTTCGGGCGCGGCATCGCGATGAAGTCCTTGATCCGTCCCGGCACCGGCGACCAGGTCTGGTGGATGATGCCGAGCGCCCCGTAACAGTCCTTCACCGACTCGGTGATGATCCGCAGCGCGACCATGTCGTAGACCTGGTCGAGCTCGATCTTCTGGCGCTTGAGCTTCTGGTGGATGCTGAACAGGCGCTTGATGCGTCCGTCGATCTCGATCACCGGCACCTGCGCCTCGGCGAGCTTGGCCGAGACGGTCTTCTTGAGCTCCTCGATCATCCCCTCGGTCGCGCGCCGGCGCCGCTCGACCCGGATTCGCAGCGCCTCGTAGGCGGTCGTCTCGAGATACTTGAACGCCAGCTCCTCAAGCTCGTTCTTGATCTTGCTCATGCCGAGGCGGTTGGCGATCGGCGCGTAGATGTCGCGGGTCTCCTGGGCAATCTTCAGCCGCCGCTCCTCCGGGAGATGGTGCAGGGTGCGCATGTTGTGCAGGCGATCGGCGAGCTTGACGAGGATCACCCGGATGTCGTCGACCATCGCCAGCAGCATCTTGCGGAAGTTCTCCGCCTGGCGCTCCTCGCTCGACGAGAACGAGATCGCCCCGAGCTTGGTGACGCCCTCGACGACGTGCGCGACGTCGGCGCCGAACAGCTCGGTGATCCGTTCGATCGGGGTGTGCGTGTCCTCGACGATGTCGTGGAGCAGGCCGGCGGCAATCGCGACGACGTCGAGCTTCATCTCGGCGAGCTGGTCCGCGACTTCGAGCGGGTGGACCAGGTAGGGCTCGCCGGAATGGCGCACCTGGCCCTTGTGCTCGTAGGCCGAGAACACGTAGGCGCGCCGGAGCAGGTCGATATCGGCGTCCGGATTGGCGCCGCGGACCTTGTCGACGAGATCCTCGAACCGAATCATGATGGACGGTGTCTAATCGGACCGGGGGAACCGGAAGACCGGCGGCTGACGGTCGGTTGTTGACGGGGAGTTTTTCGGTTCACTATACTGACCCGGTTCAGGCGCCGGCAACCCGCGCTTCTCTGCTGCCAGCACCGCCGAGACCATTTTAATACCCACTTTCGCGCCGCACCGTTCCGGGGGCGGCGGCGACGCCGGTTGAGGAGAGCATGACGATACTTCGAAAGGCTTCGGCCGTAACCACCGCCCTGGTGCTCGGAATGAGCCTCGCGGCGGCCGGATGCGGCAAATACTCGATGGGCGCGCTGAGAGCCCAGAAGGCGTACAAAGAGGGCAACGACCGCTATAAGGCGCAGGACTGGAAGGGGGCCGCCGCCAAGTACGAATACGCCCTCCAGAACGACCCGACCAAGACCGAGATCTATTTCTACCTCGGCAATTCCTACGACAACCTGTGGAAGGTCAGCCGCAAGGGGGAGCCGGAGAACGACGCCTACATCGAGAAGGCGCTGACCTACTACCAGAAGGCCGCCGAGGAGGACAAGAGCCCGCAGATGAAGAAGCTGGCGCTCGAGTACCTGGTGTCGGCCTACGGCCCCGACAAGCTCAACGAGCCGTCGAAGGCCGAGCCGATCGTCCAGAAGATGATCGAGATCGAGCCGAACGAGCCGACCAACTACTTCGCGCTGTCGAAGATTTACGAGGACAGCGGCCGCTACGAGGAGGCCGAGCAGGCGCTGCTCAAGGCCCGCGACGCCAAGCCGAACGACCCCGTGGTCTACACCTCGATGTCGGGGTTCTACAACAGACAGGGGGATTTCCCGAAGACCATCGAGGCGCTCAACAAGGCCGCCTCGCTGGCCCCCGATAATCCCCAGGGCTACCAGCTGGTGGCGACCTACTACTGGGAGAAGTCATCCAAGGACCACCGCCTGAGCGACGGCCAGAAGAAGGAATACATCCAGGCCGGCCTGCAGAACGTCGACAAGGCGCTCCAGCTCAATCCGAGCTACGTCGACGCGCTCATTTACAAGGGCCTGCTGCTCCGCCAGCAGGCGCTTGTCGAGAAGGACCGCGCCAAGCAGCTCCAGCTGATCGACGAGGCGACGGCGCTGCAGAAGCAGGCGATCGAGATGCGCAAGAAGACGGGCGCCTCCTAG
This sequence comes from Acidobacteriota bacterium, assembly GCA_031393955.1. GTDB lineage: Bacteria > Acidobacteriota > Vicinamibacteria > Vicinamibacterales > 2-12-FULL-66-21 > JALZOC01. Next base: position 21,044 of record JANMWI010000088.1, read on the forward strand.
CCCGACGCGCGCTCGAAGACTCATGGGCCGCCGGCGTCTCACGCTGGCGGCCCTTTCGTTTGTACTCAGCTTCCCGCTTCCCGCCTCCCGCTTCCCGCTCCCCGCTTCCGCTCTCAGCCGGCAGCGGCCCTGACGGGGCGTACAAAGCACGAGGGCGAGCCCCGTAAGGCTCGCCCCCCGTGTCGTAGCGGTCCGTCGATGGCGGCCGGCTGGCCGCGGGGCTAGTTGGCGCCGGTCTTCGCGGGCGCCGCGCCGCCGCCGCGCCGCATGTCTTCCGTCACGATGCCGACCTTGGTAATCCCGGCCCCCTTGGCGGCGTCGATGACGGCGACGATGTCGCCGTAGCGCAGCGAGCCGTCGCCGGCGATGAACATCGTCTTTTCCTTGCGGGTCTCGAAGATGTCGCGCAGCCGCGACTCGAGCTCGGGCAGCGTCACCGGCTGGTGGTTGATCGAGATCTGCCGGTCAGCGGTGTACTCGAGCATCACCTGCGTGTTCTCGACCGCTTCGGTCGGGGCCTTGGTTTCGAGCGGCAAGTTGATGTCGACCCCCTTCTGCGTCAGCGGGAGGGCGGCCATGAAGATGATCAGGAGCACGAGCAGCACGTCGATGAGCGGCGTGACGTTCATGTCCGCGCTGGCGTGCGGCGTCTCGCCGCGAACGACCTTCTCGGCGCCGAAGTGATTGTGGGCGTGCGCCATGACTAGTTGCCTCCGACCGCGGTTTTCGCTTCCTTCTTCTCGGTGATGAGGCCGATGTCCTCGATCCCCGCCTTCCGGAGATCGTCCATCGCCTGCATGATCGCGCTGTAGAGGGCGTCCTGGTCACCCTTGATGAGGACAACCTTCTCGGACTTGTCCTCGAGGACCGCCTTCACCTTGTCGGCGAAGTCCCCCTTGCCGACCTGCAGGCCGTTGACCCAGAACTGGTTCGCCGAGTCGATGGCGACGACCGTCTGGGTCTGCGTGTCGGGCTTGTCGACGGTGTTGCCCGCCTCCGGCAGCTTGACGTTGACCCCCTTCTGGAGCATCGGGGCGATCAGCATCATGATGATGAGCAGCACCAGCATGACATCGACGAGCGGCGTCACGTTGATATCGGCCTTGAGACTGCCTTTGCTGCCGAGATCCATTGCCATGGGGAGACTCCTGCCGTTCTACGGATGGTGGCCGTCGCCCCGCGCCCTGGCCGCGGGAGCGGCCGGGCGGGGAGACAACAGCCGGATACGAATCGTTACGCCGTCTTCTTGATGAAGTAGTCGAGCAGCTCGGACGACGAGTTGTCCATTTCGACGTTGAAATACTCGATCCGGCCGGTCAGGTAATTATAGAACCACACCGCCGGGATCGCGACGACCAGCCCGAGCGCGGTTTCGACGAGCGCTTCCGAAATACCGGCCGAGACCGCGCCCAGACCGCCCGACCCGGTGGCTGCGATGCCCTGGAAGGCCGTGATGATGCCGACGACGGTGCCGAGCAGACCGACGAAGGGAGCCGTCGCGCCGATCGTCGCGAGCGCCGCAACCCCTTTCTTCAGGTCGTTTGCGGTCAGCGCCGAGGCGCGCTGGATGGCCCGGCGGACGGTATCGACGAGGTCCTCGCGGCTCAGCCCAGACCCGCTTTCCTGCTGGAACTGATATTCCTGGAGCCCGGCCAGCACGACCTTGGCGAGGTGACTGTAGCGGAAGTTCTTGGACTGCGAAATCGCGATCGCGTCCTTCAGCCGGCCGTCCTTGAGATGCTTGGCGACCTGCGGGGCATACAGCTTCGACTGCTTCTGCGCCTGGGTAAAGGTGTAGATCCGCTCGATCGCCACGCCGAACGAGATCATCGACATGATGACGAGAATCACGCCGATTGCCTTGGCCACGGGCCCCATCTGCGCCCACATGTGCATCAAATCCATTTCGCCACTCCTCCGGTGTTCTGGATCGTCCAGAAATTAGTCAGCGTTTCGAGAACAACTCTATCGCAGCGGGTCTACTGCAGCGTGAAATTCACCGTGACCGTCATGATGACCGGCACCGGCACCCCGTTCAGCAGCGTCGGCGTGAACTGCCACTGCTTGACCGCGTCGAGCGCGGCCTGGTCGAGCAGGGGGATGGAGCGCAGCACTTTTGCGTCCTTCACTCTGCCGTCGGCGCCAATCGTGGCCTCGATGATGACCACGCCAGAGACGCGCGCGGACTGGGCGATCGGCGGATAGGTCGGCTTGGCGTCCTTCGTCTTGGTCGGGGTCTTGATGTTCCCCCCGACGCGAACCGGCGCGGACGGCGGCGGCGGCGGCGGCGGGGCCTGCGGCAGGCCGCCCACCACGCCACCGAGCGTGCCTCCGGGGACGCCGCCGACGACGCCACCCGGCACGCCGACGCCAATCGCCGGGCTGGGCGCCTCCGGGACGATGTTCTTGGGGGCTTCAACCGGCGCCGCGTTCGGATTCGATACCGGCGTCGGGGTGGTCTTCGGCGGTGCGGCCGCGGCCGGCGGCGGCGGCGGTGGTGGCGGCGGGGGCGGCGGCGGCGGCGCGCCGACGAACGCCATCATCGTCGGCGGCGTCGGCAGCACGTCGGTCGCCATCAGCGGGATGATGATTACGGCCGCAAACAGCACGACGTGCGCCAGGATCGAGAGTGGCACCGTGTACCACTTCTGCGAGCCGAGCTTGATCGTCGGGTTCACGACATCGCCGAACATGTCACGGGGCACGGCTCAGTCCTCCAGGCTCTGTCGGTCGCGTCTCAAGCCCGCGAATTATAGTCAGAGCCAAAAACCAGTGTCAACGAAGCAACCACTCCGTTAGACACCGCCAATCCGAAAATGGCCAGCCCCGCCGCCTGTGGCGGAGCCGCCCGACGTCAGGGCCGGCCGGCCGGCGCCTGGATGCGCATCCCGTAGAAGGAGCGCCACACAAAGACGGCTGAGCCGGCGATGAACACCCCCGCAAGCACGTGACTCATCAGGGCGCCGTACTGCTCTGCAAGCTGCACGCCTAGTTCTACAGCAAGCAGCCCGAAGAGTGTGGTGAATTTTATGACCGGATTCATCGCCACCGACGACGTGTCCTTGAACGGGTCGCCGACGGTGTCCCCGACGACGGTCGCGGCGTGAAGCGGCGTGCCCTTTTCCTTGAGCTCCACTTCCACAATCTTCTTGGCATTGTCCCAGGCGCCACCGGCGTTGGCCATGAAAATCGCCTGGAACAGCCCGAACAACGCTATCGAGACCAGATAGCCGATGAAGAAGTACGGCTCGAGGAAGGCAAAGCCGAGCGTCGCGAAGAAGATCGCCAGGAAGATGTTGAACATTCCCTTCTGGGCGTACTGGGTGCAGATCTCGACCACCCGCTTGCTGTCCGCGACCGACGCCTTCGTGACGACGCCATCGAGCTTGATGTTGGCCTTGATGAACTCGACCGCGCGGTAGGCGCCGGTCGTGACCGCCTGCATCGAGGCGCCGGCGAACCAGAAAATCATCGCCCCGCCGGTGATCAGCCCGAGCAGGAACGGCGGATGGAGGATCGACAGGTAGCGCAGCAGCTCGGGCTGGAGGCGATGGGTCAGGAGGACAATGATCGAGAAAATCATCGTTGTCGAGCCGACCACGGCGGTGCCGATCAGCACCGGCTTGGCGGTCGCCTTGAAGGTGTTGCCGGCGCCGTCGTTCTCCTCGAGCAGGTGCTTGGCGCGCTCGAAGTTGACGTCGAAACCGTAGGTCCGCTTGAGCTCGGCGGCGATGTTCGGCATCGACTCGATCGTCGACAGCTCGAAGACCGACTGGGCGTTGTCGGTGACCGGGCCGTAGGAGTCGACCGCGATCGTCACCGGCCCCATCCCGAGGAACCCGAACGCGACCAGCCCGAACGCGAACACCGCCGGGGCGATCATCAGCTCGCCGAGGCCGCGGGTGCTGACCGCGTAGGCGATCGACATCAGCGCGACGATCACCATCCCGAGCCAGTAGGCGCTGAAGTTGCCGGCGACCAGCCCGGACAGGACGTTGAGCGAAGCGCCGCCCTCGCGCGACGAGATCACCACCTCGCGGACGTGCGCCGAGTCGGTCGAGGTGAACACCTTGACCAGTTCCGGGATGATCGCGCCGGCGAGCGTGCCGCAGGTGATGACCGTCGACAGCTTCCACCACAGCGTCGGATCGCCGCCGAGCCCGGGAATCAGGAAGTACGACACCACGTAGGTCAGCGCCACCGAGACGAACGAGGTCAGCCAGACCAGCGTCGTCAGCGGCGTCTCGAAGTTCATCGTCGCGGCGGCCGCGTAGCGGCGGCGCGCCCAGGCGGCGTTGAGCAGGTAGGAGACGCCGCTGGCGATCACGCCGGTGACGCGCATCACGAAAATCCACACCAGCAGCTGGACCTGCACCGCCGGGTCGGTGACCGCGACCAGGATGAACGAAATCAGCGCGACGCCGGTGACGCCGTAGGTCTCGAAGCCGTCGGCGCTCGGCCCGACCGAGTCGCCGGCGTTGTCGCCGGTGCAGTCGGCGATCACGCCCGGGTTGCGGGCGTCGTCTTCCTTGATGTTGAAGACGATCTTCATCAGGTCGGCGCCGATGTCGGCGATCTTGGTGAAAATGCCGCCGGCAATCCGCAGCGCCGCCGCGCCGAGCGACTCGCCGATCGCGAAGCCGATGAAGCACGACCCGGCGTAGTCGCCCGGAATGAACAGCAGGATGCAGAGCATGATGAACAGCTCGACGCTGATCAGCAGCATCCCGATGCTCATCCCGGCGCTGAGCGGGATGGCGTGAATCGGGTACGGCATCCCGGCCAGCCCGGCGAACGCCGCCCGCGAGTTGGCGAAGGTGTTGACGCGGATGCCGAACCAGGCGACGCCGTAGCTGCCGGCGATGCCGACCAGGCTGAACAGCAGGATGATCGCGACCTTGATCGGCGCGAAGTGCTGCAGCGCGCCGAAGTAAAAGACCATGATCGCGCCGATGAACAGCTCGAGCAGCAGGATGAACTTGCCCTGGGTGATCAGGTAGGTCTTGCAGGTCTCGTAGATCAGCTCCGAGATCTCGAGCATCGAGGCGTGAACCGGCAGGTTGCGCAGCCGCGTGAAGATGACCAGGCCAAAGGCCAGGCCGAGGACGCAGACCCCGAGGCCGCCCATCAGCAGCGTCCGGCCGTTGACCCCCTGGAAGTCGACCTGTCCGAGGTCCGGCAGGACGAGGCTCGCTTCGCCGCCGGCGTGGGCCGCCGCCGCGGCCGGCGGCTGTGCCGCGGCCGGACCGGCGGCGATGCCGAGCGACAGGAGCATCAGCACGGCGACGAGCGCCTGACGGGTCACCAATCGACAGCTCCTTCCGGCCATGTCCCTCCCCTGCCCAGATTCCGATTCTCTTCGACCGCGGCCGGTTCGCCGGCCGCGCAAAAAGCTCCGAATCCTACCACAGAAAAAAATCGCCGCCGGCGTTCAGACGCCGAAGTCGCCGACGCGGTCGTCGCCGCGCCGCATCCGGACGCGGCTCGACAGCGCCATCCCGCCGGTCAGGAAGATGCGGATGCCCTGCTCGACGGTGATGTCCGGGAACGACGCCTTGTCCCGCGCGCAGACGACGACGTCGCCGAGGTAGAGGTGGTTGGTGGGGACGTAGACGGCGACCAGCGGCTCGGGGCCGTGGCCGCGGTCGACGGTGAACTCCTTGGTCAGGAAGCCGAGCACGTAGCCCTCGCCCGGCCGCTCGATCAGCACGACCTGCTTGAAGCCGTACTCGTTGTCGGGCGAGAACGCGACGATCAGCTGCTTGACCGGGGCGTAGATGGTCCGGAACACCGGCACCCGCAGCAGGTAGCCTTCGGTCTTCTGCAGCAGCCGCTTGCCGATGACGTTGCTCGCCACCGCGCCGACCAGCAGGACGACCAGCGCGGTCGTCAGGATGCCGAGGCCGGGGACTTCGCGCGACAGCCAGGCGGCGTAGAACGGTCCGACAAAGCCGTCGATCAGGCGGAAGATCCAGACGAACGCCGCGACGCTGATGACGAGCGGCACGGTCACGAAGAATCCGGCGATGAAGCTGCGGCGCAGCCAGTGCATCATCGCATCAGCCAGAGCACGGTCACCGCCGCGAGCGCGAGACGATAGTACGCGAACACGTCGAGGCGATGGCCGGCGAGGAAGCGCAGAAAAAACCGGATGGTGAGGTAGCCGACCGCCGCCGACACCGTCATGCCGACCGCGAACAGCCACAGATCGGCGCGCGACAGGCCGCCGTGCAGCAGGTGCACCCCCTCCTTGGCGGCGGCGGCGGCAATCGCCGGGATCCCGAGCAGGAACGAGAACCGCGCCGCCGACTCGCGGGTCAGGCCGAGGAACATCCCGACCGCAATCGTCGACCCGGACCGCGACATCCCGGGAACCAGCGCGGTCGCCTGGCCGGCGCCCATCACCAGCGCATCGGCCATCGTCAGCGAGGCCTCGACCCGGCGCTGCGCGCCGAGCCGCTCGGCGAGCAGCAGCGCGACGCCGCCGATCGCCAGCGTCACCGCAATCACCGCCGGCGTCCGGAGGTGCGCCTCGAGCCAGCTCGCCGCCAGCACCCCGAAAATCACCACCGGGATGGTGCCGACGACGATCAGCCGGGCGAGCTTGCCGGCGCCGTCGCGGGCGGTCAGCATCCCGGGGATCGCGGCAATCATCGCGCGGATGTCCGACTGGAAATAGGCCAGCACAGCGACCAGCGTGCCGGCGTGCAGCGCGACGTCGAACGGCAGGCCGAAGCGGTCGGGATCCCAGCCGAAGAAGGCGCGCGCCAGGATCAGGTGCGCGGAGCTCGACACCGGCAGGAACTCGGTCAGCCCCTGGATGACGCCGAGCAGGGCGGCAATGAGCAGCGTCGGCAAGACAGCGCCGTCAGGAAACGCGGCGCCGCGTCGGCTTGCGGGCCGGCGCCGGAGCATCCACCGCCGGCTTCGCCGCCGCGGACCGGCCGTCCCTGGCGATCGCCCCGGACCGTGCCTCGCGGCCCTTCCAGATGATCGCGATCGCCGAGGCGATGAAGACGCTCGAGTAGGTGCCGGTGATGATGCCGACGATCATCGTGAAGGCGAAGCCGTGCAGGACCTCGCCGCCGAAGAAGAACAGCGCCAGCGCGCTCAGCAGCGCCGTGCCGGCGGTAATCACCGTCCGGCTCATCGTCTGGTTCACCGACAGCGTGACGACGTTGTAGAGGCTGTCGCGGCGCATGCTGCGCAGGTTCTCGCGGACGCGGTCGAAGATGACGATGGTGTCGTTGGTCGAATAGCCGGTGACCGTCAGGATCGCGGCAATGACGTTCAGCGACAGGTCGTAGCGGAAGAACGCCAAGAACGCCAGCGTCACCAGCAGGTCGTGGATGGTGGCGACGACGGTGCCGACCGCGAAGCTGAACTGAAAGCGGAAGGCGATATAGAGAAGGATGCCGCCGAGCGACAGGACGGTCGCGAGGATCCCCTTCTGCTTGAGGTCGGCGCCGACCGCCGGGCCGACGATCTCGGTGCCGTTGACGTGGAAGTTGCCGACGCCGGCGCTCTTGAGCGCCGCGACCACCCGGTCGGCGGTCTGGCTCAGCCCGGCCCCCGCCTCCTGACCGACGCTCGGCACCCGGACCATCAGCTGGCGCTGCGCCTCGACGCCGTAGCGCTGGATGACGGCGTTCTGGCCCTCGCCCGGCAGCGCCTTCTCGAGCGCGCTCCGCACCGTCGCCGAGTCGGGCGGCGCCTGGTCGAACTGCAGGATGACGATCGTGCCACCGGAGAACTCGACGCCGAGCGGCAGCCCCTTGGTCATCATCACGCCGAGGCCGGCGAGGATGACCAGCCACGAGAGCGCGATGGCGTGCCAGCGCCAGCGCAGGAAGTCCAGTTTGGGGGTCTTGAAAATCTGCATGGTCGGCTCTTAAATGCTCAGCGACGGAGTCTGTTTCTGCGCCAGTTCGGCCTCGAACAGCGTCTTCGACACGAACGTCGAGGTGAACAGGTTCGACAGCAGGCCGATCGTCAGCGTCATCGCGAAGCCGCGGATCGGGCCGGTGCCGAACTGGAAGAGAAACGCCGCCGCGATCAGCGACGCGATGTGGGTGTCGAGCAGGGTCAGGAAGACGCGGCCGAAGCCGAAGTTGATCGCCGCGCGGACGCCGCGCTGCGCCGCCAGCTCCTCCTTGATGCGCTCGAAGATCAGGACGTTCGAGTCGACGCCGATGCCCATCGTCAGGACGAAGCCGGCAATCCCCGGCAGCGTCATGGTCGCGCCGATGTAGGCCATCAGGCCGAGCAGGATCACCAGGTTGAAGAGCAGCGCGATGACGGCGTTGACGCCGGCCGCCTTGTAGTAGACGACCATGAAGACCACGACCAGGACGAGGCCGATCACCGAGGCGAGCACCCCCGAGCGGATCGAGTCGGCGCCGAGCGACGGGCCGATGACCCGCTCCTCGAGGTAGGTCAGGTTCGCCGGCAGCGCGCCGGAGCGCAGCGTCAGCGACAGATCGTTGACCTCCTGGGAGGTGAAGCTGCCGCTGATCCGCCCCTCGTCGCTGATCCGGCCGTCGATCCGCGGCGCCGACATCACCCGGTTGTCGAGGACGATGGCCAGCGAGCGGCCGATGTTCTCGCCGGTGATCTTGCTGAACTTGCGCGCCCCCTCGTTCTTCAGCGAGAAGCTCACCGCCGGGCGGTTGTTCTCGTCAATCGTCGGCTTGGCGCCGCGCAGGTCCTGGCCCGAGACCGCCGCGACCTTGCGGACGAGGTAGAACATCGTCCCCTCGCCGCCGCCGGCGCCGGAGACGACGTCCATGTCCTGGGGGACCTGGCCGTTGTAGGACTGCAGCAGCGCCTCCTTGGTCGGCGCCGGCCCGGCCTCGACCAGCTTGAGCTCGAGGAGGGCGGTGTTGCGGATGATCTCCTTGGCGCGGGCGACGTCGGTCAGCCCCGGCATCTGGACCAGGATCTGATCCTGCGAGCTGCCGTAGCGCGAGATGTTCGGCTCGGCGACGCCGAGCTCGTTGACGCGCCGATCGATCGTCTGCAGCGCCTGGACGACGGTCTGCTCGCGCATGTCCTTCTCGATGTTCGGCTTCATCCGGAAGTCGTAGGCGCCGCTGACCCCGGAGTTGCGGTCGTAGTTGGTGCCGGCCTGCTCATCGGCGACGCGGCGGAACTCGGCGTCGCGGTCGGCCGGGACGCCGTCGACGTGGAACGTCGTCGGCGCCGTCACCGCGATCGTGCCGGGGGTGACGCCGGCGCTGCGCAGCGCCTCGCGCAGCTGCTCGCTGGTCGTGGTGGTGTGGATTTTCAGCGCGTCGTCGGTCTGGACGCGGAGGACGAGATGGACGCCGCCCTTCAGGTCGAGGCCGAGCCGGAGCTGGTGCGCCATCAGCCAGCCCGGCGCCGGCAGCTTCGAATAGCGCTGGGCGAGGATCGGATAGACGCCGACGGCGAAAAAGAGGACGAACACCGTCAGGCTGGTGAGAATTTTCCAGCGGAGATTCTTGTTCATGATTTACGCGTTGCCCGATTCCTGGACCACCGGATCCTGGCCCTGATACCCGCCGACCGAGGCGCGGGCGACTTCAATCCGGACCTTGTCGGCAATCTGCAGCTGCACCGACTTGTCGTTGACCTTGGTAATCTGGCCGTAGATGCCGCTGGTTGTGACGACCCGGTCCCCGGTCTTGAGCGCGTCCTGGAACGCCTGGACCTTCTTCTGGCGGCGCTGCATCGGCATCAGGATCAGGAAGTAGAAGATCGCCAGGATCAGCGCGAACGGGAGAAAGGCCCCGATCTGGCCGGAGTCGCCGAGGTTCGACATCGCTATCAATAGAGGTTCCAGTGCGCAGCCTTCAGTTTTGCGATCGGCGGGAAAAAGTCTGATGGAACTCCTGGCGGAGCCGTTCAAACGAGCCGAACACTATAGCCTCCCTAATCCGCCGCATCGTGTCAAGGTAAAAGTGGAGGTTATGCAACGAGTTGAGGGTGGCGGCGGTCATTTCGCCGGCGACGAAAAGGTGGCGAAGGTAGGCCCGCGAAAAGTGCCGGCAGGTGTAGCAGCCGCAGCCCGGGTCGGGCGGCGAGGGGTCCTCGGCGTAGCGCGCGTTCTTGATCGAGATCGGCCCGGCGGCGGTCATCAGCTGGCCGTTACGCGCATTGCGCGTCGGCAGGACGCAGTCGAACATGTCGATGCCGCGCGCGACGCATTCGAACAGGTCGTCGGGCATGCCGGTGCCCATCAGGTAGCGCGGCCGATCGTCGGGCAGCCGCGGTGCGGTGTGGCCGACGACCTCGTACATGACCTCGACCGGCTCGCCGACGCTGAGGCCGCCGATCGCGTAGGCCTCGAAGCCAATCTCGATCGTTCGCTCGACGCTCTCGGTGCGCAGCGCCGGCGAGCTGCCGCCCTGGATGATCCCGAACTGCGCCTGCCCCGGGTTGGTGACGATCACCTCGGGCGCCGAGCGCGGATCGTGGCGCACACGGAGCTGCCGCGCGCGGGCGCGGCCGGCCCAGCGCACCGAGCGCTCCATCGCGTCGCGCGCCACCGCCTCGGCGGCGGCCGGCGTCGGC
>JANMWI010000117.1:0-61213 GCA_031393955.1 Acidobacteriota bacterium
CCGGGTCAGCAGGCGTCTGCGCCGACAGCGGCGGCCGCCGCTCCGCCGACCGCACCGGTGGCGCGCGTCGAGGCGGCCCCATCCTCGACCCCGGCCAGTGCGCCGGCGCCGGCCGGCGGCGGCCTCGAGATCATCTTCCGGCCCGATCCGACCGTCTGGGACGGGCGCTTCGCGAACAACGGCTGGCTGCAGGAGCTCCCGAAGCCGCTGACCAAGGTCACCTGGGACACGACCGCCTGGATCAGCCCGGCGCTGGCGAAGGAGCGCGGCCTGACGGATGGCGACATCATCGAGCTGAAGTACCGCGGCAACGCGATGCGGCTGCCGGTATTCCGCGTCCCCGGCCACCCGGCGCATTCGGTCACCGTCTTCCTCGGCTACGGCCGGAGCGCCGCCGGCCGGGTCGGCACCGCGCCGCCGGACGCCGCCGCCTTCAACGCCTCGCTGCTGCGCACCTCCGACGCGCCGTGGTTCGGCAGCGGCCTCGAAATCGCCAAGACCGGCGCGCGCCACCCGCTCGCCACCACCCAGGAACACCACCTGATGGAGGGGCGCCGGCCGGTCCGCGTCGCCACGCTCGAGGAGTACACCAGCGAGCCGGCCGTCATCGCCGAGCAGGGCGAGAAGCCGCCCAACACGCTGACGCTCTATCCCGACTACGCCTACGAAGGCAACAAGTGGGCGATGGCGATCGACCTGACGACCTGCACCGGCTGCAGCGCCTGCACGATTGCCTGCGTCGCCGAGAACAACATCCCGGTCGTCGGCAAGGAGCAGGTCGCGGCCGGCCGCGAGATGCACTGGATCCGCGTCGATCATTACTTCACCGGCAACGACTTCGACAGCGCCGTCGAGGCGTTCCATCAGCCGGTGCCGTGCATGCAGTGCGAGAACGCCCCGTGCGAGGTCGTCTGCCCGGTGGCCGCGACCAGTCACACCTCGGAAGGGCTGAACGACATGGTCTACAACCGCTGCGTCGGCACCCGCTACTGCTCGAACAACTGCCCCTACAAGGTCCGCCGCTTCAACTTCCTGCTCTACCAGGACTGGACGACGACCAGCCTCGAGCCGCTGCGCAACCCCGACGTCACCGTCCGCAGCCGCGGCGTCATGGAGAAGTGCACCTACTGCGTGCAGCGCATCAATCAGGCGCGGATCGACGCCAAGCGCGACGACCGGCCGATTCGCGACGGCGAAGTCGTCACCGCCTGCGAGGCGGTCTGCCCGTCGAACGCGATCGTCTTCGGCAACCTCAACGACCCGGACAGCCGGGTGGTGAAACTCAAGGCCCAGGCCCGCAATTACGGCCTGCTCGACGACCTCAACACGCGGCCACGGACGACCTATCTCGCCGCCCTGCGGAACCCGAATCCCGAGCTTGAACCGGCAGCCGGGCACAGCACGACGGAACACTGATGGATTCGAAACCCGCTACCGCCCCGCATCCGATCATCGCGCCCGGGCACACGTTCGGCACGGTCACGGAACAGGTCGCCGCGATCGTCCTGACCCGCCGCCATCCGTACAGCTGGTTCTTCGGCCTCGCGCTCGGCTTCCTGCTGACGATGATGCTGATGATGGCGATTGGCTGGTTGCTCCTCAAGGGCACCGGCATCTGGGGCGTCAACATTCCGGTCGGCTGGGGCTTCGCGATCATCAACTTCGTCTGGTGGATCGGCATCGGCCACGCCGGCACGCTGATCTCGGCGATCCTGCTGCTCTTCAAGCAGGACTGGCGGACCTCGATCAACCGCTTCGCCGAGGCGATGACGCTGTTCGCGGTCGCCTGCGCCGGCATCTTCCCGTTGATCCACACCGGCCGGCCGTGGCTGGCGGCCTACTGGCTGCTGCCCTACCCCAACACGATGGGGATCTGGCCGCAGTTCCGCAGCCCGCTGATCTGGGACGTCTTCGCGGTCTCGACCTACCTGACCGTGTCGCTGATGTTCTGGTATGTCGGCCTCGTCCCCGACCTCGCGACGCTGCGCGACCGGGCCAAGTCGATCCACATCCGCCGCCTCTACGGCATGCTGGCGCTCGGCTGGCGCGGCTCGGCGCGCCACTGGGAGCGCTACGAATCGGCCTATCTGCTCCTCGCCGGGCTGTCGACGCCGCTCGTGCTCTCGGTCCACACCGTCGTCAGCTTCGACTTCTCGGTCGGCATCATCCCCGGCTGGCATGCGACGATCTTCCCACCGTACTTCGTCGCCGGCGCGGTCTACGCCGGCTTTGCGATGGTGCTGACGCTGGCGATCCCGCTGCGGGTGATGTACAACCTGCAGGATTTCCTGACCATCCGCCATCTCGAGAACATGGCCAAGGTCATGCTCGTGACCGGGCTGATCGTCTTCTACGGCTACATCATGGAGGCGTTCTACGGCTGGTACAGCGCCAACCAGTACGAGAGTTTCATGATCTGGAACCGGATGACGGGCCCGTACGCGCCCTTCTACTGGACGCTGATCCTCTGCAACGGCCTGACGCCGCAGCTGCTCTGGATCAAGTGGATCCGGACGACGCCGGTGACGCTGTTCCTGATCGCGATGGTCGTCAACGTCGGCATGTGGCTCGAGCGCTTCGTCATCGTCGTCACCAGCCTGCACCGCGACTTCCTGCCGTCGTCGTGGGGGATGTACTGGCCGACGCGCTGGGACATCATGACCTTCGTCGGGACGATTGGCCTGTTCGTCACGCTGTTCTTCCTGTTCATCCGGGTGCTGCCGATGATCTCGATCTTCGAGATGCGGACGCTGGTGCCGGAGGCGAAGGTGCGGGGGGGGAAGGCGCACTGAGCGCGATCTAGCCATGGAGCACACACCAGTTCGATCGGCGCTGTACGGCGTGATGGCGGAATTCGACGATCCGACGGCGCTCGTCGATGCCGCCCGCCGGACCTACGACGAGGGCTACCGGGTGTTCGACTCGTACTCGCCGTACCCGATCCACGAGACCTTCGCGGCGATGCACATCGAGGATCGCCGCGTCCCGCTGCTGGTCCTCGCCGGCGGCATCGCCGGGCTGTGCGGCGGCCTCGGGCTGCAGGTCTGGGTCTCGCGCTTCGCCTACCCGCTCAACATCGGCGGCCGGCCGTATCTGAGCTGGCCGATGTTCATCCCGGTGACGTTCGAGATGACGATCCTGTTCGCGGCGCTCGCGGCGGTGTTCGGGATGTTCCTCCTCAACGGCCTGCCGATGCCGTATCACCCGGTATTCAACGTCGCCCGCTTCGTCGAGCACGCCAGCCAGGACAAGTTCTTCCTGGCGATCGAAGCCAGCGATCCGAAGTTCACGCACGAGGGGACGCGTGCCTTCCTTCAGAGCCTCGGGGCGAGAGAGATCAATGACGTCGTGGAATAGCTGGCGCCTCGCGCTCGGCCTCGGGCTGGTGCTCGCCGGCGGCTGCCGGCAGGATATGCACAACCAGCCGAAGTACCGCGGCCTGCGGGCGAGCGCGTTCTTCGCCGACGGCGCCAGCGCCCGGCCGCTCGTCGAGGGAACGGTCGCGCGCGGCACGCTGCAGGAAGACGAGGCGTTCTTCACCGGCAAGGTCAACAAGGTCGACGTCAAGGAGCTGCCGCTCGCGGTCGACGCGCAGCTCCTCGACCGCGGCGAGGAGCGCTTCAACATCTACTGCACCCCCTGCCACGGCCGCACCGGCGCCGGCAACGGCATGGTCGTGCAGCGCGGCTTCCGCCAGCCGCCGTCGTTTCACCTCGAGCGGCTGCGCCAGGCCGACGCCGGCCACTTCTTCGACGTGATCAGCAACGGCTTCGGCGCGATGCCCGACTACCGGGCCCAGGTCACGGCGCGGGATCGGTGGGCGATCGTCGCCTACATCAGGGCGCTGCAGCTCAGCCAGCACGCGACCGCCGCCGACGTGCCGGGCGGCGATCCGGCGAAGATGCCGCCGCCGGCCGGCGAGGCCGGCGCCGAGCCGCCCGCCGGCCACCACTGAGCGCGAACCAGAGATGACGGTTGCAGAGGCATTTGACGAGCGCATGGATACACACGCTGTGAACACCGACCTGCCGGCCCTGACCCGGCTGCGGCAGCCCGCGCTGCTCGTGGGCGTGATCGGCCTGGTCGCCGGCGGCGTGGGGGCGATGCTCGACCTCGACCAGTTCTTCCGGTCGTGGCTGATCGGGTTCCTGTTCTGCCTCAGCCTGTCGCTCGGCTCGCTGGCGCTGCTGATGTTGCAGCACATGTCGGGCGGGCAGTGGGGGCTGGTCGGCCGCCGCGTCTTCGAGGCGGCGAGCCGCAATCTGATCTACGTCGCGCTGCTGTTCGTGCCGATCCTGTTCGGCCTGCCGCGGCTCTACGAGTGGGCGCGGCCGGCGGCGGTGGCGGCGGACCACATCCTCCAGATGAAGGCGCCGTACCTGAACGTCAACTTCTTCATCATCCGCGCGATCCTCTACTTCGCGATCTGGATTGGGATGGCGTGGCTGCTCAACAGCTGGTCGGACGCCCAGGATCGCGGCGAAGTCGCGGTCACGCCGGCCGACACCCGGCGCTTCCGGGTCGTCAGCGCGCCCGGTCTGATCGTCTACGTCGTGACGCTGACGTTTGCCTCGACCGACTGGGTGATGTCGCTCGAGGCGCACTGGTTCTCGACCATCTTCGGCTTCATCTTTGTCGCTGCCCAGGGGCTGGCCGCTTTCGCACTCGTGATCGTCGTGCTGTCGCGCCTGACCACGACCGAGCCCTACGCGACCTTTCTGAACCGCCGCCACTTCCTCGACCTCGGGAAGCTGCTGCTGGCGTTCGTGATGCTGTGGGCGTACTTCTCGTTCTCGCAGTTCCTGATCATCTGGTCGGGCAACCTGCCCGAGGAGATCCCGTTCTTCCTGACCCGGCTGCACGGCGGCTGGCAGTACGTCTCGCTGGGCATCCTGCTCGGTCACTTCGCGCTGCCGTTCGCGCTGCTGCTGTCGCGCGACCTCAAGAAGCGGCCGCACCTGCTGGCGACGGTGGCGATCGTGATCCTGGTGTTCCGCTTCGTCGACCTGGTGTGGCTGGTCGAGCCGAGCGCCGGCCCCGACCGCTTCCCGCTGCACTGGATGGATCTCGCCATCCCGGCCGGGCTGTTCGGCGTCTGGTTCTACCTGTTCGCGCGGCAGCTGCGCAGCCGGCCGCTGCTGCCGCTGAACGACCCGTACTTCAAGGAGGCGTTCGCGCATGACGTCCACTGATCCGCACGGCGGCGCGCACCGCCACGATCATGCCGACGACGACCCGATGCACAATCCGGACGTCGCCCACGAGCACAGCGACATCGACATCGCGACGGTGCTCAAGGCGGCGGTCGGTCTGTTCCTGACGGTGGTCGTCTGCGCGGTGATCGTCCGCGGCGTCTTCGCGCTGTTCGCGAGCCAGGCGGCGGCGCGCGAACCGAAACTGTCGACGCTCGCCCGGCCGACCGGGCAGCTGCCGCCGGCGCCGCGCCTGGTGTTGCGCGAACCCGCCGCGCTGGCGACGTTCCGCGCCGAAGAAACCCAGGCGCTCGACAGCTACGGCTGGGTGAACCAGATCGGCGGCGTCACGCATATTCCGATCGCCGAGGCCAAGAAGCTGCTGGCCGAGCGCGGCCTGCCGACCCGGGCCGGCGGCGCCGGCGACGCCAGCGAAGGCACGCATCGGCCGGCCTACGGTGAAGCTTCAGGCGGCCAGACGATCAAGTAGCCACAAGGACTGACGTGAAATTGTTCCACACGACGGCAGCCGCACTCATTGTGGCAGGAGCGCTGACAGGCACTCCGGCGCTGCCGCACGCCCAGACGCCCGCCCCGGGGTCCCTCGAGCCCGGTGAGCCGGCCAAGTCCAAGCCGGGCCTGATCAACAAGGTCGGCATCGACCAGCGGCTGAACGCCCAGGTGCCGCTCGATCTGCCGTTCACGGACGAAACCGGCCGCGCCGTCAGGCTCGGCGACTATTTCGGGAAACGCCCGGTCGTGCTGGCGCTGGTCTACTTCGAGTGCCCGATGCTCTGCACCCAGGTCCTGAACGGTGCGGTCAGCGCGCTCGGCGTCCTCAAATTCGATGCCGGCCAGGAGTACGACGTCGTCGCGGTCAGCATCAATCCGAAGGAAACCCCCGCCCTGGCGGCCGAGAAGAAGAAGGCCTACGTCGAACGCTACGGCCGGCCGCAGAGCGCCGCCGGCTGGCACTTCCTGACCGGCAAGGAAGAGAACATCCAGGCGCTGGCCGCGGCGGTCGGCTTCCGCTACGCCTTCGACGAGTCGATCCAGCAGTACGCCCACGGCGCCGGCATTGAAATCCTGACACCGCGCGGCGTGATCTCGAAATACTTCTACGGCATCGAGTTCTCGCCGCGCGATCTGCAATTCGGACTAATGCAGGCCTCCGACGAGCGGATCGGCTCGATCGTCGACAACGCCCTGATGCTCTGCTATCACTACGACCCGGCGACCGGGAAATACGGGGCGGGGGCGATCGCGGCAGTACGGATTGGCGCCGTCCTGACCGTTCTGGCGTTCCTGACGTTCCTTTTCGTCAGCCTCCGGCGCGAGCGCGCGGCGAAGGGCCGGCGCGACCCTGTGACCGCTACCCGAACTTAACGATGTTCACGAACTTTCCGCTGTTTCCGCAACAGGCTTCGGCGCAGGCGGCGTCCGTCGACGGCATCTATTTCTTCATGCTGGCCGTCACGGCGTTTTTCTCGCTGCTGATTGCGTCGCTCCTCACGATCTTCGCGATCAAGTTCCGGCGGCGGCACAAGGACGAGGTCGGGGTCGCCAACCACGGCGCCCTCGCCCTGGAACTGCTCTGGACGATCGTCCCGTTCCTGATCACGATGGTGATGTTCGGCTGGGGCGCGAAAGTGTTCTTCGACATCTACCGTCCGCCGGCCGGCGCGATGGAAATCTACATCGTCGGCAAGCAGTGGATGTGGAAGGCGCAGCACATGGAGGGGCAGCGCGAAATCAACGAGCTGCACGTGCCGGTCGGCCGCCCGGTCAAGCTGATCATGGGCTCGGAGGACGTCATCCACAGTTTCTTCATCCCGGCGTTCCGGGTGAAGGCGGACGTCATCCCGGGGCGCTACAACGTGCTCTGGTTCACCGCCACCGTCCCGGGCCGCTATCACCTGTTCTGCGCCGAATACTGCGGCACCAAGCACTCGGGCATGATCGGTTCGGTGGTTGTGATGGAGCCCAACGACTTCCAGGCCTGGCTGAGCGGCGGCAACGCCTCTGACTCGCCGGCGGCCGCCGGCGGGAAGCTGTTCCAGGATCTGGCGTGCGTCTCCTGCCACCGCGGCGACGCCCAGGCGCAGGCGCCGCAGCTGGCCGGCCTGTTCGGCAACCCGGTGTCGCTCCAGGACGGCAGCCGCGTCATCGCCGACGAATCCTACATCCGTGAATCCATCGTCAACCCGCAGGCCAAGGTGGTCGCCGGGTTTCAGCCGATCATGCCGACGTTCCAGGGGCTGGTCTCGGAAGAGCAGCTGCTGCAGCTCATCGCCTATGTGCGATCGCTCGGCGCGTCGGCGCCGGGTGCGGCCGGCGGGACAATGCCGGCGACGATGCCGGCGGCGGGGCCGGGCAAATGATTCGGCGCGGCTGCCCGGTCCGCGAACGGCGGCCGATGCCGCAGAAGCAGGTATGAAGCGCGCGGCGGGGCCGCGCGAGGAACATCATGGAAACGCTGAATTACATCAATAACGGCCACGGACTGGGCTCCTGGCTGTTGACCAGAGATCACAAGCGCATCGCGCTGCTCTATCTGGCGTCGATCACCGCCTTCTTCTTCCTCGGCGGCATGTTCGCGTTCGTGATCAGGCTCGAGCTGCTGACGCCGGCCGGCGATCTCGTCTCGTCCGACACCTACAACAAGCTGTTCACCATGCACGGTGTGGTGATGGTGTTCTTCTTCCTGATTCCGTCGATTCCGGCGGTCCTCGGCAACTTCCTGATCCCGATCATGATCGGCGCGAAGGACCTCGCGTTCCCGCGGATCAACCTGCTCAGCTGGTACATTTACGTCCTCGGCGGCCTGTTCACGCTGGTCGCGGCGCTCAGCGGCGGTGTCGACACCGGCTGGACGTTCTACACGCCGTACAGCACCGCCGCCGCCAACAGCCACGTCATCACCGCCGCGCTCGGCATCTTCATCACCGGCTTCTCGTCGATCCTGACCGGGCTCAATTTCATCGTTACGGTCCACCGCATGCGCGCCCCGGGCCTGACCTGGTTCCGGCTGCCGCTGTTCGTGTGGTCGCTTTACGCGACCAGCCTGATCTTCATCCTCGGCACGCCGGTCATCGCCATCACCGTGCTGCTGGTCGCGGCCGAACGGACGCTGCACATGGGGATCTTCGATCCGGCGCTCGGCGGCGACCCGGTGCTGTTCCAGCACCTGTTCTGGTTCTACTCGCACCCCGCGGTCTACATCATGATCCTGCCGGCGATGGGGGTGATCAGCGAGATCGTCCAGGCGTTCTCGCGCAAGAACATCTTCGGCTACTCGTTCGTCGCGTTCTCGTCGCTGGCGATCGCGATCATCGGATTCCTGGTCTGGGGCCACCATATCTTCGTCGCCGGCCAGTCGGTCTACGCCGGGATGCTGTTCTCGATCCTCAGCTTCGTCGTCGCGGTGCCGTCGGCGATCAAAGTGTTCAACTGGACTGCGACCATCTACAACGGCTCGGTCAGCTTCGATTCGCCGATGCTCTATGCGTTCGGCTTCCTCGGGCTGTTCACGATTGGCGGGCTGACCGGACTGTTCCTGGCGGCGATGGGCCTCGACATCCACGTCCACGACACCTATTTCGTGGTCGCGCATTTTCACTACATCATGGTCGGCGGCGCGATCATGGGCTACCTTGGCGGCCTCCACTACTGGTGGCCGAAGATCAGCGGCCGGCTCTACCCGGAGCCGTGGGCCAAGTTCGCGGCGCTGATGGTCTTCGTCGGCTTCAACCTGACGTTCTTTCCGCAGTTCGTGCTCGGCTATCTCGGCATGCCGCGCCGCTATCATGCGTATCCGGAAGAATTCCAGGTGCTGAACGTCGCCTCGACGCTCGGCGCGACGGTGCTGGCGGCCGGCTACCTGCTGCCGATGATCTACTTCACCTGGTCCATCTTCAGGGGCGCCAAGGCGCCCGCCGATCCCTGGGGAGCGAGGGGCCTGGAATGGGAGATTCCCTCGCCGCCCCCGACGGAGAACTTCCTCGTGACACCGATCGTGACGCACGGCACGCATCAGTACGCACCCAGCAAGGAGGTCGGCCATGTCTGATGGTCACGCCGCCTCCGAGCATTACCGTGGACCGGTCCACCAGCCGGTCCACAGCGATCCGGGCTACGCCGGCCACTCCGGCGAAACCCCGCATGTGCACCCGCATCACCCGCAGCTGCAGCACCATTTCGACACGATGGAGCAGCAGGCCGAGGCGTCGACGCTCGGCATGTGGACGTTCCTGGTCACCGAGATCCTGTTCTTCGGCGGGCTGTTCATGGCCTATCTCGTCTACCGCCATGCCGCGCCGATGGCCTTCCAGGAGGCCAGCCATCACCTCAACGTCGTCTGGGGAACGCTCAATACCGGCGTCCTGATCGTCAGCTCGCTGACGATGGCGCTCGGCGTCCGGGCGGCGCAGACCAGCGCGCCGCCGCGAACGCAGGTAATGTGGATTGCCCTGACGATGCTGCTCGGCACCGCCTTCCTCGGGATCAAGGCGATTGAGTACTACGACAAGTTCAGGGATCACATCGTGCCGGGGCCGAACTTCCGCTGGGAAGGGATGTATCCGCAGGGCGCGGAGATGTTCTACTCGCTCTACTTCTGCATGACCGGCCTGCATGCGCTGCACATGGTGATCGGCCTCGGCATCATGACGTGGCTGGCCGTCACCGCCTGGCGCGGCAAATACGACGCCGCCTACTACACGCCGGTCGAAGTGGCCGGCCTGTACTGGCATTTCGTCGACATCGTCTGGATCTTCCTGTTCCCGCTGCTCTATCTGATCGGCCGCCACTATCACGCCGCCTAACGAGAACGCACATATGTCTGCTGGTCACGTCGCGCCGAAGAGCATGTATTACCTGGTGTTCCTGGCCCTGCTGGTGGGCACGGGAGCGACGGTTGGAGCCGCCTTCATCGACATGGGGTGGATGAACAACGTCATCATGCTCCTGCTGGCGATGATCAAGGCCAGCCTGGTCATCCTGTTCTTCATGCACGTCCGCTGGAGCTCCCGGCTGACGTGGGTGGTGGCGATGGCCGGGTTCTTCTGGCTGCTGATTCTGTTCGGCGTGACGATGGGGGACTACCTGACGCGGGGCATGGTGGAGGGGACGCTGCGGTGAGCGCGCGACCCGGCCCGAACGGACTGGCCGGAACGTCAGGCGCGCCGCGACGGCGCGCCTTTTTTTATGCCGTTGGCCGCATGGCGGCTCCGGGGAACCGGCCGGTCAGCAGATCCGTAGAAGTCTAGACTCCCGCTATACTGGCCATGATTCGGGAGGGCGGCCGGCCCCTCCCCAACGGCAGACGGCGACACCAACCATTGACAAACCTGACAGACGACCTCGCCTCACTCCGGATCGAGCAGAGCGCCCGCGCCGGCGGCGGACGGCGCGGCCGGTGGATCGCGCTCGGGCTGCTGTTGATCGCGCTCGCGGTCGGCGGCTATCTCTGGTCGAGGCGGGCCGGGATTCCGGTCGTCACCGCCGAAGCCGTCACGACCCGCGGCGGTGCCGGCGCGGTGCCCGGCGCGGTCCTCGACGCCTCCGGTTACGTGACCGCGCGGCGGCGCGCGACGGTCTCGTCGAAGGTGACCGGGAAAGTCCTCGAGGTGTTCGTCGAGGAGGGCAAGCCGGTGCGTGCCGGGCAGGTGCTGGCGCGGCTCGACGGCACCCAGGCACGGGCGTCGCTCGAGGTCGCGGAGGCGCAGCTCGAAGCCACCCGCCGCGGCACCGCCGAGGACGAAGCGCGGCTCCGCGAAGCGGAGCGGACGTTCGGCCGGCGGGAGCAGCTGGTGCAGCAACAGGTCGTCGGCAAGGCCGAGCTCGACGCCTCCCGGGCCGAGGTCGAGTCGCTCAAGGCGCGAATCGCGCAGTCCGAGCAGCAGATGGCGGTCGCCGAAAGCGTCGTCCGGCAGCGCCGCGCCGACCTCGCCGACATGCTGGTCCGGGCACCGTTCGACGGCGTCGCGATCTCGAAGGACGCCCAGCCCGGCGAGATGATCTCTCCGGTTTCAGCCGGCGGGGGCTTCACCCGCTCGGGCATCGGCACCATCGTCGACATGTCGTCGCTCGAGATCGAGGTGGACGTCAGCGAAACCTACATCAACCGGGTCCGCCCCGATCAGCCGGTCGAAGCGGTCCTCGACGCCTATCCGGGATGGCGGATTCCCGGCCACGTCATCACGACGGTGCCGACCGCGGATCGGCAGAAGGCAACGGTCCGGGTGCGGATCGGGTTCGAGCAGCTCGACCCGCGCATCCTTCCCGACATGGGTGTCAAGGTCTCGTTCCTGAACGAGCGCCCCGCCGCCGGCGCCGAGACGCCGCGGCCGCGGATGCTGGCGCCGAAACGCGCCCTCCGCTCGGTCGAGGGCCGGGACGTGGTCTTTGTCGTCCACGACGGCCGGGTCGAGCGGCGCGCCGTCACCGCCGGTCCGGTGCAGGGCGACCAGGTCGAGATCGCCTCGGGGCTGTCGTCCGGGGAAGAGGTCGTGGTCGACGGTCCGGCGTCGTTGAAGGACGGCGACCGGGTAACGCTCAAGGAGCGGTGAATGGACGCGCTGGTCAAGATCAAGGCACTGCACAAAATTTATCGGCGCGGCACCGAGCGGATTGACGTCCTGGCGGGGGTCACGCTCGATATTCCGCCGGGCGACTTCCTCGCCCTGATGGGTCCGTCGGGATCCGGCAAGACGACGCTGCTGAACCTGATGGGCGGCCTCGATACGCCGTCGGAGGGCACGGTCGAAGTCGCCGGCGACCGCATCGACAAGATGTCGGGCGGCCGGCTGTCGGCGTGGCGCGCCCGCCACATCGGC
Organism: Acidobacteriota bacterium; assembly: GCA_031393955.1. Lineage (GTDB taxonomy): Bacteria > Acidobacteriota > Vicinamibacteria > Vicinamibacterales > 2-12-FULL-66-21 > JALZOC01. Next base: position 12,029 of record JANMWI010000117.1, read on the forward strand.
TTCGTGTTTCAGATGTACAACCTGCTGCCGGTCTTGACCGCCGCCCGGAACGTCGAGCTGCCGCTGCTCCTCACCAAGCTGGGATCGGCCGACCGCAAGCGGCGGGTCAGCGTCGCGCTGTCGGTCGTCGGCCTGGCCGAACGGGCCCAGCACTATCCGCGGCAGCTGTCCGGCGGCCAGGAGCAGCGCGTCGGCATCGCCCGCGCCATCGTCACCGACCCGACGCTGCTGCTCTGCGACGAACCGACCGGCGACCTCGATCGCAAGTCCGGCGACGAGATCCTCGACCTGCTCCAGATCCTCAACCGCGAGCACGGCAAGACGATCGTCATGGTGACGCACGATCCGCATGCGGCGGCGCGCGCCAAGCGGACGCTGCATCTCGAGAAGGGCACGCTCGTCGAGGAGGCCGTGGCATGAGGTTCCTGCCGCTGGTCTGGCGCAATCTCGGCCGCCGCAAGATGCGGACGATCTTCACGCTGCTGTCGGTGTTCGTGGCGTTCGTCCTGTTCGGCGTGCTGATGGCGATTCGCGTCGCCTTCAGCGGCACGATTACGCTGTCGGGCGCCGAGCGGCTGGTGATGATCGACCGGATCTCGCTGATCAATCCGATTCCGCTCAGCTACCAGCAGCGGGTCAAATCGGTCGAGGGGGTCAAGGACGTCACCCACGCCAACTGGTTCGGCGGCATCTACAAGGATCAGAAGAATTTTTTCGCCAACATGGCGGTCGATCCCGAGAGCTGGCTGCGGATCTATCCGGAGGTCGCCATGCCCGAGGATCAGAAGAAGGCCTGGCTCGAGGATCGCACCGGCGCGGTGGTCGGCATCGACACGGCGAAGCGTTTCGGGTGGAAGGTCGGCGACCGCGTGCCGCTGCAGGGGGTCATCTACCGACGGCCGGACAATGGCCCCTGGGAATTCACCATCCGCGGCATCTACGAGTCGCCCGAGAAGGGGTTCGACAACAGCCAGTTCTTCTTTCACTACGACTACATGAACGAGACGCTGCGCGACCTGGCCTACGTTCACGACCTGATCGGCTGGTACGTGATCAAGGTCAGCGACCCGGCGCAGTCGGAAGCGCTCGCCGAGCGCCTCGACGCGATGTTCGCGAACTCGCCGAACGAGACCAAGACGGCGACCGAGAAGGCGTTCGTGTCGGGCTTCGCGAAGCAGATCGGCGACATCGGTCAGATCATGGTCTGGATTGCCACGGCGGTGCTGTTCACGATCCTGCTGGTGTCGGGCAACACGATGGCCCAGGCGATCCGGGAGCGCACCAACGAGCTGGCGGTCCTCAAGACGCTCGGCTTCAGCGACGGCCGGATCCTGTGGCTGGTGCTCGCCGAGTCCTGCCTGGTCGCCTTCCTGGGCGGCATCACCGGACTGCTGCTCGCCTGGTTCGTGATCTCGACCGCCGGTGATCCGACGCACGGGATGATTCCACCGCTCTACCTGCCGAAACGCGACATCGCGTTCGGTATCGCCATCATCATCACGCTCGGACTCGCGACCGGGCTGATTCCGGCGCTGCAGGCGAGCCGCCTCAAGATCGTGGACGCGCTGCGGAGGGGTTGAATGATTTCCCAGATCATCGCCGTCACGAGCGTCAATCTCCGGTCGATCGGGCAGCGGCTGGGCTCCTCAGCCGTGGCCATCTTCGGCATCGTCGGCGTGGTGATCGTCCTGGTCGGCGTGCTGTCGATCGCGGAAGGGTTCCGCAGCGCGATGCAGGCGACCGGTGACATCGATACGGTGATGGTGATGCGGTCCGGCGCCGACAGCGAAATGACCAGCGGCCTGAGCGGTGAGCAGGCGCGGCTGATCGGAGAGAAGCCGGGGATCGCCCGCGATCAGTACGGACCGCTGGCGGCGGCGGAACTGCTGGTCATCGTCAATCACCCGCTGCGCCGCAGCAATACCGATGCGAACGTGCCGCTGCGCGGTGTCGAGCCGGCGGCGTTCCGCGTCCATGGCAACGTCCACATCATCCAGGGGCGGGTCTTCGAGCCGGGCCGGAACGAGATCATCGTCGGCCGGGCCGCGACCGGACAGTTCACCGGCCTGACCGTCGGCTCGAGCGTCAAGTGGGGAGAGAATTCGTGGCAGGTGGTCGGCGTCTTCGAGGCCGGCGGGTCGGCGGCCGAGTCGGAGATCTGGTGCGACGCCAAGGTCCTGCAGCCGGCGTATCGCCGCGGCAACAGCTACCAGTCGGTCTACGCCAAGCTCGCGTCACATGACTCGTTCGAGACGCTCAAGGACGCGCTGACGACCGATCCGCGCCTGACCGTGACGGCCATCCGCGAGCCGGAATACTACGCCCGGCAGTCCGAGACGCTGCAGACGGTGATCAGGACGGTCGGCTTCGGCATCGCCGGACTGATGGGCATCGGCGCGATCTTCGGCGCGGTGAACACCATGTACAACGCCGTCGCCAGCCGCGGCCGCGAGATCGCGACGCTTCGCGCGCTGGGCTTCGGCAGCGTGCCGGTCGTCATCTCCGTTCTGGCGGAGGCGGTCGTGATCAGCCTGATCGGCGGGGTCATCGGCGGCCTGCTCGCCTGGGCGGCGTTCGATGGCTACCAGACCTCGACCATGAACTTCCAGTCGTTCAGCCAGGTCGCATTCGCATTCACGGTCACTCCGGCGCTGCTCGGCCGCGGCCTGATATACGCCGTCATCATGGGGGTCCTGGGAGGCCTCCTGCCGGCGATTCGGGCGGCCCGGCTCCCCATCTCGACCGCCCTCCGCCAGCTCTGACGCCGATCCACCACCTTCGCAGGGATCAGCCTTTAGAATCAGCACGTTACCCTAAAGGTGAGTGTCCCCCTTCAGCGCCCCTGAGAAGGCCCCATTGTCCCGCTGGAAGGGCGGGAAGCGCGTAGGGATTTCTTACTGCCGCGACAGCAATCCAGACACCCGGCCCACCCGCCTCGAGGAGGCCCTTTCGGATCCCCAATCCACTCCCCCGGCGCAAGTGCAACACTGCGCGTCAGTTAGGAATTCGGCGTGTACCGACGGCTGCCGCCGCCCGGCGCAGTCGGGGAAGGGTATGACAGTTGCTCAACGCTGGACCACGTCAGGACAGTCAAGCCGAACCCTTTAGGTGGAGGCACATCGATGCGTATCGAGCAGATGCTGGAGCGGATTCAGGGTGAGTTCGTCGAAATGCCAGGTCTGCGCCTGACCGCGCCCCAGGCCCGTCGACTGTGGGGGCTCGACCAGGATGCCTGCAGCGAAGTACTAAGGGCCCTGGTCGACACCAGATTTCTGATGCAGACCCGGGATGGCGCGTTCGTTCGGGATGACGGAGCCAGCGCGGCACCCGCGACCGTCCGCCGGGGTCCGCTGGCAGCAGCTTCGTAATCGTCCGAGTTTCCCGCCGTTGCCGGCACGCTGGCCATTTGCCCTCGCCAGTGAAACGCCGGCGCGCATCCTCGCTCCCGGGCGACGGCGCCCGCGGCCACGGTCTGTCGAGGAGGGAAGGTTGACGCCTTTCCTCCTCGACACCACATCTCAGACGACAGCGGCGACGTGTCAACGCAAAGCCGCGACGGCGGCCGCTCTCGCGACGCGCCACTGTCCGTCACGCTTCACCAGCTGCAGCGCGAATTCCCGGGCGTCGACGGCGTCACCACCCGTGCCGTCCTCCCGCATGAAGCTCGCCGTCAGTCCCACGTCGGCCGCAGTGCGGTCGTCGCGCAGGCGCACGTCGATGTCGTCGAACTTCAGGCGCGCCGCGGTCGTCCGGCGCTCCAGCCTGGCCGCCATGCCGACGAGCGTCGCCCGTCCGATGATCGGCGGCGAGCCCTCCCCGAGTTCAACCACCACGTCGTCTGTGAAGTAGTCGCCGAAGCGCGCGGCCCGGAGGAGCGACGCCGCGCCGGCGTCGGGTCCGTTCAGGTCGGAGGCAAGGCCGAGGAGCCGGGTGCGGATGGCCCGCTCCTCGGAGGTCGTCCAGCGCTGCCACGCCACCACGAGGCAGACCGCCGCCACGACAACACCGGCCACGCGTAAGCGCGTCAAAACAGCAGCCGGCCGAGAATGCGTTCCGCATTGACGCGGCCGAAGGAATGGTCACTCGCGCGCATTCCACGATTGTCGCCGATGACGTAGTACTCGGTCGACGTCAGCGTCACCTCCGGCACGTCCCACGGGCCGCGATACTTCACGTACGGCTCGCCGAGCGGAACGCCGTCGATGTAGACCTGCCCGCCGACAATCTTCAGCCGCTCCCCCGGCAGCCCGATGACGCGCTTGACGTAGACGACATGGGGGCCGGCGAGACGGATCGCGACGATGTCGCCGCGCGAGGGACCGTGTCGGAGGAAGGCGAGGCGGTTGATGAGGGTCACGCGGCCAGACGCGTAGTTGGGCAGCATGCTGATGCCCTCGGTACGGACGGGCAACAGCACCCAGCGGAAGGCGATGACGCTGACCACCGCCAGAACGAGAATCCGGATCGCGGTTCGGGAAGGATTCGAACCGAAGACGAGTCGGCGCGCCAGGCTCACCACGGCATCCGGAGCCAGAGTAGCAGAGGCCGGCGGCGTCTGAGCAGTCGGGCTAGTTCGGCTGCTTCGAATAGGGCGCAACCAGGCCGACGGCGCCCGCCACGACCGGCACGTAAATCGTCGCCCCTGGCGCCTGGCGGTCGCTGTAGACGGAGAACCCCTCACGGTTGCCAACCGGCACGAACCGCGACGGATCGAATTCGACCGCTGGGCCGCTGCTGAACCAGCGCTCCCCTCGGAAGGTCATGAAAATGGCGTTCCGGGTGTCCGCCCGGCGCCGGAAAGGAGGGCTGGCCCGGCGCGTCGCCACGGTGGAGACGTCGCGCGGGGCCGTCGCCAGGGTGCCGGCGGTCCCGACCGGACGCGGCACCGCAGCCGTCGAGTCTGTTAGGGGCGGCTGGCTGAGCGTCGGCGGCGCAGGCGCCTGAATGGTCTGCCGGTCATCGATGGTCGAGTCTGTGGCCAGCGCCACCGGGAACGACGGGGCGGAGCTGCCCGCGGTCCCGGCGAGGTCGCCGTCGCGCCGGCGCTCGTACGGCTGAACCAGCCCGCCGCCGACAGGCACGAAGACCTTACTGTACGGCTCGATGGTGGTGCGGCTGTAGAGCGGGATGCCCTCGAAATCGCCGCTCCTGACCATTTCAGACGGGATGAAATGCAGGCGCGGTCCAGCCGGGTAATAGGTCTGGCCGGCAAAGGTCACCGGCCGGCCGCTCAGATACCAAGGTTCGGCCTCCGCCGTGACGACTGGCGGGCGCGTCTCCCGCATGACCGACTGCGCGGCGGCGGCACTGACTACGCAAGTCGTGAGCGCACAAGCAATTGCGAATCTTCTGGCGGTCTGAGTCATGGCACGCTCCGTACTCTGCTATACCAGCCGCGTGCCAGCGGTCAGTGCGGCCGGCGCCGCCAGTAGCGCGACAGTCCCTGCCACGAATAGTCCAGCCTGCCGGCCCGGCTGTATTTCTCAGCTTCCTGCTCGCCGACCTGCCGGCGCAGCTCGCCGTTCGCCTCTCGAATGAACGCGTCGAGCCGTCCCTCATCGTCGAGAGCGGCGTCGGCGAGCAGCCGCCGTACGAGGCGGCTCCAAGAGGCCAGCCGATCCAGCATGTCCGTGAGATGGAGCCGCGCCCCATGAAAAGGCCCGAAGTGCGTGAGGAAGAGCGTGTCGGGATCCCAGTCCAGGATGCGATCGGCGCTCGCCTGCCACGCCTCGAGGTCGATGTCGGGAGGGGGCGTCGGCGGCATGACGCAGAGCCGGTCGCCGCGCCGGATCCCCGCAACGTCGCCGACAAAGGCGATCCGGCTGGAGGGATCGAAATAGCTCACATGGTGCGATGCGTGTCCGGGCGTGTAGGCGACGTCGAGCTCGCGGCCGCCGACGACGATCCGTTCGCCCCCTTTGAGCGCCTTGACGCGTCCGGCCGGCACGGGCAGGAATTCTCCCCAGAAGCGCTCCATGTCGGCGCCGTACAGGCGCGTGGCGCTAGTCAGCAGCTTCGCGGGGTCGACCATGTGTGGGGCGCCGCGCTCGTGCACAAACACCTGAATGGCGGGGTTGTCGCGGACCAGCGTCCCCGTCACTCCGGCATGATCGAGGTGGATATGGGTCAGCAGCACTTCCCGAACGTCGGCCAGACCGATGCCCTTGCGGGCCAGCGCGGCCCGCAGGGTGCCGAGCGTGGTCGAGGGCCCGGGGTCGATGAGCGCGACGCCGCCCGGCCCCTGGATGATGGCCGTGGCGATGATTTCAGGAATGCCCAGGAATTCGAGGTCGACATAGTCGAGCCCTGCCGCCAGTATCGCCATCGTCACCTCATCGGGGATGCTGCCCGCACCCGGGTTCCGGACCAGGGGCTCCGGATAAGCCTGCTAGAATCATAAGACCGCCATGGCTGGAACCGATCGCCGCGCAGACGGCGAAGTGCTCGAACGGACCAGGCAGCAAACCAAGCAGCCCAAGCTTTACAAAGTGCTGCTGCTCAACGACGACTACACGACCATGGACTTCGTCGTCGAAGTGCTGGAGTCGATTTTCAACAAGCAGCCGGCCGAGGCGTTCCGGATCATGATGGCGGTCCACACCCAGGGCAAAGGGCTCTGCGGGGTGTATCCGCACGAAGTGGCGGAGACCAAGGTCGAGGCGGTGGTCGGACGGGCGCGCGAAAATGGCTTCCCGTTGCGGGCCGCCATGGAACCCGAATAGCGGCGCGGCAGGTCAAAGAGTCAAGGGAAGTCCTTCTTACGATGTTCAGCCAGGCCCTCGAGATCGTCCTGACCGTTGCCTACCGTGAGGCGACGTCGCGGCGTCACACCCATCTGACGCTCGAGCATCTCCTCTATGCGCTCGCCCACGACCACGATGGGGAGCGGATCCTGGCGGCGTGCGGCGCGGATCTGCCGAAGCTGCGCCGCGATCTGGATACCTATCTGAAGGAATCGGTCGAACAGTACGGCCGCGGCCAGCAGAAGGAACCCGAGCAGACGCTCGCCTTCCGCCGCGTCCTGCAGACGGCGGTGCTGCACGTGCAGAGCGCCGGCCGGCAGGAAGTGCAGTCGGGCGACGTGCTCGCCGCCACGCTGCAGCAGAACAAGTCGTTCGCGGCGCAGCTCCTCGCCGATCAGGGCATCACCCGGCTCGACGTGCTGGAATTCATCACCCACGGCATCAGCAAGGTCCCCTCCGCTGGCGCCGGTCCCGCAGACGACGCAGAGGCGCACGAGGCCGAGGCCGGGCAGGGGGAGCGCGGCCCCGCCGCCGCGCGCGATCCGCTCGCCGCCTATGCGATGAACCTCACCGCCCGGGCGAGGGCCGGCGAGCTCGACCCGCTGATCGGCCGGGTCGACGAGCTGCAGCGGACAATGGAGATCCTGTGCCGGCGCCGGAAGAACAATCCGGTGTTCGTCGGCGACGCCGGCGTCGGCAAGACCGCGCTGGCTGAAGGGCTGGCGTCGCGCCTGCTCGAAGACGACGTCCCGGATCTGCTCGAGGGGGCGGAGGTTTTTTCGCTCGACACCGGCGCGCTGCTCGCCGGCACGCGGTTCCGCGGCGATTTCGAGGAGCGCTTCAAGGCGGTGATCAACGCGCTCGCCAAGCGGCCGATGCCGATCCTCTTCATCGACGAGATCCACTCGACGGTCGGTGCCGGCGCGACGACCGGCGGGACGATGGATCTGGCGACGCTGATCAAGCCGATTCTGACGACCGGACAGCTGCGGGTGGTCGGCTCGACCACCCATGAGGAGTTCAAGCACATCGAGAAGGACCGCGCGCTGGCGCGGCGGCTGCAGAAGATCACCATCGACGAACCATCGACCCAGGAGACGGTGCGCATCCTCCAGGGCCTCCGCTCGCGCTACGAGGGGCACCACCACGTCCGCTATTCGGACGAAGCGCTCGAGGCGGCGGCGAAGCTGGCGGCGCGCCACCTTCGTGATTACAAGCTGCCGGACAGCGCCATCGACCTGATGGACGAAGCGGGCGCCAAGATGCGCCTGAAGACCGGCGCGGCGCGGAAGGCCGCCGGCGGTGCCGGCACGGCCGCCGATCGCCCGCCGGCCGACATCGGGCCCGACCACATGGAAGAAGTGGCGGCGCGCATCGCCCGCATTCCCGCCAAGCAGGCTTCGTCCTCCGACAAGGATCGGCTGAAGGGGCTCGAGGAATCGCTCGGCCGGGTCGTCTTCGGCCAGCCGGACGCGGTCCGCAGCGTGGCGCGCGCCATCAAGCGCTCGCGCGCCGGGCTGGGCCAGCCGGATCGTCCGGCCGGCTGTTTCCTGTTCACCGGCCCGACCGGCGTCGGCAAGACCGAGCTCGCCAAACAGCTGGCGCTCCATCTCGGCAACGAGTTCATCCGCTACGACATGAGCGAGTACATGGAGAAGCACGCCGTCGCCCGGTTGATCGGCGCGCCTCCCGGCTATGTCGGCTTCGAGCAGGGCGGCCTGCTCGTCGACGGCATCCGCCAGCACCCGTACGCCGTGCTCCTGCTCGACGAGATCGAGAAGGCCCATCCGGATATCTTCAATATCCTGCTGCAGGTGATGGACCACGCCACCCTCACCGACAACAACGGGCGCAAGGCGGACTTCCGCCAGGTCGTGCTGATCATGACGTCGAACGCCGGCTCGCGTGAGCTGAGCAATGCCAGCATCGGCTTCACCGAGTCGGGCTCCGCGGTTCGCGTCATCGACGCCCGGCAGAAGGCCGCGCAGCAGCGCTCGAAGCAGGCGATCGAGAAAGTCTTCAGCCCGGAGTTCAGGAACCGCCTCGACGCGATCATCTCGTTCGATCCGCTCACCCCGGCGGTGATGGAGACGATTGTCGAGAAGTTCATCCTGCAGCTCGAGGCGCAGCTCTCCGAGCGGAGTATCGCGATCACGCTCGACCCCGAGGCACGCGCCTGGCTCGCCCGGAAGGGATACGACCCGGTCTACGGAGCGCGTCCGCTGGCGCGGGTGATCCAGACCGAAGTCCGGGATCCGCTGACCGACGAAATCCTGTTCGGCCGCCTCGAACAGGGCGGGACCGTGACGATCCGGCTGGCCGACGACACGCTGACGTTCGATTTCGAGGTACGCACGGCCCCGGCGCCGGCACCCGCCGCCTAGGTCGCAGACCGAACCGCCACTATGACGGACAAAGAGCACGAGATTCCGGTGAAGGTCTCGACCGCCGCTGGTGGGCCCGCGCGGATGACGGGACGGCGTCCGAGTCGAGCGGCGCCTCGAAGCCGACCTACGTCGAGGACCTGGAACGCCAGCTCGCGGAAAAAGACCGCGTCGCCCAGGAGTACATCGCCAAGTACCGCCAGGCCGCCGCCGAGTTCGAGGAATCGCGGCTGCGGCTGAAGCGCGAAATCTCGAAAGACGTCGAGCGCAGCCGCCGTGAGCTCCTCGCCGACATGCTCGAGGTGCTCGACAATCTCGATCGCGCGCTCGACGCCACGCGCCAGGCCGCGGCGCCGGACACACTCCTGCAGGGCGTCGAGATGGTGCGTCGGCAGTTCCTGTCGAAGCTGGAGGGGCTGGGGGTGATCCGCATCGACGCCACCGGCGAGAGCTTCGACCCCACCGCCCACGAGGCGGTCTCGACGGTGCCGGCGGCGTCACCGGCGGAGGATGGCCGGATCGTCGGCGTCATCCGGCATGGCTACCGGATCGGCACCGACATCCTGCGGCCCGCTTCGGTCGCGGTCGCGCGCGCTCAGGACTGAGGCGCACCGGGCTGACTCCGTGCCAGGAGTCAGCGGCTCTTCAACGCCGCGGCAATCTCTTCGAGCGTCGCCCGCTCCTCGTGGGAGACGGCGCCGATGCCGAAGATCCCCCCCGACGCATGCGCGATCCGGTTGCAGTACTCGAGCAGACCCTCCGCGTCGACGTCGACATGATGGTCGGGCGCCTCGATGATCGCGCGGATCAGGCGCGTCGCCTTGTGGAAGGTTTCTTCCGACGGCTGCGTGTCCATCCAGTGGGTCAGCTGCTCATCGGCGGCACTGCCGGCCGCGATGCCGCGCGAACGAGCAAGGCTGACGATCATCCGGCGCTCCGCCGCGCTGAGGCCGGCCTTGGCCCAGGCGACCTGCAGAACCGGGATCAGCGGCAGGATCGCGATCGTGTCGGGCGTAAAGCCAAGCAGCGCCAGCTCGCGCAGCATACCGGGGTCGTGGAGGCCGGTCTCCTGCTCGAGCGCCTGCCGCGTCCGTGCGGCGGCATCCGTGCGGCGCAGGTTCTCAATCAGCTCGCGATCCCGCTTCCGGAAGTAGTCGTCTTCGTGCGCACGGATCTGATCCGTGATGCCGTCCTTGTGAATCAACCGATCCCTCCCGCGTCTACAACTCTATTGAAAGCGTAGCAGATGGGGCGGCGGTTCCAGCGCCGGCATGCTTCCCGCGTCGTCCGGTGGAAGCTGCTGAGCTGGACGGCCGGCTGTTTAATCTCCGCGGCGAAATGGGCGCGCTCATGCGCGCCATCGACTGGTCGACCACTTGCCCGGTCGAGACCTGGCCGCAGTCGCTGCGCACCTGAGGAGGCGCGCGCCGCGGCGGTGCCGGTCGTGGTCATGACCGCCAGCCGTAAGATCGCCGAGATCGAGGTGGCCGAAGTGCTGTACAAGCCGCCCGATTTCGACCGGCTGTTCGCCGTCATCAGGCGCCATGTCGGAGCGGACGACCAGCCGAACGCGTAGCCGCGCTGCGGCGCGCGCGGATCCTGTAAGCTTTCGCTGATGAATCTTCGCCGCCTCTCGCTGGTTCTGGCCGTCACGCTGCTGGCGCCGCCGGCGCTGCACTCCGAGCAGGAGCCGCCGGTCCGCGGTTTCACCACTGCGCACCTTGCCGCCGAGCGCGCGCTCGAACGGCAGTTCCGCGCGGTGCCGAGCCCGGATCGGCTGCGCGAGTACATGCGCGAGATCACCCGTGAGCCGCACCACGCCGGTACCCCGGCGAGCCGCCGGGTGGCCGAGTACATCGTCGGCAAATTCAGGTCGTGGGGGCTCGACGCGACCATCGAGCCGACCGAGGCGCTGATGCCCTACCCGACGGAGCGGGTGCTCGAACTGGTCGCCCCCGAGCGGTTCGTCGCCTCCCTCAAGGAGCCGGCCGTGGCGGCGGACGAGGACTCCGCAGACGACGGCCAGCTGCCGACCTTCAACGCCTACTCGGCGGACGGCGATGTCACGGCCGACCTGGTCTACGTCAACTACGGCGTGCCCGAAGACTACGCCGAGCTGCAGAAGCTGGACATCGACGTCAAAGGGAAGATTGTCCTGGCGCGCTACGGCAAGAGCTGGCGCGGCATCAAGCCCAAGGTCGCGTGGGAGCACGGCGCGGTCGGCTGCATCATCTATTCGGATCCGCGCGACGACGGGTTCTTCCAGGGCGACGCCTACACCGACGGCGCGTGGCGGCCCGAACAGGGGGTGCAGCGCGGCAGCGTCATGGACATGCCGATTCATCCGGGCGATCCGCTGACGCCGGGCTGGGGCTCGTCGCCGGGCGGCCGGAAGCTGGCCCGGAATGAGGCCGAGACGCTGCTGAAGATTCCGGTGCTGCCGATCTCGGCGGCCGACGCGCTGCCGCTGCTGCGGAATCTCAAGGGACCGGTGGCGCCCGAAGCCTGGCGCGGCGCCCTGCCGGTGACGTATCACGTCGGGGCGGGGCCGGCGAAGGTCCACCTCAAGCTGGCGTTCGACTGGCAGGTCCGTCCGCTCTACAACGTCATCGCCCGGATCCCGGGGGCGGAGTTCCCCGACGAGTGGGTGATTGAGGGCAACCATCACGACGCGTGGGTCAATGGCGCGTCGGATCCGACCAGCGGCAACGTCGCGTTGATGGAAACGGCGCGCGCCCTCGGCACGCTGGTGGCGAGCGGCTGGCGGCCGAAACGGACGATTATCCTGGCATCCTGGGACGGCGAGGAATGGGGGCTGCTGGGTTCGACCGAATGGGTCGAGACCCATGCCGACGAGCTCTCGAAGAAGGCCGTCGCCTACATCAACAGCGACAGCAGCGGCAAGGGCTGGCTGTCGATGAGCGGCTCACACTCGCTGCAGGCCTTCGTCAACGAAGTGGCGCGGGACGTCGATGATCCCCGCGGCACCGGCAAGAGCGTGCTGGACGCCAAGCGCGCCCACCTCGCCGAACCGGCCAAGCCCGGGCCGGCGCGCGACGCGATCACGTCGCGCAGCGTCGCGATCGACGCGCTCGGCTCAGGATCGGACTACACCGCCTTCCTCGACCACCTGCAGATCGCCTCGCTCGATCTCAACTTCGGCGGCGATGACGGCGGCGGCGTCTACCATTCGATTTACGACTCGTATTACTGGTACACGACCTTCTCCGACGGCACCTTCGTGCACGGCGCGGCGCTGTCGCGGACGATCGGCACGGCACTGCTCCGGCTGGCGAACGCCGACGTGCTGCCGTTCGAGTTCCAGACCGCCGCCGACACCCTGCGCGGCTACGTCGACGAGATCGACAAGCTGAGCGCCGCCGCCGGCGACGGGGCGCCGCTCGACACCCGTCCGCTCAGGTCGGCACTGTCGCGACTCTGGAAGTCCGCCACCAAATACGAGCGGGCGCTGGCGCGGCTGCCGAAGGCCGACCAGCACCACCTCCAGGCCGCGCCGCTCGCCGACATCAACCGGCTGCTCTACTCGACCGAGCGCGATTACCACCACGACGCGGGCCTGCCGCGCCGGCCCTGGTTCACGCACCTCGCCTATGCGCCAGGCTTCTACACCGGCTACGGTGTCAAGACGCTGCCGGGCATCCGTGAAGGGCTCGAGCAGCAGCACCCTGACGAGGCGGCGCGCTTCGTGCCGATCGTCGCCAGCGCCATCACCAGGCTGGCCGCCGACGTCGATCGCGCCGCCACGATGCTGAAGCAGGCGCTCGACTAGCGGCCGGGCGCCGCGGCCACTACTCCGGGCTGAGTGCCGCCATCGCGATGCCGGCCGCGACGACGACGTTCAACGAGTCGACGCCGGGCGCGAGCGGAATCGAGACCCGCACGTCAGCCACCCGCAGCGCCTCGTCCGACAGCCCGGGCCCTTCCGCGCCGACGAGCAGCAGCACCCCGTCATCCACCTCGCGCATTCGCTGATACTCGCGGAGCGGCACGGCCGGCGACCGCGGCGTCAGCGCCACGATCGTGACCGACGTCCGCAGCGCCGCCAGCGCCTCGACAAACGCCGCCGTGCGCGCGAACGGCAAGCGCACCGCGGCGCCCATCGATGTCCTGATCGCCTTGCGATAGAGCGGATCGCCGGTGGCAGCATCGATCAGCACGCCGTCGAGGCCAAACGCGGCCGCGACCCGGAAGAGGCCGCCGACGTTGTCGGGATTGCCGACCCCTTCGATCGCCAGCAGCCGGCGGCCAGCGGCAAGCGCCGACGCCGGGAGGCCGGCCCCACGCTCGGCGAGCGCCAGGCACCCCTGGTGAAAGCTGAACCCGGTGAGCGATTCGAGTACCGGCCGCGGGGCGAGGTAGACCGGGCAGGGAGGAGCTGGCAGGCGATCCGCGAGCGCATCGGAGGCGGCGGGCGTCACCAGCAGCGATCGAATCCGGAACCGGCCGGCCGCGACCAGGCGCTCGACGACGAGCCGGCCCTCGGCGATGAACAGACCGTGCGCACGCAGCCAGAGGGGATCGCCGAGGTGCGCGTACTCGGCGACGCGGCGATCGGCGGCGTCCGGAATCAGCTCGGTCGCGTACCGCACCGGGCGTTCCCCGCCGCTTCCCGGCACCCCCCCGTCACTCGGTCCGCACCACCGAGCGGCGGCTGCGATGCCGATCGATCACGTGCTGGCCGAGACGCTTGCTGAGGAAGACCTTTGCTTCCGCCGACTCGAACGGGTGCTCGACGAAGCGGATGACATCGAACTGCAGCTGGGCCAGCGTGCTGCGCATCTCGTAGAACCGGTTCTTGGTCTTGACGATGATCTCGTCGAAGCCGTTGGCCAGCGCCCAGACCTCCTGCTCCTCGGTCAGCGCGCGGAAATGCCCCTGGCCGCGCCAGTCGCTGCGCGTCCCGCCAATCCACTGATAGAGAATCCGGCGGCCGTCGAACTCGACGCAGTCCTCGAGCTGGGCGACGAGATCCGCCAGCTTGGGATCGCTCTCATTGCGGCGCAACTCGTGGGCCACCTTGAACGACACCGGCACGACCATCCCCGGGTCGTCGGGGAGCGGCGCCTCGGCCATCAGAATCTGATGATCCCGCTCACCAAGCCGCTGCACGACTTCGGCGGCGGTCTTCTTGCGGGGAAAATCGAGGAAGAATTCCTCGATGTATTGAATCTCGAGCGCCCCCTGCTGGAGGGCATACTGCTTCAGGCGATATTCCACGGCAACCAATCATATGGGAGAAGGTGCCGGGGGCCAAGGTGCCAAGGTGCCAGGGTGCCAGGGTGCCAAGGTGCCGTGGGCTAGTCGGTCGGGGCGCGCCATGCGGGGTTGATGCGGGCGTAGAGCGCCTGATCCCTTGGGCGGCCGTACTTGACGCTGCTCGAACGGAGCGTGCCTTCGCGGGTGTAGCCGGCGCGCTCGAGGACGCGGATCGACCGGGCGTTGTCGGCGAACGGCAACGCGAACAGACGCAGCAGGTTCAGGCGGGCGAAGGCATGCTCGGTGACGAGCAGCAGCGCCTCGGTCGCAATGCCGCGGCCCCACAGCGCCTCGCCGAGCCAGTAGCCGATCTCGGCGGAATACCGCTCGACGTCCGTCCCAGGCACGTAGCCGATCGCCCCGGCCGCTTCCCCGTCCGCCTCAATCGCCAGATTCGAGCTCTCCGCCATCGACACCGCCGCCTTGAGGAACGCCCTGGCGTTGGCGAGTGAATAGGGGTGCGGGAACCGATCCCGCAGGTGCGCCGCGACGTTTGGATTGTTGGCATGGCGGACGAGCGACTCGGCGTCGGCCATCCGCCACGCTCGCACCGCGCAACGCTCGCCCTGCAGCCTCAACAGAACAACGCCCGTCCTTCGGTCTTCAGCCAGAACTCCGCCTGGCGGAACCCGGGGCACACCGCCGCGACCAGGCGCCAGAACCGCCGCGAGTGATTCTGCTCTTTGAGATGCATCAGCTCATGCAGGAGCACGTAGTCGCAAACCTCCGGCGGCATCTGGATCAGCCGGAAGTTCAGCGCGATGCGCCCCTCCCGCGAGCAGGATCCCCATCGCGATCGCTGATTGCGGATGCTGACGCCGCTCACGGTCAGGCCGTGCTGCGCCGCCAGTGCCGCCAGCCGGGGACCCAATTCGCTCCGCGCCAGCCGCCGCAAATCCCCCTCAATCGCCCGCCGCAGCCCGGCGACGCCGCCCGGCAGCCGCACGGTCCGCTCGCCGTAGCAGACTTCCAGTCCGGCCGGCGCCGGCGCTACGGCCAGCGGCATCGGCTCGCCGCGCAGCAGAACGGATCCCCCCGGCACCCATTGCGCCGCCGCGGCCGCGGCGAGTCGGGCGCGCTCTGTGCGAATCCACTCCGCGTGCTTCTCGACGAACTGCGCCGCTTCGCGGCGCGATCCCCCCCGCGGAATGGTCACCCGCAGGACGCCGCCGGCACGGACGCGCAGCACGTAGCGCCGCGCCCGGCGCATCCGCACGAACACTACCTCCGGGTCCCCGGCCGGCGGCAGCGCCCGGGGCACCACCGCCTGAGGAACGTCCGGCTGGCCGGGCTCGTTCGCCGCCCCGGCCGGGGCGCCGCCGGCGAACGGCAAGTCCAGCTGCAGACGGGGCACGACGGTCATTTCACCAGCGCAGCAGCGGACGGCCGTGCGAAGACCATGGCCACGGCACCGCCAGCGCGATCGCCACCAGCGCCAGGCCGAAGAAGATCGCCACCGTCCGGTGACGCTGGCGTTCATCGCCGCGGCGGACGCGCGCCCGGCCGATATGCGCCAGCACCACACCGATGACCATGCCGAAGACGTGCTCGACCGCCCAGAAGCGCAGCGTCGAATCCTTCATCGCCGCACCGAAACCATGGAGCGCCGCCGTCGTGTACGGACTCAAGAAGAAATACAGCGCCAGGCCGATCAGCAGCTGCAGGTCGAGCGCGGTCACGAACCAGAAACCCGCCCGGTCGTCGGCGCGCGTCCACGCCCCGCGCGACAAACCGGCGATGCTCCTCGCCCACGCCACGAGACCGGCAATCAGCACCACCCAGCGCAGCCACGAGTGGACCACGAGGACCGTTGTGTACATGCTCGTCACCGCTCCAGAATCGCCGCGATCTCCGCCATGGTGGTACGGCCGGCGTCATCCTCGTACCACGCCGCCAGCTGCTCGTGCAGCGGCCCCTGCATCATCACCTTCTGCTGCTCGAGAAACCAGCGCTGCGCCGGGCCCGGCCGCTCGACCCACGCGCCAATCATCTTCCCGTCCTCTGCCAGGACGACGACGGTCGGTGTCGCGGCCCGGCCATCCGGCGTCGGATGGGCGGCCATGACCGGTGCTCCGGCGGCCGCCCCGATGATGCGCAGCGCCAGCCGGTCCGGGGCGGACTCGACCAGCCTGGCGATGTAGGGGACGGTGCTGGCCGAGTCGGCACACCAGTCCTCCGCAACCACCAGCACCAGGCGGCGGCCCGGCAGGGCGCGCATGCGCGCCGCGAGATCGTCCGCCGCCGCTGCCGCGGCATAGCGCGCCCGCCACTCGTCGCGGCGGGCGCGGGCGTTCTCGAGAAATTCGGGGAAGCCGATGCCCGCGGCGTAGAGCCGCTGGTAGTCGGGGGGGGCCGCCGCCAGGCGCACGCCAGCCGGCGCGAGCACCAGCACCGCCGCGGCCGTCACCGCGGCGAGCCATCCGCACGGGTGCCGTCGAGCGCGGCCACGATATCGCGAGCCCGGCATCGCCAGATCTTAAGCGCAGTTGCCCGGTAAAGACAGTGTCGCGGGTCACCGGGTGATATCCTCCCCCCACCCGCATGACCGGACTCATCGTCTTCGATCTCGACGGCACCCTCATCGACTCCCACCTCGACATCGCGAACGCCGCCAACGCGCTGATCGAAGCGCTCGGCGGGCGCCGCCTGTCGGAGCAGGCGGTCGTGGCGATGGTCGGTGAAGGCGCCGCGCTGCTGGTCCGGCAAGCGCTCGAGGCCGCGGGTCTCGATCCGTCCACGCCCGGGACCCTCGACCGCTTCCTGGCGCTCTATGCCGATCGTCTGCTGGAGCATACGGCGGTGTACCCAGGCACGGAGCCGATGCTCGACCGCGCCGGCGCGCACGCGCCGCTGGCGGTCCTGACCAACAAGCCGCAGCGCCATACCGACACCATCCTCAGCGGTCTCGGCCTGGCAGATCGCTTCACCGCCGTGATTGGCGGCGATACCGCCTTCGGACGAAAGCCCGACCCGGCGGCCCTGCAGCACCTCGCGTCAGGCGCCGGCGTCGCCGCGGCCGACGCGCTGATGGTTGGCGATTCACCAATCGACCTGCACACCGCGCGGGCGGCCGGCACGCGCATCTGCCTGGTCCGCTACGGCTTCGGGTTCCGCTTCGGACCGGACGCGTTTCGCGGCGACGAATGCTTCGCCGATTCGCCGGCGGAGATTCTCGCCGCCCTCACCTAGCCGCCGGCATCAGCGCTCGTACGATTCGCGCCGGGCGGAGGCCGACTGGCGGATCAGGAACCGATCCGGCTCTGCCCAGAACGACGCGCGCAGGTCGGTCAGCGAGGCAGCGCCGCCATAGCTGATCGACGAGCAGATGTGCTTGATCATCTCGCGCACCACCGTCCGCGCCGACCCCCGCGCCGGGACGCTGATCTCCATCCCCTCGGCGCCAATCGCGTCGAGCTCGACCGAGTCGGCATCCTCGACATCGAGCCGGTCGCGGATCGCCTCGATTGAGGCCATCCCGCGCAGGACCTTGAACGGCACCTTGACCGTTTTCTGCGACCCCGGCAGCACGACCGGCTTGTGGACGACGTCACCGGGGGTTTCCTCGGTCCCGGCGAAGGCGCTGCCGAGCATCACCGCGTCGCCGCCGAACAGCAGCGCCTCAAGCACCGCGCCGTGACGTTTGATGCCGCCGTCGGCGATGACCGCGACGTCCGAGCCGTTCATCGCCAGCCGGCAGTCGACGAGCGCCTGCAGCTGCGGCACGCCGAAGCTCGTCGTCATCCGGGTCGTACAGCCGCCGCCCGGGCCGATCCCCACCTTGATGCCGTCCGCCCCGCGGTCGCGGAGGAACGCCGCCCCGGCGGCGGTCGCGACGTTGCCGGCGATCAGCTCGACATCCGGGAAATCGCGCCGGAACCCGGCCAGCGCCCGTTCCATCACCACCGAATGGCCGTGGGCAATGTCGATGACCAGCAGATCAACTTCGGCGCGGACCAGCTCCGCGGCGCGCTCGAGGTAATCGCCGGTGGCGCCGATCGCGGCGCCGACGCGCAGCCGGCCGCGGGCGTCGCGGGTGGCAAACGGCATCCGCCGCCGGCGCACCAGGTCCCGCGAAGTGATCAGCCCGAGCAGCGCCCCTGACGCGTCGACGAGCGGCAGCTTCTTCACCTTGCGCTCGATCATGATCCGTTCGGCTTCGTCCGGCTCGAGCGGACCTTCGTGGACGACCAGCGCCGCACGCGGCGTCATGCGATCGACGACCCGCGCGCCCGGACGGGTCACGAACCGCATGTCGCGCTCGGTCAGCAGCCCGGCCAGGCGCCGCTGATCGTCGAGCACGACCAGCGTGCCGACCCGCGACCGGCTCATGATCGCGGCCGCCTCGTCGAGCGAGGCGGTCGACGCGATGCTCCATGGATCGGTGATGACGCCGTGCTGGGTGCGCTTGACGAGCTCGACCTCGCGGACCTGCGGCTCGATCTCGCCCGGCCGGAAGCCGCGGTCGATGATCCCGATCCCGCCTTCTTCCGCCTGGACGATGGCCATCGGCGCGCGCGTGACGGTATCCATGTTGGCCGAGACAATCGGCCGCTTGAGCGTCAGCCGCCGCGACAGCTTCGCCGCCAGGTCGATCACCGACGGATCGCGGCGCTCGAGGACGCTGCGCTGCGGCGACAGGATGAAATCGTCGAACGTGCAGCCGTGGACGAGCTCGAGCACGCGCCGGCCGACGGCCGGGTCGATCGCTGGAAATGCGGACATGGCTGCAATACTACATACTGGGAATCGGTGGCCCTGCAGGAAATCGAGCGACTGCTCCGCGCGCGCCTCGGCGGAACGCTTCCCGGCCTCAACGCCCAGATGCGGTTCGCGCCCGTGCCGCCACATGACGGCTGGCGGGCCGGGCTGCTGCCCGCCGAGGCGCGGCGGGCGGCGGCGCTGCTGCTCCTCTATCCTGGGTCGGCGGGCCCGGCGGTGGCGCTGACGCTGCGGGCGAGCGGCCTGGCGCGCCATCCCGGACAGGTCAGCCTGCCGGGCGGCGCCGCCGACCCCGGCGAAACCGTCGCCGAGACGGCGCTGCGCGAAGCGAGGGAGGAGATCGGCATCGACCCGGGCGCGGTTCGCCTGCTCGGCGAGCTGACCCCGGTCCACGTGCTCGTCAGCGGCTTCACGCTCCACCCGGTGATCGGGATCACCGACCAGCGGCCGCTCTTCACCGCCGCGCCGGACGAAGTCGAGCAGATTCTCGAGGTCTCGCTCGCCGACCTCCGCGACGCCTCCCGCATCCGGCACGGCACCCGGCTCCGGGAGGGCATCGCGGTCGAGTATCCCTACTTCGACATGCTCGGGCACCAGGTGTGGGGCGCCACCGCCATGGTGCTCGGCGAGTTCATCTGCCTGCTCGACCACGACGCCGCTCTGTAGCGGCCGCCCGCCTACTTGTTGGGCTGCGGCGTGACGCGAAGATAGGGCTTCTTCGCGACGAAGCCTTTCGGGAACTTCTTCCTGGCGTCTTCGTCATTGATTGAATTCACGACAATCACGTCGTCGCCATCCTTCCAGTCGGCCGGCGTCGCCACCGAATGCGTCGAGGTCAGCTGCAGCGAATCGATCACCCGCAGCAGCTCCTGGAAGTTCCGGCCGGTGCTGGCGGGATAGGTCAGCGTCAGCTTGACCTTGTTGTCGGGTCCGATGATGAAGACCGAGCGGACCGTCAGGGTATCGCTGGCGTTCGGATGAATCATGTCGTAGAGATCCGCGACCTTGCGATCCGGGTCGGCAATCATCGGGAAGTTGACGGCGTGGCCGGTGACGTCCTTGATGTCCCCTTCCCACTTCAGATGCGAATCGACCGGATCGACACTGAGGCCGATGACCTTGGTGTTGCGGCGGTCGAACTCCCCTTTGAGGGCCGCGACCGCGCCGAGCTCGGTCGTGCAGACCGGCGTGAAGTCCTTGGGATGCGAAAACAGCACGGCCCAGCTCTTGCCCTTCCACTGGTGGAAATCAACCGGGCCCTGCGTGGTGTCGGCCTTGAAATTAGGGGCGTCGTCGCCCAGGCGGATCGACATGGCGGTACTCCTCTCTACAGGATGAACGGAATGACGCGCGCCGTTCGCACGCGGTAGGCGGCGTAATCCGGGTATGTGCTTGCGAGCAGCGCCTCCTCAGCATACATGCGGATAGCCGCGCCGGACGTCACTAGCAGCGCCGCGGCAGACGCCGCCGCGCCGCGGTGATCGAACGCCGCGGCCCAGACAAAATACAGGACCGCGGCGTAAATCGGATGCCGCAGCACGGCGTACGGACCGCTGGTCATGAGCGACCCAGTCGTCGGGTCGGCGGCGGCGTGAAAACTGCGCCGGCCGAAGGTCAGGCGCGCCGCGATCATCAGCAGCACGGCCAGCACCTGAACCACGATCCCCGGCAGGCTGCGCGCCAGCAGCGCATGGCGCTGCAGCAGCCAGCCGATGCCGGCAATCATGACGGCGAACCCCGCGACCGAGGCGCCTCTGAGATTCATCGGGATGTGTGCCTCCGATCGGATTTTACCCGACCGCGGTAGGCTACGCCGTCAACGTCGTCACGCCATCGATGGGGCCGCACGACTGGCAGTTCCGGGCCGAGGCATTCAATGTGAGCAACACGCCGCACTTCGCCAATCCAAATGGCAGCGTGAACAGCTCGAACTTCGGGAAGGTGCTGGCCATCCGGACGGCGTATGCGATGGGGAGGTCCCGCGAGTTCCAGTTCGGCCTGCGTCTCGGGTTCAGAGTGCGAACGGCCGGGTGCAGCGTCGTGCTGCGCCCGGCTGCCCTCCGAAGCGCTTCCGCGGCTACTCTTTGTCGTACACCACCACGGCGGAGACAGGCTGCCCCTTGGCGTCCTTCCCCTTCGTGGTGTTCGTCCGCGTCCTTCCGTCCGCTGAGATCACCGTCGTCTGGGTTGAGAGGACCTTGCCCGCGAGTTTGCTCGTGAGCACGTAATTGTGCGCGTCCACCCGTTTCAACGCGATCGCATCGCCGAAGGGGCTGTCGCCCGTGACCGGATAGTCCTTCCCGTCGTACTTGGCGTTGAACGCCCACCGGCTGGACGTGCCGTCGGCGCGCATCAGGTCGACGGCGACCTTGATGCCGTCGCCGTCCTTCTCGATCTTGCTGGTGCCGCTGACGAACGGGCTGCCCTTGGATTTTTCGGCGTTAAACTTCCAGGTTCCGACCATCGCATCGCTGGCCTGCGCGAGCGCGAGCCCCGCGGACAGGAGGATGAGTCCGACGACCGCCGCGAGCCGATGCCGTGTGACGTTCACAGTGCTGCCTTTCGTTCCGGTGGCCAGGTGAGTCCCGACCACAACGGCGCAGCATGGCTCAGCCATAGCTGGAACGCAACTGGAATCGCTGACGATAAGGACCCCGACGTGCTCCTGCGCCCCTCGGTCGCCACCCGCGACGCTCGGCGTCGCTGCCGCGGCAGAATTCCGCTCCCAGACGCAGGCGAGCGGCAGAACGTTAGCCGTTGGAAGAGGGCATCGGCAGCCAGACCCGGAACGTCGCACCGGTGTTGAGCCCTGCGCTCTCGGCCGTGACCGTGCCGCCGTGGAGTTCGACGAGGTAGCGGACAATCGCCAGGCCGAGACCGAGCCCGGGCTGCGTCCGGGTACTCGACGAGTCCCCCTGGGTGAAGCGGTCGAAGACATACGGGAGGATCTCGGGGGCGATGCCCGAGCCGGTGTCCGCCACGGTGATGCGGAGCGCCTCGGGATCGGCCGCCAGGGTGACGGTCACGGTGCCGCCGCTGCCGGTGAACTTGACGGCGTTCGAGACCAGGTTCCACAACACCTGCTGGAGCCGCTGCGCGTCACCGGTCAGGCGCGGGACCTCGGGCAGGCGGGCCTCGAGGCGGACGCCCTTCGCATCGGCCGCCGGGCGCAGCGTATCGAGCGCCTCGCCGGCGATCGCCCGCACGTCGATCGGCTCAATCTGCAGCTGCAACTTCCCGGTGATGACCCGCGAGACGTCGAGCAGGTCGTCGATGAGATTGGCCTGGGCGCTGGCGTTCCGCTCGATCACGTCGAGGGCGTGTTTCGTCCCGTCGTCGAGCGGACGGCCGCGGAGGATATGCGTCCAGCCGAGGACGGCGTTGAGCGGCGTGCGCAGCTCGTGCGACAGGGTCGCGAGGAACTCGTCCTTGACGCGGCTGGTCGCCTCGGTGGCGCGATGGGCCGCGCGCGCCTCGGCCAGGAGCGTCTCGCGCTCCGCCTCGGCCGCCAGCCGGTCGGTGTCGTCGCGGGCAATCAGCACGGCGCCGGCGGGCGACCCGTCCGGATGCCTGAGGGGTGCGGCCGATCCGACCAGGGTGCGCGGCGGTCCGTCGGGGGGGCGGACCACCCAGCGCGCATCGCGGACGAATTCCCCCTGCGTAGCGCGATAGAGCGCCGTCCGGTCGAACGGCAGCGGGTCGCCGTCCAGGTCGAACAGGCGATAGCGGTCGGGCCACTCGACGTCGGGCGTCTCGCCCCCTTTGACGCCGTGCAGACGCTCCGCTTCGGGATTGAAAATCCGTATCACCCCGCCGGCGTCGGCGACGACGATCGCCTCGCCGCTCTGCTGGACCAGCAGTTCCAGCAAATCGGTGGCGCGGCGCCGCTCGGTCTCGGCCCGCACCTGGTCGGTGATGTCCTCGTGCACCAGCACGACTTCGCGGACGCGGCCGTCGCGATCCTTCACCGGGTAGGCGACCGCGCGCACCCACCGTCCCGAATCCTCGTGGACGCTCCGATCGGGCAGCGTCACGTTCGGGTCGTAGCGCGTCGCCGGAATGCGAGTAGCTTCGCCGGCGAACGCCTGGCGGATGTACGGCATCAGGCCAAGAGTGACGAGCTGCGGGTCGTCGAGAAGGTTGTAGTCGGCGATCCGATCGAGTGTGACGCCCCAGAGCCGCTCCCAGGCGGCGTTCACCTGCAGCGTCCGGCCGTCGGCGGCAAGGATCTGGACGCTTAGCGGCGACTGCTCGACGAGTGCGCGGTAGCGCGCCTCCGAGAGCCGCAGCGCCTCCTCCGCCAGCCGCAGCTCGTCGGCGCGTCGGTCTGCGTCGCTGAGCGCGCGCGCCCGGTCGGTCACGTCCTGGAGCACCGCCAGGCAGAACGCCGGCGCGCCGTTGGCATCGCGGACGAGCGAGACGAGCGCATCGACCTCGCGGACGTCGCCGGCCCTGGTGCGGTAGTGCCGCGTCGCCCGGTAGGTATCGCGGACGCCGGCGATCAGCTCCCCGAAGCTCTCGCGCGCGGCGGCGACCTCAGCGGGCTCCAGAAGGGCCGCAAACGACAACCCGGCTACCTCGTCCGGCTGGTAGCCGGACGCCTCGCTGAGCGCGTTGTTGACCGCGACGATGTGTCCGGAGAGATCGAGGCGGGCAATCGCTACCGGGGCCACCTGCAGGAGCGGCGGGAGCGCGAATTTCGAGGTCACGGGCCGGGGTCCAGTGTAAGGGGCGCACCATCGCGCGGTACAATGCTGCCATGAGACGACCCTTCCTGCTCGCCGCGCTCGCCGTCTGCCTGCTGGGCTGCCGGGGCGGGGACAACGCCGTGCCGCCCGCCGCCGCGCCGATGCTACTGGCGTCGATGCCGCGCATTGACGCGAACGCGATCCTGAGCCACATCAAGGTCCTCGCCGCCGACGAATACGAGGGACGGGCTCCCGGCACCAAGGGGGAGGATCTGACGGTCCGCTACCTCCAGGATCAGTTCAAGGCGCTCGGTCTCAAGCCCGGCAATCCCGACGGCACCTACACCCAGAAGGTGCCGCTGGTCGGCATTTCCGCGCGTGAGGCGTCGCCGTTCGTCGTCGCCAACGGACCGCGGAAGCACACCTTCAAGTGGGGCGAGGACATCGTCCCCTGGACCAAGCACGTCGCCGACGGTGCCGCGCTCGACCAGTCCGACCTCGTCTTCGCCGGCTACGGCGTCGAGGCGCCGGAGTTCGACTGGAACGACTTCAAGGACGTCGACGTGAAAGGCAAGACGATCATCGTCCTCGTCAACGACCCGGCCGTGCCCGACCCGGCCGACCCGTCGCGGCTCGATCCCAAGGTCTTCGGCGGCAACGCCATGACCTACTACGGCCGCTGGACGTACAAGTTCGAGGAAGGGGCGCGGAAGGGCGCGGCCGGCGTCCTCGTCGTCCACGAAACCGGTCCGGCCGGCTACCCGTTCTCGGTGGTCCAGGGCAACCTGCGCGAGAAGTTCGACCTCGTCACGCCGAACCGGAACATGGATCGGGCCGCGGTCGAGGGCTGGATCACGCTCGACACGGCGAAAACCATCTTCTCGATGGCCGGGCAGGACTTCGAGGCGCTGAAGAAACAGGCGCTGACCCGCGGCTTCAAGCCGGTCGCGCTCGGTCTTAAGGCCTCGCTCGGCATCGCGAACACGCTCCGCACCATCGATTCGCAGAATGTCGTCGCCAGGCTCGAAGGCCGCGACGCCCGGATGAAAGACGACTACGTGGTCTACTCGGCGCACTGGGACCACCTCGGGGTCGGGGCACCGGTCAAGGGGGACACGATCTACAACGGCGCGCTCGACAATGCGTCGGGCGTTGCCACCGTGCTCGAGATCGCCCGTGCCTTCACGCAGGTTCAGCCGCAGCCGAAACGGTCGATCCTGTTCCTGATGGTCACCGCCGAAGAGCAGGGCCTGCTCGGCTCGCAGTATTACTCGCTCAATCCGCTCTACCCGCTCGCCAGGACGGTCGCCAACATCAACCTCGACGGCGTCAACCAGTGGGGACGGACGAAGGATCTGACGGTCGTCGGGATGGGCGCATCGAACCTCGACGACTACCTGCGCGACGCCGCGGCCGAGCAGGGGCGCACGCTGCGCGCCGATCCGGAGCCGGAGAAAGGCTTTTACTACCGGTCGGATCACTTCAACTTCGCGAAGCAGGGGGTGCCGGCGCTGGATCCGGACGGCGGCATCGACTACATCGGCAAGCCCGCCGACTACGGCACGAAGAAGCGGGATGAATACACCAACGTCGATTACCATGCCCCGTCCGACCAGATAAAACCGGACTGGGATCTGTCGGGCGCGGTCGAGGACGCGCAGCTGTTCTTCGCGGTCGGCTATCGTGTCGCCAATGCGGACGCCTTTCCCGAATGGGCGCCCGGGAACGAATTCAAGGCCAAGCGAGACGACTCGCTCAAGGCGCAGCACTGAACAGCCGCCCGCGGGCGGCTTTTGAAAGGATCGAACGACATGCCTTATCCCGAATATCTGATCGCACCGATGCGCGGCGAGATGACCGCGATGGGAGCCACCGAGCTCAGGACCGTCGACGCCGTCGATCACACTGTCAAGGATTCGACCGGCACGGTGCTGCTGGTCGTCAATTCGGTCTGCGGCTGTGCCGCCGGCAAGGCCCGCCCGGGACTCGCCGCCGCACTCCGCAACCCCAACCGCCCCGACGTCGTCGCGACGGTCTTCGCCGGCGCGGATATCGAGGCCACCGACCGCGCGCGGCAGTATTTCACCGGCTACGCGCCGTCGTCGCCGTCGATCGGGCTGCTGCGTGACGGCCAGCTGCTCTACATGATGGAGCGCAGCCAGATCGAGAGCCGGAATGCTGAGGCGATTGCCGCCGAGCTGACGCAGGCGTTCGACCGGTTCTGCGCCAAACAGCCGGTCTGAGGGCGGCCGGCGCCGCCGCTTATCGCTCTTTGGGATCTTCCAGGTAGGTGTAACCGCCGAGGCCGTCTTCGTAGAACTCGAGGAGACGGCCTGACTCTTCGTAGCTGATCTTGCCTTCCCGCACCGCCAGCTCGACGTCCTGCCGCAGCTTGCGGACGAGCGTGTCGGCGTCGAACTCGACATAGTCGAGCACTTCCTTGACCGTATCCCCCTTGATGACGGCATCGAGGACGACGCTGCCGCGTTCGTCGAGGCTGACGTGCACGGCGTGAGTGTCGCCGAATAGGTTGTGCAGATCGCCGAGGATCTCCTGGTATGCGCCGATCAGGAAGACCCCCAGATAGTAGGGATCGCCGTTGACGGTATGGAGCGGCAGGGTCCGCTTGACGTCGCGCCGATCGATGAACTGGTCGATCTTGCCGTCCGAATCGCAGGTGATGTCGCCGAGCACCGCGTGGTGGGTCGGCGGCGTGTTGAGACGGTGGATCGGCATCACCGGGAACAGCTGCTTGATCGCCCAGCTGTCCGGGCAGGACTGGAACAGCGAGAAGTTGCAGAAATAGGTGTCGGCCATCGTGTCGTCGAGGCCCTGCAGGTCCTCGGGCACTTCTTCCATCTGGGCGACGAGCTTGCGCAGCTTGACGAGAATCGCCCAGTAGAGGTTCTCGGCCTGGCAGCGCTGCTCGAGCGGCAGGTAGCCGCCGGTGAACAGGTTGAGCGCCATGTCGAGCGCCTGCTGGGCGTCGTGGAACCCTTCCAGCGCATTGCGGGCGTTGAGGTTCTGGTAGGTCTCGAGCAGATCGATGACCGGCTGCTCGGCCTCGTCCGGCTTGATGGCGTCGGGAATCTTCTCGTCGCCGAACGACGAGACCCCGAGCACGTTGAAGATCAGGACGCTGTGATACGCGACGATCGCCCGGCCGCTCTCCGAGATGATCGTCGGATGGCTGACCTTCTCGTCGTTGCAGACGGTCTGGATGTGGTAGACGACGTCGTTGGCGTATTCCTCGAGGGTGTAGTTGACGCTCGATTCGAAATTGGTCTGCGAGCCGTCGTAGTCGACCCCCAAGCCGCCGCCGACGTCGAGAAACTTCAGACCGGCGCCCGCCTTGACGAGCTCGGTATAGACCCGCGCCGCTTCGTTGAGCGCCCCTTTGACGATCCGAATGTTGGGGATCTGGCTGCCGAGATGGAAGTGGAGCAGCTTGAAGCAGTCCTCCATGCCGCGCGACTTCAGCTCGTCGAGCCCGCGCAGCACCTCGGCGACGGTCAGGCCGAACTTCGAGCGGTAGCCCCCCGACCCCTGCCAGCGCCCGCCGCCGCGCGCCGCCAGCTTCACCCGCATGCCGATCTGCGGGCGGACGCCGACCTTCTCCGCGTATTTGAGGATCAGCCCAAGCTCGGTGTATTTCTCGACCACCGGAATGACGTTGCGGCCGATTTTCTGGGCCAGCATCGCCATTTCGATGAATTCCGCGTCCTTGAAGCCGTTACAGATGATCGGCGTCTCGTTGTAGGCCTGCGCCATCACGGCGAGCAGCTCGGGCTTGGACCCCGCCTCGAGGCCAAACCCGTATTCCCGCCCAAAGTCGAGCACTTCCTCGACGACCTGGCGCTGCTGGTTCACCTTGATCGGGTAGACGCAGATGTACTTGCCCTCGTATTGGTGCTGGGCGATCGCGGTCTTGAACGCGCTGTGGATGTCGCCGAGACGGTGCCGCAGAATATCGCTGAAGCGCAGCAGCACCGGCAGACCGATGCCGCGCAGCAACAGGTGATCGGTGAGCTGCTTGAGGTCGATCGAGCGGGCGGGATCTTTGGTCGGATGGACGAGGACATGACCGGTCGGGGAAATTGAGAAGTAACCCTTCCCCCATCGCTCGACCTCGTATAAATCGGTGGCGTCACCCACGGTAAATGCGTCGCCAGTCTTCCAGTTGCGGTAGCCGCGGGTGGTCGCAGTGCTCACGCGTTCATGATACACACGTTTTTTCAAAACTTCGCGGGGGAAGAGGAGGTAAAGGTGCCGGGGTGCCAAGGTGCCACGCAGTGCCAGGGTGCCACGCGGTGCCAGAGGGCGACGCGGTACCAGGGTGCCAGGGTGCCACGGTGCCACGGTGCCAGGGTGCCAGGGTGCCACGGTGCCGCGCGGTGCCACAGTGCGACGCGGGTGCCGAGGCGACGCGGTGCCAAAGGTGGCCACGGTGCCACCGTGCCAGAGTGCGACGCAGTGCCAAGGTGCCGAGGTGCCACGGTGCGACGCAGTGCCACTTCCCGGACGCGTTACCCGCGACCGCCGATTGCTCGGACCCGCTCGCTCACTCGCTCGCTCGCGAAGTCGCTGATCATCCGCGACGCCATTCGCACCTCGGCACCTGGCACCCTGGCACTCCGGCACTCCGGCACTCCGGCACTCCGGCACTCCGGCACTCCGGCACTCCGGCACTCCGGCACTCCGGCACTCCGGCAACCCAGCACCTTGGCACCGTGGTCCCTGGCACTTTGGCACTTTGGCACTTTGGCACTTTGGCACGCCGGCACCCCGGCACCCCGGCACCTTCTCCCCCCGCCCGTGCTCCGCGGCAGATTCGTTTCTTCAGCTGCGCGCAGGGTGCAATTCCGTGATCAATGGTCCGAAACGTAACGCGGGCAGGCGGCAGGAGGCGGCGGATTTTGAGATTTCGGGCGGTTTTGCAACGGCATTCCGCTTGCCTCAGGCCCGGGCGTTCTCCTTTCGGGCGTCAGGCCATCCCACGGGTGTCGACGATGGATGTGTGCGCAGTACGGCGGATTTCAATCTGTCTTGATTCGGCGTGGGTGGAGTCGGCCGGCCGCGGCGGCGCCAGCGTGCTGCTGGTCACGCCCGACAGCGACCTGCGCGCGGCGGCTCGACGGGCCCTCGAACAGTGGGGCTACCATGTCGCGGAAGCGGCCCACTCCGGGCACGCCCTGCTGGCCTGCATGAGCGACCGGACGGTCGACATCGCGGTCGTTGAGGCGGCGCTCGAGGACATGCCCGGATCGGCGCTGGTCGAGAAGCTGCGCCGGCAGCAGCCGGGGCTCCGCGCCCTGTATCTCGGGCAGGCCGGCGCCGCGCCGCGCGCCGACACGATTGCCCGGCCGCTGACGAGCGACCGGCTCCGCGACCGGCTCGACGCCCTTACTTCTGCTCCGGCATTTTGAAGATCGCGTCGTCGACCGGAGTATTGAAGTCCATCTTGTCGATCGTTGTCGACGCGGTGACCGTGCCGTTGACCCGCTGCCGGATCTGGAACGGCACCATCCGGCCATCGACCTCGCGGTAGTCGCCGAGCTCGGTGGCGATCGCCGTCGGGGTCTCCCCCTGCTTCACGCTGACCGACACCACCCGCTCGAGCCCCGTCGCCGCGTCGAGGTAGTAGTCCTGCGGCGGCCCGCCCTTCTTGGTCACCTTGAGGTGAAAGACATCGGCGCCGTCGCGCTTTTCGCGCCCGACCAGCGTGATGGCATGCCCCTTCTCCTTGTAGTCCACGAAGACGCTGTCGAACTCGGCATCCTGCCGCGCATACGCCGCCTGCGGCCCCGGCGCCAGACGCGGCGGCATGCCGCTCCGCGACGTCCACAGCGACTTCCCGTCAAAGGCGCTGACCATGACCTCGCCGTTGACCGACTGCTCGCGCCGCATCAGGTTGGGCCGCTTGGCGACCATGACAATGGAGGCGCGCTGCTCACTGCCGCCGGGCTCATCCACCGCGCTGACATGCCCGCTCATCCGAACCGTCGTCGTTGCCCGGATCTTGTCGAGGCCTCCTTTTGCCTTGAGGTTCATGGCAATTATGTCGTCGAGCGTCTGGGCCGACGCGGAAGGCGCGGCAAGGCAACCCAGGGCCACGCTCAGGGCTAGAGCGGCAAGCGAACGTCGCATGGTGTCTCCTTCTGATCCGGCAGGTGCACCGATTGTCCCACACCGCCGAGCCGCCGGGCTGGATCACCAGGCCGTCGAATGGAAGAGCAGGCCGTACATGAGAAACGCATGGGGGGTCTGAACGGCTCCCCCATGCGTCTTCAGAAAAACCGGCGGACTTAGACCCGGCGACGGCCGACCATCATCCGGTACAGCAACAGCAGAACAATCGCGCCGACAATGGACATCAGGTAGCCGGCGCCGGCGCTCGCGCCAGGCTGGCCGCCCGTAAACGCGCGGCCGATAAAGCCGCCAATCAGCGAGCCCGCGATACCGAGCAGGATGGTGACGATGAACCCGCCCGGATCTTTCCCAGGCATCAGCAGCTTGGCAATGACGCCGACCACCAGCCCGAAGACGATCCACGAGAGAATAACCATATGTGCCCCTTTCGTTCCTGCACGGACTTCATGCAAGGAGACGACCAGAGTGCACGGCTGAGCCGGTGAGCGCGGTCGGCACCCGCTGACCGGGGCGGTCAGGCGTGGGCGCGGCTGTCCTGGACGGCGAACAGCGCCGGCAGCCGCAGGCGGAGGAAGGCAACCGCATGGCTGCCGGGCGACGCGCCACTAAGTACCGTCGACAACGAAAAGTAGAGAAGACCGACGACGCCGGCCGACGCCCAGAAGCCGCCGCCGCGCAGCGCCGCAGCCGATCCCGCCAGCGACAGCGTGCAGCCCAGATCAATCGCCGCCGAAACCGCCCGCGGCGCGAGCCGAATCCGCCGCGCGCGGACTTCCGCCTTGCGCTCGCGCGCGACGGCCCGGCGCTCGCCCTCCGGCGGCAGGTGCGCGGCTTCGTCGACGCCGGCCGGGTCGTGTCCGATCAGTTCCGCCTGCGCCTTGATGATGCGCGCCGTGCGGCGGTCGCCGACCCCCGGAAACAGGCGGCAGAATTCGTCGACCAGATCGTCCTCGTCGAGCCCGATCACTTTGGCGTAATCACGAACGAACGCCCGGGCGAAGATGCCGCTCGGCCACTTCGAGAAGTCATTGCTCTCGAGACCGACCCATAGATCCGGGCCGACTTTGGTGTGCGTGGCAAGGACGTGCAGCGAGATGCCGCGGCGCTCGCGTTCGCTGCGCAGCCGGGGACCGAAGGTGACGTGTTCCGACATGGGGTGCCTGGCGAAGAGCAAATCCCGCGCCGCGCGGATGTGCGCGAAACTGCTGGCAATTTCATCTCACACGGCGTCTACGGCGATCAGTTTCGTAACCGGGCGCCGAATTCTGAATTCGACTTTCCGGATGGCGCCGGCCACCGCCGCTTTTGCGTTTGGCATCGCCGCTTGACATGATCGCCCGCATGCGTGCGCTCTGCCTGACGCTCCACGCCGGATATCGCTGCCGGCACTCCGGCGACTGCTGCCGGACGTGGACGGTGCCGGCGGAACCGCACGTCCTCCAGATCGTCGACGCCCGGGGGATCGGGCGCGGCACGGCCGCCGGACCGCGCTTCGTCCCCCGGACCATGGCGGACGGGACGGCAGCGTGGAACATCGCCCGCGACGACCACGGACGATGCGTCTTCTTCGACGAGGAGCGCGGCCGCCTGTGCCTGATTCACGAAGCCGCCGGCGCGGCGGCGCTGCCCGCCGCATGCCGGCACTTTCCGCGCGTCATCCTGCGGGACGGCCGCGGCACCTTCATCTCACTCTCGCATTTCTGCCCGACCGCCGCCGCGATGCTGCTCGACCCCGGCCCGCCGGCCATCGTCGCGGCGCCGGCCTCGCTCTGTGTCGACGACCCGGTCGAGGGCATGGCGGCCATCGACGCGCTTCCGCCGCTCGTGCGTCCAGGATTGCTGAGCGACCTCGACGGCTATGCCGCCTGGGAGCGGGCCGCCGTCGCCACCTTCGCACGGCCGGATCTGACCTGGACGCAGGCGCTCGATCGGCTGGAGGCCGCAACTGAACGGGTGCGCCGCTGGCAGCCGGGCGAGGGCACGCTCACGGCGTGCGTCGAGCACGCTTTCGCCGCGGACGAAACCGCGTCGCCGGGCCCCGTCCGTCGGCGCGCGCGCGCCATGGACACGGTTCGCGCGATCGCGGCGCCCGGGGCGGAACAGGACGCGCTGGCTCCGCTCGACCGGTTCGAGGTGTGGTGGACGGAGCTGTGCGCGCCGGCCTTCACCGCGTTCGACCAGCCGATGAAACACTTCCTGGCGGCCAGGGTGTTTGGAAACTGGGTCGCCTACCAGGGCCGGGGCCTCCGCTCGATCGTCGAGTGGCTGCGGACGTGCGCGGCCGTCGTCCGTCATCACGCCGTCACCCGCGCCGCGGCCACCGGTGCGCCGTCGACGCCGGCGGACTGCCTTGCCGCGATCCGGCTCGCCGACCTCCTGCTCCTCCATTCGCTCGACAGCCAACACTTCGCGCGGCACGTCGCGCACCTCGAGGGACCAGATCCACGATGATCGCCACGACCGCCCTGCAGCGCTTCCTGCGCTACGTCACCGTCGACACCCGATCCGACGACCGCTCGTCCTCGACCCCGAGCACGCCGGGCCAACTGGTGCTGCTTCGGCAACTTGCCGGAGAGCTGCGGTCGCTCGGGCTCGACGACGTGTCGATGGACGACTTCGGCTATGTCATGGCGACCGTTCCCGCGACCTCCGCCCGAGCTGGGATTCCGACGATCGGATTCATCGCGCACGTCGATACGTCGCCCGAAATGCCCGGGCGCGACGTCCGGCCGATCGTCCATCGCGGCTACGACGGCCGCGACCTCGTGCTGCCGGACGACCCGTCGCTGGTGCTGCGGGCGGCGGACGATCCCGCGCTCGCGGCGCAGCTCGGCCACGACATCGTCACCGCCTCGGGCCTGACGCTGCTTGGCGCGGACGACAAGGCCGGCGTGGCGGCAATCATGGCGGCGGCGGAGTACTTGGTCGCGCATCCCGAGATTCCGCACGGCCCCGTCCGGATCGGCTTCACGCCGGACGAGGAGGTCGGGCGCGGCGCCGATCACTTCGACGTCGCCCGCTTCGGCGCGGTGTGCGCCTATACGCTCGACGGCGGCAGCGTCGGGGAGCTGGAATACGAGAGCTTCTCCGCCGATGCGGTGACGGTGACATTCAGCGGCTTCAATACCCATCCCGGCTACGCGAAAGGCCGGATGATCAACGCCGTCCGGGTGGCGGCCGACTTCATCACCCGGCTGCCGCGCGGCGCGATGTCACCCGAGACGACCGACGGGTTAGAGGGCTACCTGCATCCTTACCAGGTTGAGGCGGGCGTCGACCGCACGTCCGTCAAGGTGCTGGTCCGCGACTTCGACACCGCGGCGCTGGCCGCGAAGGAGGCGCTGGTCGCGGCAGCCGCGGCGGACGCGGCCGCGGCGTTCCCGGGAGCGACCTTCGACCTCGCCGTCGAACAGTCCTACCGCAACATGCGCGAGGTCCTCGAACGGCATCCCGACGTCGTCGATCGCGCGCGGGAGGCGATCCGCCGCGCCGGGCTGGTGCCGGTCGAGCGCCCGATTCGCGGCGGGACCGACGGCTCGCGGTTGTCGTTCATGGGACTGCCGACGCCGAATCTGTTCGCCGGCGAACACAACTTCCACTCGCGGCTCGAATGGGTGTCGGCTCAGGACATGGATCGTGCCGTCGAGGTCATCGTCCGCCTCAGCGAACTGTGGAGCGAATGACGCGTGTCAGCCGATGTCGAACTCGGCGATGACCGGGGCGTGGTCGCTCGTGCCGAACTCGCGCTGAACGGTGCAGCCGCGGACCCGGTCGAACAGCGAGGCGCTGGCGAGGAGGTAGTCGAGGCGCCAGCCGATGTTCCGTTGCCGCATATTGCGCCACGGCGCCCACCAGGTGAACAGTTGGTCGTTGTCCGGCTCCAGAGCACGGCCGACGTCGACGAGTCCATGCGCGATGAGCCGCTCGAGCTGCGCGCGCTCCTCGGGCAGCTGGCCGATCGATGCCGGCTTCCGCTCCTTCGGGTGGACGTCCATCTCGGTCCTGGCGATGTTGAGGTCGCCGCCGATGACGAGCGGGCGCCCCTCGGCTCGCGCCTCCGCCGCAAACTGTTCCAGGGCGTCGAGGAACCGCAGCTTCGCCGCGAAGTCCTTGCCGCCGTTCGGCACGTAGACCGATACGACCGTCACCGCGGGCAGGCGGACCAGGACGATGCGGTGCTCGAAATCGAAGGCCGGATGGACGAACTCAGGACGCTCGGGTGCGACCCGCCGGCTGACGTGAAGACCGACCCCCGAGTATCCTTTTCCTCCGTGCCAGTAGCACCAGTAGCCTTCGAGGTCGCACAGCCACGCCGGCAGTTGATCGGGCGAGGCCTTGAGCTCCTGAAGGCAGACGACGTCCGGGGCCTCGCGATCGAGCCACTCCTGCAGCTGCGCCTGCCGCGCCCGAATCCCGTTGACGTTCCACGTCGCAATCTTCATGCAGCCTCCCGGAGTTTACGGGACCGGCGCGCGCGGTGGAAGCCCCCGGTGCCGTCGAGCTGGTCGGGCGGCGGTCTCGCGCCACGGCATTGCTCTTGCGAGGCGGCGCCTGAGGAGGCGACCGCGCGGTCGAGATGAAGCTGTCCGCACTTTTGCTCTATGCCGCGATCGCGGCCGGCGGCACGCTGCTGGTCGCGGCGTGCGTGCGCCTGGTGTGGCTGGCGCGGGGCGCGTACCGCATCCGCCGCGCCGGTCCGCGGCGGCTGCGCGCGACACGCCACGTCATCTGGCGCGATCCTGGAGCCGTCGAAGGGCTCGACGTGACCGCCGGCCCGGGCGGCCCGGACGGCGCACCGATGCCGCCGTTCCGGTTCGTCGAGGAGCACACCAGCGGCTCGCAGCCCTGTGTCTCGGTGACCGACGCGCGCGGCCGGCTGTGGCGGGTGAAATGGGGCAACGAGGTGCGCTCTGAGAACGTCGCGGTCCGGATCGCGTGGGCGTGCGGCTATTTCGCCGAGACCACCTATTTCGTGCCGCACGGCACGATCGAGGGCGCCGGGACACTTCAGCGCGCGCGGACGTGCATCGACGAGCAGTGTCGATTCGTCGAGGCGCGATTCGAGCTCGAGGATCGAAACGTGCGGAAGATGTTCGAAGAGCACAGCTGGGCGTGGAACGACAATCCGTTCCTGGGCACCGCGCAGCTCCACGGTTTGAAGATCCTGATGATGCTGATTTCGAACTGGGACACCAAGGATCGGCGCGATGTCGCCCGCGGCTCGAACACCGCCATCTTCGAGCACCGCATCTCGCGATGGCGGCACGAAGCCCGCTACCTGATCACCGACTGGGGAGGCTCGATGGGACGCTGGGGGAACAATATCGTGACCCGGGGCCGCTGGGATCCGGACGGCTTCGCCGCGCAGACGCCGCAGTTCGTCACCGCCAGCGACGGCGGCGAGGTGGCCTTCGGCTACACCGGCCAGCGCACCGCCGACGTCTCGACCGGCATCAGCCCGTCCGATGTCGCCTGGCTGATGCGCTCTCTCGGCCGCATCACCGATCGTCAGCTGCGGCAGATGCTCGAGGCCAGCGGCGCCAGCGACGAGGAAGCCGGCGCGTTCGCGCTGTCGCTGCGTGAGCGGATCACCCAGCTCGAAGCGGTCGCCGGTGAGGCCGCTAGCCCCGCTGCTCGATCCGCCCCCACGCATCCTTGAGCGTGACGGTGCGGTTGAACACCAGTTTCCCGGCCGTCGAGTCGGGATCGACCGCGAAATATCCAAGCCGCTCGAATTGATATCGAGTCCCCGGCGCCGCTCCGGCGACGCTCGGCTCGAGCCGCGCCCGAGGCAGGACCTCGAGCGACGCGGGATTGAGATCGGCGACAAAGTCGCCGGCAGCCCCGGGGGACTCGCTCTTGAACAGCCGGTCGTAGAGCCGGACTTCAACCTCCAGCGCGTGCGCCGCCGCCACCCAGTGCAGCGTCGCCTTGACCTTCCGGCCGTCCTGCGCGTCGCCGCCGCGGGTCGCCGGATCGTAGGTGCCGCGCAGCTCGACGATCTCGCCGGCGGCATCCCTGACGACGCCCGTGCAGGTGACGAAGTAAGCGCCGCGCAGCCGCACTTCGCGCCCCGGCGCGAGCCGGAAGAACTTCTTCGGCGGATCCTCGCGGAAGTCGTCGCGCTCGATGTACAGCTCACGCCCGAACGGCACCGTGCGGGTGCCGGCGGACGGGACCTCGGGATTGGTGGCGACCTCGAAGGTTTCGGTCTGATCCGCCGGGTAGTTCTCGATCACCAGCCGGATCGGATGGAGCACGCCCATGACGCGGGTCGAGCTGCGGTTGAGGTCCTCGCGGACGGCGTGCTCGAGCAGCGCGACGTCGACGGTGCTCTCGCGCTTGGCGACGCCGATGCGATCGCAGAACGCCCGGATCGCCTGCGGGGTGTAGCCCCGCCGCCGCATCCCGACGATCGTCGGCATGCGCGGATCGTCCCAGCCGTTGACCCGCCGCTCCTGCACGAGCTGCAGCAGCTTGCGCTTGCTCATCACCGTGTAGGTCAGGTTCAGCCGCGCGAACTCAATCTGCCGCGGCCGCGCCGGCACCGGCAGGTGGGCGATCAGCCAGTCATAGAGCGGGCGATGATCCTCGAACTCCAGCGTGCAGAGCGAGTGGGTGACCAGTTCGAGCGCATCGGACGGCGGATGGGCGAAGTCGTACATCGGGTAGATGCACCAGCCGTCCCCGGTCCGGTAATGGTGGGCGCGGCGGATGCGGTAGAGCACCGGGTCGCGCAGGTTGAGATTCGGCGACGCCATGTCGATCCGCGCCCGCAGCACGTGGGCACCGTCCGCGAAGGCGCCGGCCCGCATCTCTGCGAACAGTTCGAGCGATTCCTCGATCGGCCGGCCCCGCCACGGGCTGTCCTCGCCCGGCTCGGTGAGCGTGCCGCGCCGCTGGCGGATCTCGTCGGCGCTCTGGCTGTCGACGTAGGCATGGCCGGTGGAAATCAGGTGCACCGCGTAGCCGTAGAGCGTCTCGAAGTAGTCCGACGCGTAGCGGGCCTCGCCGTGCCACTCGAAGCCGAGCCAGCGGACATCGTCGCGAATCGCGTCGGCGTACTCGACGTCTTCCTTGGTCGGGTTGGTGTCGTCGAAGCGGAGGTTGCAGGTGCCGCCGAACTCCGCCGCGACGCCGAAATTGAGGCAGATCGACTTGGCATGGCCGATGTGCAGATAGCCGTTCGGCTCCGGCGGAAAGCGCGTCACGACCCGGCCGCCGCCCGGTCCGGCCTTGACGTCCTCCGCAATCAGCGTGCGAATGAAGTCGGTGGCGGCGGCGGGCTCGCGGGCGACGTCGGGCGTCACGTCCGGAAGGTTGGTGTCCATGGGCTGCAAACGATCATTATAGCGGGTCCCTCCGAGAGGCCGGGCGGCGCCGGGCGGGTGCGGACGGCCGGCGCGGCCGGCGCCGCGCGGTACGATACGCTGTCCGCTGATGGCGTTCCACTACACCCGCCGCGTGCAATTCTCCGACACGGACATGGTCGGCATCGTCCATTTCAGCATGTACTTCCGCTATATCGAGGAAGCCGAGCACGCCCTCTGGCGCGCCGCCGGGCTGCCGGTGATTCAGGGAACGGACGAGGCGGGATGGCCGCGGGTGTCGGCCACGTTCGACTTCAAGAACCCGCTGCGGTTCGATGACGAGGTCGAGATTGCCGTCGAGGTGAGCGCCGTCTCGCCGCGGACGATTCGCTACGGGTTCACCCTGACCCGGCAGGAGACTCCGATCGCGTCAGGCAGCCTGACCGCGGTTCGCGCCCGGAAGGTTGACGGCGGCCTCAAGGCGCTGCCGGTGCCGGCCGAGATCGTGGCGCGGCTCCGCATCGCGACCGGACAGTTGGCCGACGCCGGACAAGCCGGCCAGACCTAGGGCGCCGGCGCGGCGTGCAGCGTCCGGCTGAACTCCTCGTACTGATCCACCGCCACGAAGTCGACGCCCGCCTTGATGACCGCCAGCCAGCGCTCGCGGACCGCCTCGAGCGAGCCGAAGTTGTAGGTCGGCGACCAGCCCCCCGAGGTGTCGGCCGGATCGAGCCCGTCGAGCGTGTAGAAGCGGATCCACAGGCCCCCGTCATGTGCCGCCCGCACCGCGGCCGCGAGCCGCGCCGCGTCCTCCGGCGTCCACGCCCCCGCCTTGGGCTGCCCTTCGGGTTCGACCACCGACCACGGGTTGTTCGACCAGCGGCGGTAGTTCGTCTTCGCGCCGAGCCCGCCTTGCGGGCTCCGGTGGACCGCGCCGAACAGCCGCAGCTTCCCGCCAACCGGCACCCGCTCGTAAAAGTCACGCTCCTGCTCGTCCTGCTCGCCGGTCAGCACAAGCAGCGGACCCGGCGTGATCTCCGGCAGATCAGCGGCCAAGGCGGTGCGCGGCGCCGTGCTCAGCCACGATTCGTATTCGCCAAGCAGCGCCCAGACGGCGTCATGATGCGCCGCCTCGTCGCTCTTGAAGTCGAGATTCAGCGTGACGATCGGCCACTGGTCGC
Organism: Acidobacteriota bacterium; assembly: GCA_031393955.1. Taxonomy (GTDB): domain Bacteria; phylum Acidobacteriota; class Vicinamibacteria; order Vicinamibacterales; family 2-12-FULL-66-21; genus JALZOC01. The sequence goes on from JANMWI010000117.1 coordinate 50,481, forward strand.
GGCGGTTGTCGCGGAGCGCCTGCTCGACGAGCGGGCGGATCCGCTCGAAGAAATACGCCTTCATCGTCGGCTCCGTCCCGGTGTAGGGCGCGCCGTGCGTGACGAGCGACCGGCCGGCGCCGGTCTGCGGATCGACGAACCAGAAGAGATCCTGTTCGACCGCCAGCGGCGTGCCGGTGCCGAGCGCACGGTCGATGCGATCCGGCCAGCGGCCGTCATAGGGGTAGCAGTTGTGGGCGTCGAGCAGCACCCGGCTGCCGGGAGTCATCCCGGGCGCGGCCGGAGCGCTGTGCAGGGCTGACCCGGTCGCGGCGAGGAGGACGAACAGGACGCAGCGTCGCAGCATGAATCGACTCCCTGTATCCGGATGCGAGGTCAGGCCGGCACGGAGTCGTGGACGATGACCTTGCGCCAGAACTTCGCGCAGGTTTCCACGAAGGCAAGATGGGTCAGGTGGACCTGGTAGCGGTCGTGCGCGTCCTTGTCCTTGAAGATCAGGACCAGCGCGTAGGTATAGGTGTTTTCGACCACGTCGCGGTGGGTGGTGGCGGGAACGCCGACGAAGCCCTGCTGGACGGTTTCAATCCCCGGCAGGCGCTGCAGCCCGCGCCGCCACTCGGCCCGGTCGGCATCGGTGAGGTCGGGCTGACCCCAGAAGTACACGGCGTGAACGAACATGAACGCTCCCCTCTCAAGGCAGCGACATCGTAGCGTACGACGCGCCTACCAGCCGGAACCGTGGCAGCCGCGCAGCAGCAGCGTCAGGAGAACGGTGCCGGCAATCGACACCGCCAGGGACCCAAGGCAGCCGAGACGACTCGAAAAGAATCCAAACATGGTGGATCGGACCTCGTGACGTTTATCGGACGTTTATTGATCGAGAGACGGCGCCGCCGGATGCGCGCCACAGGACTGCCGGACGATGAGCGGGGTGTGGAGCAGGATGTCGCGCGCCGGCAGCGCCGGGCGGGCGATCCGCTCGAGCATCGCCGCCATCGCCGCCACCCCGATCTCGCGGCACGGCTGCCGCAGCGTCGTCAGCGGCACCGGCAGCAGGGTCGCGTACTGGAGGTCGTCGATGCCGACGATGCGGACAGTACCGGGAACCGCGTAGCCAAGGCCGAGCAGGGCGTGCATGACCAGCCCGGCGGTGCGGTCGTTGGCGCAGACGATGCCCTCCGGACGCTGATCGCGCATCAGCGCGGCGATCGCGCCGGTATCGCCGGGCTCGATCGCCAGCGCGAGAGCGGCATCGACGACAGCGCCGTGCTGGTGGAGCGCCTCCCGGTAGCCGGCGCGGCGCGCGTCAACGGTCGCGGCGGCGTTCGCCAGGCTGACGAAGGCCAGCCGGCGGGCGCCGTGGTCGAGCAGGTGATCCGTGATCTGATAGCCGGCGCGGCGGTTGTCGATCCCGACCAGATCGTGGGCCTCGTGCCGGCCGTACGGGACGACCGGCCGATCGATCAGAACCACCGGAATGCCGGCGGCGCGGAGCGCGGCGGTGATCCGCGCGTTGACGAGATCCTTGTGCGGCGTCAGCTCGAGCGGCGCGAAGAAGACCCCTGAGACGCGGCGATCGATGTGCTGACGGCAGCGGTCCCAGCCGGCCTGCTCTTTTTCGACGGGGGTCAGATCGGGAAACCCGCCGCCGGAGAGAAAGGCGTGGTCGCGGGCGGCGGGGCCCGCGGTCAGGCTGCGCGCGATCGGCTCGAGGATCTCCGTTTCCCCCAGGTCGGGCAACAGCAGACCGAAGGTGAGTCCTTTCAGCTGCTTCGGGACACACCGCTTGACGTATGTGCCGGAGCCGGCGCGCCGCTCGATCAGCCCTTCCTGCTGCAGGTCGCGCAACGCCCGACCGACCGTGATCCGCGACGCGCCAAACGCCTTGACCAAATCCGATTCGCTCGGCAGCCGGTGGCCGGCCGACAGGCCGCCCCCGGCAATCTCCTCGCGGAGTGAGTTGTAGACCTGCTTGTATTTCGGGAGGTGGGTGGCGATCTCTCCTGACATGTAAAGATGCTATAACATTTGAGTCACTTCGGCTACAGAAATGTCGAGCCATTTGCGAAGTACTGACAAGTTTTGTTCTATTTTGTACAGATATCTAAGTTTGCGTCGCCCACCAATTGCCGGCCGCTGTGCTGTTGACTTACGCCCAAAGCTGATATATCATTTTAAGCATGGGTATCATGCATCCCCCCGAGTCCCCCCGGCGCTTCCTGGTGGCTTCGGACTTCGACCAGACGCTCAGCTTCAACGATTCGGGCACGGTGCTCAGCGAAATCCTTGGCGTCCCGGGTTTCGAGGACAAGGTCAGCGGCCTGCGCGGCAGCAACCTCGTCCACCAAGGGGGCGAGCTGGCGTATCTGATCCGCCACGACCCGGAATTCCGCGGGGTCCGGCGCGAGCATCTCGTCGAGGCCGGCAAGGGCGTCCGGCTGAAGAACCACATTCCCGAGCTGGTGGATTTTCTGGCCCACGGCATCGAGGGCTACCAGTTCAACTTCCACGTGATCTCCGCCGCGCCGCGTGAGGTGATCGAGTCCGCTCTCGAAGGGATTGTCCCGGCCAGCCGTATTTTCGGCACCGAGTTCGATTACGACGAAGGGTCGGGAGAGATTCGCTCGGTGCGGCAGGTGCCGGCCGGCTACGGCAAGGTTGCCGTCCTAGAGGGGCTCGAGCGGCAGCTCGGCGTCAATCCGGAGCGCACGGTCTATGTCGGCGACGGCAGCTCGGACGTGCACGTCATGCTCCACGTCAACAACCGGGACGGCTTCACGATTGCGGTCTCCGAGAATCAGCTGCTGTCGCGGATCGCGCAGCGGACGGTCCTCAGCGACAGCGCGCTCAGCGTGCTGGTGCCGATGCTCCGCCGGATTGGCTGGCGGTCGGCGGCGATCCGCGCGGTGTTCGAGTCGTTCGGCCTGCCGGTGCGCGAGTGGGAGCGCGTCCGGACGGACTGGCTGACGATCGGCGAGCCGCACACGGCTGAAGGCGACGTCTCGGTCGCCTGACCGCGTCTCCTGCCACTTTTCAAGAGAGAACAGCAGCAATGTCCAACTGGATCGGCTGGATCGCCACCGGTGTCTTCACCTCCTCCTACCTCTTCAAGCGCGCCGACACGCTCCGTCTCGTCCAGATGGTGGCGGCGCTGATGTGGATCGGCTACGGCGTGCTCGTCAGCGCCTACCCGGTCATCGTCGCCAACCTGCTCGTCTTCGGCGCCGCGGCGGCCGCCAGCTGGTCCTCGTCGCGCGACCCCCGCCGCAACCTGAGCGCGTAATCCGCCGCGGCTCCGCCGCTCTTTGCTTCCCTGCCGCGGCTTAGTATGCTCGTCCCCGAGCGTCCCGCGGACGCCCTGGCGCGGCCGGGGACCGGGATAACGAGGAGCGCATGGCCAGCCTGATCGAAGCAATCTCCATCAAGCGTAAGATGTTCTTTGAATTCGAGAACGCGCCCTACCACTGCATCGACGTCGAGGTCTCCAAGCCGACCGCCCGGGGCGGACAGACCCTCGTCCGTCTCAAGATGCGCAACCTGCTGACCCGCGCGGTGTTCGACAAGACCTTCAAGGCCGGCGAAAAGTTCCGCGAGCCGGATCTCGAAGTCGTGCCGGCGACCTTCCTCTACGCCGACGGCCAGGGCTACCACTTCATGGATCAGGAGAACTTCGACACCCTGACGCTCGGCACCGACATGGTTGGCGACGCGGCCGAACTGCTCGTCGACAACGTCGCGGTCCAGATCAACAAGTACAACGGCAACCCGATCGGCCTCGAGCTGCCGACGATTGTCGAGCTGGCGGTCAAGTACACCGAGCCGGGCACCCGCGGCGATACCGCCAGCGGCAGTGTCACCAAGGCGGCGACGCTCGAGACCGGGCTCGAGATTCGCGTGCCGCTGTTCATCAAAGAGGGGGAAAAGGTCAAGGTTCACACCGAAACCCGGGAGTTTGCCGGACGGGCCTGATCGGTCGTTGACACCACCCTCCCTGCGGCGGTACAACCGCAGGCCTGATGAAGACCAGCCGCCGCGATTTCCTCAACATCTCGCTCGCCGGCACCGCGCTCGCCGTCACCGGATCCCGCGCGCGCCTGGCCGCGCAGGCGGCGCCGGCCGCGCCGCGCCAGAATCGCATCCGGTTCGGCGTCATCGGCCTCAATCACAGCCACATCAACGGCCAGGTCGAGACGGTGCGCCGCGGCGGCGGCACGCTGGCCGCGTTCTTCGCGAAGGAGCCCGATCTGGCGGCCGCCTTCGCCAAGCGCTTTCCTGAGGCGAAGCAGGCCGGCAGCGCGCGGGAAATCCTCGAAGACCCCTCGATTCAGCTGATCCTGAGCGCCGCGATTCCCAACGAGCGCGCGCCGCTTGGCGTCGAAGCGATGCGCCACGGCAAGGACTTCATGTCCGACAAGCCCGCCGCGACGTCGCTCGAGCAGGTGGCGGCGCTGCGCAAGGCCCACGCCGAGACGAAGCGGTTCTTCACGGTGTTGATCGAGCGCCACGAGAGCCAGGTCATCCAGAAGGCGGGCGCCCTGATCACCGACGGTGCGATTGGCCGCGTCCTCCAGATCATCGGCATGGCGCCGCACCGGATGTCCCCGGAGACGCGGCCGCCGTGGTTCTTCGTCCGCGAGCAGTACGGCGGCATCCTCTGCGACTTGGCGTCGCACAACATCGACACGTTCCTGTTCCTGACCGGCTCCCGCCAGGTCGAGGTGGTCGCGTCGCAGGTCGGCAATCTCGGGCATCCCCAGTACCCCGGCCTCGAGGACTTCGGCGACGTCATGCTGCGCGGCGACCGCGGCCTCGGCTACACCCGGGTCGACTGGTTCACGCCGCGCGGCATCCAGACGTTCGGCGACGCCCGCCTCACGGTGCTCGGCACCGAAGGCTACATGGAGCTGCGCAAGAACATCGACATCGCCGGCCGCCCCGGCGCGGGCCACCTCTTCGTCGTCGATCACAAGGAAGCTCGCCACGTCGACACCGGCGACGTCCCGCTGACCTACGGCGAGCGGCTCGTCGACGACGTCCTCAACCGCACCGCCACCGCCGACAACCAGGAGCGCGTCTTCCTGGCGCTCGAGATCGGCATTCAGGCCGAGAATCAGGCGACGCGGGTGAAACAGTTCGCCGCTTCGAGCTCCCCGCTCCCCGCTTCCCGCGTCCAGGCATGAAACCCTAACCCGCAGCGAAAGGCATCCCGTGACCCCACTGAACCGACGCGACTTCCTGAAGCACGCCGCAGCGACGACGGCGCTGGCCGGCCTCGCTGGCGCCTCCGGCGTCCGGCTCGGCGCGAATCCGCTGGGGCTGCCGATCGGCAGCCAGACCTGGCCCCACCGCTTCGAGCTCCACGACTTTCCGGCGGTCGTCAAGACGCTCGCCGACCTCGGGGTCACCCGGCTCGAGCTCTGCTCGCCGCTCGGCTACGGACCCGAGTTCGCCCCGCTCAAGGACGGCAAACAGGTCAAGCGGATCCTTGCCGACCACGGCATGCGCGCCGAGAGCTCGCATTTCCAGCTCAAGGAACTGCGGACCCGGCAGGCGGAAAGCATCGCCTGGGCCAAGGACGTCGGCATCACCCAGATGCTCGTCGCCAGTCTCGGCGACGGCAATGGCGGCGCGACCCCGACGATGGATCAGGTGAAGAAGGCGGCCGAGGAGTACAACCGCATCGCGGCGGTGGCGGCCAGCGCCGGCATGCAGCAGGGCCTGCACAACGAAGGCTTCGAGAGCTCAATGGTCGAGGGCAAGCGCACCTACGACCTGCTGTTCGATCTGCTCGATCCGAAGCTGGTCAAGTTCCAGTTCCAGATGTCGACCATCTCGAACGGCTTCGTCGCCGCCGACTACTTCACGAAATATCCCGGCCGCTTCATCTCGATGCACATCCAGGATGTCGACCTCAAGGCAACCGCCGCGGCCGCCGCCGGCCGCAACGCCGCGCCGGTCCAGGTGCCGGTCGGCAAGGGGGACATCGACTGGCAGAAGACCTTCGCGGCGGCGCGGACCGGCGGCGTGAAGAACTATTTCGTCGAGCAGAACATGGAGCTGACGCGGCAGAGCGTGGCGGCGCTCAAGGCAATGAACGTCTGAGCGCGCCGGCTGGTGCGCACGGAGGCAGATGGTGCAGGTCACGAACAGCTCGGCCATCCACGACGTCGTCGTGATCGGCTCGGGCGCGGGCGGCGGGACGATGACGAAGGTGCTGGTCGACCTCGGAGTGTCGGTGCTGCTGCTCGAGGCCGGGCCGATGCTCGATCCGGCCGACCTCAAGGAGCACATGTGGCCATATCAGGCGCCGAACCGCGGCGCCGGGCCGCACGGTGAGGCCTACACCGGCGGCCGGACAGGCTTCACCTACAGCGCGACCTACGGCGGCGCGCAGCTCGAAGGGGAGCCCTACACCGTCGCGCCAGGAAGCGACTTCTCCTGGTTCCGGTCGCGGATCCTCGGCGGACGGACGAACCACTACGGCCGCGTCACCCTGCGCATGGCCGACTACGACTTCAAGCCGCGCACGACCGACGGCCTCGGCTGGGACTGGCCGATCAGCTACGAGGACATCGCCCCTTACTACGACAAGGCCGAGCGCTTCATCGGCGTCACCGGCGCCGCCGAAGGCATCCGCAGCGCGCCCGACGGCATCTTTAATCCGCCGGCGGCGCTGCGCGCCCACGACACGCTGGTCCAGCGCGCCTGCGCGAAGCTTGGCATCCGCGCCGTCAACGCCCGGCAGTCGGTGACGACGATCGCCCGCAACGGCCGGCCGCCGTGCCACTACTGCGGCCAGTGCGGGCGCGGCTGCAAGACGGCGTCGAACTACGCCGCCAGCTACGTGCAGATCTTCCCCGCCATGCAGACCGGGCGCGTCGAGGTCATCGCCAACGCCATGGCGCGGGAGCTGCTGACCGATGACACCGGCAAGGTCAACCGGGTCTCGTACATCGACAAGACGACCGGCACGGAGAAGCAGGTGCGCTGCCGTACGGTGGTGCTGGCGGCCAGCGCCTGCGAGTCGGCCCGCCTGCTGCTCAACTCGAAGTCGCCGCGTCACCCGCAGGGGCTCGCGAATTCATCCGGCAAGGTCGGCCGCTATCTGATGGACACCGTCGGCTCGAGCCTTTCGGCGCAGGTGCCGGCGCTGTCCGGCATGCCGCGCTACAACTCCGACGGCTACGGCTCGCACCTCTACGTGCCGTGGTGGCTGTGGGACAAGCACAAGAACCTGAACTTCCCGCGCGGGTACCACATCGAGGTCGGCGGCGGCTACGGCATGCCGGGAATCGGCTCCTTCACGGGGCCGGTCAACCGCGCCGAAGGCTACGGCGTGCGTATGAAGCAGGCGATTCGCGACGACTACGGCACGTCGATCGGCCTGTCCGGCCGCGGCGAGATGATCCCGAACGAACAGTCGTTCTGCGAGATCGACCCCGAGGTCAAGGACCAGTGGGGCATCCCGGTGCTGCGCTTCCACTGGGGCTGGAGCGACCACGAGCTGAACCAGGTCCGCCACATGCAGGACACCTTCCGCGCCATCCTCGAATCGATAGGCGGCCGGATCGCGCCGACGTCGGCGCGCGGCGGCGGCGCCGGTCAGCCGACGACCGGCCTCGGGCCGCAGCGCGGCCAGCAGGCGCCGCAGACCGGACAAGCGGGGCCGCAGACCGGCCAGACGAACGCCCCCGCCGGTCAGCCAACCAGCACCGGCCAGCCGATGGGGCAGGCCGCGGCGCCCGGGCGTCCGCCGATCTCACGGGGCGGCGCCATCATCCACGAGGTTGGGACGGTGCGGATGGGCGACGACCCGCAGACCAGCGTCCTCAACAAGTACTGCCAGGCCCACGACGTCAGGAACCTGTTCGTCGCCGATGCGGCGCCGTTCGTCAGCAACGCGGACAAGAACCCGACCCACACCATCGTCGCGCTCGCGTGGCGGACAGCCGAATATCTGGCGGATGAACTGAGGAAGGCCAATGTCTGACATCACCCGCCGCGACGCGCTGCGCCGGCTCGCCCTCACGCTCGGCGTCGCCGGCATCGTTGACCGCGCCGCCGCCCAGGAAGTGCATCAGATGGCCGCGCAGGCCGCCGCCGGCGCCGCCTACACGCCGAAGGGCCTGTCGCCGCACGACTACCGGACGCTCGAGCGGTTGACCGACCTGATCATCCCGGTCGAGAACGGCGCGCCTGGCGCCGTCGCCGCCGGCTGCGCCGCCTGGATCGACATGCTGACGAGCGCGAACGATCAGCTGAAGACGATCTACACGACCGGCCTGGCGTGGCTGGATGCGGCGATGAAGGAACGCGGCGCGGCGGACTTCGTGTCCGCGCCGGAGGGAGATCAGACGGCACTGCTCGATCGGATTGCGTACCGCCGGAACGGGTCGCCCGAGCTCGATCCGGGCATTCAGTTCTTCAGCATGGCGCGGCGCATGACGGTCGATGCCTTCTACACCAGCGAGATCGGCATCCGCGATATCGATTACCGCGGCAACACGGCGCTGACGAGCTATCCGGCGCCGACCGAGGCGATCGCCTACGCGCTGAAGCGCAGCGGCCTCTAAGCGATCAGATCGCGAGACCGGCCTTGGCCAGCGCGGCCTTGGTCGTGTCGAGTGCCAGACGGGCGCCGTCCTCCGGCGTCATCTCGGCGGGCACGCGGCCGAGCGGTTCCGGGCTGATGCCGCCGGCATAGCCGATCTTCTTCAGCGCCTGCAGAAAGCCGGTGACGTCGATAATTCCCTCGCCTGGCATCAGGCGCTGGTTATCGCGCACCTCCTCGGCCGGCTGCGCCTTCGCGTCCGACAGATGGACGTGAATGATGCGCGGCGCCGGGGCGGCGAGAATGTCGGCGACCGTTCCGCCCGAGTGGTGCCAGTGCCAGACGTCGAGAATGACGCCGATGTTCGGGCCACTGTCTTTCGCGAGTTCGACGGTTTCCGGCAGCGTCCAGATGAACGGGTTCGGCGGCGGGCCGCCCTCGCGGCCGGCACGAAACGACTGCACGCCCAGGAACTCGAGGCCGAGGCGGAGGTTGGATCGCTGCAGGACGTCCGCGATCGCCGCCAGCCGGTCCCGGACGACTTTGCGGTGTTCAGCTTTCGGCACCGGCCCGGTTGGCGACAGCACCAGCATCATCCGGTCGCAGCCAATCGCCGACGTGAACGCGGCATCGTCCGCCAGCGCGGTCAGGGCCTGGGTGAAAGCGGCCTGGTCGCCGCCAAACGGCAGCGGCCGCGCGATCGGCAGGTTGACGATGCTCGGCCGGATCTTGAGCTCGGCAAAGAGCGCCTTGGTGGCCTCGACGCCGGCCGTCTTCGCGGGCCCAAGGCTCCAGTCGACGCCGCCAAAGCCGGTGCGGGCCGCCAGTCGGGCCAGATCGGGCCAGCCGACGCCGCGGGCGACGGATCCGTTGAGCGAGATGTAGACCTGCCCGGCATCGCGACCTTGCAGGGCCGCGGCCGACCGGCCGGGAATGGCCGCAACAGCCGCTACCGCCGCGGCGCGCTCGAGAAAATCCCGCCGGGTCAACTGGCGCATGATCACCTTCTCCGTGCGGCTCAGGCGCGCAGCTTGCGGTAGTTCGCCAGGCACCGCTCGGCGCGCTGCAGCTGTTCGGCCGCCGGACCTTCCTCCTGCTCGATGAGGTAGTACTCGACGCCGCCGACCGACTCCGCGGCCGCGAAAATCTTCTGCCACGGCGCGACCCCTTCGCCAAAGAGCACGCTGTAGCCGCGCCCTTCGCCGGGCGCCCAGTCCTTGCAGTGCACGCTCTTGATCCGCCCGGGATGGCTCGTGATCCATGCGACCGGGTCCGAGCCGGCTTCGATGCAGGTCCCGACGTCGAGCTGCAGGACGACGTCCTTCGTCGTCGACGCCGCGAGGACGTCCATCGGCCGCTGCCCCTCGACCGGCATCCATTCGGTCTGATGGTTGTGATACCCGGTCGCCATCCCGGAAGACTTCAGTTTGTCGGCCGCGGCGCTCAGACGATCGCCGAGACCCTTCCAGCCGTCGATGCCGGTGATGCGTCCGGCGCTGGCGACAATCACGTACTGGCTGCCGATGATCTGATTGAGCTCGACGGCTTTCGAAATATTCTCGGGGGCGATTGCGGTGGCGGAGTTATGGGTAGAGCGGCACTTAACGCCGAGGTCGTCGAGCAGCTTGCGGACCTCCTTTGCCTTCTCGGGGGTCCACTCGAAATACGGCGAGTAGAACTCGACGACTTCGTAGCCCATCTTCGCGACCGCGGTGACGGTCGCGGGCAGGTCCCGGGTCAGCTGATCGCGCACTGTGTAGAGCTCGACGCCGACCGGCACTTTGGCGGCGGCGTTCGCCCGGAGCGCAAACGGCAGCGCACCGGCGAGGACCAGGAACGATCGGCGCGAGAGCGACAGGTCGAGTGCCATGCGGCTGTCCCCTGAGGTGGTGATTGAAAGAATTTCCGGCGCGTCAGGTGCGACGCGATGAGGTGGAGCATACCTGCCGGCGCGGCGGGGCGCAAACCACCGCGCTCGGCGGACGCGCCGATCCGTTGTATCGTTACCGGCGGCCGGTCATCTTCCATTCACGAATTTCCGAGGGCGGTCCTGATGCGGATTCTTTCCGGCGTCGTCTGCTTCGCGGCTGCGTCCTTCCTGGCGGGCACCGCCATCCTGGCGCAGGCACCCACGCCGGCAGCGTCATCGCCGGCCCCGGCCGCGGCGCAGACGCCGGCGGCC
>JANMWI010000012.1:0-49021 GCA_031393955.1 Acidobacteriota bacterium
CGGCGGCAAGGGGCGGATCGGCATGCGCACCCGCGAGGAGGACTTCGTCAGCCACCTCTTCGTCGCCTCGACGCACGCCTACCTGATGATCTTCTCGGACCGCGGCCGCGCCAACTGGCTGAAGGTCCACGAGATTCCGGACGCCGGCGCCGGCGGCAAAGGCAAGGCGATCGCCAAACTCGTCTCGATGGAGGAAGGGGAAAAGATCGCCGCGCTGCTCACCGTCCGCGAGTTCCCGGAGGAAGAGGGGCAGCAGTTCGTGGTGATGGGCAGCTGCAAGGGGGTCCTCAAGAAGACCGACCTGTCGCTGTTCCGCAACCCGCGCGCCGGCGGCATCATGGCGATGGGCATCGAGAAAGGGGACTCGGTGATTGCCGTCGAGCTCTCCGACGGCCACGAACAGATCTTCCTCGGCACCCGCGACGGCATGGCAATCCGCTTCGAGGAGACCGACGTCCGGCCGATGGGCCGCGCCGCCTACGGCGTCCGCGGCATCTCGCTGCGAGACGATGACCAGGTGGTCGCGATGGAAGTCGTCCGCGAGGGGGGCACGCTGCTGACCGTGGCCCAGAACGGCTACGGCAAGCGCACCGAGCTCGACGAATACCGGCTGCAGTCGCGCGGCGGCGTCGGCATTATCAACATCCAGACCTCGGACCGCAACGGTAAGGTCGTCGGCATCGCCTACGTGCGAGACGACGACGAGCTGATGATCATCAGCCAGCAGGGGATGATCCTGCGGATGCGCGCCGGCGGCGTGCGGACGATCGGTCGCGCGACCCAGGGGGTCCGGCTGATCGGGATGGAAGAGGGCGACGAGGTCGTCGCGATCGCGAAGCTCACCGAGAAGGAAGTGGAGGCCGAGGCGGCGGTCGAGGCCGAGGCGCCGCCGGAGCCGCCCGCCGAGTAAGCGGGCGGCGCGCCGCTACACCGGCTCGAGCTTGGCGTACTTGGCGAGCAGCTTCTTGACGCCGACCAGGTTGAAGCGGACGGTGATCTTCAGATCGTCGTTGTGCTCTTCGACGGAAACGACCGTCCCGACGCCGAACTGGGCGTGCCGGACCCGCATTCCCGACCGCAGTCCATCCCCGGACTGATCTTCTTCCTCGTACTTGTAGGCGGCTTCACCCTCGCGCGCGCGGCCGGGCGCCTTGCCCTTGCGGCCGTACGGGTTGGTCCTGAACTCGTAGTGGCCGTGGTTGAACGCCGACTGGTGCGACGACGCGTAGGCCGGCGCGATGCGCTCGACCAGCGCCGCCGGGATCTCGTCCAGGAAGCGCGACGGGTCGGTCGCCTGGTACTCGCCGAAGACCCGGCGCCGCGCCGCGCTGGTCAGGATCAGCTGCGACTCGGCCCGCGTCATGCCGACGTAGCAGAGCCGGCGCTCTTCCTCGAGCTCCTCTTCGCTCTCCGCCGAGCGCGAGTGCGGGAACAGCCCTTCTTCCAGCCCGGCGATGATGACCAGCGGGAACTCCAGCCCCTTGGCCGCATGCATCGTCATCATCCAGACCTTGGCTTCGCGGGTGCCGGATTCCTCGTCCGCTTCGGAGAGCAGCGACAGCCGGTCGACGAAGCCGCCGAGCGACGGCTCCTGCTCGCGGGTCTCGTATTCGCGCGCCGCCGAGACCAGCTCCATCAGGTTCTCGATGCGTTCGTTGGCCTCCTCGCTGTTCTCCTCGCGGAGGTCGGCGAGGTAACCGGACTGGTCGAGCATCTTGCCCATCGTGATCGCGACCGGCTCGCGGCGGGCGATCTCGGCGAGGCCGGCGATGAGGTCCCGGAAGGTGCGGAGCGCGGTGGTGGCGCGCGGCGCGAGCTTGCCGTCGCCGACCGCGTAGACCAGCTTCGCCCATAGCGACCGTGCCGACGAGACCTCCTGAAGGCCGGCGGCGAGCAGCGGCGGCGCGTCGGCGATGACGGCGTTGGGGTAGATCGCCTGGAGTGATTCCATCACCCCCTTGCCGATGCCGCGGGCCGGCACGTTGACGACCCGCCGCAGGCTGACATCGTCGTGCGGGTTCATGATCAGCTTGAGGTAGGCGAGCGCGTCCTTGATTTCCTTGCGCTCGTAGAAGCGGACGCCGCCGATGATCTTGTACGGGATCCCGTCGCGCATCAGCGCGTCTTCAATCGCGCGCGACTGCGCGTTGGTGCGGTAGAGGATCGCGGTCAGGGCGTCGACGTCCTCGGCACGGTACTGCTTGATCGAGCGGGTGATGAAGTCCGCCTCCTCGAGCTCGTCGTTGCCGCGGTAGTAGAGAATCTTGGCGCCCCCCTGGCGATCGGTCCACAGCCGCTTCTCCTTGCGGTTGCGGTTCTGGCCGATGACCGCGGTGGCGGCGTCGAGAATCGTCTGCGTCGAGCGGTAGTTCTGCTCCAACCGGACGACCTTGGCCTCGCCGAAGTCCTGCTCGAAGTCGAGGATGTTGCGGAGGTCGGCGCCGCGCCACTTGTAGATCGACTGGTCGGGGTCGCCGACGACGGCGATGTTGCGGTGGAGCTCGGCGAGCCGGCGGATCAGCATGTACTGAGGACGGTTGGTGTCCTGGTACTCGTCGACCATCACGTACTTGAACTTGCGGGCGTAGAAGTCGCGCGTCTCTGGCGAGGTCTCGAACAGTTCGACCGTCTTGAGGAGGAGGTCGTCGAAGTCGAGCGCGTTGGCGTCCTTGAGCGCGGTGAGGTAGCGCTCGTAGACCTTGGCGATCTGCTCGTCGCGGATGTTCCACCCACCGCGCAGACTCTCGGGGCCTTCCATCCGGTTCTTCGCCTGGCTGATCCGCGACAGCGCGGCGCGCGGCGGCACCAGCTTGTCGTCGATGCCGAGCTCGCGCTGGGCCTGCTTGACGACTGCGACCTGGTCCGACGAGTCGTAGATGACGAAGTCGCGCGACAGGCCGATCTTCGGCGCTTCGCGGCGGAGCAGGCGAGCGCACAGCGAGTGGAAGGTCGACAGCCAGACGCGGCTGGCGGCGGTGCCGATCAGCGCCTCGACCCGCTCGCGCATTTCCTGCGACGCCTTGTTGGTGAAGGTGACGGCGAGCACCTCGTCGGGTTGGGCGTGGCCGTCGCCGATCAGATAGGCGATGCGGTAGGTGATGACGCGCGTCTTGCCCGAGCCGGCGCCGGCGAGGATCAGGACCGGCCCGTCGCGGTGGAGCACGGCTTCGCGTTGCTCGGGATTCAGCTTTTCGAGGAATTCCATGGGGGACGTCCATTATAGCGCCTCGATCGTCGCGTCCCGGGCGCGGCGGCGCGCGCTGTAGTAACATTTTCACTTCATGGCTTCGACTCTGCTGCAGAAGGTCTGGGACGCGCACACCGTCCGGCGGCTGCCGAACGGGCAGACGCAGCTGTTCATCGGCCTGCATCTGATTCACGAGGTCACCACCCCGCAGGCTTTCGACATGCTGCGCGCGCGCGGCTGGAAGGTCCGCCATCCCGAGCTGACCATCGCCACCGTCGATCACATCGTCCCGACTCAGGACCAGCGCCGGCCGTTCCGGGATCTGATGGCGGAAGACATGCTGTCGGCGCTCGAGCGCAACTGCCGCGAGGCGGGCGTGCGGCTGTTCGACCTGGCGAGCGGCGCGCAGGGCATCGTCCATGTCATCGGCCCGGAGCTCGGGCTGACCCAGCCGGGCGTGACGATCGCCTGCGGCGACAGCCACACCTCGACGCACGGCGCGTTCGGCGCGATTGCCTTCGGCATCGGCACCTCGCAGGTGCGCGACGTGCTGGCGTCGCAGTGCATCGCGCTCGACCCGCTCAAGGTGCGGCGGATCCGCGTCACCGGCCGGCTGGCCCGCGGCGTCTACGCCAAAGACGTCATCCTCGAGATCATCCGCCGGCTTGGCGTCAACGGCGGCGTCGGCTACGCCTACGAGTACGCCGGCGACACCATCGAGCGAATGTCGATGGACGAGCGGATGACGATCTGCAACATGTCGATTGAAGGGGGCGCGCGGGTCGGCTACGTCAATCCCGACCAGGTCACCTTCGACTACCTGCGCGGGCGGCGGTTCGCGCCGCAGGGCGAGGCGTTCGACGCCGCCTGCCGATGGTGGGGGGCGATGGCCTCCGACCCGGGCGCGGGGTACGACGATGACGTGACGATTGATGCGGCGTCGATTCGTCCGACGGTGACGTGGGGCATCAATCCGGGCCAGTCGGTGTACGTCGACGAGCCGCTGCCGTCCCCCGGCACCGGCGAAGGGGGAGACCGAGCCGGCGTCGGCGAGGCGCTCGACTTCATGGGCTTCAAGGCCGGCGGCCGGATCAGCGGCACTCGCATCGACGTCGCCTTCGTCGGCTCGTGCACCAATGCGCGGCTGTCGGATCTGCGCGAGGCGGCGCGGATTGTCCGCGGCCATCACGTCGCGCCGCACGTCCGGGCGCTGGTCGTGCCGGGGTCCCAGCCGGTGCGGCTGGCGGCGGAGCGCGAGGGGCTGGACCGGATCTTCATCGACGCCGGCTTCGACTGGCGCGGCGCCGGCTGTTCGATGTGTCTGGCGATGAATCCCGACAAGCTCGAAGGACGTGAGATCTGCGCCTCGTCGTCCAATCGCAACTTCAAGGGGCGGCAGGGCAGTCCGACCGGGCGGACGCTGCTGATGAGTCCGGCGATGGTCGCGGCGGCGGCGATTGCCGGCGAAGTCGTCGACGTGCGGGAGACGGTTGATGCCGATTGAAAGGATTCGCCGCCTCGCCGGCCGGGCGGTGCCGCTCCGCGGCGACAACGTCGATACCGATCGGATCATCCCGGCGAGGTTCCTGCGATCGATCACCTTCGAGGGGCTCGAGCGGCATCTGTTCGAAGACGACCGCAGCCAGCTCGAGGCGGAGGGCCGGCAGCATCCGACCAGCAACCCCCGCTACGCCGGCGCCGCGGTTCTGCTGGTCAACGCGAACTTCGGCTGCGGCTCGTCGCGCGAGCATGCGCCTCAGGCGATCTACCGCAGCGGCATCAAGGCGGTGGTCGGCCAGTCGTTCTCCGAGATCTTCTTCGGCAATTCCGTGGCGCTCGGCCTGCCGTGCGTCTCCGCAGGGCCTGAGACCGTCGAGGCGCTGATGGCAGCGGTCGAACGTGATCCGTCGGTCGAGGTGGCGGTCGACCTCGACGCCATGACCGTCACTGCCGCCGGCCAGACCTTCCCGGTGACGTTTCCTCCAGGCGCCCGCGAATCGTTCCTGGACGGCTCCTGGGACGCGACCGGCTTACTCCTCGACCGCTACGAAGACGTCGAAGCCACCGCCGCCCGCCTCCCCTACCTCCACTGGTCCTAGACGGCGCCAAGGTGCGCGCACCTTGGCACCCCGGCACCCCGGCACTTTGAGCACCCTGGCACTTTGGCACCCCGGCACTTTGACTCCCCGGCACCTTGGCACGACAAGTACGCTTTAAACCCTAATCATCTGCAAAAACGCACTGGCGGCGTGGCTCAGCTCCCCTGACTTGCGGTAGATCAGGCGGACCGTCCGCGGCGAGCTGAGCTCCGGCACCTTGACGGCGACCAGCTGTCCGCGCGCGATTTCGCTGAGCGCGCAGCGGCGGGGGAGCAGCGCGACGCCCATGCCCATCTCGACCGCGCGCTTGATCCCGTCGAGGCTGGGGAGTGCAATCTGGATGTTGATGGGGGCGTGGCGGCGTTCGTAGACCCGCAGCACGCGCTCGCGCGCCGGCGACGGGTCGTTGTGGGCGATGACGGTTTCACGGCCGACCTCTTCGATGGTGACCCGCTTCTTCGCGGCCAGCCGGTGGGTCGGGCTTGCCAGCATCACCAGCTCGTCCGACCCCAGCGAGATCGACTGCAGGCCCTTGTCCGGCGGCTGGAACGTCAATACCCCGAAGTCGAGGCTGCGCTCGAGCAGCTCGGTGGCGATCTGGCGGGACGGGACGCGGCGGACTTCCACCCGGGCCTGCGGATGCTGGGCGGCGAAGGATTCGAGCAGCGGCAGCAGCGAGTGGACCGCCGCTTCGTTGGCTCCGATTACCACCCGGCCGCGCCGGACCTGCTGGAGCTCGCGGACGGCCGCCTCGGCCTCCGCCGCCAGCCGCAGCAGCCGCGAGGCGTGTTCCCGGAGCAGCATCCCGGCCTCGGTCAGGGCGCCGTTGCGCGACGTCCGGTCGAACAGCTTGTCGCCCAGCTCGTCCTCGAGGCGGCGGATCGCCTGGCTGATCGCCGGCTGGGTCCGGTGGAGGCGTTTGGCGGCCTTGGAGAAGCTGCGGTCGGCCGCGACGGCGATGAAAGCGTTCAAGTCCTGCAGCTGCACCTGAACATAATAAGCAATTCTGATATAAAGGCAAAAACTATAAATTGGACGTGGGGTCGCGGGTCGGGTACTACTGTTTGTGGAGGACTCATGTCTACCGACCGCCTCATCATCTTCGACACGACGCTGCGCGACGGCGAGCAGGCGCCCGGATTCTCGATGCGCGTCAAGGAGAAGCTCGCGCTGGCCCGTCAGCTGGCGGCGCTTGGCGTCGATGTCATCGAGGCCGGGTTCCCGATTGCCTCCGAGGCGGACGCCGAAGCCGTCCGGACGGTCGCCGCCGAGGTCAGAGGGGTGACAATTGCCGGGCTGGCGCGCTGTAACCCCCCGGACATCGACCGCGCCGGCACCGCCCTCGCCGCCGCCCCCCAGCGCCGCATCCACGTCTTCATCGCCACCTCCGACCTCCACCTCGAACGCAAGCTCCGGATGACCCGCGAGACCTGTCTCGACCACGCCGTCGCGGCCATTCATCAGGCGCGCCGGTATACGGACGATGTCCAGTTTTCGGCGGAGGATGCGACCCGGAGCGACATGGACTTCCTGTGCCGCGTCATCGAGGAGGTCATTTCCGCCGGCTGCACCACCGTCAACCTGCCGGACACGGTCGGCTACTCGACCCCCGACGAAATCGGCGAGTTCTTCCGGACGATCCTGACGCGCGTGCCCAACTCCGGCCACGCCACCTTCAGCGCCCACTGCCACGACGACCTCGGCCTCGCGGTCGCCAACACGCTCGCCGCGGTCAGCGGCGGCGCCCGCCAGGTCGAGTGCACCGTCAACGGCATCGGCGAGCGCGCCGGCAACGCGTCGCTCGAAGAAATCGTCATGGCGACCCGGGTCCGCGCCGACCGGCTGCCGTTCACGACCAGCATCGTGCCGCGCGAGATCTACGCCTCGAGCCAGCTCCTCACCAGCATCACCGGCGAGGCCGTCCAGGCCAACAAGGCGATCGTCGGCCGGAACGCGTTCGCGCACGAGGCCGGCATCCACCAGGACGGCATGCTTAAGGATCGCCGCACCTACGAGATCATGCGCCCCGAGGAAGTCGGCGTGCCGCAGACCAAGCTGGTGCTCGGCAAACACTCCGGCCGACACGCGGTGCAGCGCCGCTGCGAGCAGATCGGCCTGACCCTCGAGCGCAGCGAGCTCGAGACGGTCTACTGGGAAATCATGGCGATTGCCGACCGCGAAAAGGTCGTCAACGATACCGACCTCGCCACCGTCGTCTCCCGCCTCCGCGGCCGGCGTCCGTCGGCCGGCGGCCAGGGCGGCGGATCCAGCAACGATTTCAAGGCGACCCCTGCCGAAGTCGGCTACGGACACGGCGTCTAGGGAATGAACGCTTCGATTCTCCTGCTGCCGGGCGACGGCATCGGTCCCGAGGTCGTCGCCGGCGCGGAAGCAGTCCTGCGTGCCGTGGCGGCGCGCTACGGCCATCAGTTCGACCTCCGCACCGCCGACATCGGCGGCGCCGCGCTGCGCCGCGACCTCCCGCCGCTGCCCGCCGACACGCTCGCCGCGGCGCGCGAGTCATCGGGCGTCCTGCTCGGCGCGGTCGGCGACCCCGCCTTCGACAAGGGCGACTCGAGCCGCCGCCCGGAAACCGCGCTGCTCGGCATCCGCCGCGAGCTGCAGCTCTACGCCAACGTCCGTCCCGCCAAAGTGTGGCCCGGCCTCGAGGACGCCGGCCCGCTCAAGCGCGAGGTCGTCACCGGCACCGACCTGATCGTGCTGCGCGAGCTGACCGGCGGGTTGTATTACGGCGAGCCGCGCGGCATCGCCGCCGACGGCCAGTCGGCGCACAACACGATGCGCTACACCCGCCACGAGATCGAGCGCATCGCGCGGCGGGGCTTCGAGACCGCCCGCGGCCGCCGCAAGCGGCTGCTGTCGGTCGACAAGGCCAACGTCCTCGAAACGTCGCGGCTGTGGCGCCAGGTCGTCACCGAGCTGGCGGTCCACTATCCCGACGTCACGCTCGACCACATGTATGTGGATTCCTGCGCGATGAAAATCGCGCTCGCGCCGGCGGCGCTCGATGTGATTGTCACGGAGAACATGTTCGGCGACATCCTGTCGGATGAAGCCGGCGCGATCGTCGGCTCGCTTGGCCTGCTGCCCTCCGCCAGTCTTGGCGACGGCGTCGGCCTGTTCGAGCCGGTCCACGGCTCGGCGCCCGACATCGCCGGGCGGAACATCGCCAATCCGATTGGCGCGATTGGCTCGGCGGCGATGCTCCTCCGCCACGCGCTGCAGCTCGAGGCCGAAGCGACGGCGGTTGAAGCCGCGATCGGCGCGGCGCTCCAGCAGGGATTCCGCACCGCCGACCTCGCCGGCGCCACCGGCACCAGGTCCGGGACCCGCGAGATGACCGACGCGATCGTCAAGGCGCTGCCTACTCGACCGTAACGCTCTTCGCCAGGTTGCGCGGCTGGTCGACGTCGCAGCCGCGCCGCACCGCCATGTGATAGGCGAGCAGCTGCAGCGGCACCGCCATCAGCACCGGCGTCAGCAGCGGGTGCGAGCGCGGCACTTCAATCAGGAAATCCTGCGCCGGATCGAGCACGTCGCGGATGCTGTGGTGCCCTTCGGTGGTCAGCGCAATCACCGACCCGCCTCGCGCCTTCGCCTCCTGGATGTTGCCGATCATCTTCTCGAAGACGTGGTCGTCCGGGGCAATCGTCACGACCGGCATCTGCTCGTCGATGAGCGCAATCGGCCCGTGCTTCATCTCCCCGGCCGGATAGCCCTCGGCGTGAATGTAGGAAATCTCCTTGAGCTTGAGCGCCCCCTCGAGCGCAATCGGGTAGTTGATGCCGCGTCCGAGGTAGAGAAAGTCGGTCCGCTGGTGGAAGCGGCGGGCAATCTCCTCGGTAATCGGCTCGCACTTGAGCACCTGCTCGAGCAGCAGCGGCATCTGCACCAGGCCCTCGAGGTGCGGCCGCGCCGTCGCCGCATCGAGGGTGCCGCGGATCTGGCCGAGATACATCGCCAGCAGCTGCAGCGCGACGATCTGCGTCGTGAACGCCTTGGTCGAGGCGACCCCGATCTCGGGGCCGGCATGGGTATAGACCGTGCCGTCGGTCTCGCGCGTCGCCATGCTGCCGACGACGTTGCAGATCGAGATGCTGATCGCCCCTTTCTTCTTCGCCTCGCGCAGCGCCGCCAGCGTGTCGGCGGTCTCGCCGGACTGCGTGATGACGATCGCCAGCGTATTCTTCGGGACGATCGGATCGCGGTAGCGGTACTCCGAGCCGTAGTCGACGTCGACCGGGATCCGCGCCAGCGTCTCGAACAGGAACTTGCCGACCAGCGCCGAGTGCCACGACGTCCCGCAGGCGAGGATGACGATCCGCTCGACCTCGCGCAGTTTCTGATCGGGAATCTCGATCTCGTTCAGAAACACCTTGCCGGTCTCGACCGAGGCGCGCCCGAGCACGGTTTCCTTGACCGCCCACGGCTGCTCGAAGATTTCCTTGAGCATGAAGTGCTTGTAGCCGGCCTTCTCGGCCATGACCGGATCCCACGACACCCGCGTGCTCCGTGCCGAGACCGCCGCGCCGGCGTAGTCGGTGAACTCGACGCCGCGCGGCGTGATGATCGCCATCTGCTCGTCGCCGAGGAACACCACGTCCCGGGTGTGGCTGAGGATCGCCGGGATGTCGGAGGCAACGAAGAACTCCCCCTCGCCGAGCCCGACGACAATCGGCGGCCCGTTGCGCACCGTGACGATCTTGTTCGGGTCGTCTGCCGAGATCAGCACCAGCGCGAACAGCCCGCGCATGTAGAGCAGCGCCCGCCGGACCGCGTTCTCCAGGCCGTCGTCTTTCATCTCGCGCTCGACGAGGTGCGCGACGATCTCGGTATCGGTCTCGGTGACGAAGGTGTGCCCTTCCTTTTGGAGCTGGCGCTTGAGGTCGAGATAGTTCTCGATGATGCCGTTGTGGACGACGACGATCCGGCCGGTGCAGTCGCGGTGGGGATGGGCGTTCTCCTCGGTCGGACGGCCATGGGTCGCCCAGCGGGTGTGGCCGATCCCATACTCCCCCTCAATCGGCGTTGTCGCGATCACTTCCTCGAGGCGGGCGAGCTTGCCGGCGCTGCGGCGGAGATCGATCTCCCCGGCGCGGACGACCGCGACGCCGGCCGAATCGTAGCCGCGGTACTCGAGCCGGCGCAGCCCGTCGATGAGCACCGGGACGACCTGCTTGGAGCCGATGTAGCCGATGATGCCGCACATGCTGTTACCCCCGGGATTTCCTGTGGTGCGCCGCCCACTCTTCCTTGTTGACCTGCCGGCCGCGCGACAGCGCCAGCGCGTCCGCCGGGACGTCCTTGGTGATCGTCGACCCAGCGGCGATGTAGGCGCCGCGCCCGACCTTGACCGGCGCGACCAGCTGCGAGTCGCTGCCGATGAAGGCGCCGTCCTCGATGACGGTCGGGTGCTTCAGCTTGCCGTCATAGTTGCAGGTGATCGTGCCGGCGCCGATGTTGACCTTCTCGCCAATCGTCGAGTCGCCAAGGTAGGACAGGTGGTTCGCCTTCGAGCCGCGCCCGAGCGTCGTCTTCTTCAGCTCGACGAAGTTGCCGACGTGCGCCTCCTCGCCGACGTTCGACTGCGGCCGGAGATGCGCGAACGGACCGACGATCGCCCGCGTCGAGACGTGCGAGTCGATCAGCAGGCAGAAGTTGTTGATCAGCACATCGTCGTCAAGCGAGGTGTTGACGATCCGGACGCCGGAGTGGATGGTGCAGCGCGCGCCAATCGAGGTGCGGCCTTCGAGGTAGACGCCGGGATGAATGATGGTGTCGGCGCCGACCGTGACGTCCGCCTCGATGTAGGTTGTCGCCGGATCGATGATCGTCACCCCCGCCGCCATCAGGGCGTCGAGCTTCGCTGACCGCAGTATGTGGCTCACGTCGGCCAACTCCTTCCGGCTGTTGACACCGATGATTTCCCGTGCGTCCTCGAGCGTGACGGTCTCGACCCTGAGGCCGCGGCCGCGATAGATCCGCACCAGGTCGGGAAGGTAGTACTCCCCCTGCGCGTTCGCCGAGCCGATTTCCCGCAGCGCCCCGAACAGCGGCGCGAGGTCGAATGCGTAGACCCCGCTGTTGATCTCCCGGATGCCGCGCTCGCCGGGAGAGGCGTCCTTGTGTTCGACGATGGCGGCGATGTTGCCGTCGGTGTCGCGGACGATCCGTCCGTAACCGTCGGGCGCGGCAACGACCGCGGTCAGGACCGTGGCGGCGGCGCGGCGTTCCCGGTGCGCGTCCGCCAGCGCCCGCAGGCTGGCGGCGGTGAGGAGCGGCACGTCCCCCGACAGCAGCAGGACGGTGCCGGTCGCCCCGGCGAGCAGCGGCTCGGCCTGGAGCAGCGCGTGGCCGGTGCCGAGCTGCGGGCTCTGCAATGCAAATGACAGGCCCGGCCGGTCGGCGAGCGCGGCCTTCAGCCGATCCGCCTCGTGGCCGACGATCGCGATGACAGAAGTGGGCGAGATCGAGCCAGCGGCGCGAAGAACGTGATCGATGAGCGGCAGTCCGGCGGCGTGATGGAGCACTTTGGGCAGCGCGGACTTCATCCGTGTGCCCTTGCCGGCGGCGAGAATAACAACGTGGAGGTCTGACGAGTGTGGCATGTCAGACGCTAGTGTAGCGCCAGCGCGGCGCGTGTCAGGAGCGGCGGGTCGAGCGGCGGCGGCCGGGGGCTGCCGGGGTGTTCAGCGCGGCCTCGAAGTTCTGATGGCTGCGGAGCGACTCGAGATCCGGGTCCTCGCGGGCAAGACCGCGGTTGTCGGGATTGAGGGCGATTGCCCTCCGCAGGTGGTCGAGTGCCTCGTCATGGCGGCTGCGCATGCCGAGCGCGACCGCCATGATGTAGTGCGCGTGGTCGCTATCGGGATCGTCGCCGAGCGCGCGCTGGAGATGATCGAGCGCGCCGGTGTGATCGCCGGAGTTGAGCGCGACGGTCGCGGCGTAGACCCGTTCGGCCGGGGTCTTCGGGGCGGCCGGCCGGCGCTCGGTTTCGCGCTCGCAGACCCGGAGGTAGAGGCGCGCGCGTTCGAGCAGCTCCTGTTCGCCGGGGTACTTGTCGAGGACCGTGCGGAAGTGGGCGGCGGCTCCTTCGTAGTCGTGGCGCTGGAGGGCCTGGACGCCGCGTTCGTAGACGGCAACGGCTTCATAGAAGCCGGGCTTGCGCGGCGCGGGCGGCGCCGGCGGGGCGGCGGCCTGGGCCTTGTCGTCTGCGGCGGTGCGGCGCGACTTGGCGGCCGAAGGCTTGGCGGCCTTGCCGGCTGGCTTCTGGGCGACCGGCTTCCGGGGTGCGGGTCTGGCGGCGGGCTTCTTCGCGGCGGCCTGGCGCGCGGGGGGCGCGGCTTTGCGGGGCGCGCTTTTCGCGGCGGTCTTCTTCTTCACGGTCTTCGCGGCGTTCTTCGCGGCGGGTGCGGCTTTCCGCGGGGCGGAGCTCCGCGCACTGGACGCTTTCCCTGGCCGCCCTTTGGCGGCGGCCTGTGCCGACTGTCGCTTCTTCGCCATTCGCCTCCTGAAGGGCTGGCCCCGGAGTGTGACAGTAGCAAAAGTGCTCCGCGAGGGTCAAGCAAAGAGGGGAGTTTCGGAGGAGCGCGGGCCTGTTAGGTCATTCGAATGATGTTTTGGCTTCTTCGAGCAGGGCAAAGATTTGACGGGAGGGAATATGGTACCGGTCAGCCAGCTGGCGGATCGCGTCCCGCCTGCCAAGCGAACCATTCTTGGTCATATCACCAAATTCTGCTGCCACTCTCGTGGGGCTTAGCGCGACATTGGCCTCTTTATTAGGTCTAAAGCCAGAAACAACTACGGTGAACTCGCCGCGCTCTTCGAAGTCGTCACCGAGCAGCTCCGATATTGGTCTAACGACCAACTGCTCGTGCGCTTTGGTCAGCTCCCGCCCCAGTGTCACCACCCGATCCCCCAGCAATTCGAGCATGGCCGTCAGCGTCGCCCGGATGCGGTGCGGCGCCTCGTAGAGCACCAGCACTCTCGGCTCAGCCGCCAGCCGCTCCAGCCAGGCCCGCCGCGCCCCAGCCCGAGGCGGCGGGAACCCGACGAACACGAACTCCCGCTCGGCCAGCCCGGAAGCCGAGAGCGCCGCGATCGCCGCGCTCGGGCCGGGAATCGGCTCGACTCGGATCCCGGCGGCGTGGGCCGCGGCCACCAGGAACGCGCCAGGATCGGAGACGATCGGCGTCCCGGCATCCGAGACCAGCGCCACCGACTCGCCGCCGTGCAGCCGCGCAATCAGCCCCGGCGTCCGCGTCCGCTCGTTGTGCTCGTGCAGGCTCGTCGTCGGGGTCGAGATGGAGTAGTGTTGAAGGAGCCGTGCGGTGCGGCGGGTATCTTCCGCCGCAATGACCGAGACTTCCCGCAGGATGCGGAGGGCCCGCAGCGTGACATCCTCCAGGTTGCCAATAGGTGTAGCGACCACGAAGAGGGTGCCCGGCATGGCTGACGGGCCGATTGTACCAAATGTATTCAGCCGAACCACTGCCGCATTTCGTCGACGAATACCTCTCGTATCTCTACGAAATCCACCCGACCACGGCGACCTTCGACGGCGTCCACCTGCACGACGACCTCCTCGAGGACGTCAGCCGGCCGGCGGTTGACGCCCAGGTTCGCGACCTGGGCGGCTTTGCCCGGCGGCTGGCGGCGATCGACCCGGCGCGGCTGACCGCCGTCGAGCGGCTCGAGCGTCCCGCGCTCGATGCCAGCATCCGCGGCCGCCTCTTCGAGCTGGAGGAGGTCCGGACCTGGGAGCGCAGCCCCCAGTACTACGCCGACCTGCTGTCGACCAGCCTCGCCGGCCAGGCGCTCTTCGACTACGCCCCGCTCGCCGAACGGGCCCGGCGCGTGCTCTCGAAGCTCCGCCAGGTGCCGCGCGTCATCCAGGCGGCGCGCGAGAACATCAAGGATGCGCCCGGCATCTTCGTCAAGGTCGGCCTCGAGAGCATGCGCGGCACGCTCCGCTTCGTCAACGAGGACCTGCCGCGCGCCTTCGGGGCTCTGAGCGACCTCCACCTGCTTGGCGACCTTGCCGACGCCTCGACCGAGGCCGCCGCCGCGATTGGCGCCTACATCGACTACCTCGAGCGCGACCTCGCGCCGCGCAGCAAGGGCTCGTTCCGCCTCGGCTGCGACACATTTGAGCAGAAGCTGAAGCTGGACGAAGGCTTGGCGGCCGGCGCCGATAAGCTGCTGGCAATCGCGATGCGCGAGCTGCGCCAGACGCAGGAGGAGTTCCGCAAGGCCGCCGGGCGGCTGAACGGCGGCGACCCGCTGGCCGCCTGGGCGAAGCTCAAGGCCGACCACCCGCCGGCCGGCCAGCTGGTCTCCGCGGCGCAGGAACAGGTCACCGAGATCACCGAGTTCATCCGCCGCCAGCGCCTGGTGACGATTCCGGCCGGCGCCGCCGTGCAGGTCGCGCCGACGCCGCGGTTCTACCGCTGGACCTTCGCCAGCATGTGGACGCCAGGCCCGTTCGAGGCGCGGCCGCTAGGCGCCTACTACTACATCACCGATGTCGACCCGGCATGGCCGGCCGAGCGCCAGGCGGAGCACCTCCGCGACTTCAACTACGGCGCGCTCTGGGCGATCTCGATCCACGAGGTCTGCCCGGGCCACTTCCTGCACTACCAGCACCTGCGCACGGTCCCCTCACGGCTGCGCAAGTCGATCCTGCTGTCGTCGACCGCCTTCGTCGAGGGCTGGGCGCACTACTGCGAGCAGATGGTCGTCGACGAGGGCTTCCGGAAGAGCGATCCGCGCGTCCGCCTGGGCCAGCTGTCCGAGGCGCTGGTCCGCCTGTGCCGGATGATTGTCGGGATCCGCCTGCACTGCGAGGACCTCTCGGTCGAGCAGGGAGTCCGCTTTTTCCGAGACGAGGCGTTCCTCGAGGAGGCCAGCGCCCGCCGCGAAGCCGAGCGCGGCACCTTCGATCCGGGCTACATTCTCTATACCGCCGGGAAGCTGATGCTGCTCAAGTTGCGCGACGACCACAAGGCGCACGCCGGCGACGCCTGGTCACTGCGAGGTTTTCACGACGCCCTGCTCGCCAACGGCACCGTGCCGTTCTGGCTGCACCGGGCGCTGCTGCTCGGCGAGCCGAACGGCGAGATGATCGAATAGGACGCCCATGCCTCTTTACGAGTATCAGTGCGAGAAGTGCCACCACCGGTTCGAGAAGATCCAGAAGTTCTCGGATCCCGCGCCGGAGCACTGCCCGTCGTGCGGCGCCGGCCCGGTGGTGAAGCTCCCGTCCTCCCCCGCGATTCAGTTCAAGGGGACCGGCTGGTACATCACCGACTACGCCAAGAAGTCGGGGACCGACGCCGGCAAGACGTCGGCGGGGGAGAAGAGCGACAAGGCGGGGGCCGCCAGCGAAAGCGCCAGCAAGGACGGCAAGGAGTCAGGCAGCAAGGAAACCAAGTCGGACTCGGCCGCCACGGCCACGCCGACGGCCGCCACGCCGGCTCCCGCGAAGAAGGCGGAGTAGGTCCCCGGCGCCTTACTTGAGGTCGATCGTCCGGAGGTAGGCCTTGAACTGCTCGGCCAGATCGGGCCGGCGCAGCGCGAAATACACCACCGCCTTGAGAAACCCGAGCTTGTTGCCGGTGTCGTGGCGGACGCCGTCGATCAGGCAGCCGTAGATCGGCCGCGACTTCAGCAGGTGCCGGAGGCCGTTGGTCAGCTGGATCTCGCCGGTCCGGTCCGACACCGTCGCCTCGAGCGCCGGGAAGATGTCGGGCGTCAGGATGTAGCGGCCGATGATTGCCAGGTCGGACGGCGCCTCGTCGCGCGGCGGCTTCTCGACCAGGTCGCGGATGCGGAACACTCCCGGCCGGATCTCCTCGCCGTCGATGATGCCGTAGGAGCTGACGTCCTCGCGCGGGACGCGCTCGATCGCCAGCACCGGCCCCTTCACTTCCTCGAAGACGTCGATCATCTGCCGCAGCGCCGGCGGATCTGCGTCAATGACGTCGTCTCCCAGAATCACCGCGAACGGCTCGTCGCCGACCAGGTTGCGCGTCACCAGCACCGCGTGGCCGAGGCCGAGCGGCTCTCCCTGGCGGACGTAGGAGAAGTTGATCAGGTTCGAGATCTTCCGGATCTGCGCCAGCAGGTCCTTCTTGCCGCGCGCCTCCAGGAAGGTTTCGAGCTCGACCGAGACGTCGAAGTGATCCTCGATCGCGTTCTTGCCGCGGCCGGTCACCAGGATGATGTTGTCGACGCCGGAGGCGAGCGCTTCCTCGACGCCGTACTGGATGATCGGCGTGTCGACGAGCGGCAGCATTTCCTTCGGCTGCGCCTTGGTGGCGGGCAGGAATCGCGTCCCCAGCCCGGCGGCGGGGAACACGGCTTTGCGAATCGTGCTGCTCAACGCGATCTCCTAAAAAACAGCTGCCAGCTTCCCGCTGCCAGCTGCCGTCTTGGCTTCGGCTGGCAGCCGGAAGCCGGAAGCTGGAAGCTCCCTGCTTCGCATCGTACCTCATGGCGTCGGGGCGTGGAAGGCGTGGAGGTTCCGTTATAGGATCGGGCCCATGCTCGACGCTGCGTTTGTGCGCGATCACATTGAAGACGTGCGGGCCGGCCTGCGCAACCGCGGCCTGCAGCCCGACGCCGAACTGGAGACGCTGGCGTCGCTCGAGGCGCGCCGGAAGCGGTTGATTCCGGAGGCCGAGGGGCTCAAGCGCGAGCAGAATACCGCCGGCGACGAAGTCGCGCGCGCCAAGCGGCAGGGGCTCGACCCGTCGGGCATTTTCGCCGCCAACAAGGCCCGCGCCCAGCGGATCCGCCAGCTCGAGATCCAGGTCGACGAGGTCGAGCATCAGCGCGCCGCGCTATTGATGACCCTCCCGAACCTGCCGCACGCCAGCGTGCCGGTCGGCAAGAGCGCTGAGGACAACGTCGAGGTCCGCCGCGTCGGCGAGCCGAAGCCGTTCGACTTCGAGCCTAAGCCGCACTGGGATCTCGGCGCCGCGCTGGGCATCCTCGACTTCGAGCGCGCGACGAAGATGTCCGGCGCGCGTTTCTCGGTCCTGCTTGGCGCCGGCGCGCGCCTCGCCCGGGCGCTCATCAACTTCATGCTCGACCAGCACACCCGCGAGCATGGCTATCTCGAAGTCGAGCCGCCGTTTCTCGTCAACAGCGAGGCGCTCCGCGGCACCGGCAATCTTCCCAAGTTCGAGCAGGATCTCTTCAAGATCGCCGGGGAGTGGGATCTCTATCTCATTCCGACCGCCGAAGTGCCGCTGACCAATCTCCATCGCGGCGAGATCCTCGACGGCCGGCTGCTGCCGCTGCGCTACACCGCCTATACGCCGTGCTTCCGTTCGGAGGCGGGCTCCTACGGCACGGACGTCCGCGGCCTGATCCGCCAGCATCAGTTCGACAAGGTCGAGCTCGTCAAGTTCGCGCACCCCGAGCAGTCCCACGACGAGCTCGAGTCCCTGACGCGCAACGCCGAGACCATCCTCCAGCGCCTCGAGCTCCCGTACCGGACCATGCTCCTCTGCACCGGCGACACGGGCTTCGCCTCGGCCAAGACCTACGACATCGAGGTCTGGCTCCCGAGCCAGAAGACCTATCGCGAGATTTCCTCGTGCAGCAACACCGAGGCCTTCCAGGCGCGCCGCGCCAACATCAAGTTCCGCCCCGCCGGCACCGGCAAGGCCGAGTTCGTCCACACCCTCAACGGCTCCGGCCTGGCGGTCGGCCGGACACTGATTGCGGTGCTGGAGAACTACCAGCAGTCCGACGGCACCGTGATCGTCCCCGAAGCGCTGCGGTCCTACGTGGGCGGCTTAAAGGTCATCGCGCCGCGGTAGCGCCTGCCCTGGGCGTGGGGGGGGCGCCGGTCTGGCGCGGCGAAACGTCAGCGAAGGCGCGTCCTCTTCATCGAACAGCGTCCATTCGAGCGGCCCGGCAAAGAACGCCTCGAGCCGCGCGGTGTTGATATCCTTGTGCTGGCTCTTCGCGACGCCGTTGCCCCGCGCCGGAATCCGCGTGTCGGGATTGCTGGCGGCGGGAAGTAGACCACCCGACGAAGACGTCGTCGTCGACGTCACGGTCAGACTGGAAGATGGCCTCTCGACGTCGCGCACCGGAACGATCGTCGCGGCGCGGTAGGAGCCCTCATTCGATTCGATCTCGGCCCGCCGAAGCCGGCCGGTCACCTCACGGCAACGTCTGCGGGCAGCGCGGGGCTTCGAGCGACTGGCCCCCGTCTCAGGGTATAAGACAGGCGTGCGCACCACTACCGCCCTGACCTGCATTGCCCTGGCTCTGTCGGCGAGCCACACCGCCGCGCAGACGCCAATC
Source organism: Acidobacteriota bacterium (assembly GCA_031393955.1). Lineage (GTDB taxonomy): Bacteria > Acidobacteriota > Vicinamibacteria > Vicinamibacterales > 2-12-FULL-66-21 > JALZOC01. Next base: position 18,631 of record JANMWI010000012.1, read on the forward strand.
GCGCTCCACCCGGACGACCCGCACTACTTCCTGTGGCGCGGCAAGCCGACAGTGCTGATCTCCTCCGGGGAACACTACGGCGCGCTGATGAACCTCGACTTCGATTACCGGCGCTATCTCGACACGTTAGCCAAAGACGGCCTGACGCTGACGCGGCTGTTCAGCGGCGCCTACGTCGAGCCGGAAGGGGCATTCAAGATCGCCCGGAACACGCTCGCGCCGCTGCCGGGGCGGCTGCTCGCCCCGTGGGCGCGAAGCAGCCAGCCAGGCTACGCGAACGGCGGCAACCGCTTCGACCTCGACCGCTGGGACGACCGCTACTTCGCCCGCCTGAAAGATCTGGTCGACTACGCCAACCAAAAACACATCGTCGTTGAACTGACGCTGTTCTGCCCGATGTATGAAGAAGCCCAGTGGACGCTGAGCCCAATGAATGCCGCCAACAACGTCAACAGCATCGGCAACGTGAAGCGGGATGAGGTCTATACGCTCGGCAAGGACCCCGCACTGCTCGGCGTCCAGGAAGTGCTGACGCGAAAGCTGGTAACGACGCTGAACGGGATGGACAACGTGATGTTCGAGCTCGTCAACGAGCCCTACATCAAGGACGTCCCGATGGACTGGCAGCGGCACATCGCCGACATCGTCCTGGAGACCGAGCGGACGCTGCCGAAGAAACACCTGATCACGCAGAACGTCGCCAACAAGACCGCGACGATCACAGCGCCGCACCCGGCGGTCTCGGTCTTCAACTTCCACTACGCCGCGCCGCCGGACGCGGTCGGGACGAACTACCACCTGAACAAAGTCATCGGCGACAACGAAACCGGATTCCGCGGCACGGCCGACGAGCCGTACCGGCTCGAAGCGTGGGACTTCGTGATCGCCGGCGGGGGACTGTTCAACAACCTGGACTACTCGTTCGCCGCCGGCTACGAGGACGGCACGTTCGAATATCCAGCGACGCAGCCTGGCGGCGGCAACGCCGGCTTCAGACGGCAGATGAAGATTCTGTCCGGCTTCATCCACGGCTTCGACTTCGTGCGGATGCACCCGGACAACACGGCCATCCTCAAAGCGTCTCCAGGAAACGTCTCTGCCCGCGCACTGGTCGAGCCCGGCAAGGCGATGGCGATCTTCGTCCGCAGAGACAAGCCGAAGACTGCGAACGGCGCACCACCGACCGTTGCCGACGTTCCGACCGACAAAGGCGGCCAGACCAAAGCGCCGGCAGTCCTCAGCCTCGACCTGCCAGCCGGCCAGTGGACGGCGACCTGGATCGACACCAGGACCGGCCGCACGGTGCGGACCGCCAAGGTCAACGGCGGCGGCACCCGCCCGCTCGAGGCGCCCGACTTCGAGACCGACATCGCCCTCAGTCTCCGCCGCTGACGCCGCCCTACTTGATTGGCGCGACGGTGCGCAGGAAACCGACCACATCGATGACGTCGCGCTCGGCGAGCGAGTCGAACAGGCCCGGCGGCATCATCGACACCGCCGTGGTGTCGCGCGCCTGGATGTCGGACTTGCGAATGACGACGTTGTCGCGGCCGACGACGCGCAGGGTGATCTGGCGATCGGTCTCGGCGGCGACGTTGCCCGACAGCGTGCGTCCGTCGCGGGTGGTGACGACGGTCATGCGGTAGGCCTCGGGGACCTCGCCGTTGGGATTGAGGACGTTGAACAGCAGGTAATCGAGGTTGGCGCGGTTGGAGCCGGTCAGCTCGGGGCCGATCGTTCCACCCTCGCCGTACATCTTGTGGCACGGGCCGCAGGTGCGCAGGAACACGGCGTGGCCGTTCTGGGCGTTGGCGCTCTTCATCGCGGTGTCGTTGAGCATGCCGCGATAGCGGCTGAAGGCCTTGTCCTCCGAGGCGGCGGGCTCCTCCGCGCCCCAGACGTCCGCGAACTTCGGGCCGACGACCCGGCGCAGCTGGCGGGCGACATGGGCCGGGACGTCGCTCTTCGGCACGGCGCCAGACGCCAGCGCCTCGGTCAGCATCCGGCCGTAGCGCGGCCGGGCCGACAACGTCCGTATCGCCTCGGCCTTCTCGGCCGGATCGAAAGCAGCGTAGCGCGCGAGCACCAACCGTCCCAGCGACTCGTCGTCGAACGCGGCAATCGACCGGATCGCTTCGACGCGCAGCCGGCCGTCGTCCATCAGCGCCGGAATCGCCGCCGGCAGCTGCGGACGCCGCTGGAGCGCCAATGTCTGGAGGGCTTTGCGGCGCTCTTCTGGCGGAGCCGACCCCTTGCGGAGGGTGCGGAGCGTCCGCGCGGTGGTGTCGGCGTCGCCGAACTGTCGAGCGATGTCTTCGGCGAGCAAGGCGACCTTGGCGTCCTTCTTTTTCAGCCGAGCGTAAACAGACCCCCAGTTGGCGGGCGCGGCGACGTCGTAGCGCCCCTCGAGCGCGTCGCGCATGCCCTCGAGCATGCTCACTTCGTTGGCCGGCTGCTTCGCAATCGCGTCGACGAGCGGCGCGACGAGATCGGCATCGAGCGTGCGGCGGGCGATGAACCGCGCGAGCTGCGGGATCCGGCTGTCGGCGGCATGCGCCAGCGCCACCTCCGCATTGTCCTTGACCAGCGGCTCCACCCCCAGCCACACCATCGTTGGCAGGTTCGCATCGGCGGCGTCTTCGGCGTGCGTCATCAGTGCCGCGGCAATCGGCCAGCGGGCAGCGTCGTTGAGGCGCTGCAGCGCCGACGCCAGGTAGAGCCGGACGACGGCGGACTTGTCCTCACGCGCCATCCGCGCGAACGCGTCGACAGCGGCTGGCGGCGGCGAGCGATCCTCGCACAGCAGCTGGATCGCCCAGGCGCGGACGTACTCGTCCGGATCGTCAAGAGCGGAAGACAACGCGCCGGCCGGCCAGCCGCCGGTGACGTGGAGCGCCCACATCGCGCGCAGGCGATGGTCGGGATTGCTGCTCGACTCGAACAACTTGCGCAATTCGTCGCGGGCCGCCGGCGACAGCGTCTTGTTCGCGGCGCGCTCCTGGAGAATCAGCCGCGCGCGGCGCGAGTGCCAGTCGCTCGGGCTGGCCTGCAGCCCGACCAGCTGACTGTCGGTCATCGCGCCAAGGTCGCCGTAGCGGCCGGCGAACGGTTTCGCCAGCGACTCGTTGGGCGCAATCCGGAAGATGCGCCCGGTTTCCCCCTGCAGCACGTCCATGCCGCAGATGTCGGCGTCGTGCCAGTCGAGCACGTAAACGGCGCCGTCGGGGCCGACCTCGACGCTGAAGCCGATCCACTGCGCGTTGTTGGCGAGCATGAAGTCGTCGCCGTGATGGGCCGTGAAGCTCGAGCCGCGGCGTTCGAGGACATCGGACAGCACGGCATGCTCGTGGATGTTGGCCATGAAGATCCGCCCCTGCTGCGATGCCGGGAACGCATCGGACTGGTAGACCCGCGCGCCGCCATGCGCCGAGCGGTGGCGGTGATCGGCAATTGTCTGGATGTCGCTGTAGACGTATGGATTGAAGTGGCGGCCCCCCTGGCGCTGATAGATGCCGCCAGGGACGACGTGGAAGAGGTGAGGGATGACGCAGGCGCTGATCAGCAGCTGCCCCTTGGCGTCGTAGTCGATACCCCACGGATTGCTGAAGCCGTGGGCGACGACCTCGAAGAGGTCCTTCGTCGGGTGGTAGCGCCAGACGCCGCCGTTGATCTCGACGCCGTCGCCGGCGAGCAGATCGTCCGGGAAGTCGTCGCCGCGGTGATAGAGGCGCCCCTTGCCAGTCGGCTTCCGGATCTTCGAGCTGGTCGCATAGCCCTCGAGCCCGTAGAGCCAGCCGTCGGGCCCCCAGTGCAGGCTGTTGACGACTTCGTGGCGATCGCCGATGCCCCACCCGGTCAGCCGCACCTCGATGTCGTCGACATCCGCCTTGTCATCGTGGTTCCGATCGGGAATGAACAGCAGGTTCGGCGGCGCGCCGACGAACACGCCGTCGAAGCCGACCGCGAGCGCCGACGGAAAGATGATCCCTTCCATGAACACCTTGCGGGTGTCGGCGATGCCGTCGTGATTGGTGTCCTCGAGAATGGTGATCCGGCTGGTGCCGGCGCTCGAAAATCCGCCGCCGCGCGATTCGTAGTCGAGGTTCTCCGCGACCCACAGCCGGCCGCGGTCGTCCCAGCAGAACGCCATCGGCTGGACGATCATCGGCTCGGCCGCCCAGGCGTTGACCTTGTAGCCGGGGACGACGGTCATCTCGGCGACCGCCTGGTCGGCGGTCAGGAACTTCGCGCTGCGCCCTTCCTGCTGGGCGATGTTCCACAGCGCGATGGTCGAATAGGTCGACCGGTTGCCGCTGTAGTCGGACCACAGCGCGTTCATCTTCACGTCGCTCAGCGCTCCGGTGTAGATGACGAACTGGTGCCGGATGACTTCGGTCTCTCCTCTGGCAATCGCCCAGTCGCCGGCCCGCGAGCGGGCGGTGCCGACCCCGAGCTGACTGTCGACGCGCCACGTCTGCGGGAAGCCGGCGTTATCGGGATGATCGAAGATCGCGATGTGGGCAAGGTCCGACCGTCCCTCGACCTGCAGGCCGACATCCACCCACATTGCCCGCTGTCCCTCGGCGCGCTCGTTGCGCTGCCGGGCGGCGTTGACGACCTCGCCGGGCATCCCGTCGCGCCACGGCATGCGCAGGAACAGGCCGCCGTAATCGTACTTGCCGACCGTCACGTCGGTCTTTGCTTCGCCCCGCCACTCAAGACCGAGCACGAACGTGCCGTCGCGCTCGCGCATCGACCAGCGCTGGGTCTCGGTCAGGACCGCGTTACCCGAAGCGTCGAGCAGGTCGTAGACGGTCTGCCACCGGACCTCATCGCCTGATGGCTGCAGGACCGTCGCCGAGACGCGCCGCCAGTAGCCGTCGCGCGGGTGGTGGAAGTAGTCGCGGCCGTTGAGGTTCGTGAAGCCCCAGTACAGCCCCGTTTGATGCGGATGATGTCCCGGGCTGACCTCGGTCAGCACGCCGCGGCCGTCGGGCGCGGCAAGCGGATGCAGGTAGGGTCGGGCATCCGCCGGCGCGTTCTGCGTGACGAGGGGATCGCCGCCGCTGCGGCGGTAGACCGACAGCGTGCCGGCGGCCGCATCCTCGCGGATGACGAGCGCGCCGGCCGGCGGCGTTGATGCTGCCGGCGGCGTGGCCTTGGCCAACTGCTGCGCCGCGCAGCCGGCAACCACCGCGCAGGCGACGGCGGAGACGGCAAGAGTTAAACGAGTAGTCAACAGAGGTCCCCTTCCGGAATCGCGAGTCGGGGGATTCTAACTCCGGCGGGCCTCACCATCCACGGCGTTTTCGGCGCTATACTGCCCAGGTCCTAAAGCTCCTGAACGCGGTCCCGCGACGTCCATACCGGCCGTCTCCGGGCGACCGCGCTCGGTCTGCTTCACGGGAGGTCCGCCATGCGATACGCCACACCGGTCCGGGTTTGCATTATTCTGCTCCTGCTCCTTGTCCCGTCAATGCCCATCCTGGCGCAGGAGGCGGGGGTGAAAGCCACCGACGCCGCCTGGACCAAGGCCATGAAGGCCAACGATCTCGAAGCGGTCGTTGCGTGCTACGCGCCGGACGCGGTCGCGTGGCTGCCCGACGCGCCGGAAGCGATGGGGACGGCGGCGATCCGCGCCGGCTACAAGAACCTGCTCGACGCCAACACCGTCAAGGATGTCGTCCTGACGCCCATCAACGCCAAGACCACCGGCGACATGTCCACTGGCTGGGGGCGTTTTTCAATGACGATGACGCCCAAGGCCGGAGGGGCGGCGGTGACGATGAAGGGGCGCTACCTCGCAGCGGCGCAGAAGCAGGGCGGCAAGTGGGTTTACGTCGTCGATCAGGCGTCGGCGGAACCGCCGGCCGCGAAGTAGCGGCGCGAGTTCGAGCCCGCGTGGGGATCCCGCTGACCGGCCATCTCTCCGGCGATCTGTCGTAAGATCGTCAGTCCCCGCTGGCGCGCGCCAGGCACGGAGAGGTGGCCGAGTGGTTTAAGGCGGCGGTCTTGAAAACCGTTGAACTCGAAAGGGTTCCAGGGGTTCGAATCCCTTCCTCTCCGCCATCCGCCGACAACTCGCGGTGGCGGCCCTCACACCTTCAGGAAGATTCGCCTCCGGTACAGGATCCACACCGGTATGAAGGAGACGACCGCGAAACTGACCGAATAGGAGAACGCCGCCCATCCCGGATCGGGAATGCGCGCGAAGACGTGGTCCACCATGAAGGCGATGACGTCGGTACGGCTCCCGCCCGACGTGAAGTGGAGGTTGTACAATACCCCCGGCAGCAGTTCGCTGAACATGTACGCCGCGATCGCATTCGATCCGAAGACCAGCCAGATCCACGTCCAGCCAGTGCGCCAGCCCTTCTGCTCGATCGCCCAGTACGTGAGTGTCACCAGCGCGAGCGAGTAGCCGCCGGCGACCAGGACGTAGGAGCTGGTCCACAGATTCTTGTTGAGCGGAAACCACGGCGCCCAGAGATAACCCAGCGCCAGGCTGGCGATGGCCGCCCCGGCCAGCCCCGCCGTCTTCGCGGGAATCCCCCGGCGCGTCCGCAGCCACAGGCCGGTCAGCAGCCCCATCAGCGCGGTGCCGATCGCCGGAAGGTCGCTCAGCAGGCCTTCCGGATCGCGGACGTTGTGATCCGGCGCCTCGAGATAGAGGTGATAGGGGAACACCTGCCGATCGAGCCACGACACGAGGTTCTGCTGCACATCCATGAACGGGATGTCGCGGCCCGGCAGGCCCGCCCCGGGGACCGGCACCCATCGCAGCAGCACCCAGTAGCCGACCAGCGCGACCACCAGCGCGGCCGCGATCGGCCAGACGCGGCGCTCCCACAGATAGAAGAGCGATACCACCAGGTAGCAGACGGCGATCCGCTGCAGCACGCCGTAGAAGCGGATGTGCTCGAGCTCGAAGAACGGGAAGCTGTTGACGACGATGCCAAGCAGGCAGAGGATGACCGCCCGCTGCACGGCGCGCCGGGCCAGCTGCCCCCGCGTCGCGCCGCGCGCCAGCCGGGCTTCGATGGCAAACACCACCGAGATGCCGACCACGAAGACAAAAGTGGGAAAGACGAGATCCGTCGCGGTCAGGCCAGTCCAGGCGGCGTGCTTCATGAAGCCCCACGCGCCGTGGCCGCCGTTGTTGTTGACCATGATCATGAAGGCGATCGTGATCCCGCGGGCGACGTCGAGAGAGAGGAGCCTCCGGCCAGGCTCAGGCAGGGATATCGAACTGGTCATCGTGGATCGGCCTCGCTGTTACGGCTGCATTCGCCACCATACGCTACGCGGACAGGGGGCGGTTCGCCAAATCGCCCACACCGGCACGTTCGGGCGGATTCTCGTGCGCATCCCCGCTCAGGCACGCGATCGATGCCAGGATTCGGCGTGGAAAGGGGTTCGCAGCTACGATCGCCACTGTGAATGAAGACCCCGTCGAGCGCTGGCTGGCCGCGCTCGAAGAGCGCCACCTCGCGTCGCTGACCGCCTCCGAAGTCGGGCGCGCGCTCCAAGCGCTGTCGTCCTGCTATGTTGAACGCCGCGAGAAGCTGGCGTCCGGCGGCGCGCTGAACACCGCCGGCAAGCGCGCGGCGTTCGCGCTCTTCTATGCGCCGCTGCACTTCCTCGTGACACGCGCGGTGGCGCGCGCGCTCGACGGCCCGCGCGACCTGACGACCCTCGTCGACCTCGGCTGCGGGACGGGATCCGCCGGCGCCGCGTGGGCGCTCGAAGCCGGGATGCCGGCGGTCCAGGGCATCGATCGCAACGCGTGGGCGATCGCGGAAGCACAGTGGACCTACCGCACCCTCGCACTGCGCGGCCGCGTCGTCAAAGGAGATGTCGATCAGGTCCGGCTGCCGGGTGCGCCCGGCTCCGCCATCCTGGCCGCCTATACGATCAACGAACTGCCCGACGCCGTCCGCGCCGGCCTGCTGCCGCGGCTGCTCGACGCGCACCGCGAGGGCTCGCGCCTCCTGGTCGTCGAGCCGATTGCCCGCCGGATGTCGGGCTGGTGGGCCGGCTGGCAGGCCGCCTTCGAGGCGGCCGGCGGCCGGTCGCAGGAGTGGCGCTTCCCCGGTCCGCTGCCCGAGCGCCAGCGCCAGCTTGGACGCGCCGCGGGACTCGATCCGCGCGAGCTGACCGCGCGGACGCTGTTTCTTTAGACCGCTCAGCGATCACAAATCTCGCGGGCGATGACGAATTTCGTCAGTGTGCCTCTGCGTGCGGGGCGTGCGGCTCCGGGGCGCTCCCGTTGTGCGCTGCACACCACGGCCTCGAATTTCTTGAGTTTCCCGCACGGCTGGGGTTGGCATGCCGCCTGCCTCACCCGGCGTCATGCGCATGCGCGTCATCGGCCGCCAGGACCCCTTTCTGTTCGCGGGCCTGGTCTTCGCCTTGGTCGTGGTCTTCCAGCGATCCCTGCTCGACGTCTTCGCCGCCGCCACCGACGTCGAGAACACCTATGGCGTCTCGCTGCGGCCGGCGCTCCTCATCCTGACGGTGATGTTCGTCTTCCATCAGTACGCGACCCGGCGCGAAATGAAGGCCGAAGCCGCGGCCGCCGCCACCGAGGCGCGGCTCGCCAAGGCCCGGGCCGAGGAGCTCGAACAGCTGATGGTCTTCGGCCAGTCGCTCTCCCGCGCGCTGACGACGGCGTCGGTTCGAGAGGCCCTGCTGCGCCACCTGCCGTCGATCGCCAGCGGCGCCGACGCCTGGGTGGCGCTCCGCACCGACAGCGGCTGGGAACGGCTCATCGACAGCGCCTGCCTGCAGTGGCCGGCCGGGTCGGTCGAGGCGATTGCCGACCGCGTCGCGCAACGGCCCATCGACGAGCGCGACCGCCGCGACGATGTCGAACAGGACGGTCACTCCTGCTTCGTCATGGCCGGGGCCCAGGGGGTCGTCGGCGTGGTCGGCCTGCCGGTCCGCGGCAACAACCCGACCATGCGGCAGACGCTCGGCGCGGTGGCAGCGCTGCTCACGATCGCGCTTCGGAACGCCCAGCTCTTCGCCGACGTCCGCGACCACAGCGTCAAGGACGCGCTGACCGGCTGCTACAACCGCGCCCACGGCGTCGAGGTCCTCGAAGCGGAGCTGTCGCGCGGCCGGCGTAGCGGCAGCCCGGTCGCCCTGGTGATGTTCGACGTCGATAACTTCAAACTCGTCAACGATCGCTACGGCCATCTTGCCGGCGACAGCGTGCTCGCCGCCGTCGGCCAGCGCATGCGCCAGGTGCTCCGCAAGAGCGACGTCCGCTGCCGCTACGGCGGCGACGAATTCATGATCGTCCTGCCGGACACCGGCGAAGGCGGCGCGGCGCGGGTCGGCGAATGGATTCGCGGCGAGATGGAACAGATCGTCCTCAACGTCGCCGGCGACCGCCTCACCATCACCGTCAGCGTCGGCACCGCGACCGTCCACAACGGCGAGCTGCGCTGCACGGACCTCATCGACCGCGCCGATCGCGCGCTCTACGAGGCCAAGGCGCTCGGCCGCAATCGCGTCCACGCCGCCGCCGTCCTGCCGCGCCGGGATCTCCGCTCCGCCCCCGGACTGACGGCTTCCGTCCCGTCCCTGACTCACTGACCGCCGGCTGACGGCCGCCGGCTTTCGAGTAAGATCGCGGGCATGCACGGCGCTTCGGGGAGAACGGCGGCCGCATGACTCAGGCCGTGCCACCAGTCGCGGCCCGACGCCGCGGCCTCTCCCTGACCCAGCAGATTTTCCTCGGTCTCTTCCTCGGCATCCTCGCCGGGGCGTTCGTCGAGGCCTATCACCCGGGGTGGGCGATCTACTTCCGTCCGTTCAGCCAGATCTTCCTGCGGCTGATCAAGATGGTCATCGCGCCGTTGATCTTCTCGACCCTGGTGGCGGGGATTGCCGGCGCCGGGCACTTCCGGATCGTCGGCCGGATGGGGCTGCGGGCGCTGGTCTATTTCGAAGTCGTCACCACGCTGGCGCTCGTCATCGGCCTGGTCGCGGTCAACATCGTCAAGCCCGGGGTCGGCGTCAACCTGCCGCTCGGCCACGGCCCCGAGATCACCGCTGCCGCCCAGACCTGGGACCAGATCCTCCTCCACGTCGTCCCCGAATCGGTCATCGACGCGATGGCCCGCGGCGACGTCCTCCAGATCGTCGTCTTCAGTGTCTTCTTCGGGATTGCCCTCGGCATGATTGGCGAAAAGGGCCGGCCGGTGATCGTCTGGTGCGAGGCGCTCGCCGAGACGATGTTCAAGTTCACGAACATGGTCATGCACTACGCGCCGATTGGCGTCGGCGCGGCGATTGCCTACACTGTCGGCCACGGCGGCCTCGGCGTCCTCTACAACCTCGCCTGGCTGGTCGCCACGCTGTACGCCTCACTGGCGGTGCTGATCCTCGCGGTCTTCCTGCCGATCGCGCTGATTTTCAAGGTCCCGGTCCGCAAGTTCATCCGCGCCGTCCGTGAGCCGGCGGTGATTGCCTTCTCGACGACGTCGAGCGAGGCGGCGCTGCCGCGGGCGATGGAAGTCCTCGAGCGCCTCGGCGTCCCCCGCCGCATCGTCTCGTTCGTGCTGCCGCTCGGCTACAGCTTCAACCTCGATGGGACGACGCTCTACCTGTCGCTGGCGGCGGTGTTCGTGGCGCAGGCGGCCGGCGTGCAGCTCACCGTCGGCCACCAGATCACGATGCTGCTGACGCTGATGCTGACCAGCAAGGGGGTCGCCGGCGTGCCGCGCGCCTCGCTGGTCATCCTGGCCGGCACACTGGCGAGCTACGGCTTGCCGCTCGAGGGGGTCACGCTGATCCTCGGCGTCGACGAGCTGATGGACATGGCCCGGACCATGACCAACGTGATCGGCAACTGCCTCGCGACCGTGGTCATCGCCAAGTGGGAAGGGGAGTTCGTCGAAGCCAGCGACGAGGCGCTCTCGCTGGCGGCCGCGCGCGGGGAGATCTGACGTGTCCCGCCGGCGGTCCGGCCGGTGAGGCGGCGTTGACACTGCTGCAAGACGAGGCGTAGGCTTCAGATGGGCCAAATTTCGCGCCACTCGCGAAAACGGGGGACCCAAAGCGGAGGCGGATTGCCTCCGAGGGGCGCATCGGCATCGAGCCGAAGGACACTTCCGAGTCCGAGCCCGTCAGCTAACCCCGTCGGCGTTGCCCGGAAGACCGCATGACACACGTCGGCCACCGCTCACGTTCCCTCGAGCATGACCCCGCGCTTCGTCACCTGGCGATCCCGGAGCGTGCGTGACCCGTCGTTACAGGCCCTCAGCCCGCGCCAAGGTCCGTCTCAACCGGTGGTTCTTCGAAGGACTCCGTGAGCCGGCCGGTCCGCACGCGCAGCACGTGCACCAGTACCCCTGGTGGCAGGTCATGTGTCTGACCGGCGTCGACTACTTCTCGACGCTCGGCTATCAACCGGGCATCGCCTTCCTGGCCGCGGGCTTCCTCTCGCCGGTTGCGACTTTCATCCTGATTCTGCTGACGCTGTTCGGCGCGCTGCCGATCTATCGCCGTGTCGCCGAGAACAGCCCGAACGGCCAGGGCAGCATCTCGATGCTGGAGGAGCAGCTGCCGCGCTGGCGCGGCAAGGCGTTCGTGCTCGTGCTGCTCGGGTTTGCCGCGACCGACTTCGTGATCACCATCACGCTCTCCGCCGCGGACGCGACGGCGCACATCATCGGCAATCCGTTCTTTCCGTCCGCCTTCCATCACCAGATGGGGATGACGATGGTGCTCCTGGCCCTCCTCGCTGCGGTCTTCCTCAAGGGTTTCAAGGAAGCCATCGGTCTCGCGGTCGGCATCGTCGGCGTCTACCTGCTGCTGAATGTGGTGATCCTCGGTGAGGCGCTCGCCGAAATCGCCCACCATCCGGAGTATCTGCCGCGCTGGCGCGAGCAGCTCTTCCTGATGCACAGCAATCCACTGATGATGCTGGCGGCGGCCTTCCTGGTGTTCCCGAAGCTCGCGCTCGGCCTGTCGGGGTTCGAGACCGGCGTGGCGGTGATGCCGATGGTTCGGGGGGACAGCGGCCCTGCCGACGTCGCCGGACGGATCCGGAACACCAAGAAGCTGCTCGGCACGGCGGCGATCATGATGAGCGTCCTCCTCATGGGCAGCTCGGTCGTGACGACGCTGCTGGTCCCGCCCGAGGCGTTCGCGCCGGGCGGCGTCGCCTCCGGCCGCGCCCTCGCGTACCTCGCCCACGACCGCCTCGGCGAGTGGTTCGGGACGGTCTACGACATCAGCACTATCTCGATCCTGTGGTTCGCCGGCGCGTCGGCGCTGGCCGGGCTGCTGAACCTGGTGCCGAAGTACCTGCCGCGCTACGGCATGGCGCCGGAGTGGACCAAGGCGACGCGGCCGCTGGTGCTGCTGTTTGCCGCGATCGTCTTCTTCATCACCTGGCTGTTCGACGCCAACGTCGACGCCCAGGCCGGCGCCTACGCGACCGGCGTGCTGGTGCTCATGACGTCGGGGGCGGTCGCCGTGACGCTGCTGGCGTGGCGCGAACGGTCGGTCCGCCGCCGCGTCGCCTTCATTCTGATCACGCTGGTCTTCGTGTATACGACCGTCGCCAACATCATCGAGCGGCCCGACGGCGTCAAGATCGCGTCGTGGTTCATCGTCACGATCATTTTGACGTCGCTGGTGTCACGCGTGGCGCGCTCGACCGAGCTTCGCATCCAGGGAGTCAAGACCGACCGGGCCGCCGAGGACTTCATCCGCGAAGCGGCGGAGTCGCCGGTGCGGATCATCGCCAACCGCCCCAACACCGGCCAACCCGAGGAATACGAGCGCAAGCTCCGCGACGCGCAGGACTCGCATCATCTCCTGCCGAGCGAGCGCGTCCTGTTCGTCGAGGTCCAGCCCGGCGACGTCTCGGAGTTCGCCCTGACGCTGCACGTCTCCGGCGTCTCGGTCGGCGGGCACCACGTGCTGCGCTGCGTCAGTCCGGCGATTCCCAACGCGATCGCGGCGCTGCTGCTCTACTGCCGCGACCGGACCGGCAAGATTCCGCACGCCTATTTCGGCTGGACCGAGGGTAACCCGATCGCCTACCTGCTGAAGTTCCTGGCCTTCGGCGAAGGGGATACCGCGCCGGTCACCCGCGAGGTGCTGCGCCAGGCAGAGCCGAACCCGATGCGGCGCCCGCGCATTCACGTCGGCTGAGACATCGACACCGCGCACTCCCCGACGCCGTGGCCCTTGACCGCGGTCACTTCCAGCACGACCCGTCCGTAGCGGACGACGTCGCCGATGAGCGGCGGCCGGCCGAGCCGCATCAGCACGAGGCCGCTGACGCTGTCGACATGCTCGTGCTCCAGCTCGATCCCCAGCTCCTGGCCGAGCTCATCGATGCGCAGCGTTCCCGGGACCCGGAGCCGTCCGTCGGTATCGCGGTAGACCTCGCGTGTTCCCGCCGGCCCCTCCTCGATTTCGCCGACCACTTCCTCGAAGAGATCCTGCAGCGTCACCACCCCGGCGGTGCCGCCGTGCTCGTCGAGGACGATGACCATCTGCGTCCGCTCGCGACGCATCGTCGACAGCACGGCGTCGAGCTCGGAGCCTTCCGGCACGAGCGGCAGCGGCCGGGCGTGGGTCCTGGCGATCGTCTCCTCGCGCAACAGCACGCCGAGCAGATCCTTGATGTGCACCATCCCGACGATGTGATCGAGGTCCCCTTCGTAAATCGGATAGCGGGTGTGGGGCAGCCGGCCGAGCAGATCGCGGACCTGCGCCGGGGTCGCGCCGACCGGGATGCCGGTGACGCGGACCCGCGGCACCATCACCTCGCCGGCGGCGCGGTCGCCGAATTCGAACAGCTCTCGGAGCATCTGCCCTGAATCGGCGCGCAGCACGCCGAGCTCCTCGCTCTCCTGGACGATCAGCTGGAGCTCCTCGGGGGTGTAGTACTGATCCGGATTGCTCTCGCCGCGGTTGACGCCCATCATCCGCAGCACCAGATTGCCGACCGCGTTGAGCACGACGACGAACGGATAGAGCGCGTTGCGGGTCCACAGCATCGGCCGGGTGATCCACAGCACCATCCGCTCGGCATGCTGCAGCGCGAGCGACTTCGGCACCATCTCGCCGATGACGATGTGGAAGTAGGTGAGGATGGCGACCGCGGCGACGCTGGCGACGCCATTCGACGCCGCCCAGGCGGGCAGGCCGTGGCCGCCGAGCATCTCGAAGAGACGGTCGGCGAGAACGTGCTCGCCGTACATGCCGAGGCCGAGACTGGCGAGGGTGATGCCAAGCTGCGCGGTCGCGATGTAGCGATCCTGCTCCCGGGGGTTGTCCAGCATGCGCTGGACCGCCCGGGCGACGCGGTGGCCGGTCGCCGCCAGCCGCTCGATCGCGGCGCGCGGCGCGCCCACGATGGCGAACTCGGCGGCGACAAAGATGCCGTTCAGCAGGATCAGCGCGGTGATGATCAGAAACGGCGTCACGGCCTGGCCTCGCCGTCGGCGAAGCCGGGACGGTCGCCGACGATGATCGACGTCACCGTCTCACCCTCGACCGCTTCGACCTCGATCGCCACGCCGTCGATGACCAGTTCTTCGCCAGAGTCAGGGACGCGCTGCAGGCGCTCGACAAGGTGCGACCCAATCGTGCCGCCGCCACCCTTCCAGGGCCGGCCGATGAGCGGCGCCGCCTGCTCCAGCCGCATCTGTCCGGGCAGCCGGAGGCGGCCGTCGGAGAGCCGAATCGGCCGCAGCTGCGCCCCCTTGAACTCGTCCGCGACGTCGCCGAGCAGCTCGCCGACGACATCCTCCAGCGTGATCAGGCCGACGACCGTGCCGGCGGCATCCTCGACGAGCGCCTGGTGGCTCCGCCGGTCGCGCAGGAAGGTCAGCAGCTGATCGGCCGGCATCGATTCGGCGGCCCGGACGATCGGCCGAAGCAGCGAGGCGACCGGTACCTCGACCCCCTTCAAGTACTGCGTCACCAGATCCTTGATGTGCAGGATCCCGATGATTGCGTCGGGCGATCCCCGATAGACCGGCAGGCGGCTGTACGGGCTCGAGCCGACGATGCGCAGCACGTCCTCGAACGGGGTGACGACGTCGATGATGGCCAGCCGGGCCCGCGGCACCATCAGCTGGCGCGCGGTGCGGAGGCCGAGCCGCAGCGCCCGGTGGAGCCTGACTTGCTCCTCGGGCTCGAGCAGGCCGCCGTCGCGGCTCTCGGCGATCAGCAGCGCGATCTCCTCGGGCGAGTGGACGTGGCGATGGCCGGTCGTCGGGACGCGCAGCAGGCGGAGCAGCAGCACGCCGCTGCCGTTCAGCAGCGCAATCGACCAGGCGAAGGCGCGCAGCGACCACTGCATCGGCAGGACCGTGAACAGCGCGACCTCGGTGGGGTGCTGCAGTGCCAGGGATTTGGGAACGAGCTCGCCGATGACGACGGCGAGGATGGTGAGGCTGACGAGCACGAGCGCGGCCGCGGTCGATTCCGCGGTCGAGGGCTGAAGGTCGGCGAGACGCTGGAGCGCCGGCGAGATCCTGGGCGCCAGCGTCGCCTGGCCGTAGGCGCCAAGGATGAGGCTCGAGAGGGTGATGCCGACCTGGGAGGCGGCAATGTAACGGTCGAGCTCGGCCGGGCTCTCGAGGAGAGGGAGGAGGCGCCGGGCGCGCGTATTGCCCTCCTCCGCCAGGCCGCGCAGCCGGCTGCGGCGGGCGCTGACGGCCGCGAACTCAGCGGCAACGTACAGCCCGGTCAGCAGGATCAGGAAGACAATAACGGCCCACGCCAGGAGCATGCAGGGGGATCGTACTGCATCACTGCGGTTCCGGGTTCCGGGTTCCGGTTCCGGGGCCGGGTTCGCCGGGGCACGAAAACCCGGGTACAATCCGGCGGGCGGAGGGCTCTTATGTGGAAAGAATTCAAGGAATTCGCGGCGCGGGGGAACGTGCTCGACCTGGCGGTCGGGGTCATCATCGGGGCGGCGTTTGGCAAGATTGTCACGTCGCTCGTGGGCGACATCATCATGCCGCCGATCGGGATGGCGATTGGCGGGCTGGACTTCTCGAACCTGTTCGTGGCGCTGAATGGCGGCCATTACCCCTCGCTGGCGGCCGCCCAGGCGGCCGGGGCTCCGACCATCAACTACGGGAAGTTCGTCAACACCGTGCTCGAGTTCATGATTGTGGCGTTTGCCATCTTCGTGCTCGTCCGCGGTCTGAACACCCTCAAGACGCCGGCGCCGGCGCCCCCCAAAGAAGACTCCCGCGACTGCCCGTATTGCCTCTCGCGCATTCCCAGCAAGGCGACCCGCTGTCCGCACTGCACCTCGGAGGTCCAGGCCACCCAACCAGCCTAGCGGCTGAGCCAGTGGCTGAGTTGGGCCAGCGCGCCGCTTGATTCGGTCCAAGGGATTTCGACACTATTCCGAAGGGCATCTGGCGAGATGTCCGATGGAGGGTCATGGACCTGCAGAGTCGGGGAGTATCCGAGCCGGGAAGCACCACCGGGAACCGTGACCGTTTCCTGGTGGATCTCGACGACGCCGTCCGGCCGCTGACCGACGCGGAGGAAATCACCTTTACCGCTGCCGCGGAGCTCGGCCGCCACCTGCGTGTCAACCGCTGCGCGTACGCGATCGTCGAAGACGACGAAAATACCTTTCATCTGACCGGCACCTACACCGACGGCGTTCAGAGCATCGTCGGCCGCTACACGTTCAGGCAGTTTGGCGAGGAGAGCCTGCGCCTGATGCGGGCCGGTGCTGCCTACGTCGTGTCGGATGCGCAATCGGATCCGCGAATCGGGGAGGCGGAGCGGGCGATCTACGCGATGACGTCGATCCGCGCCGCGATCTGCGTGCCGATTCTGAAGCAGGGACGGTTCGTCGGCGCGATGGCGGTGCACGGCGTCGAGCCGCGGCGGTGGACCGTCGAGGAAGGCGAGCTCGTGCAGCAGGTCGCCAGCCGCTGCTGGGAGTCGATCGAACGCGCCCGCCTGACGCAGCACCTCCGTGAAAGCGAGCGCCTGTTCCGCGCGCTGGCCAATTCGATCCCCAATCTTGCCTGGATGGCGACGCCTGACGGCTCGATCTACTGGTACAACGACCAGTGGTACGCCTACACGGGGACCACCCTCGACGACATGAAAGGGTGGGGGTGGGAGGAAGTCCACGACCCGGAAGTGCTGCCGATGGTGCGGCAGCGGTGGATGGCGTCCATCGCGATGGGCGTGCCGTTCGACATGGTGTTCCCGCTGCGCTCGAAGACCGGCGAGTACCGGCGTTTCCTGACCCGCGTCAATCCGGTCCGCGACTCAGAGGGCAACGTCACGCACTGGTTCGGGACCAACACCGACGTCGAGGACGAGCGCCGCGCGGTCGAGGCGAACGCGATGCTGCGCCAGCGCGAGCAGGAACTGCGCGCACAGGCCGAGGCCGCGAACCTGGCCAAGGACGAGTTCCTGGCGATGCTCGGCCACGAGCTGCGCAACCCGCTGTCGCCGATCCTGACCGCGCTGCAGCTGCTCAAGCTGCGCAGCGACTCGACGCTGCGCGAGCACGTCGTCATCGAGCGCCAGGTCAATCACCTGACCCGGTTGATCGACGACCTGCTCGACGTCTCGCGTATCGCGCGCGGCATGGTGAAGCTCAAACGTGAGCCGGTCGAACTGACCGATGTCGTCGCCCGGGCGGTGGAAATGGCGAGCCCGCTCCTCGAGCAGCGCAGCCACACGCTGGACGTCGACGTCCGGCGCGGGCTGATCGTCTTCGGCGATCCGACCCGGCTGAGCCAGGTCATCTCCAACCTGGTGACGAACGCGGCGAAGTACACCAATCCCAATGGCTCGATCTGGGTGCAGGCCGGCGAGGACGCGGACGCGATCGTGCTGCGCGTGCGCGACGACGGCATTGGCATCGCGCCCGACGTGCTGCCGCGCGTGTTCGATCGGTTCGTCCAGGAGCGTCAGGCGAGCGACCGGGCGCAGGGCGGGCTTGGCCTCGGCCTGACGATCGTCCAGAGTCTGGTCGAGCGCCACGGCGGCACGGTCACGGCGTCGAGCGGCGGCGTCGATCGCGGGAGCGAGTTCGTGATCCGATTGCCGAAATGGCGAGCCGACGTTCCGGTCCCGCCATCGACCCTGCCCGCGTCGCCACCGGGGGGTGTGGCGCTGCTGGCGCCGCGGCGGATTCTGGTGGTCGACGACAACGAGGATGGCGCCGAGATGCTGGCGGAGATCCTCGGCGCCAAAGGGCACCAGACCCGGGTGGCCTATGACGCGCCGGCGGCGCTGCGCATCGCCGCCGATTTCAAACCGGACGTCGCGTTCCTCGACATCGGCCTGCCGGTGATGGATGGCTACGAGCTGGCCGCCCGGCTGCGCGAACTTCCCGGACTGGACGGCATCCGGCTGATCGCCGTCACCGGCTACGGACAGGAGTCCGACCGCCGGCGGACGCGGGCCGCCGGCTTCCAGCATCACCTCGTCAAGCCGGTCGACTTCGGCCAGCTGGACGCGGTCGTCCACGACTGAACGGCGACTCGTCCGTCAGCGGTTGAACGCGAACAGCCGGTGATCGCGTGAAGCCACACCCTGCCACTGTTCGAGCAGCATCCGCGCGGCGAGGAAGCTGAACGTCATGCCGTTGCCGCCGTAGCCAAGCGCGAAGAGATGCCGCGGATAGCGGCGATGCGGTCCGATGTACGGCAGGCTGTCGGGCGTGACCGCGAACAGCCCCTCCCAGGCGTACTCCACCGTCAGATCCGCGAGCGCCGGCAGCAGGCGGTCAAAATAGTCGCGAAGCTCGCTGGTCGCGGCGGCCAGCGCGGCGGCGCGACGGCGCGGCGGCACGTCCGGCCGATCGCAGCCGCCGATCAGCAGGCGCCGCTCGGGCGTCCAGCGCAGGTAATGGTAGGGACGCGCGGTGTCCCAGGCCATCACGTTGCCGAAGCCGAGCTCCTTCTGCTGCGCAACGCTGACCGGCCGGGTCGCCAGCACGTAGGTGTGGCGCATCTGGAAGCGGCCGACCAGCGGCTCGAAGCCGGGCACGGCATAGCCGGTCGCGATGATCACGCGCTGCGCGGTGAGGCGGCCGCGAGGGGTGACGACACGGACGCCGGTGCGAGTCGTGTCGATGCGGCTGACCCGGGTCCGCTCGAAGACGTCCGCGCCGGCGGCTGCCGCGGCGCGCAGCATGCCGCGGGACGCCTTGTAGGGATCGAACTGCGCATTGCCGGTAGTCAGGATGCCGCCGCGCGCCGGCATGCCGGTCAGGTGCCGAAGCGCCCCGGGGGTCAGCCACTGACCGCGGAATCCGGCGCGGTGGCGAAGCCTGAGCTCGGCGCGCAGCGGCGGGACGGCAGCGCCCGCGACGGTGAAATAGACCGACTCGTGCTCGGAAAGGTCGCAGTCGATCCGCAGGCGGCGCAGCGCCCGCACGAGGTCGCGTGCGGCATCGGCGCTGACGCGCCAGATCCGGCGCGCGTCAGCCCCGCCGTACATCTTGCCGAGCTCGCCAAGACCTTTGTCAGGTTCCTGGAGAAGCAGCGCCGTGCTCGCGGCGGTGCTGCCGCGGGCCGCGAGAGCGCCGTCCACGACCGCGACGCGGACGCCCTGTTCCGCGAACAGCGCCGCCGCCGTACTTCCCGTCATCCCGGCGCCGACGATGACGACATCCCCCTCCCAGTCGGCCGTGAGCGAGGGGTAGCTTCGCCGCGCGCGAGCGCCCCGTCCCTGGAGCCACACCGGCCGTCCGACGCGCAGTTTTGCCATTCGCCTCGATCTTGGCGGTCCTTTTGCTAAGCGTCAAGGAGGAGTACGCATGCCGCCAGCCAGACCCCAGCCGCAGACCTCGTCATATTGGATTGATTCCGCGCCGCTGCCGCCGTTCCCGAAGGTGGAGCGCGACGGCCGCTTCGACGCGATCGTGGTCGGTGCCGGGATTACCGGGCTGACCGCGGCGTATCTCCTGGCGCGCGCCGGTCGGTCGGTGGCGGTGCTGGAGCGCGGGACGGCCGCGCG
The DNA here is from genome assembly GCA_031393955.1 of Acidobacteriota bacterium. Classification (GTDB taxonomy): domain Bacteria; phylum Acidobacteriota; class Vicinamibacteria; order Vicinamibacterales; family 2-12-FULL-66-21; genus JALZOC01. The sequence continues at coordinate 38,626 of JANMWI010000012.1, forward strand.
GATCGACACCGGGCATACCTCCGCGCACCTGACGATGGCGACCGATACCCGGCTGACTGAACTGGTCGATCGCTTCGGGCGCGATCACGCGCAGGCGGCGTGGGACGCGGGCCTGGCGGCGATCGCGCGGATCGAGTCAATCGTCGGCGACGAAGAGATCGACTGCGCCTTCGAGTGGGTCGACGGCTACCTCCACGCGCCGGCCGGCGAAGGCCGCGACCAGGCGGCGGAGTCGTTCAGGCAGGAGGCCGCGCTGGCGGCGGACCTCGGCTTCGATGCCGCGTTCGTCGAGGACGTGCCGTTTGCCGGCGGCCCCGGCATCCGCTTCGAAAATCAGGCGCGCTTCCATCCGCGCCGGTATCTTGCCGGCGTCGCCCGGGCGATCACCGACCGCGGCGGCCAGATCTTCGAGCGCAGTGAAGCCTCGGAGTTCTGCGCCGACCCGCTCAGCGTCACGGTCAAGCGCCACACCCTCCGCTGCGACGAGCTGATCATGGCGACGCACAATCCGCTGGTTGGCGTCAGCAGCCTCGCCGGGGCGACGGTGTTCCAGACCAAACTCGCGCTCTACACGAGCTATGTCGTCGCCGGCCGGGTCGCGCAGGGCACGGTGCCGGACGGCCTGTACTGGGACACCGCCGACCCCTATCACTACCTGCGCATCGAGCCGCGGAGCGGCCACGACGTCGTCATCTTCGGCGGCGAGGATCACAAGACCGGGCAGGTCGAAGATACCGCGGCCTGCTACGAGGCGCTCGAACGCACTCTTCGTATGCTGGTGCCGGCCGTCGAGATCACCCATCGCTGGTCCGGCCAGGTGATCGAGACGCCGGACGGCCTGCCGTACATCGGCGCGATGGCGGATCACCAGTACGCGGCGACCGGCTTCGCCGGCAACGGCATGACGTTCGGGACGCTCGGCGCGATGATGACCACCGACGCCATCCTCGGGATCCGGAATCCGTGGGCCGATCTGTTCGAGCCGGGACGGGCGGCGGTCCGCCGGGGTCTGTGGGAGTATCTCAAGGAGAACGTCGACTACCCCTACTACATGATTCGCGACCGGTTCGCCGGCGCCGACGGGCGCTCACTGCGCAGCGTCAAGCGCGGTGAAGGGAAGATCATCGAGCGCAAGGACGGGAAGGTCGCCGCCTACCGGGACGGGTCGGGGAAGACCGTGGTCCGTTCCGCGATCTGCACGCACATGGGCTGCGTCGTCGGCTGGAACGGCGCCGAGCGGACCTGGGACTGCCCGTGTCATGGGTCGCGGTTCCGGCCTGATGGCAGTGTCATCTCCGGGCCGGCGGAAGCGCCGCTGGCCGAGGTCGAGTGAGACGCGGTACAATCGTACTGCTAGCTCAACCGTTAATCTGCACGAGGAGCCGCTCTGGTACCCAGGATTCCCGACAACGAAGCGGAGCGGCTGCGGACCCTTCGGATGTACCGGATCCTCGATACCGGCGCGGAGCAGGCGTTCGACGATCTGACGTCGCTGGCGGCGGCCATCTGCGGCACGCCGATGGCGGCGATCTCGTTCGTGGACGAGCGCCGGCAATGGTTCAAGTCGCGGATCGGCCTCCCGGCCACCGAGACGCCGCGCGACTTCTCGTTCTGCGCGCATGCCGTGCTTGGGGACGAGACGCTGATCGTCGAAGATGCGACCCTCGACGTCCGCTTCGCCGACAATCCGCTGGTCCTGTCGGACCCGAGCATCAGGTTCTACGCCGGCGCGCCGCTCGGCATGGCCAACGGCGAAGCGCTCGGCGCGCTGTGCGTGATCGACACCAAGCCGCGACAGATGAGTGAACAGCAGCGGCACGCCCTCGAGGTTCTGCGCCGCGCGGTGGTCTCGCAGCTGGAGCTGCGCCGCGCGCTCGCCGACCTGCAGGATGCCAGCCGCCTGCTGTCGATTTGCGCCTGGTGCCGCGCCGTCAAGGATGAGGACGGCGGCTGGCGGCCGCTGCACGACTACGTCAACGAGACCGTCTCGGTCACCCACGGAATGTGCCCGGAATGCACCGGCAAGGTGCAGCAGTCCTGGGCGGAGTAAGGCGCGGCTAGAGCTCACGCACCCGGATGTTCCGGAACTCGACCCTCGCGCCGTGGCCGAGGAACCCGATGTGCCCCTTGGTGTTGGCGATGCCGCGCGAGCCCTCGGGCTTGCTGAGGTCGCGATGCTTGGCGAGGATCGCCTCGTCCTTGACGTCGTCCAGGTTGGCGTCGACGATTTTCGTGCCGTTGAGGGTGATGGTGACGTGCCGGCCCTTCGCGAGGATCTCCTCTGAATTCCACTCCCCGACCGGCTTCTGAAAGCCCCGCTTCGCCGGCACGACCTGGTAGATCGAGCCGTGATACTGGCCGGGATCCAGCTTGGTGTACATCGACCCGCCATCGTCCAGAACCTGAATCTCCATGCCGACGTAGGCGGCGTCGCCGCTGAGCGGCGCGCGGATGCCGATGCCGTTGTTGGCGTTCTCGGTCAGGCGGAACTCGAAGCGGAACGCGAAGTCGCTGTACTCCTTCTCGGTGTACAGGTTGCCGCCGTCGTCTTTGGTCGAGAAGAGCACGCCGTTCTCGACCTGGTAGCCCTTGCCCGATTTGTTTTCCGCGTCGCCGCGGCGGCCGTAGACCCAGCCGGTCAAGTCCTTGCCGTTGAACAGCCGGGTGAAGCCCTTGTCCGCGTCCGGCGCCTGGGGCGCAGCCGACAGCGGCATCAAACCAAGAACGAGCAAAGCCGGAAGCACGAATCGCTGCGCCATCTTGTCCCTTCGTAGGGCGCCGGAAGCCGGCGCCGAAAAGTGTCAATCTGGAACGGGCCGACAGTGGCCCGGACTTCGGTAATATTACAGCCGGATCAGTCATTCGCGATTGCGACGATGAACGACGATGCGTTGAGCGTATTGCGCGGCGGCGGCCAGATGGGCGCGCTGATGCGCGGCATCGACTGGTCGATGACCGTGGTTGGACCGGTCGCGGCCTGGCCGCAGAGCCTGCGGACGGCCCTCAGCATCCTGCTCGAGACCGGCTTCCCGATGTACATCGCCTGGGGTCCGGACTTCACCCAGTTCTACAACGACGGCTACCGCCCGATTCTCGGATCGACCAAGCACCCGCAGGCGATGGGCGCGAGCACCCGCCAGACGTTCGCGGAAATCTGGGACATCATCGGCCCGATGTTCGAAGCGGTCATGGACGGGACCCCGACCACGGTCGTCGATTTCCTGCTGCCGCTCGACCGCCACGGCTTCACCGAGGAGTGCTATTTCATCTTTTCCTACAGCCCGATCCGTCAGGAGAGCGGGGAGGTTGGCGGCGTGCTGGTGACGGTCACCGAGACGACCCAGCGGGTGCTCGGCGAGCGGCGTCTGCAGACTTCGCAGCTGCTGGCGGCGAGGACACGGGGGGCACGGACCGTGCCGGAGGCGTGTCGTCTCGCTGCCGCCGTCCTCGCCGGCAACACCGCGGATCTGCCATTCGCGCTGATTTATCGCATCGATCGTGAGGCCCGCGAGGCGCGGCTCGAGGCGGGGTCCGTGCCGGGCGGTGGCGCGGCCGGTGTTCCAACGGTGGTGGCGGATGATGATGCGTCGGCAGCCTTTCCGATCTGGTCGGTGGCAAGATCGCTCGAACGCCAGGTGGTCGAGATCGACGCCCGGATCCGCCAGCTCGCGCCGGGGCCACCGGCGCCGGCCAGGGCGGTCGTAGTGCCGATCGTTCAGCAGGGTGAGGAAGAGCCGATTGGCGTGCTGGTCGCCGCGCTCAGCCCCCAGCTGATCCTGGACGGGCCCTATCAAGCCTTCCTCGGCATGATCGCGTCGCAGATCGGCAACGCGATTGCGAGCGCCAGAGCTCTCGAGGAGGCGCAGGCGCGGGCGGCCGCGCTCGCCGAGCTCGACCGCGCCAAGACGGTGTTCTTCAACAACGTCAGCCACGAGTTTCGGACGCCGCTGACGCTGCTGCTCGGCCCAACCGAGGAAGCCCTGTCGTCGCCCGACCACGTCCTCCGCGGTGAAGACCTCCGCACCGTCCACCGCAACGGCCAGCGCCTGCTCAAGCTGGTGAACACGCTGCTCGATTTCTCGCGGATCGAGGCAGGGCGGGTCCAGGCCTCGTTCGAGCCGACGGATCTCTCGACCGTCACCGCGGATCTGGCCAGCGCGTTCCGTTCGGCGATCGAGCGGGCCGGCGTGCGGCTGGTGGTCGACTGCCCGCCGCTGCCGTCGCCGGTCTACGTCGATCGAGACATGTGGGAGAAGATTGTCCTCAACCTCGTTTCCAACGCGTTCAAGTTCACGTTTGCGGGGGCCATCACCGTCGCGCTCGCGCCGCGGGGCTCGCGGGTCGAGCTGACCGTCCGCGACACCGGCGTCGGCATTCCTCCCGGCGACCTGCCGCGGGTGTTCGAGCGGTTTCATCGCGCCGAGCGGGCGCGCGCCCGCACCCACGAGGGCTCCGGCATCGGGCTGGCGCTGGTTCGCGAACTGGTCGGCATGCATGGCGGCACCATCGACGTCGCCAGCAGCGTCGGCGAAGGGACCACGTTCACCGCCTCGATTCCGAGCGGCACCGCCCACCTGCCGCCCGAGCAGATTGGCGCCGCGCGCAGCAGCCCGCCGGCGACGGCGGTCGCGCCATTCGTCGAGGAGGCGATGCGCTGGCTCCCGGCCAGCGAGGCCGCCGAACCCGACAAGGGCGCGGCGCAGCCGAACCTGCTGCCCGTCCGGATCCTGGTCGCGGACGACAACGCCGACATGCGCGACTACATCACGCGTCTGCTCGGCGACCGCTGGACGGTGGAGGCCGTTGGCGACGGCTTCGAGGCGCTCGCCGCCGCCAAGCGGCACCGTCCGGATCTCGTGCTCTCCGACGTGATGATGCCGGGGCTCGACGGCTTCGCCCTGCTGCAGGCGCTGCGGACGGCGGACGAGACGCGCGGGGTTCCGGTCGTGCTGCTCTCGGCGCGCGCCGGGGAGGAGGCACGGATCGAGGGGCTGCAGGCCGGCGCCGACGACTATCTGGTCAAGCCGTTTTCCGCGCGCGAGCTGATCGCCCGCGTCCAGGCGCAGCTGGTCCGGGCGAAGGTGCGGTCGATCGAGGAGACCCACGCGCTGCGCCTCGCGAGCGTGTTCCAGAACGCCCCGGTCGGCGTCGCCATCCTGCGCGGCGAGGACTTGACCTTCGAGTTCGCCAACGACGCCTACCTCGCGCTCGTTGCCCGCCGCGAGGTTCATGGGCTGCCGGTGCGCCAGGCGCTGCCGGAGCTCGCCGGCCAGGGAATCTACGAGCTGCTCGAACAGGTCTTCACCTCCGGCGAGCCCTACATCGGCCGCTCCATTCGCCTGTTCCTCGATCGGGGCGGCGACGAGCGCTCGGAAGCGTTTTTCGACTTCGTCTATCAGCCGCTGCGCGAGGATGGCCGCGTCACCGGGATCGCGGTGGTCTGCTTCGAAGTCACCGAGCTGGCGACCGCGCGGCGGCAGGCCGAAGCGGCCAGCCGCGCCAAGGACGAGTTCCTGGCGATGCTCGGCCACGAGCTGCGCAATCCGCTCTCCCCGATCCTGACGGCGCTGCAGCTGATGCGGCTGCGCGGCGTCACCGGCGCGGAGCGCGAGCGCGCGGTCATCGAACGACAGGTCCGCCATGTCGTCCGGCTGGTGGACGACCTCCTGGACGTGTCGCGCATCACCAGCGGCAAGGTCCAGCTCAAGCGCGAGCGCAGCGATCTGGCGGACTTGGTTGCCAAGGCCGTCGAGATGACGAGTCCGGCCATCGAGGAGCGCGGCCACCGCCTGACGGTCGATGTCCCGCGCGGCCTGACGGTCGAGGGGGACCCGGCGCGGTTGGCGCAGGTGTTCGCCAACCTCCTCACCAACGCGGCGAAGTACACGGAGAACGGCGGCGCGATTGGCGTCGAGGCCCGCGGCCGCGGCGGCCGGATCCAGCTCTCGGTCAGCGACGACGGAATTGGCATCGCGCCCGAGATGCTGCCGCACGTGTTCGACCTGTTCATGCAGGAGCGGCAGGGGATCGACCGGTCCGAAGGGGGGCTGGGCCTGGGTCTGGCGATCGTCCGCAGCCTGGTGCTGGCGCACGGCGGGACGGTCACAGCGTCGAGCCGCGGCGCCGGCCTGGGGGCGACCTTCAGCGTCGAGCTGCCGGTCGCGGCGGAGACCTTCGAGCAGGCCGCGCCCGAGGAACTGACCGCGCGGGCGACGGGGGAGAGCCTGCGGGTGCTGGTCGTGGACGACAACCGCGACGCTGCCGAACTGCTCGTCGATTCGCTGCGCGCGCTCGGGCACGTCGTCGCGGTCGCCTTCGACGGGCCGTCCGGGCTCGAGCAGGCGTCGGCGTTCCGTCCGGCGGTGGCCTTGCTCGACCTCGGGCTGCCGGTGATGGACGGCTACGAGCTCGCCCGCCGGCTCCGTGCCCAGAGCACGGCGGAGGCGCTGAAGCTGGTGGCGATCACCGGCTACGGCCAGGCAAGCGATCGCACCCAGTCACAGGCCGCCGGCTTCGACGCTCACCTCGTCAAGCCGGTCGACCTGCGCGAGCTCGACGCCCTGATCCGCGCGCCGCGCGCCTAGCCCTGCTTCGGCAGCGCCAGCGCGACCCGGCCGACGAAGGCCTGGAACTCCGACATGAACTTCCGCAGGAACGCCTCGGTCGAGGCGTTCGTGACCTCACCATCCGCCGTAATCAGGCCGCGTTCGAACTGGATGAACGCCTCCATCGAATTCATCTGCGGCGAGTTGCAGTGGCCGAGAATGCTGCGCAGATGCTGCTGCGCAATGGCGGTGCCGACCTTACCCGGCGACGTGCCGATGACGGCCGACGGTTTGCGCGCGAACGAGTTCGTGCCGTACGGCCGGCTCGCCCAGTCGATCGCGTTCTTCAGCGCGCCGGGGATCGATCGGTTGTACTCGGGCGTCACGAAGATGAAGGCATCCATCGCGGCGAGGGCGCTCTTGAACGCCCGGGCGACCGGCGGGTAGTCGGCGTCGTAGTCATAGCTGTAGAGCGGCAGCTCGCCAATCCCGATCTCGGTCAGCTCGAGCCCGGCCGGCGCCAGGCGCACGAGCGCCCTGGCGAGCAGACGGTTGATCGACGCCGTGGCGAGGCTGCCGACGAAGTAGCCCACTTTGTAATCGGTCATTCTCTCTCCTCCGCCTCTGCGGACTGGCGGGCGGCCACGCCCGGGTCGAAGAGCCGCGCGAGGGCTTCCCGGCGATAGCCGAAGATCCGCTCGACGTCGCGCCGGACCAGCCGACCGGTGAGCCGCCGCAGCCGCGGCCGGAACTCGACATGATCGATGACCCGGGTGCCGCCGCCGGCCGGCTCGAAGCAATGCTCGTGATGCCACCAGCGGTACGGCCCGCTGACCTGGCGGTCGACGAAGCGGCGTCCCGGCTCCCACGCGTCGATGCGCGTCCGCCATGGAATCGGCCAGCCGTGCAGGACGATCCGGTAGTCGATGATCGCCCCCTCGTGCATCGCGATCGGCAGCGGCGTGCGGATTCTGAAGTTCAGCCACGGAGGGGTGAGCCGCTCGAGGTTCGACGCGTCAGCGAAGAAGGCGAAGGTGTCGTCGAGCGACGCGGGAACGACCGTCTCGGCGTGGATGATGTCGATGCCGGCGCCTGGCCGGGGTCCCGCGGACGGCGCCCAGGCGACCCGATCGAGGAGGTCCATGCACCAGCATACGCCACCCCGGCCGGCGCTCGGCCGCCGCGGCTATCGCCGAGGCATTAGCAGTCGCGGCTCGTGCGCGACCCGCCAGAGCGTCAGGCCGCCCTGCACAGCCATGCTCGATCCGAGCAGCAGCGCGTAGCCCTCGAAATGCGGGCCGGTCATCGTCGCGCAGGCCCAGTTGGCACCCGCTGCAGCCAGCGCCACGCCGCCGAGTCCGGTCAGGTTGCGCACCCAGCGCGGGCCGGCTCCTGAGGCCAGCATCGCCAGCGTCCAGCCGCTCTGCGCCGCGATCAGAGAAGCTGCGACGGCCCACGCCATCATGTTGACGCGCGGCGGCCGCAGCACGGCCACCGACAACGAGAGCAGGCCCGTGCCGGCCAGCGTGGCCAGGCAGTTCAGCTGCAGCAGCCGGCTCAGCGGCCGGTACCGTTCCGCGGAGAATCGCGCCGCGATGACGGCCGGGTCGCCGAACCGTTCCATCGCGAGGCGATCGGCATCGGCGCCGGATAATCCCCGTCCGCACCCCTCCGCCGCTGCGTCGACGAGATGCTCCTGCGTTTCCGCCACGATCCGTGCGGGCGCGACGCCGCGCCGCCGCAGCTCGCGGCGGAGCGCGGTCAGATAGTCGTCGAATCGCTGGGTCGTCATGCCGGCTCCACGACGAGTTGTACGGCGCGGGCGAACGCGCGCCAGGCGCTGCGCCGCTCGCTCAGCGCCCGCGTGCCACTGGCGGTGAGCTGGTAGAGCCGCCGCCGTCGGCCGCTGGCCGCCGACCACCGGCTGGCGAGCAGCCCCGCCGTTTCGAGCCGGTGCAGGGCCGGGTAGATGGTCCCCTCCGGCAGGTCGAACGCTCTGGCGCTGCGGGCTCGCAGCAGCTCGGCAATCGCATAGCCATGGCGCGCCCCGTCCTGGACGGCGGTCAGCAGCAGGAGATCGAGGTGGCCCTTCAGGGCTTCGGCGGTCACTACCACGCGATGCTATACATAGCGACGCGATGTGTCAAGTGGCGCTGACCGTCGACTTCACCTGGTCGGCCGACTGGTTGCTGCCCGGCGGGTTCAGCGACGTCCCGTCGGCGTAGACGGTGAACGGCACGCCGCTCATGATGCTGAACGTGTTATTGATCTGCCAGCCGCCGACAATGTGTGAGAGCACACCCTTGTCGCTGAGGAACGGACGCCCTTCACCGAACGGCAGCTGCCAGACGTTGGTGATGCCGACGTTGTGGCGGCGGTCGGTGCTGGTCAGCGCGTAGTTGCGACCGAGATAAGCCAGCGCCAGGGCCGCCGCCTCGGCGTCCTGCTCCGCTAAGGCGTCCCGACCGTGAACGAGCTGACGTCGATCGGACTGATCCTGCTACTGGCGCTGATGGCCGGGCATCTCGTCAAGATGCTCAAGGTGCCGAAGGTGACCGGCTACATCCTGGTCGGAATCGCGCTCGGGCCATCCGTGCTGGGATGGTTTAAGCCAGGAGAATCTGGTGACGCTCGGTGTGCTCAGCGAGGTCGCGCTCGGCCTGATCCTGTTTTCGGTCGGGTCGGTGTTCGAGTTCTCCCTGTTCCGCCGGATCGGCCGCCAGGTCCCGCTCGTCACGTTGGTCGAGTCGACGTTCGCAGCGGTGCTGGTCGGCAGCGGCGCGCTGTGGTTCGGCCAGTCGTGGTCGGTTGCGCTGCTGCTCGGCGCGATTGCGACCGCGACCGCCCCGGCTTCGACGCTGATGGTCATCCGCGAGTGCGACACCGCCGGCCCGCTGACCGACAATCTGCTCGGCATCATTGCCGTCAACAACCTGCTCTGCATCTCCGTCTTCGGATTGGTCGCGGCCAGCATCGACCTGACCACCGGCATCGACGGCCTGACGCGCGGCGCGATGCTCTACCGGACGACCTTCTGGTTCGTTTGGGAGATCGTCGGCTCGGCGGCGCTCGGCTACCTGGTCGGCATGCTGCTGGCGGGCTGGTCGAGCCACGTCACCGAAGGGGGCGAGCTGCTGATCCTGCTGGCGGGCTCGATCCTGTTCTGCGTCGGCGTGTCGCGCGCCATGAACCTGTCGCCGCTCGTCGCCAGCCTGGCGGTGGGCGCGACGATGGTCAACCTCGCCGACCGGAGCCGGCACCTGTTCGGCGCGCTCTCGCACACCGCCCCGCCGTTCTCTGGCGGTTAGCCGTCGGTCGCGCGCCAGGCGTCCTCGATCACGCTGTTCAGTTCGGCGCCGATCAGGATCGCGATGCTCGAGACGTAGAACCACAGCATGGTGGTGATCGCGCCGCCGATCGCGCCGTAGGTGGCGGTGTAGTCGGCGAAGTGGCGGACGTAGAGCTTGAAGCCGAACGACACCACGATCCACAGCGTCGTCGCCAGCAGCGACCCCGGCGTCACCCAGACCCAGCGCGCCCGCCGGCTCGGCGCGAAGTGGAAGATCAGCTCGACGCCCAGCACCACGCCCGCCACCATCACCGGCCAGCGGGCGATCGCCCAGAGTTTGACGAAGACCGGCCGGAGGTGGAGCCACGACGCGACGTGGGCGGCCGCGTCGGGACCGACCAGGACGAGCGTCAGCGAGATCAGGATGAAGAGCGCGAGCGCCACGGTCAGAGCGATCGCGAGCAGCCGCCGCTTCCACCACGGCCGCCATTCCCTGACGTCGTAGGCGCGATTGAGCGCGCCGATGATCGCGGCCATCGCCGACGAGCTGCTCCACACCGCG
>JANMWI010000015.1:0-77380 GCA_031393955.1 Acidobacteriota bacterium
TTCGGCCGCTCCTCGCCGTAGCTGACCGTGCGCAGCCGGTCGGCGCCGATGCCGCGGCTCGCCAGATACTCGCGCACCGCCGTCGCCCGCCGCTCGCCGAGCGCCAGGTTGTATTCGGCCGTGCCGATGTTGCAGGTGTGCCCTTCAATCTCCAGCCGCAGCTCCGGATTCTGCTGCAGCGAGGCAATCGCCTCGTCGAGCGCCCGCGTCGCCTCCGGCCGCAGCGAGTAGCGGTCGAAGTCGAAGTGCACGTCCTCGAACGTGAACTCCCGCACCGCCGGCTTGATCACCTGGATGTTGACCGTCGCCGTCGCCGTCTTGTTGTCCGACGGGCAGGTCACCGTCACCGTCACCGGCACGGTCCCTTCCTGCATCGGCGCCGTCCACGGCGTCTGCCGCCCGGTCGCGGTCGTAAACGTCCCGGCCGGCGCGCTCCACTGGTAGCCGACCGCGCAGCCAATCGAATCGAGCGCCGTCGCCGTCACCGTCGAGACCTTGCCGACCTCGACCGTGCACGGCTCGCACTGCGCCGTCACCGACAGCGTGTGCTGCGGCGCCGGGGCGGGCGGCGGCGGCGGGGGCGGCGGCGCCGGCGCCACGTAGACCCGCGTCCCGGGGTGATACCCGACCCGGACCTCGAAGCCGCTTGAGTCTCCGGTCCGGTTGTCGAACGTCGGGAAGAACTGATTCCGGCTGTCCATGTGCAGGTTCCAGTTGATCCCGGCGCCGGCAAACAGCCCGCGCGTCCCCTGCCACGTCAGCCCGAGCGAGGCGTTGACCGGCGAGTTCAGGTCGGTGACGAGCGCCGAGATGCTGCCGTCCTGGCCGATCAGCGGCGAGGACAGCGTCACGGTGTGGGTCTGGTAGCGCTCGCCGTGCAGTTCCGCGGTCAGCCGCAGGTGCGCCCGCGACGGCAGCCCGGCGCCGACGCCCCAGCGCAGGCCGTTGCTGAGGTCGACCCCCGACGGGTCGCCGCGGACGATGTAGCCCGCATACCCCGACAGCTCGACCCGCTGCGCCAGCTCCTTGCTCAGGATCGCGTCGACGGCAACGTCCGGCTTGCCGGTCCCGACCCCTTCGCCGGTGTCCTTCGCGGTCGGCAGCTTGACCTGGCCGCGCAGCGCCAGCGCCACCGGCTGCCGCCGGCCTTCCGACAGCAGGTTGACCTTGGCGCCGAGCGTGAAGTCGCCGACCTGGTTGTCCGACCAGCCCTGCCGCACGAACGGATATTCGTTGACGACGCCGCCCGCGCGGCGCTGCCCGGCGACGAAGATCGGCCGGACGTCGCGGTCGATCCGCCGCACCACCTCGAACGCCCCGAACAGTTCCGCCCGGCCGCCGAGGCCGATCCCGGCCGTCACCGGCCAGTTGGAGATGTCGGTGAAGCCCTGGTCGCGATCGAAGTTGACGCGATACGCGCTGAGCGACCAGCCCTTGGCCGGCAGCACTTCGCCGGTCGGCACGAACCACAGCCCGGTATCCCCGGCCACCGTCGTCGTCGCCGGCCGCGTCTCCTGCCCCTCGGCGGGCGCCGCCATCGGCTCGGTCCGCGCCGGTGCGGACGGCGCCGGCGACGGCGCGGGCGCCTGGGCGGACGCCCCCACTGACAACGCCACCGCCGCGATCACCGCCATCGCTACACGATTCAACACCATACCTGCACGCCTCCGTGATCCAACGCTTATTGACCGTCGCCGGAAGCGCCGCGCATTTCGCTCATCCGGTCTAACGGAGCAGGCATCTCGTCGTCCGCGAGACGTCCCCGGCCGCCGCGGCTGATCTGGCCCCCTTTGCGGCCGGCGGACCTGGCTTCGTCCGACGTCCACTCATGGGCCGTGCCCTTCTGGTGGGCGGCGCGTCCGCCCTTCCGGGCGATCTCGCGCTGTTTCTCGGGCGTCATCGACGCGAAGCCACGGCGTTCCTTGCGTTCGGACGCTACCCCGTTGTTCGACACATCATCCATGATTCAGCTCTCAGTTCTGCCGGCCCGCCGCCGCCCGCACCACATATGGGACCGGTCCGGGTTCCGCCGGCGGGTCCGAGACGGGCACTGGTGTCGGTTCGTCGGTTGGAGTTTCGGGCGCTTCGTCGGGCTCATCGTCTGGCCGCGGGCGCTCGTCGTCTTGTTGCACTGGTCGCCCTCCTCGGCGGCTCTACCGCCGGGCTCTATATCAAACGGTGTGCCACGAGCCCGACCGGGCCGACCCGGCCGTTTGTTCTCAAAGCGGCGGCTTTTCGGTCATTGCCGCGGCGGGTGTCGAAGCGACGCCGATGTGCTGGTGGAAAACCCTACACGGGTTTGCTACACATGAGCAACGGACCGGCCCGGATCGGTACGGCAGGTACTGCGGCGATGGGGCGAGACTGATAGAATGACCGCCATGAGCCCCTGCAGCCCTCCTCAGCCCCCAGCCCCGTCGAACCCCACCGGCGGCCGCATGGTGTTCTGCAACAAGTTCCAGAAAGAGATGCCCGGGCTCGACGCGCAGCCGTGGCCCGGCGAGCTCGGCGAGCGCATCTACCAGAACATCTCCGCCGAAGCCTGGAAGCTGTGGGAAGAGCGGATGAAGATGATTCTCAACGAATACCGCCTGATGCCGTGGCAGAAAGAGGCGCAGGAGCTCGTGAAGAAGCACATGGAAGATTTCTTCTTCGGCGAAGGAGCCGCGCTGCCCCCCGGCTACGTCCCCGAGCAGACCAAATAGGGACACTCACCTTTACGGCAAGTCGCTGAATCGGCAGGGACGATCCGGAAAGCCCCTAGAACGCCGCGACCGGCAGCGCCGCATCGATCCGGAACCGCAGCCTGGCGTGCGCGGCCTTCAGGGCAGCCGCCACCCCTTCCCGCGGCAGGCCGCGCGCGAAGATGAAGCCCAGATAACTCCCCGCTTCGGGCAGCTGCTCGAGCATCTGATCCGGTTTGGCGGTGATCCGGATGTCCTCGATGCCCGGGACCTGCACCGCGTCGCTCAGCCCGTCCACGCCCCGAAGCCGGCCGCGCTTCGGAATCGGAATCATCATCACGCCAGCCGCACCCGGCTCACGCACGTAGGCGGAAATGTCGCTTCCCACGGCATGCCGCAGCAGCACTTCCTCGAGCGGCGCCAGGCGGCCAGCGCCGGCGTCGAACCGCAGGGCCTTCGCGCAGAGCCCGCCAATCGGCCGCGCCGCCGCCTCCAGCACGAAGACGCCGCCGGGACCGACGCGACACTCCGCATGGAGAGGCCCGTCGGTCAGGCCGAGCGCCGCCGCGGCTCGCTCGACGCCGGCGACCACCGCCGCCTGGCCGTCCGCCGGCAGCTCCGAAGGTGTGACGTAGATCGTCTCCTCGAAATACGGGCCATCGAGCGGATCCGGCTTGTCGAAGATCGCGAAGATCTTGAGGACCCCGTGGGTCAGCACCCCTTCGACGGCAAACTCCCGTCCCTCGATGAATCCCTCGATCAGGATGCGCTCCTCGAGGCCGGTGCGCGCGACGCGGACGTCCCGGCGCGCGAGCAGCCGCCGCACGCGGCCGACCGCCACCCGCAGGTCCTCGACGGTGTCGGCGCGAATCACTCCCCGGCTGCCCGACAGCCCGAGCGGCTTGACGACGCAAGGGAAACGGACGCCGGGATCCGCATCGGCGCCAGGCGCCAGCTCGAGGAACCACGGCACCGGCAGCCCCGCGGCCGCAAAGCGCGCCCGCGCCAGCTGCTTGTGCGCACTCGCACGGGCCGCCTCGGGTGGATTGCCCGCCAGGCCGAGCGCCGCCGCCGCGCGCGCCGCCAGGACGACCGGCCGATCGCCGACCGCCAGCACCCCGTCGATGGGACGATCTCGCGCGGCGGCGACGATTGCCGCCAGCGACGTCTCCTCGTCGTGGAAGCGCACCGCCACGGCCGCGTCACGCCACGGGTCGTCGAGATGATGGCAGCGATCGGTCGCGAAGATCAGATCGATCCCCGCCCGCTCGGCGGATTCGCCGAACGCCCGCAGCTGATAGCCGGTGGTGGTCGAGAGGATCAGGACGCGAGGCACAGGGTCCATCCTACGGCGTCAAATCAGAGCCAACTGCTCTGCGGTTGGTTCCGCTCAACAATACCAGGGCTCGTTCAGATACGGGATCGCGGCGCGCGACACGATCGAGTCGTCTTGGCGCCTCGCCGGCGCGACGCCGGCGTGGCGATGCGCCGCCTCCCAGACCCGCGCGAACACCTCCCGCCGGTTCGACGTCAGCGATCGGCCGACGATGGCGGCGATCTCCGCGTGGAGGGCGTCCACGTTGGCATCGGGGTGGGCCCACGGGTAAGTCAGCGACGCCGGGTCGAACGGACCGGCGATCGCCTGGATGTCGGCCAGTTCCAGCATCCGCGACCCCTGCGGAATCAGCAGCCGCACGGCGAGCTGAATCGGCGCGACACTGTCGACGAGATCGAGCCGGTCGATCGTCTCCAGCAAATCGAGATAGGCGGCCGGCGTCGTCCACGGCGTGAACGCGACGAACGTCGCCGCCAGCGGCAGACCGATGGCGCGACAGCGCGCGACGACCTGCTCGAAGTCGTCGCGGGTGTGCCCTTTCTCGAGGAAGCCCAGCACCTGGTCGTCGACCGATTCGACCGCGCTCGTCACGAACGCGCAGCCGGTGTCACGCAGCATCGGCAGCTGCGCCGCATGCTGCAGCAGGTGTTCGACCTTGATGATCACGTCGTAGGTAACGCCCGGGCAGTCGCGCGCCAGGCCGGCCATCACCATCTCGGCGTGGCGGATGCCATTGAAGAAGTCCGGGTCGCCGAAGGTGATGTGGCGCGCGCCGGCGGCGACCTGGGCGCGGACGTCGGCCAGAACAACGTCGACCGGGACCGCGCGAAAGCGGCCGTCATAGACCGGGACAATCGGGCAGTGCCGGCAGCGGTGCTTGCAGCCGCGCGTCGCTTCCGTGTAGCCGACCAGCCGCCGCTCGCCCGCCATCTGCAGCGTCGCATATCGCGCCAGGTCCGGCAGCCCGGCACGGTCGGGGACGCGAAACGCCAGCCGCGGCAGTGCCCCCCGGCTGTCCGCCGCGGCGGCCGCGCCGCCGCGCGCCACGCTGACGAGGTCGGCCTCGAATTCGCCGCCGAGGATGTGCGTCACGCCGCGCGCGCGCAGCAGGTCGGCATTGAGCGGCGCGTACAGGCCGTACGCCGCCAGCGGCACGTCCGGGTTGACGGCGCGGACCCGGTCGATCACCGGCATCGCCAGGCGGGTCGCGGTGTGCATCGGCAGGAAGAAGGCGACGAGCGACGCGTCGCGGACCGCCGCGGCATCGAGGCGGTCCTTGCCGAGATCGGCGCAGACGACCTCGAGACCCGCCTCTTTCAGCCACGCCGCCGGCGACGCCAGCCCGAACGGCTGGCGTCCCATGTCGTAGGTCGAAATCAGCAGGACGTGCACCGCTCCATTGTACCGCCCAGCCGCCGATGGGATCCCGCGGGCAACACTCCGCCACGACTACGCTATGCTGATCCCCTATGCCGGACCCCTCGACGCCAGGCGCCGCCGCCCGCCCTGCCCACATCCCGGCGCCGCACGACCACAGCTTCTTCGGCCATCCCCGCGGCCTCTCGACGCTGTTCTTCACCGAGATGTGGGAGCGGTTCAGTTACTACGGCATGCGCGCCCTGCTGCTGCTCTACATGACCGCGCCGATCGCCGCCGGCGGCCTGGGCTTCGACACCGCGCAGGGCGGCGCGATCTACGGCCTCTACACCTCGATGGTCTACATGACCACGCTGCCGGGCGGGTGGCTGGCCGATCGGTTGATCGGCCAGCGGCGCGCGGTACTCTACGGCGGCATTCTGATCGCGTCCGGCCACTTCTGCATGGCGTTCCCATCGCTGACCACCTTCTATCTCGGGCTGTTCCTGATTGTCATCGGCACCGGGCTCCTCAAAGGCAACGTCAGCGTCATCGTCGGCCGGCTCTACGCGGCCGATGACGTCCGGCGGGATGCCGGCTTCTCGATCTTCTACGTCGGAATCAATCTCGGCGCGTTCACGGCGCCGCTGATCTGCGGCTACCTCGGCCAGCGGGTCGACTGGCATGTTGGGTTTGCCGCCGCCGGGTTCGGGATGGTCATCGGCGTGATCCAGTACGTGCTCGGCGCCCGCTATCTTGGTGACGCCGGCCTTCATCCTGCTCCCGCCGCATCGCCGGAGGCGGGGTCACAGCTGCGCCGGAGAGCGGTTGCCCTCGGCGCGCTGTTGCTGATCGCTGTCGTCCTGTTCAGCATCGCGATGTTCGTTGGCTGGCTGCCGGTGACCGCCACGCAGCTGAGCAACGCCGCGGGCGTGTTCCTGCTCGTCCTGACGCTGGCCTTCTTCGGCTGGCTGTTCTTCGCCGGCGACTGGACGCCGTCCGAGCGGCGGCGGCTCTACGTGATCGGCGTGCTGTTCATCGGCGCGACGCTGTTCTGGGCGGCCTTCGAGCAGGCGGGATCGACGCTCAATCTGTTCGCCGATCGTGATACGCATAACGTCGTCGCCGGCTACGAGTTTCCGAGCAGCTGGTATCAGTCGCTCAACTCGCTGTTCATCTTTGCGCTGGCGCCGTTGTTCGCGTGGCTGTGGGTGCGCCTGGCGGTCGCGCGGCGCGAACCCTCGAGCCCGGCGAAGTTCGCCCTCGGCCTGGTGTTCGTCGGCGCCGGCTTCGCGGTGCTGATTCCGGCGGCGGCGCTGTCGCAGCAGGGGCTGCAAGTCAGCCCGCTGTGGCTGACCGCGACCTACGTGCTGCACACCGTCGGCGAGCTGCTGCTCAGCCCGGTCGGCCTGAGCGCGATGACCAGGCTGGCGCCGGTCCGGATCGCCGGGCTGATGATGGGGGTCTGGTTCCTGGCAAGTTCGGTCGGCAACTACATGGGCGGCCGGGTGTCGGCGTTCTATGAATCGTGGCGGCTGTCGAGCCTGTTCGGCGCGGTCGCGGCATTCGCGATTGTCGCCGGCCTGATCATGTTTGCAATGGTGCCGCCGATCCGGAGAATGATGCAGCGGGAAGCGCAGGCGGCCCCGGCGCGGTAGCGATCGCGGGAGACCCGATGGTGCTCGAAAAGTACAAGCAGAAGCGCAACTTCACCTCGACTCCCGAGCCGGCGGGCGACGTCGCCGTCGCGACGGCGCGGGCCAGCCAGCGCAAGCCGGCCGACGGCCTGTTCTTCTGCGTGCAGAAGCACCTCGCCAGCCATCTACACTACGACTTCCGCCTCGAGTTCGAAGGAGTGCTGCTCTCCTGGGCGGTGCCGAAGGGGCCGTCGCTCGACCCGAAGACGCGGCGGCTGGCGATGCACGTCGAAGATCACCCGATTGAGTACGGCACGTTCGAAGGGGTCATCCCCGAGGGCTACGGCGCCGGGATCGTCATGCTCTGGGACCAGGGGACGTGGCGGCCCGAGGTCGATGATGTGGGCGCGGCCCTCAAGAAGGGGGACCTGAAGTTCTCGCTCGACGGGTTCAAGCTCAAGGGATCCTGGGTGCTGGTCCGCACCGGCGGGTGGGGCGCGAAGTCCGGCAGCGGCGACGGGCGCAGCTGGCTGCTGATCAAGCACCGCGACGACTGGGCGGGCGACGTCGACATCACCGGGTTCGCGCCGCTCAGCGTCAAGAGCCAGGGGGATTTTGAGGATATCCTGGCCGCCGATCACCCGGACGTCTGGGAGTCGCATCGTCCCGCCAAGGGGGGCGAGGCGGGGGCGATGCTGGCGGCGATCATCGAGAAGGTGGCGACGCTGAAGGCGGGGACAGCCGGGGCGTCGACATCAAAGAAGTCCAAACCAGCGGCGTCCACACCAAAGGGGGCGAAACCAAAGGCGTCGAAAGCGAAGGTGTCGAAGCCGAAGGCGTCGAAGCCGAAGGCGTCCAGACCGAAGGCGGCAACCACGAAGCGGGCGCCGCGAGCCGGCGCGCGGCGGGCAGGCAAATCATGACCAAGAGCGACTTCATTCTGTTCAGCGGCGGGGCGCCTGGGGCGGAGGCGGAATTCGGCGCCTGTGCCGAGCGTCACGGCATCGAGGAAGTCAACTTCACGTTCGACGGCCACGTCGAGGCGCGGCGGCGCGGCGTTCGCGTCCTCAACCACGAGGAGCTGCAGGCGGGCGACGTCAGCCTGGAGTACGTGTCGCGGCTGATGAACCGGCGCTACACCGACAGTCCACTGATCCGGAAGGTGCTGCAGACGCTGTGGTATCAGGTCAACCACGGCCAGGAGATTTATGTCCTCGGGGTAATCCAGGACGACCGCACCGTCAGGGGCGGGACCGGGTGGGGCGCCGAGTTCGCCAAGCTGTGCAACAAGCCACTGTTCGTCTTCGATCAGGAGAAGGACGGCTGGTTCGGCTGGACCGGCGGCGAGTGGAAGAGCCTCGGCGCGGAGGCGGCCCCGACCATCTCGCATCCGCACTTCACGGGAACCGGCACCCGCCGGATCCACGACAACGGCAAGCGCGCGATCGAGGATCTCTTCACGCGATCCTTCGAGCGCTGACCGCCACGGTCAAGCGGCCGCCGCGGCTGATCGCGACCATTCCTCGGACTTGCCCTGTCGTTTCAACGAGTTACGCTAAAGGTGAGTGTCCCCAATCTGGGGGCTAGGCGCGTTCGTCGAGCTCGACCCAACGCGCCAGGGCGGCTTCCAGTTCGGCCGGAAGCGCGTCGATCCGCGCCAGGACGTCGCGGATGGCGTCCGGCGGCTGGCGATAGAAGGTCGGACCGGCGGCCTCGGCGAGGAGGCGGCTCTGCTCGGCCTCGAGCGCCGCGATCCGCGCCGGCAGCCGCTCGAGCTCGCGCTTCTCCTGGAACGACAGCTTCTTCTTCGACGTCGCGACCGGCTTCGACGCGACCTGTGCCGCGACCGCCTTCGACGCCGAGACCGCCCCCCGGCCGGCGCCTGCTGGCGTAGCGGTGCGCGGCGCAGCCGCCGCGGCGCCCGCCCGTGGTAACGCTTCTGCCGCCGGCGCCTGACGATCGGCCGCCGACTGGCGGAGATAGTCGTCATAGCCGCCGACGTACTCGGTCACCCCGCCCTTGCCGTCGAACGCCAGCGTGCTGGTGACGACATTGTCGAGGAAGGTCCGGTCGTGGCTGACGAGCAGCACGGTCCCCTCGAAGCCGCCGACCAGTTCCTCGAGCAGCTCCAGCGTCTCGATGTCGAGGTCGTTGGTCGGCTCGTCGAGGACCAGCACGTTGGCGGGGCTGGCAAACAGCCTCGCCAGCAGGAGCCGGTTCCGCTCGCCGCCCGACAGCAGCTTGACCGGCGACTGCGCGCGCTCGCGCGGAAACAGGAAGTCGGCCAGATAGCCAATGACGTGCCGGGACTCGCCGTTGACGGTGACCGTGTCGTTGCCGTTGTTGACGGTGTCGGCGACGGTCCGCTCGGGATCGAGCTGCTCGCGCTGCTGATCGTAATAAGCGACCTGCAGCCGGGCGCCGTGGCGCACCTCGCCGGCGTCCGGCGTCAGCTCGCCGACCAGCATCCGCAGCAGCGTCGTCTTGCCGGAGCCGTTCGGGCCGATCAGGCCGACCCGATCGCCGCGCAGAATCCGCTGCGAGTAATCCCGAATCACGACCGCGCCGCCGAGCGACTTGCGCACGTGGTCGGCGTGGAACACCAGCCGTCCCGATGCGTCGGTCCCGTCCAGGCTCATCCGCACGTTGCCGGACTGGGCGCGATAATCGGCCCGCTGCTGGCGCAGCGCCATCAGGTCCTTCACCCGTCCCTCGTTCCGCGTGCGGCGGGCCTTGACCCCCTGGCGCAGCCAGGCTTCTTCCTTCTCCAGCTTCTTGTCGAGCCGGGTCAGCTCGGCGGCTTCGGCATTGAGCGCGTCGGCCTTCTTCTCCAGATACTGCGGATAACTGCCCGGCCAGGACGTCAGCCGGCCGCGGTCGAGCTCGACGATGCGGGTGGCGAGCGAGGACAGGAAGGCGCGGTCATGGGTCACGAACAGCAGTGCCCCGCCGAAGGTGCGGAGGTACTCTTCGAGCCAGCGGATCGCGTCGATGTCGAGATGGTTGGTCGGCTCGTCGAGCAGCAGCAGGTCGGGATCGGACACCAGCGCCTTGCCGAGCAGGGCGCGGCGTCGCCAGCCGCCGGACAGCTCCCCCATCGGCCGGTCGGCTGGCAGCGCCAGCCGCGACACGACGGTCTCGACCTTCTGCTCGATGCGCCAGCCGTCACGCTCTTCCAGCTCGTGCTGCGCTTCACCCAGCCGCTCGAGCGCCGCCGCATCGTCGGCATTCTCGGCGACCTTCACGGCGGCGTGGTGGTAGCGCGCCACGACGTCCCCGAGATCGCCCAGGCCGCTCGCGACCTCTTCGAAGACGGTACGCCCCGCCGAGCCGGGGACTTCCTGCTCGAGCCGGGCGATGCGCACGCCGGGGCTGCGCCACACGGTGCCGCGGTCGGGCGGAATCTCGCCGGAAATGATCTTGAGCAGGCTCGACTTGCCGGTGCCGTTCCGGCCGATCAGCGCAATCCGCTCGCCGGGCTCGATCCGGAGATCGGCCGAGGCGAGCAGCGGCAAGTGGCCGAAGGCGAGGGCAATCGCATCGAGAGTAACGATCGGCACGGCTTACAGCAGCCTCTTGGCGAGCACCGCCCAGACCGCCTGGGCCAGCCGGCGGCGGTCGTGGCGGGCAATCTCCCCCAGCCAGAACTCGCCGGCCACCACCTCGCAGGAGTCCGGCACGTCGCCGAGCGCCAGCGGCCGCTTGTGCTCGGCGAGGTAGCGCGCGCGCGTCTCCTCACCGGGCATCGCGGTGTTGACGACGATCACGTCGATCCGGCGGCCGATCGCGGTCTCGATCTGGCGGAGCGCATCGCCGGCGGTGAAGTCCCACATCCCCTCGGTCAGGAGGTTGGTGACGAAGATCACCGGCCCGTCCATGCCCTGGATGGCTTCGCGCGCGCCGCGGACCAGGAAGATCGGCAGCAGGCTGGTGTAGAAGCTGCCCGGACCGATGATTGCGGCATCGAACCGCGGAATCTCCGCCGCCGCGGCGGCATGCAAAGTGACCTCCGGCTCGAGCCAGAGCCGCACGATCGGGTTGCCGTCGACCTGCCCGGCGTCGACTTCGGCTTCGCCGCTGGTGTGGCTGCCGTCGGCGTATTCGGCACAGATCCGCGCCGGCTCGATCGTCACCGGCCAGACCCGGCCGGCGCACTCGAGCAGCGCCCGCAGCCCGTCGACCGCCGCCAGGAAGTCGCCGCTGTACTGCTCCATCATCGACAGCAGCAGGTTGCCGCCGGTATGGCCGCGCAGCCGCGCATGCTCGAGCATCGGCAGCCGCGCCAGCAGCACCCGCCGCGCTTCCTTCTCGTTGCGAGCGAGCGCCAGGGCGCACTTCAGGACGTCGCCGGGCGGCAGGACCCCGAGCTCGTCGCGCAGCTGCCCCGAGCTGCCGCCGCTGTCGAACATCGTGACGACGGCATTGAGCGTCAACCACGGGTTGGCCTTGAGCCCGCCCAGCAGGCTCGGCAGACCGGTTCCGCCGCCGAAACATCCGACGTTCAACTGTCGCAGCTGCATCAATCCACCATTATCCCACGCCGTCCGTCCGCCGTTCTTCGCAGATAATGGTCGTCATGGATGCTGCTTCGCTCTCCGCCGACGAACACCGCGCGCTCCGCGGGCTGGCCGACGACCTCGCGCGGGTGTTCGGCGCCGGGCTCCACCTGGTGGCCGCCTATGGGCTGCACCATCCGGCGCCGCCGCCGCGGCGCGTGCATGCGATTGCGCTGGTCGAGCGGCTGGCGTTCGACGATCTGACCCGCTGCGCTCCACTCGTGACAGCGTGGCGGCGGGCCTCGCTCGCCGTGCCGCTGATCCTGGAACGGGATGAATTCCTGCGCACGCTCGACGTCTTTCCGCTGGAGTACGGCGACATCATCGCCCACCACGTCCTCATCGCCGGCGACGATGTCCTCAGCACCGCCCGGGTCGCGCCTGAAGACGTCCGCCGCGCCTGCGAGCTGGCGGCGAAGAGCCATCTGATCCACCTGCGCGAAGGGTTCCTGGAAGCCGGCGGCGATGCCCAGGCGAACGCGCAGTTGATCGCGGCTTCGGCCGCGCCGTTCCGCGCGCTGCTCGGCAGTATCGTCCGGCTGGCGGCGGGCCCCGATGCGGATGTCGCGCAGACCGCCGAGCAGCAGATCGGCATCCCGGCGGCCGTGGTCCGGGACGTGCTGTCGACCGGCAGCGGCCCGAGCAGCAGCATCGCCGAACCAAGCGCGCTCCTCGGACGTTACGTCGACGCCGCCGAACGGCTGTGGACGTTCGTGGACACGTGGCAGGCGCGCGCATGAGTATGCGGCTCGCATTCGCGATCGGCCTGCTGCAGGTGGCGCTGCTGCCAGGCGCGGCGCTGGCACAGCCGGCGCCGCCGGCGCTCGCGGCGCCGGTCAACGACTACGCCCATGTGATCGACGCCGCCAGTGCGGCCGCCATCGAACAGCGCGTCCGCGCCCTCCAGGCGGCAACCGGCGACGTTGTCGTCGTCGCAACCGTGCCGACGTTTCAGCCGTACGGCGATATCCGTGAATACGCCGGCCGGATGTTCCTCAACGGCGGACGCGGCGTCGGCGAGAAGGGCAAGGACAACGGCCTGCTGATTGTCGTCGCGGTCGAGGATCACCGCGTCGATGTCGAAGTCGGCTACGCGCTCGAGGAGTTCGTCACCGACGGCTTCGCCGGGGAGACGATTCGGACCGACATGACGCCCGAGTTCCGGAGCGGCAACTACGGGGCGGGCCTGCTCGCCGGGACGACCCGGATCATCAACCGGATTGCCGAGCGGCGCGGGGTGACGCTGCAGGATGTGCCGCGGGATCCGCCGCCGGCGCGCCGCGGCGCCCCCGGCCTGCCGCTCGGGATGATCCTGTTCTGGATTGTCATGGCGATACTGTTCAGCCGCCGCGGCCGGCGGCGGCGGCGGTTCTGGGGCGGCGGACCGTGGAGCGGCTGGAACAGCGGCATCGGGCCATTCGGCGGCGGCGGCGGGTTCGGCGGCGGGTTCGGCGGCTTCGGCGGCGGCGGTGGTGGTGGCGGCGGGTTCGGCGGGTTCGGCGGCGGCCGCAGCGGCGGCGGCGGCGCGTCGGGAGGCTGGTAGTACACTGGCGGAAGCGGCCGCTGCCCGGCCGGAGTGCGGGCTGGTTACCGCGCCGGCGAGAACGAACCGCCGGGCGCGCGGGCCGCGAAAGGACAAGGCGAGAGGCTGATGAGACGACTTCGACTGTTACATGTGGCGGTGCTGGCCGTGGCGGCGTTTGCCGTATCCGGCTGCTCATACAACAAATTCGCCACCCAGGAAGAGGGCATCAAGGGGCAGTGGGCGCAGGTGCAGAATCAGCTGCAACGGCGGAATGACCTGATCCCGAATCTGGTCGAGACGGTTAAGGGCTACGCAGCGCACGAAGCGGGGGTGTTCAAAGACATCGCCGACGCGCGCTCGCGGCTGCTCGGGGCGAAGAGCCCCGAAGAAACCATCCAGGCCGCCAACCAGCAGACGTCGGCGCTCGGCCGGCTGCTGGCCGTCGTCGAAAGCTATCCGCAGCTCAAGGCCGACGCGCAGTTCCTGCGCCTTCAGGACGAGCTCGCCGGCACCGAGAACCGGCTCGCGACCGAGCGGATGCGCTACAACGAGTTGGTGCGCGACTACAACGCGCAGCGGGCGCGCTTCCCGTCGAACCTGACCGCCAAGATGTTCAAGTTCAAGGAATATCCGTACTGGGAAGTGCCGGCCGAGGCGCGGCAGGTGCCCAAGGTTTCCTTCTGATCCGGAGGGACATGGCGATCACCGACGGGCTGCTGCCTGAATACGATCATGAAATGGCCACCACCCGGCGCCTGCTGGCGCGGGTGCCGGAGGCTGAGTTGGGCTGGAAACCGCACGACCGCTCGATGGGGCTCGGCCAGCTGGCCGCGCACCTCGCGCAGATTCCAGGCTGGTGCCCGCTCGTGCTAGGACAGGCGGGCTTCGACATCGAGGACGCGGCGCCCGAGCGGATGTCGGCCGCCGCGGCCGGGCCGGTCGCCGACATCCTGGCGCATTTCGACGCCGCGGTCGCGAGCGGCCGGACGGCGCTTGCCGGGGCGTCGGATCCCGAGATGCTGGCGCCGTGGACGCTGCGGCGCGGCGCGCACGAGATCTTCACGCTGCCGCGCGTCTCGACCGTCCGCACCCTGGTGCTGAATCACCTGATTCATCACCGCGGGCAGCTGAGCGTCTACCTGCGGCTGAAAGACGTGCCGTTGCCGTCGATCTACGGCCCGACCGCCGACGAAGCGTAGCGGCCGTGACGGACGGTGCCGAGCCGGCCGCCGCCGGGAAGTCCGCTCCGCTCTGGCCGATCGCGGCCGTGGCGCTGCCGTTCGTGCTGCTCGCGACGCTGAACTCGGGCGGCTACCGCTACGGCGCCGCGGACCTGGCCTTTTACATCCCCGCCGCACTGGTCCGGCTCAACCCGCTGATGTTCCCGCGCGACGCGGCGCTGATCGCCTCGCAGGCGCGGCTGACGATGATCGACGAGACGCTGGCGTCGACGGCGCGGCTCTCAGGCGCATCGCTCCCCTCGCTGCTGGCGTGGCTCTATGCCGGCACCCTGGTGCTGCTCGCGGCAGCGATCTGGCTGATCGCGGCGCGGCTCTACCGCACCGCCGCAGCGGTCGCCGCCGCCACCGCCGCGATGACCCTCCGCCACGCGATCTCGCGGTCAGGCACCAACACCCTCGAGAGCTACTTCCATCCGCGGCAGGTCGCCTTCGCGATCGGCGCGCTGGCGATCGCGGCGCTGCTCCGCGGACGACGCGGGCTCGCCGTCGTGCTGATCGTCGCCGCCGGGCTGCTGCACCCGACGACCGCACTGTGGCTCGCGGTCTGGACCGCGGTGGCGGTGGCGGTCGAGGACCGGCGCACCCGCCTGCCGCTCGCCGTCGCGGCCGCGGCCGCGACGCTGGCGGCGGCCTGGGCGGCGCTCGCCGGGCCGCTGGCGGGCCGGCTGGTGATCATGGATCCGGCGTGGCTGGCGACGCTCGCCACCAAGGACTACCTGTTTCCGCTGGAGTGGCCGCCGGACGTCTGGCTCGTCAATCTCGCCTACGCACCGCTCATCGTCTGGATCTACCGCCGCCGCCGCGCCGCCGGCGTGGTCGTGGCGCACGAGACCGGGCTGGTCGCGGGCTGCTTGGCGCTGCTGGCGATCTTCCTGCTGTCGCTGCCGTTCAACGCGGCACGGGTCGCCCTGGCGGTGCAGCTGCAGGTCCCGCGAGTGTTCTGGTGCCTCGATCTGATGGCGACGCTGTACGCCGTCTGGGCCGTCGCGGAAGGGGCGCGGCCGTCGGCGCGGCGCGGCTGGGTGGCCGCCGCCGTCATCGCCGCCGCGTCGCTGGCGCGCGGCAGTTACGTCATGTTCGTGAAGTTTCCCGAGCGCCCGCTCGCAGAGCTGCGCATCCCCGACGGTGACTGGGGGCGGGTGATGGCCTGGGCGCGGACGACCCCGGTCGGATCCGGGTGGGTCGCCGATCCGATGCACGCGGTTCGCTACGGCACCAGCCTGCGCGTCGCCGGTGAGCGCGACGTCTTCGTCGAGGCGGTCAAGGACACGGCGATTGGCATGTACGCGCGCGACACCGCCATCCGGACCCGCGACCATCTCGCCGCGCTCCACAATTTCGAGCAGCTGACGGAGGATCGGGCCCGCGCTCTGGGCGCCCGCGAAGGGCTGGACTTTCTGGTCACCGAGCAGCGCCTCGACCTGCCGGTCGCGTTCCGGAGCGGCCCGCTGGCGGTCTATCGCCTGCGATGAAGCCGCGCGACTTCGTGCCCCGGCGGCTGCTGCAGAACGGCCACGCGATGACGGTGTACAGCTGGGCGCGGCGGCGGAGCTTCCCGCGCCTGCCGGCGCCTGAGCGGCGCCTGTTCACGGTCGCGCCGGATACCCGCGTCCTGGCCCACTGCTACTGGCAGGCCAATCGTGCCGGGCAGCCCGCGATCGTCGTCCTGCACGGGCTGGAGGGTTCGAGCGAGGCGCACTACATGCGCGGCATCGCCGACAAGGCGTGGCGCGCCGGCTTCAGCGTCATCCTCCTCAACCAGCGCAACTGCGGCGGCACCGAGGCCTTCTCGCCCGGCCTCTACCATTCGGGACTGACCGAGGACGTCGACTGCGTGCTCCGCGAAATGATCGACACCGACGGGCTGAGCCGCGTTGCCGTCGTCGGCTACTCGCTCGGCGGCAACCTCGCGCTCAAACTCGCCGGCGACTACGGCGGCGATCGCCCGGCGGCGCTCTGCGCGGTCTGCGCGGTCTCGCCGATCCTCGAGGTGTCGGCGTGCGTCCACGCCCTCGAGCGGCCGGCCAATTTCGCGTATCAGTGGAACTTCGTCCGCGGCCTCCGCGCCCGGATGCGGCGCAAGGCGGTCCACCATCCCGGGGCGTTCCCTGTCGAGCAGCTGCCGACGGTCCGGACGGTACGCCGCTTC
The DNA here is from genome assembly GCA_031393955.1 of Acidobacteriota bacterium. Taxonomy (GTDB): domain Bacteria; phylum Acidobacteriota; class Vicinamibacteria; order Vicinamibacterales; family 2-12-FULL-66-21; genus JALZOC01. The sequence goes on from JANMWI010000015.1 coordinate 16,485, forward strand.
GACGACGTCTTTACGGCGCCGCACTTCGGATTTGCCGGCGCGGAGGATTACTACCACCGGGTGAGCGCGATGCGTGTCATCGACCGTATCACCGTGCCCACTCTGGTACTCGCCGCGGCGGACGACCCGTTCGTGCCGGCGGCGCTGTTCGACCACCCGGCGCTGCGCGGCAACCCGGCGATCACGACCGTCGTCACCCGCCACGGCGGACACTGCGGCTTCGTCGGCGACGCCGGCGAAGACGACGGCTACTGGGCCGAGTCGTCGGTGGTCGCATTCGCCCGCGACCACGTGTAGGGATCGCCGCCGAGCGCCTGCAGGAACTCGCGCGCGAACGCCGGCCCCTTCCCCTCCTCCTCGTGCTTGAAATACACGAACACGTCGCGGAGCCCCGGCAGCCCGGCCGCGGTCGCCGCCCAGCGCGCCAGGTCGGCCGGCTGATAGCCCTCGTCGCGGAGCCGGAAATAGCCGTAATCGGCGGTCACCTCGACCGGGGTCGCCAGCTTCTCGCTGTCGGCGATGCACAGCGCGACGTTGCGGGCGCGCAGCACGTCGTAAATTTCCGCGTCGAACCACGACGGATGACGAAATTCGACGGCCGCGCGGGCGGCGGGCGGCAGCCGTTCGGTGAAGGCGCGCAGCACCGCGGCGTCCTTCTTGAACGCCGGCGGCAGCTGGAAGAGCAAGGTGCCGAGCTTGGGACCAAGCGTCGCGGCGGTGCGGCAGAAGGCGTCGAGCAGATCCTCGCAGCGCTGCAGCCTGGCATCGTGGGTGATGCGCCGCGGCGCCTTGAGCGTGAACCGGAATCCGTCCGGCGTGCCGGCGGCCCAGCCCTCGAGCAGGCGCTCGGTCGGCATGCGATAGAAGGTGTAGTTGATCTCGACGGTCGAGAACCGCGCCGAGTAATACGCGAGCATTTTGGCGGTGGCGAGCTTCTCGGGATAGAAGGTGCCGCGCCACTCGGGGTAGTTGTAGCCCGACGTACCGACATGAATCGAGGACGGGTCCTGCACGAGCGCCAGTCTACTCTCCTCTCCAACGCAACATAAGTCGACCTCCCTTCGACGGCATTCCGTCAAGGACGGTGGCTCATGTTCGCGAAGCTGTTCGTGAAGACATCCGCCCTCGTGTTCCACAGGATCGCGCCCTACGCTCGGGGTGATTCGTGACAGTGATGGCGTCCGAGTTGTGGTTGGTCGTGACCACACGCCGATACAACGAGCACTGTCGTTAGGCGTCGCCGTCGCGCACAGGACGCGTGATGGTCGCGATCGCTTTCACGAGATCGACTGGGTCAACGGGCTTCTGGACATGCGCCTGGAATCCTGACGCGATGCTGCGCGCGCGGTCTTCCGCTCGCGCAAAGCCCGTCAGCGCGACCGCGGGCAGAAAGCCTCCGTTTGCGGCTTCATCCTGGCGAATCTGTCGGATCAGCGAGAATCCATCCTCATCAGAGAGGTCGATATCGCTCACCAATACGTCCGGTCTCTCCCCTTCGAGCAGCTTCAGCGCTTCTCGGACCGAACCCACGGCTTTGACGCTGGCGCCCGCCTGCGTCAGCACCAGTGACGTCAGGGTACGCCCATCAGCGTCGTCATCGACGACCAGGATGCGCAAGGTATCGAGCCGCGCTAAGCGTGGCATGGGGGAGGTCGTCGAAGCCGCGAACCAGCGCTCGGCAAACACCGCCGCTCGACCGGCGTGAGCCTCGCCGGCCGAAATCGGCAGACGGACGGTGAACGTCGCGCCATGTCCCAGACCTGGACTCGCCGCGTGCACGGTGCCCCCGTGCAGCTCGACGAGTTCCCGAACGATGGCCAGCCCGAGGCCGAGGCCGCTGTGACGTCGCGTCGTCGTGCCATCGGCTTGGCGGAAGCGCTCGAACACGTGTGGCAGAAAGTCCGCACTGAGGCCTTGGCCCGTATCGACGACGCTAATCTCCATGTGGTCGTTCGAGGGTGCGATGAAGACCTCGACGCGTCCACCGTCAGCCGTGAACTTGATCGCATTCGCGAGCAGATTCCAGATCACTTGCTGGAGTCGACCGGCGTCTCCGCTGACGATTGCGATGGCCGACGGATCGGATGCGAACTCAAGGTGGACGTTCTTGGCCACCGCCAACGGCCGTACGACATCCAATGCTGCCTGCGTCACCGCGACAAGATCGACGGGCTGCGGCGTGAACTGAAGGGTGCCCGCAACGATTCGGCTCACATCCAACAGATCGTCAATGATATGCGCCAGAGCTAGGGCATTGCGGTCGATGATCGCGAGGGCGTTACTCGCGCGGTCGGGCGGCAACTGCTTCGATCCCAGCATGCGTGCCCATCCCATGATGGCATTCAAGGGCGTCCGGAGTTCGTGCGAAACCGTGGCGAGAAAATCATCCTTGAGATGGTTGGCTTGCTCGGCACCCTCGGCCATCATGTGAGCGCGAACCGTACCGACGACCAAGTGCTCGTTGGCTTCGCGCACCCGGTCGGCCAGTCCGGCGCGGGCTGTTTCGGCTTGCTTGCGCTCGGTGACATCCCGAGCGATTTCCGACGCACCAATAACCTGGCCGTTATTGCTGCGGATCGGAGACACCGTCACAGACGCGTCGAACAGCGTGCCATCGTTGCGGCGCCGGACCGTCTCATAATGGTTGACGGCCGCCGCTCGGCGGACGTGTTCGAGCATGTCGGCTTCCTCGTCGAATCGCTCCAGCGGCATGAGAAGGGTCGCGCGCTGACCAATTGCTTCCTGGGCGGTATAGCCAAAGAGCCGTTCTGCGCCGGCGTTCCAGCTGGTGATGACACCGTTGAGGTCTTTGCTGGCGATGGCGTCGTCCGAGGAGTCGACGATGGCAGCCAGTCTGTTGCGTGTCTCCTCGGCCTGCTTGCGCTCGGTGATGTCGACAAAGCAATTGATGGCTCCCGTGACTTCTCCGCCTTGGTTCTTCAGCGGACGGATATTCACGACGACAGTGAGCCGAGAGCCGTCGGGCCGCTCAATGAGCACTTCCGCGTCACGCGCCTCCGATATTGTGCCGCTCAACACGTCGGCCATGGGGGATTGATCGTGCGGCATGAACGTGCCGTCCGGACGGAACAACTTGAACGAGCCCCAAAACCGCTCGTCGGTATCTCCGGGCGCTGGCTCACGGCCCCACAGTTCGGCGCCGCGACGGTTGAATGCCTCAATCACACCCGAGGTCGTACAGGAATAGACGGCCACGGGACTCAAGTCGAACAAGGTGCGATACCGTTCTTCGCTCGCGCGCAATTCTGCGTTGAGCGCTTCCATCGCTTGGCGGGCCTGAACCGCATCCTCCATTACGTTGAGGGCACGCGGCCGGAAGCCCGAACCTCGACGCCGACAGTCGAGGCCTCATCCTTGGTCGATTTCATTCACTCATCCAGCCCAGATTCGAGTGGAGGGGTTGCCGGTATGTTCGCGTCAGTGATCCTCACCGCCGGGTCGGGAGTGACGCGCGCGGGCGGCGCGGCTTCTGGTCAGCTTTCTTTGAAGGAGCGCGGGGGATCAACTCTGGGCTGCCGGTCAGCAAGCCCTCGTAACTGCCGAGCGTCTCGCCCATCGCGATCCCCTCCTCTGTGATCTCAAACGCCCGCAGATCCTTGCTGTGCGCGCTCCCACGGACTTTGACAACGGCCATGATGCGTTGCAGTTGACCCTTGAACGCGATATACCGCTGCATGATGATCGCGTCGGTGAGAAATGCCGTGCCGTGCGGGCTGAAGCGCAGATCCGTGTAGCTGTCCTCCACCTCCGCCGTCATCATCATCGTGATACCCATCCCGGTAAGCACGGTGACCATGCGATAGAGCGACTCTCGAAAGTCCTCGCGAAATGTCGGTGCCAATGCCAGTTCGAACCCCGAGAGCGAATCGATCACGACCCGCCGCGCTTTGAGACGGTGAATGGCCTCAATAATTTCATAGAGCATTTCGTCGATCGAGAGATCCAGCGGGCGCGACTGGATGATCCCCACCTTGCCTTCGCGGACGAGTCGATCGAATCGGCGCCCGCTCGGGCCCTGCGAGTACTCGTTGGGGCGCTTCTCGAACACCGCGATGATGCCCGGCTGGTCATGACGCGCGCCTTCGCTGATGAACTCGCTGGCGAGGACACTCTTACCGGAGCCCGACGGCCCGGCGACCAACACCGAGCAGCCCGCCGGAACGCCTCCGCCGAGCATCTCGTCCAACCCCTTGACGCCGATCGAGAACCGTTCCCGAGGCGTACCCTTCGCGCCTGTCCCTACCGGCCTCGACTTCTCCTCTGGCCCGACGATGACTCGGGGGAACACCTGCACACCGTCGCCAGTGATCCGAAAGGTATGCAGCCCAGGAATGGGCGCCTGTCCACGCATCTTCATGACCTGCATCTTGCGAACCATCGAATTCCGATCGAGGCTTTGGACAAGCCACAAGAGGCCGTCCGCGACGGTGAAGACCGGATTACTTTCAGGCTCGCCCGGTTGGTACTCGCCGACGAGAAACGTCGTCGCTTCCCAGCTGGTGAGCCGGACCGCCAGTTGCTGCACAAAGTGCTGCAAGTCGAGGTCGCCGTTCTCGGCGCGCTCGGCAGCCCGGGCCACCGTTCGAAAGGAATCGACAATCACCACGCTGGGATTCGTCGCTTCCACTTCCCGAACGATGCGCTCCAGGAGCTTCTCCAACGTGCCGTTGACCACGTCCTGACTCAGATTGACGTAGCGGACCGACTGATTCAGCCGCGCCACATCGAAGAACGAGAACTGCTGCTGATAGCGCAGCATCTTGAGGGGCGGTTCGCCGACGACGGTGAAGTAGAGCGCGGGGCGGTCGGGACCGGCGAGGGCGAACATAATCTGCTGCGCGAGGGTCGTCTTCCCAGCGCCGGGGGCTCCGGCTATGAGATTGAAAGAGAACTCCGGCAGGCCGCCACCCAGGATCTGGTCGAGTCCCGGAACGCCGGTGGGAAGTTGGCGAATCGCCACCCGGTCCGTCATGCCTTATCGCTCCTCAATGCTGGCGTTGGAAAAGGCATCGGGCCACGCCTCTCTCAATAGATGCACGGTTAACGGTTCCCCGATGAAGGTGACCAGCAACCCGGTGAGTGTGGCGAGGACGGCTCCGGCGGCCTCCGTCGCGACGGCGGAATCTTGTCGCTCCAGACAGAACACGATCTGCTCAAATGGGCCGTTCCATTCCTCCGGCTCGCGCGTCTGGACCAGCCAGGGATATTGCCGTTGCGCCAGATACAACGTGCGGCCCGTCAACGCATTGACGCCAACGTCGCCGATCAGGGGGGCCGACACCCGAGAGAGATCCTCGTAGGCGCGTTGCGCCGCCGCGGCGAGAGCCCCCGCACCCGCCGTCGACCCCTTGCGCTCCGCGAGCGCTCTCAGCGCCAGCTGCCGCAGCGCCGCGTTTCCAAGGGCCGTCATGCCGCTGCCAGACCGCACGCGGGGATGAACAGACACTTATCGAGCATGTGTTGGATTTGCAGCGAATCGTCAGAAAACGGCAACGGAAGGTGCCGGCGGCAATCCACGCAACTACTATGCTCTAAACTGACCAGCTTTGCGAGCGTGACTACTGGACCGCGCGCGCGTGTGCTTTTCTCTCTTATCAGCCGAGCGCCGCTCGACCAAAGACGATCGACCGACACACCAACCGCTGCGCTCGCGTTGGCCTGTCTCCTTAATCGTGCAAGACGACCGAGAGTAGTGATTTCTTCACCTTGAGCCCATCCGTGTAGTCGATGAAGCCCAGGCGCTGAAATTTCTTCATAAAAAAATTCACGCGCGATCGTGTCGTGCCGATCATTGTCGCCAATGCCTCCTGCGAGATCGTCGGGATAGGCATGGCCGGTGTGTCGTGCTGGTCGCCGTACCGCGCGAGCAGCAACAGCTTTCGCGCCAGTCGTTTCTCGCTGGTGCTGAAGAACTGGTCGACGAGGTCTCCCTCGATCCGGATGTTGCGCACCAGCAGGCGAGCGATGAACCAATCAGACAGCGCGTGCTCATGGTGCAGGAGGCGCGCCATCTCGTTCTGGTCCACGACGAGGATGGTGCTGCGAGTGATTGCGGTCGCGCTCCCCATCCGGACGGGTTGACCCGCCAAGCCTCCTTCGCCAAAGAAGTCACCGACACCGAGGACCGCCACAATCACCTCTCGCCCCGTCTTCGAGACCGTCGAGACCTTCACGCGACCTTTTTGGATGTACAGAAAGCTCTCACAGGGATCGCCTTGGGTGAAGATGGCATCGCCGCGCTGATATTCCACGATCGTTTTCGCAACGCCCGCGGAGTTGAGAAACGCCTGAACATTGAACGTCACATCCCGCTTCGATTCGATGGCCGGCCCCTGTGGCAAAGCTGGCGGGACCGATGGCCGCGGCGCCCCTCTTGATGCCCCTCGGGCTCGGGCGACGACACGAACGCGGGCGGGCACACTGCGAGAGACTGCCACCGTTTGATCATATGCCTGTGAACGCCAATAGTGTGCACAATTGAACAGCCGCCGGTCCTCCGACTCTCGCTGGGATCGTGGTGACCGCGGCCTGTGACCTGCACGCGATGAAGATTCACACTAATGCCGTCCGTGCGTTCATCCGCCACGCGGAGCGCCGCGATGGTGCGCCGCTGGACTCGCCGACACGCTGCATGGTCCAGAGATCTATCGCGACCACAACCTGCCAATCGGTCCCTCCTGGGAGGCCGTGGGCCGGCTCGCCGCTGACCTTCAAGCGTCTGCGTCACATAACTACGGCCGCAACATAACCGTATGATCCGTGGACCGGATTCGAATCCGCGGATGTCGTGGCTCGCGAGTACTCGCAGACTGTCACGGTCTGAGAACCGGCCCAACGTGCGTCAACGGACAGACCTTCCAAGCGCGGATGACACGGATTCGACGGATCCGCACAGAGGAATCGGGCGAGACACGCGAGCTGGCCGCCGCCGGGCGGACAGGACCCGGAGGGCCTGAGGCATCAGCGGCCGGGCGAGCGATCTGATGCGGCGCGCACCGCCACTTCGTAGGCGCCGGCCTCGGCCGGCGCATCGGCCGCGGTGACATCGGACAGCAGGATCTCGTATGCCCCCGGTGCGAGAACGTCGCCGGCCATGCGCGCGGTCACGGCCGCCCGGCCGTCGACGGCGGTGGCGCGCAGGTCGCCGCGCGACCAGCGCACCTCACCGCCCGACCAGCTCCGCAGCGTCACCAGGTAGCGCTTGGACGGGTCCGGCCGCCTGCCGGCGAGCATCAGGCGCAGCTGGACGGTCTGGGTCGGGGGCGGGGCGCCGACCGTCGGCTCGGGCGGCGTCGGCTGCCGGCGGGTGACTGGCGACAGTGTCAGCGTCGGCTCCGCAACCGGCGCGGCGCCGCCCTGCTGCCGCGCGGCTTCGAGGGCGAATGACTCCCGCGCCGACTGCTCCTGCGCGAGCCGCAGTTCGAGGCGCTCGCGCGCAACCCGCGCATCGAGGCTGTCGCGGCGCAGCGCGGCGAGGGCGGCGTGCGCCCGCCGGAGCCCAACGGCTTCACCGGCGGCCACCGCCATGAGGAGCACTCCGAGCAGCACGAACAGCCACTGCAGGATCGGACGGTCGAAGCCTTGCACCGGTTTCACGCGCCTGAGCTTATACCGGCTCGCATATCTGCTCGAAGCCGGCCGATCCCAACCTGTCGGACCGGCCGTTCCAGCCCGGCGGAACGATCGAGCCGGAGAACCTGCAGAGCTGGCGCGGCTCATCTGGTCTCTCTGTTGCATAGCTTCCGTCAGTGAAATCAGTTTCGAGGAGGACAGGAATGAAAGTGCGATATCTCATCGGCGCCGCGGCCGTGGCCGGACTGGCACTCACCCCGGCGGCGGCGCTCGCGCAGGCCACCCATCCGGCCGCGCCGGCGTCCAAGGTGGACGACGGTGCGCTGAAGAGCCGGATCGAGTCGCGGCTCAAGGGCAGCGCCACCCTCAAAGACAGCGATATCGACGTGGCGGTCGACCACGGCGTCGTCACCCTGTCCGGCACCGTGCATTCCGAGGCGCAGAGCCTGCGGGCGCGGAGCCTGGCCAAGGTCTCCGGTGTAACCGACGTCACCAACAAGCTGACCGTCGACAGCAAGACGACGCGCGCCATGGACAAGGCCGGCAACAAGACCGATCACGCCATGGACAAGGCCGGCAACAAGACCGACCATGCCATGGACAAGGCGGCTGACAAGACCGACCGCGCCATGGACAAGGCCGGCGACAAGACGGCACGTGCCGCCCGGAAGGCCGACGCGAAGGCATCCGCCGGCGGCCTCGACGCCAACATCACCGACGCCTGGATCACGACCAAGATCAAGACCAGCTTCCTGAACGAGGATCCCCTCAAGGGCAGCGACATCAACGTCGACACCAACAACCACGTCGTCACGCTCAAGGGCACCGTCGCCTCCGCGGCGGGCCGGACTCGCGCGGTATCCCTGGCGAAGCAGACCAAAGGCGTCGCCCGCGTCGTCAACAACTTGACGATTGCAGCGGCGCGCTGACCCGTCAGACCGCCCGCTTGCGGCTCCGCGCCACGGCGAGCGACAGCACTACCAGCCCCCAGGCGGTCAACGCGGCCGCCTGGGGCCACAACAGATCCAGTCCGATCCCCTTCAGGAAAATCCCCCGCACGATCACCAGGAAATAGCGCAGCGGAATCAGGTACGTGAACGGCTGAATCATCGTCGGCATGTTCTCGATCGGAAAGATGAAGCCGGAGAGGTAGATCATCGGCGTCAGGAAGAAGAAGGTCGCGGTCATCATCGCCTGCTGCTGGGTCGCCGAGATCGTCGAGATCAGCAGGCCGAGGGCGAGCGTGCAGAACACGTAGACGAGGCTCAGCGCGACGAGCAGCGTGACACTGCCGCGCAACGGCACCTCGAACCAGAAGACCGCGACGGCAACGACCAGCAGGACGTCGACCATGCCGATCAGCCCGTACGGCAGCAGCTTGCCGACAATCAGCTCCCACCGGCGCAGCGGCGTGACGTTCAACTGCTCGAGCGTGCCGAGTTCCTTCTCGCGGACAATCGCCATCGCCGCCAGGTTGGTGGTGACGACCAGCAGCACCAGCGCGAGCACGCCTGGAATCATGAAGTCGCGGCTTTCGAGCCGGGGGTTGTACCAGATGCGGATCCGCGGGTCGATGCCGTCCGGCGGCCGCGACGCGTCGAGCTCCTGCGCGTAGCCGCCAATCAGGGCGGTGGCGTAGCCGAGCGCGACTGTCGTCGAATTGGCGTCGCTGCCGTCGGCGATCACCTGGACGACGGCCGGTTCGCCGGCGTGGATCCGTGCGCCGTAGCCGGCCGGGATGGCCAGCGCCAGCCAGGCGGTCCCCGCTTCGAGGAAGGCGCCCGCCTCTCCGGCGGTCGTAACCGTGGCGGCCACGGAGAAGCTCGGCGAGGCGTCGAAGCGGGCGATCAGCTCGCGGCTGGCCGCCGAGCGGTCGCCGTCGGCGACGGCGATCGGCACGTTGCGGACGTCGGTCGTGGCGGCGTAGCCGAGGAGCGTCAGCTGGATGATCGGCGCGATGATGACCAGCCCGAACAGGCGGGGGTTGCGGCCGAGCTCCTGGAACTCCTTGCGGATCAGGACGCGGAGGCGGCGCATCTAGCGGTTCCTCCGCAGACCGAGCGACGACAGCCCCAGCGCGGCGGCGGCGTAGACCGCCAGCGCGCTCAGCTCGTCGATGTACTGATGGAGCGGCGCCCCTTTGAGGACGATGCCCCTGAGCGCGACCAGGAAATAGCGCGCCGGCACGAGCAGCGTCACCGCCTGGAGCGGCCGCGGCATGCTGCTGATCGGAAAGATGAAGCCCGACAGCATGATCGTCGGCAGGAACGAGATCAGCAGCGCGAGCTGGAACGCGATCTGCTGGCTGTCCGCGACGACCGAGATCAGCAGCCCGGTGGCGAGCGCGCCGACCAGGAATACCGACAGCGCGGCCAGCAGGGCGAGCCAGCTGCCGCGCATCGGCAACCCGAACAGCAGCATCGACGCGCCGATGATCAGGCCGGCCGAGGTCAGCGCGATCAGGAAATACGGGATGGTCTTGCCGACCACGAACGCGGTCGAGCCGATCGGCGCCATCCGCACCTGCTCCATCGTCCCGCTCTCCTTCTCGCGGACGATCGACAGCGCCGTCGAGGCCACGGCGGTAATCATTGAAATGTAGGCAATCAGTCCCGGGACAAGGAACAGCGTGCTGCGCAGCTCCGGGTTGTACCAGATGCGCGGCTCGGCGGTGAGCCGCGCTGGCCGGCTGGTGGCGCCGGAGGCGAGCTGGCCGCCGGCGGTGCGGAGGATGCTGCCGGCGTAGCCGAGGATGGTCGCGGCGGTATTGGCGTTGGTGCCGTTGATGATCACCTGGACGGGCGGGATCCGTCCGCCGCCGAGCTCGCGGGCGAAGCCGGCCGGAATGACCAGCGCCGCGGCGGCGCGGTCGAGGTCGAGCAGGCGCTCGGTCGCCTGCGGCGAGTACACCGCTGCCGCCAGATCGAAGTAGCCGGAGTTGACGAAGGCGGAGACCAGCGCCCGGCTCGCCGGCGTCCCGTCGCGGTCTTCGACGGCGAGTCGGACGTGACGGATGTCGAAATTGAGCGCGTAGCCGTAGAGCAGCAGGAAGAAGACCGGAATGAAGACGAGGATCAGCAGCGTGCGGCGATCCCGCGAGATCTGACGCAGCTCTTTCCGGCAGACGGCCAGCATCGTCCGCATCAGGCGTGCCCGCGTTCGGCGGTTTCGACGACGTCCAGAAAGACGTCCTCGAGCGACGGCGCGACCTCCGCCACGCTGTCGACCGCGAAGCCCTGCTCGCGGAGGCGCCGCGCCATCTCCTCGGGACCGGGCGTCCGCGCGGCGAGGACGGCGTGGACCGCTGTTCCGAACAGGCTGGTCTTCTGCACGTCGGGCATGGCGTCGAGCGCCGTCATCGCCTCGACCGGACGGGCGGTACGGATCTCGACGATCGCCCGGCCGGCGAAGACCTGCTTGACCTCGGCGGGCGTGCCGATCGCGGCAATCCGGCCGGCGTGCATCAGCGCGACCCGCTGGCAGCGCTCGGCCTCGTCGAGGTAGTGAGTCGTGACCAGCACCGTGACGCCGGCGTCGGCCAGTCCGTCGATCAGCCGCCAGAACTGGCGGCGCGACAGCGGATCGACGCCGCCGGTCGGCTCATCGAGGAACAGGACCGCGGGTTCGTGCAGGATCGCGCAGCCGAGCGCGAGTCGCTGCCGCCAGCCGCCGGCGAGGTCCCGTGCGAGCTGGGTCTCGCGTCCTTCCAGGCCGGCCATCTGGAGCACGAACGCGCGCCGCGCGGCGAGCCGGCGGCGGTCGAGTCCGTAGACCCCGCCGAAGAAGTCGATGTTCTGCTCGACCGTCAGCAGCTCGTAGAGCGAGAACCGCTGCGACATGTAGCCGATGCGGCGCTTGACCGCCTCCGGATCGCGGGCGACGTCGATGCCGTCGATGATCGCCGTCCCCGCCGTCGGGCGGAGCAGGCCGCAGAGCATCCGGAAGGTCGTCGACTTGCCGGCGCCGTTGCTGCCGAGCAGGCCGAAGATCGATCCGCGGGCGACCTCGAACGAGACGTCGTCGACGGCGACGAAGGCGCCGAAGCGGCGGACGAGGTGCCGGACGTCGATGGCCGTCGGGACGGGCGCCGGCGCGGTCGCGGCGGCCATGCGGTTACCCGCCGACAGCGCGGTCCAGCCGCGCCGCCGCGAGGATCGCATTGGCGATCGCGCGGGTCCGATCGAGGCGCGCCTGCAGCAGCGCCTGCTCGGCATCGAGGACGTCGGCGGTGATCGCCACGCCGGCGGTGAAGCGCTCGCCGACGACGCGGCGCGACTCGGCGGCGCTGGCGATGGCATCCTCGGCCGCGGCGACGGCGGCACGGCTCGAATCCAGCTCCAGCCAGCGCTGGCGGACTTCGAAAGTCAGCTGGCGATCGAAGTCGGCGGCGCGCGCCTCGGCGCCGCGGACCGCGGCCAGCGTCTCGGCGAGCTCGGCGCGGCGTCGGCCGCCGTCGAACAGCAGCCAGCTGGCCGAGATCGACAGATCCCACGAGTCGCGCCACTCGCCGAGCCGTGGAAAGATCCGCGGATTCGGACGCGCGTAGTCGTAGCCGCCGGCGATTGCGATCTGCGGCCGCGCGCCGGCGGCGGCGGCGTCGCCGCGCGCCCGGAACGCCTCGACGCGGCTGCGCAGGGCGGCGCGCTCCGGCCGGGCGGCGCGGGCCTTCGCCGCCAGCGCAGGGGGGTCCGCTTCGCCGCGCGGCACGGCAAGCGTCGCCACCGGCTCGATGCGCGCTTCGTCCTCGAGACCGAGCAGTCGCTGCAGATCCGCCTCGGCGATGCGGGCGGTGTTGGCCGCCTCGATCGCCAGCATCCGGGCGCGGGAATGCTGGGTCTCGGCATTGAGCAGTTCGTTCGGCGGGATCAGCCCCTGATCCAGCCGGCTGCGCAGATCGGCGACGTGCGCCGCCAGGCTGTCGAGCGAGGCCCCGACCACCGCCTCGGTCTCGCGCGCGGTGACGACCGCCCAGAACGCCCGGGTCAGCTCGAGGCGAAGATCGGCGCGGGCGGCGGCCACGTCGCCGCCGGTGGCGGCGCGCTCCGCGCCGGCGGCGCGAGCGAGGGCATCGACGCGTCCGCCGGTGTAGATCGGCCACTGCAGATCGAGCCGCGCATCGGCGTTGTCCGGGATGTCCGGATAGATGATGCGGGGCGGCAGGCCCGGCACGGTGATCCCGAACTCGTCAACGTGGTTGGTCCGGGTATAGCGGCCGGTGAGCGCGACGAGCGGGTGCGCGGCGGCGCGGCGGCCGGCTTCGGCCGCCGCGGCCCCTTCCTGCCGGGCCTCGAGCTCGGCCAGGCGCTGGCTGTTGGCGACGCCGCGCGCGACGACTTCGTCGAGCGTCAGGCGAAGCGGCGCCGCGGCGTCCTGGGCGGCTGCCGACGCCGGCGGCGCGCTCAGCGTGCAGAGCACGAGCCAACCGGCCAGCCGCACGGCGTCAGCCATGGGCGGCCCCCGGGCTCCCGGCGCCGGCGCCAATCAGATCGATGAAGACGTCCTCGAGCGTCGCGCCGACCGGGCGCGTCGTCACGCCCGGCGTGCCGGCGGCCGCCAGCGCCGCCTCGATGGCGCGGATGCCCTCCGGCACCGACACGCCGGCGAGCCGGACGTGGGCGCGGTCGCCGAACAGCTGCACGTCGCGCACGCCCGGCACCGTCCGCAGGACCTCGACCGGCGGCCGGCGCGCCGCCGCCGAGACCTCGATGAGCGGTCCGAGCGCCCGCTGCAGATCGGCGGGCCGGTCGAGGGCGAGCAGCGTGCCGTCGTGGATCAGCGCGACACGGCTGCAGCGCTCGGCTTCGTCGAGATACGGCGTGGTCATCACGATCGTCAGCCCGGCGGCGACGAATTCCGAGAGCAGCTTCCAGAACTCGCGCCGCGACACCGGATCGACCCCGGTCGTCGGCTCGTCGAGGAGCAGCAGGCGCGGCGCGTGGACCAGCGTGCAGGCCAGCGCCAGCTTCTGCTTCATGCCGCCCGACAACCGGTCCGCGCGGCGCGCCCGGAACTCGGTCAGCCGCGTCATCTGCAGCAGCCGGTCGCGCGTCGCCTGGAAATCGCGGACGCCGTGGATCGCCGCGAAGAAGGCGATGTTCTCGTCGATCGTCAAGTCGCCATAGAGCGAAAAGCGCTGCGACAGGTAGCCGACCGCGGCGGTGACGGCGCGGTGCGACGCCACCGGGTCGTCGCCGAGCACCCGGACCTCGCCGGCTTCGGGGCGCAGCAGGCCGCAGGCGACCCGGATGGCGGTGGTCTTCCCGGCGCCGTCCGGCCCGATGACGCCGAACATCTCGCCCGCGCCGACCTCGAACGTGACGTCGTTGAGCGCGCGGATGGCGCCGAAGGACATGGTGACGGCACGAAAGCTGAGAGCGGCGTCGGGCATCAGTCCACCCTCCTACCTCGGCAACTCCGCCTCGACCGGCATGCCCGGCTTGAGGATGCCGCCGCGGTTGTCGACCGTCACTTTGACGCGATACACCAGCCGCGATCGCTCGTCGGCGGTCTGGACGTTGCGCGGTGTGAACTCGGCGCGCGGCGAGATGAACGTGATGCGCCCTTCCAGCCGCTGGCCGGCGTCGGTGACGAGCGTCATCGGCTGGCCGAGGCGCAGGTTCGGCACCACCGGCTCGTCGACATACACGTTCGCCCACGGCCGGGCCAGGTCGGTGACGACGACGAGCGGTGCGCGGGGGGCGACCATCTCGCCGCCGTCGATCAAAGTGGCGGTGACGGTGCCCTCGACCGGCGACCGCAGCAGCGCATCGCCGCGGGACTTCTCGAGGGCGTCGATCTGCGCTTCGAGGACCGCGACCCGCGCCCGCGCCGCCTGGAGTTCCTGCGGGCGGGCGCCGGCTTCGAGGCGCGCCAGCCCGGCTCCGGCCGCCTGCAACCGCTGCCGCGCCGCCGCGACGCGGGCCGCCGCCACCTCGCGCCGCGTCACCGCATCGTCGCGCTGCTTACGGGACCCGGCATTCGAGGCGAGCAGCGCGTCGAAGCGCGCCTGGTCCGCCGCTGCCGACTGCAGCTCCGCTTCCGCCGCGGCGAGGTCGGACCGCGCCGACCCGGCCTGCGCCGACGCCTGGCGGACGTCCTCGGGCCGCGATCCGGCGGCGAGCAGACGGAGCTGGGCGAGCGCCTGGTCGCGCTCAGCCGCGGCGCGGCGCAGGGCAATCTCGACATCGGCGGTGTCGAGTTTGGCGAGCACCGTTCCGGCCGCCACATGGTCGCCCTCGGCGACGAGCCGCTCGAGGACGCGGCCCCCGACCTCCGCCGCGACCCGGACCTCGGTGGCCTCGACATAGCCGGAGGCGCGGGGCGGCTGGCCGCCGTTCCGATGGCAGCCGCCGAGCGCGGCGGCGGCCAGCAGCGCGACCGCCACGACCCGGGCGCCGACGCGCAGCGCGTTCATGCCGGCACCGCCAGCGTCGCGAGCGCAATCCGCTGGACGTGCGCGATCACGGCCCGCCGTTCGAGGTGATGGGCGCCGGCGACGCCGCCGCGCTCGAGGCGGCGCCTGACGTCGCCGCTGGCGAAGTAAAGCAACAGCGGCCCGACGACGCCGGCGTGGACGAACAGCGGCGGGACCGGCCGGAAGCGGCGGGCGGCGACCCCTTCGGCCAGAATCGCCCCGAGCGCGCTGATCACCGCCGACATCTCGCGGGTGGTCCGCGCGTCGAGGTGCCGGCCGCCGTCGGCGATTTCACGGAACCAGATCGGCGGGAAGTGCGGCCGCGCCTCGGCCTCGGTGGCGATCGCCTCGACGAAGGCGCGGATCTTGTCGGCCGGATCGCCGGTCCCGGCGGCGATCGCGGCGACGCGACCGGCGATCGCGGCGAACATTGCGGCGAGGATGTCGCGGTAGAGCGCCGCCTTGCTGCGGAAGTGGTAGTAGATCATCGCCTTGTTGACATGGGCGTGGCGCGCGATCCGGTCGACGCTCGCCCCGGCGTAGCCGCGTTCGGCGAAGTCTGCGGCGGCGGCGGCGAGCAGCCGCGCCTTCGAGTCCAGCCCGGCGGGCCGGCGTCGCGCCGGCGGCCGGCGTGCGGCGGCGGATTTCATGACTAACTAACTGGATAGTTAACATCCCGGACGGGGGGGCTGTCAAGCGTCCGGCGGCGCCGCCGGGCGCCACTGGTAAACTCTCCGCCATGCCCCGATCCAGCCGCCGCCTGATCCCGCTCGTGCTGCTCGCCGTCGTCACCGCCGCCGGCCTCGCCGCCGCCGGTCCGCTCCAGGACGACGTCCGCGCCCGCCGCGCCCGCGTCACGGAGCGGCTCGGCCCCGACGCCGTCGCGATCTTCTGGAGCGCCCCGGCGAAAGTCTATTCGGGCGATGTCGACTACGAGTTCCGCCAGGACAGCAACCTGCTCTACCTGAGCGGCATCGATCAGGAAGACACCATTCTGGTGCTGCTGCCCGGCAGCGACGGGGCAAAGGAATTCCTGTTCATCCGCGAGGCGGATGCCCGCCGCGAGCACTGGAACGGCCACAGCCTGACCGCCGCCGAGGCGGCGGCGGCGAGCGGCGTCGCGACGGTGATGACGACGACGCAATTCGAGCCGTTCATCGCGACGCTGTTCTCACGTCGGCTCGGCACCGCGACCGCCGACTACGCCCACTTCTTCCAGGCGCTCGCCGAGAACCGCGCCCGCCTGGCGATCGTCTCCGAGCCGCAGACCAGTTTGTCGACGCCGCCGGGGTCCGCCGCGCAGTTCGCGGCGCGGCTGCGCGACCGGTTCTTCGGTTTCACCATTCAGGACGCCGCCCCGATCGTCGCCGAGGCCCGCCAGATCAAGACGCCGTTCGAGCAGGAGGTGCTGCGCCGCAGCGTGCAGATCTCGAACGACGCCCACCGCGCCGGGATGCGCGCCGCGGCGCCCGGCAAGTACGAATACGAAGTCGAGGCGGAGATCGAGGCGGTCTACCTCAGGAATGGGGCGATGAGCTGGGGCTATCCGTCGATCGTCGGCAGCGGACCGAACGCCACCATCCTCCATTACCAGAAGTCGCAGCGGAAGATGGCACCGGGCGACCTGCTGCTGGTCGACGCCGCGGCGAACTACCAGGGCCTGACCGGCGACATCACGCGCACCTATCCGGTGGGCGGCACCTACGCACCGGCGCAGCGCGACATTTACGAGATCATCCTGGCGGCGCAGCTCGCCGGGGAGAAGGCCGCCCGCGCCGGCGGGCAGTTGCGCGACATCCAGAAGGCCTGCGACGAGGTGCTCAAGGCGGGCCTGCTCAAGCTCGGCCTGATCACCGACGCCGACGGGACGCAGTTCAAGACCTGGGCGACGCATGGCGTGTCGCACTTCATCGGCATGGACGTCCACGACGTGTCGATCCCGCGGCCGCTCGCCCCCGGCATGGCGTTCACCATCGAGCCCGGCATCTACATCCGCGAGGCGGCGCTCGAGAACCTGCCGAAGACCGAGGCCAACCGCGCCTTCGCGGAGAAGGTCGGGGAGAAGGTGCGCAAGTACCGGGACATCGGCGTGCGCATCGAGGACTCGTATTTGCTGACCGCCTCGGGTCTCGAGCGGCTCTCGGCCGGCGTCCCCCGCACCATCGACGAGGTCGAACAGTTCATGAAGCGGTGACCGCGGCCGCGGCCGCCGGGTCCTACCGGGGCGGCAGGCCGGCCCGCTCCCGCGCCTGATCCAGATCGGCCAGCGCCTGCTCGACCTCGTGCCGGGCCGCCTCCCGGTCGCGCTCCGCCGACGCCGTCTGATATTTGTGGATCGCCTTCTGCAGCGCCCACTTGAGGGCGAATGACGTCGCCGCGATCGTCATCCCCTCCCGGTTGGTGTATGGCGCGTAGCCGCGGAAGTCCTTCGGCGTGACCATGTCGAGAAATTCCTGGTGGGTCATGCCCGACTGCGGCGCCGGACCTTTGAGATAGTCAGGGCCGAGGATGTCCTCGATGGTCAGCGGCTTGCCGAGCACCTCGACGCGGTAGACCTGCTTCCCCTCGAGGCTGATCGCGGGCGGACGGGAGAGCGCCCGCTGCACTCGCCCGACCGAGACCGGCAGGTCGGCGGCGTCGGTCGCGCTGTCGACCTCGGCGGACAACGCCGGCGGCTGCAGGGCGTCCTGCAGCGGCGCCGCACAAAGGAGCAGGATCAAGGCCAGCATGGGCATTGATTAGGACGCCGGCGCGCCGGCCGCGGCCTCAGGCGAACCAGCCGGGCCGCGCCCTCGTCTAAAGCGGCGGTGGCGGCGGATCGGCCGCGAAGGATCGCAGCCGGCTCAAGCGTCAGCACATTGGCTTCGTGTTCCAGAGCTACTACCTCCTCGACCAGCTGACCGTCTACGAGAACCTCGACGTCCCGCTGTCCTACCGCGACACGCGGAAGCCGGAACGGGACAGCATGGTGGACGAGTAGGCGGAGCCCCGGGAAAGCAAAAGGCCGGCGCCCTGGCGCCGACCTTGTGCTCAAACGATGCGAACGGGAGCGCTGGCTCAGCCTACCAGCGCGGTTCCTTGCGCCGGCCGCCGGAGAAATCCCCGTCGTCCATGCCTCGGCCGCCACCACCGCCGCCGCCGCGGTACCCGCCACCGCCGCCCCGGCCGCCGCCGCCGAAGCCACCCTCCGGCTTGGGCCGGGCCTCGTTGACGACCAGCGCGCGGCCGTCCATCTGCTGCTCGTGAAATTCAGTGATGGCCTTCTGGGCCTCTTCGTCCGTCCCCATCTCGACGAACGCAAACCCGCGGGCGCGGCCGGTGGCCATGTCGCGCATCACCCGCACGCTGTCGACCTTCCCGGCACGGCCGAACAATTCGGTCAGCTGCTCTTCGGTCGCCGAGTATGGAAGATTTCCGACGTAGAGTCTCCTGCCCATGCTGTCACTTACTCCTGCCAATGACGCGCGATTGTCGACCAAGCAGGGTCCCCGCGTCCTGAACCACGCCCGCCGGAAAGCTCACGCGTACCGCGTCTGCCGCGAGGCCTCGGCCCGCGCAGGCAAGCAGCGCGCTCTCAACTGGCCGGAGTATAGCAGATTGCATGCCGCCTCCCCGTCCGCCGCCAACACCTCATCGATTCAGGCTTTACGCGTTTCCTGAGGCACAGTACAGTGGCACCGATGCGTCTCACCCTTACCTCTCTGCTCTGCCTGCTGACGTTGGCGGCGGGCTGCGCGCGCGGCCACGAATACGAGCTGCGCGGCCAGATTCTCGCCGTCGACCTGGTCCGTCACGAACTCACCATCAAGCACGGCGACATCCGAGGGTTCATGCCCGGCATGACGATGGCGTTCAAGGTCAAGGACGCGGCGCTGATGGCAGGACGGACCCCCGGTGAGCTCATCACCGCAACCCTCGTCGTCACCGGCACCCGCGCCTATCTGTCGGCGGTGACGCCGACCGGGCGCGCGCCGCTGACCGAGCCGCCGCCGGCGCCGCGGGTCGACCTGCTCGAGCCTGGCGCCCGGGTCGCGCCGATTACCCTGACCAACGCGGCCGGCACGGCGCATCCGTTCACCGACTGGCGCGGCCGGGTGCTCGTCCTGACGTTCGTCTACACGCGCTGTCCGCTGCCGGACTTCTGCCCGCGTATGGATCAGGCGTTCGCCGCGGTGCAGCGGGCGGTCCGCGCCGAACCGGCGCTGCTCGGCCGCGTCATCCTGCTCTCGGTGAGCCTCGATCCGGAGTACGACACGCCAGCCGTGATCGGCGCGCATGCCCGCCGCGCCGGCGCCGACCCGGCGATCTGGCAGTTCGTCACCGGCGACCGCCATGCGATCGAACCGTTCGCCGCCCAGTTCGGCGTGGCGGTCTTCCACGACGCCGCCGATGGCGGCACGCTAACCCACAACCTGCGGACCGCGGTCGTCGCGCCCGACGGCACGCTGGCGGCGATGCTGTCGGGCAGTGACTGGCCGCCGTCGGCACTCCTCGACGCCGTGAGGCGCGCGGGTGCGTGATCGGGCAGCGCCGCCGGGGGCGCTCCCGGCGCCGCCGCTCTCCGCCTTTACGCCGGCCGAGCGTCGTGTCCTGGCGCGCGTGCGCACGCCAGCCGAGGTGCAGCGCTACCTGAACGCGCTGCCCTACAACACCGAGCCGGCGCCCGCGGGGGAAACGCTGCGGACCTTCCGCGGCGTCATCCGTCACCACCGGGCGCACTGCCTCGAGGCCGCCCTGACCGCCGCCGTCATCCTCGAGCATCACGGCTGGCCGCCGCTGGTGCTGTCCTTCGAGTCGATCGACCTGCTCGACCACGTCATCTTCGTCTACCGGCATGGCGGCCGCTGGGGATCGATCGCACGGTCGCGCGACCCCGGCCTGCACGGCCGGCGCGCCGTCTTCGCGACGCCGCGCGCGCTCGCCCAGAGCTACGTCGACCCGTACGTCGACTTCACCGGCCGCATCACCGGCTACGCCGTCGCCGACCTTCGCACGCTCGGCCGCTACGACTGGCGACTGGCCGACGGGAACGTCTGGAAGGTTGAACGGATGCTGCTCGATCTGCCGCACCGCCGTCTCCATACCTCGGATCAGCGGATCGATCGCCTCAGGCGGCGCTACGTCGCGTATCGTGACAAGTTCGAAGCCAAGCCGGTGTATTACGCGCGGCGGGATCGGTGGAGTCCGCTGCCGCCGGAGTTCGAGCGGCGGCCCGGACTGTGATCGGGGGAACCGATCGGCGTCAGTCGAGGTCGAATTCGCGGGTCGGCTTGGTGATCGGCTCGTCGTTCGCCTGGCGCAGCGCTTCCTCGAAGCGCTTCGCGAGCGCGTCGCCGCGCGTGCGCTCCGCGGTGACGGACTTCTGGAACAGTGATTCGCGGCGCGCCGCTTCCTCGGCCAGCAGACGATGGGCGTCGCTCAGCTCAGGACGGTCACCGCGGACCGGCTCCTCGTGCCGGACGATCCGCCGAAGGTTGGCGTCGACGACCAGCGTCGCCTGGCAACAGGGGCAGGTCGCCTCGAATTCCGACTGCAGCTTCGCCATGCGGTTCCTCCTACTTGAGGGTACTATATCCGCATGATCCGCGAGAGCCGCGTCGCGCTCATCGGCGCCCTGACCGCGGGGCTCTGCGCCGGCACGGCCGCGGCGCAGGAGCCGGCACCGCCCCGCCTCGAGGGTCCGTCGGTGCGCGTCAGCGGCCGGCTGGTCGCGCCGGACCGCTTTCGGCTGGCCGGCGGATCGCTGGTGCTCGCGCCGTCGGGGGCGACGCCCGCCGCCGACATCACCGACGTCGCGTTGTTCCCCGACGGCACCTTCAACTTCAACCACGTCCCGCCCGGCCGCTACGAGATTCGCGCCCGCGCGTCGATGGCCCCGGGCGGCGTTCCGCACGTCGCGGTCTTCCGTCTGCGGGTCGAGGACAGCCCGATCACCAACGTCGTGATGCCGATGCTGCCGGCCGCCGGGCTGTCCGGCCAGGTGGTGTTCGACGCTGCGGCGCCGCGCCGGCCGGTCGGGGTCAGCGTCCGCGCGTCGCTCGTCACCGACGGCGTCATGCCGGACGACGAGGTCAGCACGGACCTGCAGCCCAACGGCGGCTTCGTGTTGCGGGGGCTGCTGGCCGGCTCCTACGTGCTGCGGCTCGATGGCCTGCCCGAGCCGTGGGCGCTCGACCGCGTCGAGCTGCGCGGCGAAGACATCACTGACGCCGGTCTCGAGACCGCGCCGGGACGGCGGACCGAGAACATCAGGGTCACCGTCACCGGCGCCGCCACCCACCTGTCCGGCCGGGTCGTCGACGCGGACGGGCGCGGCGCCGACGGCGCCGTCGTGCTGGTGATTCCGCTGTCCGAGCAGTTCTGGCGGTCCCAGAGCCGGCGGCTGGCGCGCGTCCGCACCGACCCGGCCGGCCGGTTCAGCATCCGCGGCCTTCCGGCCGGCGAGTACCGCGCGCTCGCGGCCGTCGAGCTCGATGCCGGCGCGGAGGCCCGTCCCGCGGCGTTGCGGCGGCTGTCGGCCGCGGGCCTCCCCGTCAGCCTGTCGACGTCGACACCGGTCGTCGTCGATCTGGCTCTCACCCCGGCGCCGCCGGATGGCGCGTCGCCGCGGTGACCGTGAAACCCGCTGAGACCAGGCCGGCGCGGCGTCATGTCGACGTCCGCGTTGCCACCTATAACATCCACCGCTGCCGCGGCATGGATCGGCGCACCATGCCGGGGCGGATCGCGGACGTGATCCGCAGCCTGAACGCCGACGTCGTGGCGCTCCAGGAAGTGATCGGCGCGGGACCGGCCGGCGCCGGCCAGGCGGAGGAGATCGGCGCGGCGCTCGGCATGGGTTGGGTGATGACGTCGGTGCGGCAGCTCCGCAACCATCTCTTCGGCAACGTCGTCCTCAGCCGCTTCCCGATCGTCCACCACAACCAGTACGACCTGTCGTGGCGGACCTGCGAGCCGCGCGCCTGCCAGCGCGCCGACCTCGATCTCGGCAGCGGCCAGCGGCTCCGCATCTACAACGTCCATCTCGGCACGGCGGTGCTCGAGCGCCGCTATCAGGCGACCCGGCTCGCCGCCTTTGTCCACGACCGCCGCGTCGACGGGCCGAAGGTCATTCTCGGCGACTTCAACGAATGGACGCGCGGCCTCGCCACCAAGACGCTGACGGCGCTGTTCGAAAGCGTCGATATCTACGCCCACCTGAAGCGGCGGCGGACCTATCCCGGGCTGTTCCCGTTCCTGCACCTCGATCACATCTACTACGAGGGGCGGGTCGAGGTCCGCGGCGTCGAGCTGACCCGCTCGCGCGCCGCGCTGATGGCGTCGGACCACCTGCCGCTCGTCGCCGACCTGCGCATCCGCTTCTAGGCGGCGCGCGTCGGCACGCGGCATCGCGCGCGCAGCGGTCGGGGAATCAGTATCGAAGGAAGGAAGCGGGCAGGCGGCGGGACGGGAGCGCGGCGCGAGCCGCGCTCAGGACTCTTCGTATTCGTTTTCTTCGGGAGGCAGCAGCCGCGTCGACGGCCGCAGCGCCTCGCGATGGTCGAACAGCGGCAGATCGCGAACGTGGAGGGTGAGCGGGCAGCCGGGGCCCTTCTGATCGACGACGACAGTCACCGGACTGCCTTCGACGCCTTCGCGGAAGCCGACGCGGCAGCCGCAGGCGAGACGGGCGTTGGTGAAGCCTTTCAACATCCTGGAGGGATCATACTACAGGAGTGCCTTGATCTCCTGGTCTGCCTGCGCCTTGGTGACCGGGCCGAAATGCTTCTTGCTGATCGTGCCGTCGCGGCCGATGAAGAACGTCACCGGCACGCCGAAGATCGGTCCGTAGGCCTCATCGACATCGTCCTGCATCAGCAGCACGGGGTAGTTCATCTTCTTCGTCGGCGCGTAGGCGCGCAGCGTCTCGGCGGTGTCGTCGATCGAGATCCCGAGTACGACGACGCCGCGGCCCTTGTACTCGTTGTAGGTCTGGACCAGCTCAGGAATCTCGGCCTGGCAGGGACCGCACCAGGTCGCCCAGAAGTTGAGGACGATGACCTGGCCCTTGTAGTCGGCGAGGCGCACGGCGGCGCCGTTCATGTCCTTGACCGTCAGATCGAGCTTCGCCGGCTTGCCACTGCCGGGGGACGCCGCAGCCGGCGCGGCTGCCGGCGTCCGCTCGCGGATCAGCCACGGCACCGTCAGGAGCGCCACCGCACAGACCGCTGCGCCGCCCGCTATCCATCGACTTGTCATCGTTGCCATTCTCTTTCGTGTGTGTGCCCGGCGGCCGGTTAGCGCATCCCCGCCTGCAGGTAGGTGACGAGCTGCGGCAAGCCGGCCGGCCGCCCCCTGGCGACGACCACGTAGGTGCGTTCGGGACCGGACCAGGCGATCGCTTCGTGGCCGAAGGTCTCGAGGATCTGATTGTCGGTGACCTGCCGCCGCAGCTGCCGCGGCAGGACGAACAGCGACAGCGGCTGGCCGTGCCAGCGATACAGCAGGTGGGCGGTCGTCCCGCTGGCGGTCAGGCAGCGGCGGACGCCGAGCAGCTCGAGCCCCGCCGCCGCGGAGGTCTGCGGCACCCGCACCGCCCAGCCGTGCGACGCCAGCCAGTCACGCTCGGCGACCGCGGCGTCGGCATGGGTGAGACGCTCGGGGGCGACCTGAAAGCAGCGTGTGTGATCGGCGGCGAGCTGGGCGGCGACCGCTTCGACGTTGTCGTTCAGACCGAACACGAACGCGCCGGCGACCGCCAGCACCAGCGTCGCGGCGAGCGACAGCGGCAGCCAGGGCCGGACCGTCCGCGCCGCGCGACCGCCGCCGATCAGACGCTGGGCGGCGCAGCGGGCGCGGAGCCCATCCGGCGCGCAGGACCGGAGCTGGTCGCGCCGCGCCGCCACCACGCCGCGGGCGACGCGCTGCGCGTCGACCTGGTGACGGCACTTGGGGCAGCGGCCGAGGTGCGAATCGACCGTCGAACGGACGCCGTCGTCCGCGTCGCCATCCGCGTAGGTGGCGAGCAGCGGCTCGAGCTCCTGACACTTATTCATTCGTGCTCACACCACATCGGCTGTCTGCTTCCCGGCGCCGGGCGGCGTCCCGCCGGAGCGTCCCGCCGTCAGCCGCTCGAGCAGCGCCCGGCGGCCGCGCGAAATCCGCGACATCACCGTTCCGATCGGCACGTCGAGGACACCGGCGATTTCCGCATACGTCAGTTCCTCGACATCCCGTAGCCAGACCGCCTGGCGGAAGGCCTCGGGGAGACCGTCGAGCGCCGCCTGCAGATCCGCGTCGAGCGTCGCGCGCGTCAGCAGCTGCTCGGGCGAGAAGTCCCGGGTCGCATCGCCGGCCGCCTGCTCGACGATGTCGCTGTCGACGGCGATCGGGCTCCGCACGTCATGGCGGCGGACGTTGCGGAACGTATTCTGGAGGATCGTGAACAGCCACGCCTTCAGGTTGGTGCCGCGCTTGAACTGCGCCGACGAGCGGAACGCCTTCAGATAGGTTTCCTGAACCAGGTCCTCGGCGTCGCTCGGCCGTCGGGTCAGGCGCATCGCCATCCCGTACAGACTGTCGAGGTACGTGAGGGCGTCGGCCGCGAACCCGTCGTCTGCCCGCACCTCATCCTCCGCACCGGGCCGCCCGGCGGCGGGGGCCCCGGCGCCGGGACTGTCGGGCGCGGGCGAGCGGCGGCGAAAGACCATGTCGCGAACCCGGCCGCCCTTATGGGATGTAACACCAGTCGGCAGCCGGTTTATTCCTGATCATTGTACCGGATGCCCGGAAAGGGGGACGCCGGCGATGCCGGCGGGTGACATTTGAGCGCCAGGCGCAGACGCCAAAGCGGATTTCCGCAGCGATCATCGCGGGCGGCCCCGGTACGTGGCTTGCTCAGGCGCCAGCCGGCAGCCACAGCGGCGGCGCCCCGCGGGGACGCGGGCGTTGCGGCAGCTGTCTTAGCTACAGTAACATCGGCGACGAGCCGCCGACGCGCCGTGTGCCGTCGGCCGGGCTGCCTTCCGCTGCCGTATCCGAGGTGAATTTATGCGCACGCGCAAGACGCGCGGCATCGTTGCGCCCGTGGCGACCGCCCTGCTGGCGATCGGCCTTCTGGGGGTGGTTGCCGAACAGGTGTCGGCTCAGACACCGTACGTCCCGTATTACGGCAAGAACCGTATCCGGTACAACGATTTCAAGTGGAAGATCTACACCACCGATCATTTCGAGATCTACTACTACCCTGACGTCGAGCCGCAGCTCGAGCGGGTCACCTCGTACGCGGAAAGCGCCTATCAGCAGGTCAGCGCCGACCTCAAGCACGACCTCGCCTTCAAAGTGCCGCTCGTCCTCTACAAGACCCAGAGCGAGTTCCAGCAGCAGAACATCGAGCCGGGCGAGCTGCCCGAAGGCGTCCTCGCCTTCGCCGAGCCGTACCGCGACCGGATGGTGCTGCCGATTGACGAGCCGTCGGACGCGCTCTACCGGCTGATCACCCACGAGCTGACCCACATCTTCGAGTTCGACATCATTCCCCGGTCGCTGCTCCGCCGCGGCCTGCCGCTGTGGGTCGACGAGGGGCTGTCGGACTACATGACCGGCTACTGGCAGCCGTTCGACCTGATGTCGGTCCGCGATGCCGCGATCGCCGACATCGTCCCGTCGATGAGCGATTTCCAGGGGGTGCAGTTCGCCGACGGCCGGCTGCCCTACAACCTCGGCCACGCCGCGTTCGAGTTCATCGAATCGCGCTGGGGCAAAGAGGGCCTGCGCCAGTTCCTGTTCGCGCTCCGCAAGGCGGTCATCGGCGGCGGCGAAAGCGCCTACGAGGAGGCCTTCAAGCTCAAGCCTGAGGAGTTCGACGAGCAGTTCGAGAAGTACCTGAAGGACCGCTTCAAGCCGTTCCGCGACAAGGAGCGGCCGGTCGACTATGGCCGCGATCTCGCGCCGAAGCGCGGCAAGTCGAAGTACACGGTCGTCGTCTCGATCGAGCCGTCGCCGTCGGGCGACCTGATGGCGGTGGCGGCGGGCAACGGCAAGGACCAGGAGCTCGACATCATCCTGATGTCGACCAAGGACGGCAAGGTCATCCGCAACCTCACCGACGGCTTCAACAAGGACCGCGGCTACGAGTACATCTCGACCCCGGGCGGCTTCCGGAACAACGCGGTGTCGTGGATGTCGTGGGCGCCGGCCGGCGACCGGATCGGCTATTTCGTCCGCACCGAAAAGCTCAAGACGCTGATTCTCCAGAACGTCGTCACCCGGAAGATCGAGAAGCGGATCATCATCAAGAGCGTCGACGGCCCGGAATCGCCGGACATCAGCCCGGACGGCCGCGAGGTCGCGTTCGCCGGCCTGCGCGGCGCGGTCGGCGACATCTTCGTCGTCAACATCGACAGCGGTGAGATCCGCAACCTCACCAACGACCAGTTCGGCGACTACGCGCCGACCTACTCGCCCGACGGCAAGTCGATCCTCTACCTGGCGCGGGTCAGCGGCAACGACAAGCTGTTCCGGCTCGACCTCGCGACCGGCACCAAGACCCAGCTGACGTTCGGGACCCACGACGACGGCGGGGCGCAGTTCGTCAACGCCGACACGGTGGTGTTCCCGTCAACGGCGGTCGATCCCAACCAGCCGATCGACCCCGAGGTCGCGCGCAACGGCAACATCTACAATCTCTGGACGCTCAGCCTGAAGAGCGGCGAACTGAAGCAGTTCACCGACACCCTGACCGGCAACGTCTCGCCGATCGTGCTGCGCGATCAGACGCCGCCGAAGATCGCCTTCGTGACCTACTACAAGGGGGAGTACGGGATCCACACGCTCAACCGCCAGGAGCCGATCGCCACCGTGGCGAGCGCCGACTTCGGCGCGCCGGGGCCGATCATCGACTTCCAGGCGCCGATCACCCACACCCTGGTGAAGTCGAACATCAAGACCAAGGGGACGTTCGAGAAGCTGTTCCTCGAGGGCCGGCCGCCGGTCAACGTCGGCGTCACCAGCGGCGGCGATCTGTTCGGCGGCACCCAGGTGACGTTCACCGACGTGCTCGGCGACAAGCAGTTCAACCTGTTCGCGTCGTCGGTGTCGCAGTACCGGACGCTGTCGTTCTCCTACACCAACCTGTCGCGGCGGCTGCAGTACGCCATTCAGGCCTACTCGCAGACGCAGTTCTACTACGGCTACGACCCGGGCCTGCTCTACGGCTCGCAGTACGCCTACGTCGACCGCAGCCAGGCGATCGCTACCCAGACCGCGCGCGGCGCCACCGCCTACGGGATCTATCCGTTCAACCGCTACGCGCGGGTCGAACTGTCGGGCGGGCTGTTCCAGTTCAATCAGGGCTACAACGACGCCGGCCTGCAGCAAGTCGCCGACCAGTACCAGCTCCAGCAGTACGGCCGGACGCTGTTCTCGAACGGCTCGATCATGCCGCTCGGCGTCAGCTACGTGCAGGAGACGACGGTGTTCCGCGAGTACGGCCCGCTCGCCGGCAACACGATTCGCGCCGGCTACGAGTACGCGCCGAGCCTCGGCAAGCTGCTGTCGCGGCACACGCTCGACGGCGACGCCCGCTACTACCTGCGGCTGGCGACCAACGGCGTGCTGGCGTTCCGCGCCCGCGGCTTCAAGAGCTGGGGGGAGTTCCCCGGCTACCTCTACTTCGGCGGCAACTCCGAGCTGCGCGGCTACGACTACCTCGAGTTCCTCGGCAACAAGGCGTTCTTCTTCGACGGCGAGCTCCGCTTCCCGCTGATCGAAGCGGCGCTGACGCCGCTCGGCGTGCTCGGCGGGCTGCGCGGAATCGCGTTCGCGAACATCGGCGCGGCCGGCTACGAGGGAGTGCCGATGAAGGTCTACTCCCGCGATCCGATCACCGTCACGCCGCTGCTCGGCTTCCAGCCGAACTTCCAGGCCCAGCAGTACGACCCGGTGTTCGGTCCGCCGACGACGATCAACGGGTTGAAGCTGGTCGACGGCCGCGCCTCCTACGGCGTCGGCCTCGAGACGTTCGCGCTCGGCTTCCCGATCCACTTCGACTGGTCGTGGCGGACCCTCCTCAACAAGAACTACGAGGATTACATCTTCGCCTACCAAGCGATCCAGGACGGGACGACCGGCAGCAAATGGTTCCGGAAGCCGCGCTTTTCGGTGTGGATCGGCTACGATTTCTGAGTCGGGCCTGAGCTGCCCGACCGCGAAGCCGGAACCGTCCCGTGTCGAAACGCTGCACCGATATCGTCGCCCTGCTCGCCGATTTCGTCGAGCAACACCTCCCGCCGGCGGTGCATGCCGATCTGGAGCGGCACCTTTCGGCGTGTCCGCGCTGCGTCGCGCAGCTCAAGACCTACCAGTCGACGGTGGCGCTGCTGCGGTCGATCGAGGAGGACGAACTGCCCGACGAACTGCGCTGCACGCTCAAGGCCTTCCTCAACCGGGACTGCGGCAACTGACCGGCGGCGATTGACATGACCGGCAAGACCGCGTCGGAGTCCGAGACCGAGATGGTCCAGGTGGTGCTGCCGAATGACGCCAATCCGCTCGGCTTCATCCTCGGCGGCACCGTCATGCACCTGATCGACATCGCCGGGGCGATTGCCTGCCATCGCCACACCCGCAGCCTGCTGGTGACGGCCGCCGTCGACGGCCTGCAGTTCCTCCATCCGATCAAGGTCGGGGATCTGATCATCCTGCATGCGCGGGTGACGGCGGCGTGGAGCACGTCGCTCGAGGTCCAGGTCGAGGTCTTTTCGGAGGAGACGCTGACCGGCCTCCGGCGGATGACCAGCCTCGCCTATCTGACCTTCGTGGCGGTCGACCGCGACAGCCACCGCCGGGCCGTGCCGCCGCTGCTCCAGGAGGGCGCGGAGGACGCGCGGCGCGCCGCCGAGGCCGAAGCGCGACGGACCGCGCGCCTGGCGGCGCGGCGGGCGCTCGCCGCGCGCGACGATCAGCGCGAGTAGCGCTCGGTCGGGACGCCGTCGTAGAGCTCGTCGATGCGCAGCACCTGGGAGGCGCGCGAATAGCTGCCGAGCTCGTATTCCTCGCTCATGATCAGCGCCTTGACCGGCTTGGTCGGGCAGACCTCGGCGCACAGCCCGCAGAAGCTGCAGCGCGACAGGTTGAAGTCGAAATAATCCAGCACCTTGATCTTCTGCCCCGGCTCGCGGTGGCCGCCGAGCGCGATCAGGTCGTCCGGGCAGACCTTCGCGCACTGGTCGCAGACGATGCAGGTCTGCGCGCCGGTCGCCGGCTCGACCTGGAGGCGGAGCACGCCGCGGAAGCGCGGCGACACCGGCCGGCGCTCGGCGGGATACTGAAACGTGAAGGCCGGCTGCGGCGTGTACTTCAGCGTCAGCCACAGCCCCTTGAGGATGTCGACGAGGAAGATCGTCCGCAGCAGATCGCGCAACCGCGCCACTCAGCCTCCCGCCGCTGGAACGACCAGCGTTGCCGCGGTGTCACCGACGTGGATGACCCGCTCCTTGCGGAGCACGGTGTTCTCGCGACGGATCTTGTCCTGGAGCCGCATCAAGCCGTAGAGCAGCGCCTCCGGACGCGGCGGACAGCCGGAGACGTAGACATCGACCGGGACGATCTTGTCGACCCCCTGCAGCACGCTGTAGGTCGGGAACGGCCCGCCGGCATTCGAGCAGCTGCCCATCGAGATGACCCACTTCGGCTCGGGCATCTGATCGTAGAGGCGGCGCAGCACCGGCGCCATCTTCTTCGTCACCGTGCCGGCGACGATCAGCAGGTCGGACTGGCGCGGCGAGGCGCGGAAGACCTCGGCGCCAAAGCGCGAGATGTCGAACCGCGACGCCGAGGCGGCCATCATCTCGATGGCGCAGCACGCCAGGCCGAAGCCCATCGGCCACAGCGAGGACTGGCGGGCCCAGTTCAGGACCTTGTCGACGGTCGTCGTGACGAGGTTGTCCTCGAACTTGTGCTCGATCAGGCCCATGGTTTGGCTCTCAGCTCTCAGCTGTCAGCTGTCAGCTGTTACTTCTGGAAGTACTGCGCGTTGACCGGAATGAAGCTCTTCCACTTCTCCGGCGTTTCGTCGAGCGCGAAAATCGCTTCGACCGGGCAGGCCGGCACGCACGCGCCGCAGTCGATGCACTCGTCCGGGTGGATGTAGAGCATCTCGGCGGCGGCGAACTCCGGCTCGTCCTTCCGCGGGTGGATGCAGTCGACCGGGCAGACATCGACGCAGGCGCTGTCCTTGGTGCCGATGCAGGGTTCCGTAATGATATAGGCCACGTTCTCTCTCTCCTCCACAAACGAGCGCAGACGCGGCGGGCCGCGCCGCGTCCAACATCCCTACCTCACGCGCCGAGCGCCATCGAGTCCGGCAGGTGTCCGAGGCGCAGCGAAATCAGCCGCGCCAGTTCCATCGCCGCCGCCGGCTGCGCCGCGGCGAACGGGGCTTCGTCGGCGGCGTGGACGAAGACGCCGATCCGCGCCACTTCCCGGCCGGTGTAATCACAGACCGGCGCGCAGGTGCACAGCAGCCGCTGGATCTGCTGCGGCTCGGGGGCGCCGAACCGCACCGCGATGCGGTTGGGGTCGGCGGCGTCCCTCGGCCGCTCGAGCTTCAGACAGCTGAGGCGCCGTTTCGCGGTCGCCTCGACATACATCGCGCAGTGCACCGGCATCTCACGCCCGTGCGTCGTGTGCATGCCGACCTCGTCCGGCCCGCCGCTCCACAGATACGTCACCTCGCCGGCCGCCGGCACCGCAATGAAGGCGCGGACGCCGTTGCGCAGGACGTATTCGCGCAACACCGGATAGGCATGGAGCCGCAGTTCGGACCGCCCGAGCAGCCGGAAGCTCAGGTCCAGCATCTTCAGCGTCAGGCTGTAGCGCTGCGTTTCCTCATCCTGCCGGACGAAGCCGCGGCGCTTGAGCACCCTCAGCAACCGATGCACCGTCGGCGGCGGCTGGCGCAGCGCCCGCGCAAGGTCGGTGACGCTCAGCCCGCGCGGCGCGGCGGCCAGCGACTCGCAGACGTCCAGCGCCTTCTCCAGCGAAGACGGCCGTTCGCGCCCCGCCGCAGGCAGCGACTCCGCGACCGGATGGTCAGGCTGCTCGTTCACTAGCTCGCCCATTCCACTATACGGAATGACATTCCACTATTACATTTGAGTTATATACCCTGCAGCCTGCCCGATCAAGCCGCAGCCGCTATAATGCGTCCTTCCCCGCCGCTGCCGCGGGCCCCCAACCCATGCGCCTTTCGGCGATTCGTCCGTTGTTCGGGGCGGCCTGTCTGCTGCTGGCCGCCCGCGCGTCAGGCCAGGGACTCCCCGAGGAGCCGCTGCGGACGCCGGACGGCCGGCTGACCGTCAGCGCCGAAGCGGTCGCGACCTTCGGGCCGTCCGACGAGACCGCCTACTTCAACTACACCGATTACGAACACAACGCGCTGCGGCTGTTCAGGCTGGGCGCGGCGGCGGTCTGGAAGCCGGCCGACTGGCTGGCGCTGGCCACCGAAGTGCGATCCGAAGACCTCGAGGCGCCCCGAGTCTACGCCGCCTACGCACGGATCCGGCCATTTCGCGATCACCCCTTCGACCTGACGGCGGGCCGCATCCCGCCCGCGTTCGGCGCGTTCGCGCGGCGGGCCTACGGCACCGATAACATCGTCATTGGCTATCCGCTCGCTTATCAGTACCTCACCTCGCTGCGCAGCGACGCAGCCCCGGCGGTGGGCGACGACCTCCTGCGCATGCGCGGCCGCGGCTGGCGATCCAGCTTCCCGATCGGCCGGCAGGTGCCGGAGCCCGGCGTGCCCCTCGTCAGCGGCTTTCGCTGGGACACCGGCGTCGGCGCCGCCTGGGCGAATCCGCGGCTCCAGGTCTCGGCCGCCCTGACCAACGGCACCCTGTCGAACCCGCGGGTCGGCGACGACAACGGCGGCAAGCAACTCTCCGGACGCGTCGCGGCAACGCCGATCGTCGGTCTCGTGCTTGGCGCGTCGGGGGCGGCCGGCAACTGGCTGGCGCGCGGGCTGCCCGGCGACGGCTCTGGCCAGCAGCGCGCCTTTGGCGCCGACGCCGAGTATTCCCGCGATCACTGGATCGTCCGCGGCGAACTGGTGTTCAGCCGCTGGGCGCTCCCCCTCCCGCTGCCGCCATCCCACACCACCGCCGTGAGTGCGCTCGGGCGATGGGTCGAGGGGCGCTACCGGCTGACACCGCGCATCTTCATCGCCGGACGTCTCGACCGCCTCGGCTTCTCGACACTGCAGGGCAGCACCGCGGCGCTGCCCTGGGATGCGCCGGTCGCGCGCGCCGAAGCCGCCGCCGGCTATTCCCTCCGCCGCAACCTCGTCGTCCGCACCGCCGTGCAGCGGAACCGGCGCGACGGCGGCCGCGTCCGCGGCCGCACCGTCACCTCGGTCCAGCTCGCCTACTGGTTCTGATGGCGCGCCTCCCCGGCATCCTCTCGCTCGTCAGCCTCCTCGCCATCGGCGGCGTCCTGCACGGCGCCGTCCCGGCGCGGCCGGCGGCGGCCGCCGCGGTCGGCGTCATCCGCGGGCGCGTCACGCTGCCGTCCGGGCCCGCCGCCAGCGTCGATCGCCCGAATGTCGCCGACGTCTCGATGGCCGTGAACCAGCCGGTCGATCGCCGCAGCGTCGTCTACCTCGATCCCGCGCCGCGCGCGGCCTTCGACTCGCGCGACGAGCCGGTCGCCCGCATGGATCAGCGCAACAAGACCTTCGTCCCGCACGTGCTCGCGATTGTCGCCGGCTCGACGGTGGACTTTCCCAACAGCGATCGGACGTACCACAACGTCTTTTCCCTGTCGCGGGCAAAATCCTTCGATCTCGGCCGCTACGCCGTCGGCCGCTCGAAGGCCGTCCGCTTCGACCGCCCCGGCATCGTCCGCGTCTTCTGCGACATCCATTCGCACATGAGCGCCTTCATCCTGGTCTTCGCGCATCGCTATTTCGCCGTCACCGACGAGGCCGGGCGCTACCGGATCGACGGCGTGCCGCCGGGCGGCTATACGGTGATGACCTGGAACGAGTCGGCGCCGCTCGATTCGCAGCGGGTCGTCGTCCCTGACGCTGGCGGCGAGGTCGAGCTGAACGTCAGCCTGCGGCGGCGATGAGTCTCCTCTCGTCCCTCACCAATCGCATCTTCTTTGCCTCGGCGCTGCTGGCGGTGCTGACAATTGGCGTCGCCGTCTATCGCGTCAACGTCGCCGTGACGAACCAGGCGGAAAGCGAGCTGCGGCGCGGCGTCGACGAGGCCGGCACACTGCTCGAGGAGCAGCGCACCTACCTGTTCGATCACTTCACGCGCGAGGCGACGCTGATTGCCGACCTCTCGAACCTGAAGGCCGCCCTGTATACGAAGGACGCGCCGACCGTGCAGCCGCTCGCCGAAGAGTACCAGCGGCGGATCGGGTCGGATCTATTCGTCGTGACCGATCCCGCCGGCCATCTCCTCGCCGAGGCCGGACGCCGCCGGATGGCGCGCGACGACCCCGACGCCGCCGACGCGATCGGCCGCGCGACACAGGGACGCGAAGCGCTGTCGTTGTGGAGCCGTGGCGGCGGGGTCGTCCAGGTCGCGTCGGTGCCGAGCTTCCTCGGGCCTGAGCTGATGGGCACCGTCAGCGTCGGGTCGAGCCTCGATCAGGAAGCGGCGCGGCGTTTCAGGGCGCTCACGCAGAGCGAAGTGGCGTTCGCCTTCGAACATCAGATCCAGGCGTCGACGCTGCCCGACCGGTTCAACGACACCCTCGCGCGGCTCTCGCTGACCGGCCCCGGGGTCGTCGGCACCGTCACCCTCGGCGACAGTGAATATGTCTTCGTCAACCGTCCGCTGCCGCTGACCTCCGCCGCCATCCGGACGCCCGCCGTCGCGGCGGCGGTGCCGACCGCGCTGATTCTGCGCTCGCGGACCGACCGCCTCCGCTTCCTCCGCGCCGTCCACCGCGAGCTGGCTGGGACCGCCTTCCTGGCGGTGCTCGCCGCCGTGCTGCTCAGCTACGCGGTCGCGCGGACGGTGACGCGGCCGCTCGGGGCGATCACCGCGACGATGCGCGAGATGGCGGCGACCGGCGACCTGACGACGAAGATCGCGCTGTCGTCCGGCGCGGGCTGGGACGACGAGGACGCGCGGCTGGTGGCGACGACGTTCAACACCATGACCGGGTCGATCGCGCGGTTCCAGCGCGAGGCGGCGCAGCGCGAGCGGCTGTCCTCGCTCGGCCGGCTGTCGACGGTGGTCGCCCACGAAATCCGCAACCCGCTGATGATCATCAAGGCAGCGCTGCGCGGGCTCAAGCGCGAGCCGGTCGCGGCCGATCACCTGCGGGCCGCGGTCGCCAACATCGACGAGGAAGTCGCGCGGCTGAACCGGATCGTCTCGGAGGTGCTCGATTTCGCCCGGCCGATCGCCTTCGATCTGGCGCCGGTCGACGTCAACGCGGTGTGCCGCGACGCCGCCCGGGCGGTCGACGCCGCCGACCAGCCGGCGCCGCCAATCGCGCTCAGCCTCGCCCCGGACCTGCCGGCGGTGGTGGCCGACGCCGAGCGGCTGCGGCTGGTGCTGGTCAACGTCCTCACCAACGCCCGCCACGCGGTCGCGGCGCGGGCGGCGGCTGCCGAACCAGCCGCGGCCGCCCCGATCCGGCTGGTGACCTCGGCGACGGCGGCCGGACGCATCGCGATCGAGGTCAGCGACGCCGGCATCGGGATCGACGCCGACGACCTCGGCCGCGTCTTCGATCCGTTCTTCACGACCCGGCGCGCCGGCACCGGCCTCGGCCTCGCGATTTCACGGAACATCGTCGAGGGACTCGGCGGTACGATAGGCGTCGCGAGCCGGCCCGGTGCGGGCACGGACGTCCGCATCGAGCTGCCGAGGTGATCGGTACGGATCCGCCCGGCGCACGGCCGGCGGCAGCCGACCGCGGTCCCGGAAACAGGTGCATCGACTGATGACGACAGGTTCGATTCTGCTGGTCGACGATGAGGCGAAGATCCTGGCGGCGCTCGCCGCGGCGCTGCGCGGCGAGGGCCACGAAGTGATCGCGACCGCCAGCGGCCGCGAGGCGCAGGCGCTGCTGGCGCAGCGGCTGTTCGACGTCCTGGTGGTCGACAACCTGATGCCGGAGGTGACCGGGACCGACCTGATTCGCGAGCTCGTCGCCTCGACCCCGGCCGGGGAGCGGCCGCAGATCCTGATGATGACCGCGCATGCCACCGTCGAGAGCGCGATCGAGGCGATGAAGCTCGGCGCGCTCGACTACCTGCAGAAGCCGTTCGAGATCGACGAGCTGCTCGTCGTCGTCAGCCGCGCGCTCGAGCACCAGCGGCTGAGCACCGAGCACCAGTACCTGATCTCCGAGCGCGACGCGGAATTCAACCACTACGGCATCGTCGGCCGGAGCCGGCGGATGCAGGAGGTCATCAATACCGCGCGGGTCGTCGCGCGCTCGAAGAGCACGATCCTGATCACCGGCGAGACCGGCACCGGCAAGGAACTGGTCGCCCGGGCGATTCACTATCACAGCGCGCAGCGCGAGATGCCGCTGATCAAGGTGAACTGCGCCGCGATCCCCGAGACGCTGCTTGAGTCGGAGCTGTTCGGCCACGTCCGCGGCGCGTTCACCGGCGCGACCACCAACAAGAAGGGGAAATTCGCGCTCGCCGACGGCGGCAGCCTGTTCCTCGACGAGATCGGCACGATGAGCCCGGCGCTCCAGGCCAAGCTGCTGCGGGTCCTGCAGGAGCGCGAGTTCGAGCCGCTCGGCTCGGAGCGGACCCACAAGGTCGACGTCCGGGTCATCGCCGCGACCAATCGCGATCTGCGCCAGATGGTCGCCGACGGCCGGTTCCAGGAGGATCTGTTCTACCGGCTGAATGTGATCCCGATTCACATCCCGCCGCTGCGCGAGCGGCGCGAAGATGTGCCGGTCCTGGTCGAACACTTCGTCGCCAAGCACGCGCAGCGCGCCGGCAAGCGGATCGACGGGCTCGAGCACGGCGTCATCGAGGTGCTGCAGGCGGCGGAGTGGCCCGGCAACGTCCGCGAGCTCGAGAACACCGTCGAGCGCGCCGTCGTCCTGACGCCGACCCGGACGATCGGCGCCGACGTGGTCCGCATGCTCGGCGGCAGCGGCGCCGCGCCGGCGGGCCTGCCGTCGCTCGACCTCCGCCAGAACCTCGACTGGGCGGAGCGCGAGACCGTGCGCCGGGCGCTCGACAACGCCGGCGGCGTCAAGAAGGACGCCGCCGAGGTCATGGGCATCAGCCAGCGCGCCCTGAGCTACTACCTGGCCAAGCACCGGGTGGAGTGAGCGCCGCGCCGCACCCTTACGTCCCTGGTAACGCTTTACGCCCGGGGTAATCCAGCCGCGTCCCATGGCGAGGATTTCTCCATTTTTCAGCGATATCCGGCCGGCATCACGCTTGCCAGGGAGGACTGCCGTGAACCGCGCCCAAATCCTGCTGCTGGCGGGACTGCTTGCCATTCCCGCGGCCGCCGCCGCCCAGGCCCCAAGCCCAGCCGCGCCCGAGGCCGCCGACCCCGATGCCCGCGTCGATGCGTTGCAGCCCGACTTCAACCTCGCGGCGCTGCCGACGACGCTGCGGATGCCGCTGCACCGGATCGCCTTCCGGGTGACGCATCGCTTCACCCGTCCGCTCGGCGCGGGAGATTTCGGCGATCTCGCGTCAGATTTCTTCGGCTTCGACTCCGGCGCGCAGATCGGCCTCGAGCTGCGTTACGGGCTGGCGCGCGGCACCCAGATTGGCATCCATCGCACCAGCGAGCGGACCATCCAGCTGTTCGGCCAGCACAGCATGCTCACGCAGAAGGACAGAACGCCGTTCGGTCTCGACGCCCTCGCGACGCTGGAAGGGGCCAACAACCTCCACTCCCGCTACCGCAGCACGCTCGGCGTCGCCGCCTCCCGCAAGGTGGGCCGGATCGCGGCGCTCTATGCCGAACCCCTGCTCGTGCTGAACAGCAATCCGGCCGCGAACCAGGGGTTCGACAACGACACCCTGATGGTCGGCCTCGGCGGCCGGCTGCGCATCCGGCCGGGCACATACCTCGTCGCCGAGGTGACGCCGCGGCTGGCCGGGTACGAGCCGGGGGTGAATCAGATCAGCTTCGGCCTCGAAGGACGCGCCGGCGGCCACCTCTTCCAGCTCAACGTCTCGAACGGCTTCGGGACGACGCTCGGTCAGCTGGCCAGCGGGGCGTTCAACAACGACAACTGGTTCATCGGCTTCAACATCGCGCGCAAGTTCTTCTGAGGCGCGCGCGGTCGCACTAAGGAGACTCTCTTGAACAGCACATGGATACGCGGCGCCGGTCTGGGTGTTTGGGTCGTGGCGGCGGCGGTTGGCTGCGGCGGCAGCAGCACGCCGACGTCCCCATCGGGTGGCGGCGGCGGCGGGACGCCGACCAGCGGGGCGACCATCACGATCGGCAGCAACGGCGCGGTCAGTCCCGTGCAGGTGACGATCAACGTCGGCCAGAGCGTGACGTTCGTCAACAGCGACGGCAAGGCGCACACGATGGATTCGGATCCGCATCCGTCGCACACCGACTGCCCGGCAATCAACACGGTCGGCGCCCTGGCGGCGGGCCAGACCAAGGCCAGCGACGCGCTGACGACGGCGCGGACCTGCGGCTATCACGATCACAACGACGCCGGGAATGCGAACTTGAAGGGCACGATCGTCATCCGCTAGGGGCTGGCCGCGCCGGGGGTGACGCCGGCAATGGCATAATCCCCGGATGCGAATGGTGGTTGGAAGGGCGATGGCGCTGGCGGCCGCGATCGCGGCGGGGGGATGCGGCGGCGGGTCGCCGGTCGCGCCGAATCCGGCGCCGGCAAACGCCAACGTCGTCACGATCACAGCGGCCGGGGTGAGTCCGAAGGAGATGACCGTGCCGCCTGGCAGCCGGGTGCTGTTCGTCAACAGCGACTCGCGGCGTCACGACATGGCGTCGGATCCGCATCCCGAGCACAGCGACTGCACGCCCCTCAATTCCGTCGGTGGCCTGAATCCGGGGCAAAGCCGGGAGACCGGGAACCTGGTCGAGATTCGGGCGTGCGGGTTCCACGACCACGACAATCCCGACAACGCCTCGCTCAAGGGGCGGATTACCGTTCGCTAGCGATTCGACAACTCACGCTTCGAAATAGCGACTTGCGCTAGAGTGCGTGTCCCGAAGGCGTCTAGTATTCGTCTTCGTTGCTCCACAGGCTCTCGATCGGTGAGGTCGCGTCGGCATCGGAGCTGGCGGACCAGGGCGCGGACGGACCGGACAGCCGATTGTGAATCTGCGCCCGCAGCCAGGCGATCGCATCGGGCTCCGCGGCGCGGAGCGCCTTCCAGTCGGCCTCCGGCAGGACGAGGGTCAGGGTTCGGGTCGGTACGGCATCGGCGTCGATCATGATCCGATGATAAAGAAGCCGCTGCGCGCGGTCGCGCAGAAGTTTCAGATGCTATCGATGCCGGCGGCACATGGACCGCGCATGCCCGGCGCACATGCCATCCATGCGCCCGGGATATCGCACGGCGCTACGACGCGGTCTCGCCGGGCTTGAGGACGAGCAGATCGATCGCCGGATCGAGCGCCGCGCGCATCGCCTCGGGCGTACCGGACAGCACCGGGTAGGTCCCGAAGTGCATCGGCACCACCTGGCGGACGCCGAGCAGCCGCGCGGCGCGCGCCGCGCCGTCTGGCCCCATCGTGAAATATCCGCCAATCGGCAGGAACGCAATCCGCGGCGCGTACATCTCGGCGATCAGCCGCATGTCGCCGAACACCGCCGTGTCGCCGGCGAAGTAGAAGACGTCGCCGTCCTCCATCCGGACTACGAAGCCGGCCGGCTCCCCCAGGTACACCGTCGTGTCCTGCTCGACGACGCTGCTGCTGTGCACCGCCGGCACCATCGTCACGCTGACCCCGGCGATGTCGAGGGTCCCGCCAATCCCCATGCCGTGGACCCCCTTGAGCCCCTTGCGCTCGCACCACCGCGCCAGCTCGGTGATCGCGACGATCGGCGCGCCGGTCGCGCGCGAGACCGGGACGACGTCGCCGGTGTGATCCGAGTGGCCGTGCGAGAGGAGGATCAGATCCGCGGCGGCGATGTGCGTCAGGCCGGGCGGGCACAGCGGATTCCCCTCGAGCCAGGGGTCGGTGACGATGCGGCGGCCGCCCGGGGTGGTGATGAGGAACGTCGCGTGCCCGTACCAGGTGAAGGAGAGCCGACCCACAGCCATCCTCCCCATTCTATCCAACGACTCGCCGGAAACGGGGACACTCACCTTTAGGCTAAGTCGTTGCAACGGCTGAGGCTCCGGGATCACCCCCCCGGATCGCCGCGGGGGCGTGCCGGCGGCCGGGCGCCAGGCCTGTCTGCCCGGACCCGCTATAATCGTTGTATCGATGCAGACCGTTCCCCTGAACTTCATCCGCGGCCGGAAGAAGCGCGCCGAGGAGCTGCCGCGGCAGCCGAAACCGGCCTGGCTCAAGGTCCGCGCCCCGGGCTCGGAAAACTATCTCCGTCTCAAAGGCATCATGCGGACGCTCGGCCTGCATACGGTCTGCGAGGAAGCCAACTGCCCGAACATCGGCGAGTGCTGGAACCACGGCACCGCGACGTTCATGATTCTCGGCGATACCTGCACCCGCTCGTGCGGCTACTGCAACGTCACGCATGGCACGCCGCGTCCGGCCGACGCCGACGAGCCGGTCAAGGTCGCCAGCGCCATCCACGCGATGGCGCTCGACTACGTTGTTATCACCTCCGTCGACCGTGATGACCTGCCCGACTGCGGCGCCGGTCACTTCGCGCGGACGATTGCCGAGACCCGTCAGCGGACGCCGCACTGCCGCATCGAGGTCCTGATCCCGGACTTCAAAGGATCCGAGGCCTCGCTGCGGGTCGTGCTCGACGCCGGTCCCGACGTCCTCAATCACAACATCGAGACCGTGCCGCGGCTCTATCGCACCGCCCGGCCGGGCGGCCGCTACGACCGCGCGCTCGAAGTGCTGGATCGATCGCGGACGCTGGCGCCGGCGATTCCCACCAAGTCCGGACTGATGGTCGGCCTCGGCGAGGAGTGGGATGAAGTGGTGGCGACGCTCGGCGACCTGCGCGCGGCCGGCTGCCAGATCGTCACGATCGGCCAGTATCTCCGGCCGTCGCTCGCCAACCTGCCGATGGTGCGCTATTACACGCCGCAGGAGTTCGCCGAGCTCAAGCGGATCGCGCTCGCGCTCGGTTTCGGACACGCCGAATCCGGACCACTCGTGCGCAGCTCGTACCACGCCCACGAACAGGTGGCGGCGCTCGAGCAGCGCTAGGCGCGGCCCGGCTCAGGCTTTTTTCTTCGGCCGGTAGACGTGGGTCGCCTGGCCGAAGAAGACCTCGGCCGATTCCATGACGGTTTCGGAGAGCGTCGGATGCGGGTGGATCGTCATCCGCACATCGGTGGCGTTGGCGCCCATCTCGACCGCCAGCACGCCTTCGGCAATCAGCTCACCGGCGCCCGGCCCGACGATCCCGACGCCGAGCACGCGCTCGGTCGTCGGCTCGAGCACCAGCTTGGTCATCCCGTCCGAGCGGTCGAGCGTCTGGGCGCGGCCAGACGCGCCCCACGGGAAGCGCGCCACGACGACCTCGCGCTTCTGCTGCCGGGCCTCGTTCTCGGTCAGGCCGCACCACGCCAGCTCGGGATCGGTGAAGACCACCGCCGGGATCGCCAGCGGCTCGAACGCGACCCGCTCGCCGGCAATCGCCTCGACCGCCACCCGCCCCTCGTGCGAGGCCTTGTGGGCGAGCATCGGCTCGCCGACGACGTCGCCGATCGCGTAGATCGACGGCTCGGCGGTACGGCGCGCCGGATCGACCTCGATGAAGCCGCGCGGATTGACCTTGACGGCGGTGCGGTCCAGCCCGGGGACCGCCGAGTTCGGCCGCCGGCCGATCGAGATCAGGACGCGGTCGAATGTCCGCTCGCGCGCCTCGGGCGCCAGTCCCTCGCCTTCGAACGTCACCGCGACCCCGCTCTTGCCGTCTTTCATGCCGGTGACCTTGGTGTTGAGCAGCACCTGCTCGCACATCGACTCGATCCGCTTGGCGAGGATGTTGACCAGGTCGCGGTCGGCGCCGGGCAGCAGGCCGCCGGTCATTTCGACGACCGTCACCTTGGTGCCGAGCGCCGCGTAGACGGTGCCGAGCTCGAGGCCGATGTAGCCGCCGCCGACGACCAGCAGCGACTTCGGGATGTCGGGCAGTTCCAGCGCCGCGGTCGAGTCCATCACCCGCGGACTGTCGATGCTCAGCCCCGGCACCGTCGACGGGCGCGAGCCGGTCGCGATAATGGCGTGCTCGAAGGCAAGCGTGTCGGCGCCGCCGCCGGCCGCGGTCCGGGTGATCTCGAGGGTGTGCGCGTCCTTGAACGCCGCCGTGCCCTGGATGTAGGTGACCTTGCGCTGCTTGGAGAGCTGGCCGAGGCCGCCGGTCAGCTGGTTGACGACCTTGGTCTTGAAGGCGCGCAGCTGATCGATGTCGATCTTCGGCTCGCCGAAGGTGATGCCCCACGCCGCGGCGTGGCGGGCTTCGTTCAGGACGTCCGCGACGTGCAGCAGCGCCTTCGACGGAATACAGCCGCGGTAAAGGCAGACGCCGCCGGGGTTGACCGCCGGATCGACCAGCGTCACCTCCATCCCGAGGTCCGCCGCATAGAACGCCGCCGCGTAGCCGCCGGGGCCCGCGCCAATCACGACCAGTTTCGTTGAAGCCATCTTGGTATCTGTGCCGCTACAGCAGGACGACGAACGGCTGCTCGAACGCTTCCGCGACCCAGCGCAGGAAGCGGGCGCCGTCGGCGCCGTCGATGACGCGGTGATCGTAGGACAGCGACAGCGGCAGCATCTGGCGCGGCTGGAACGCCGTGCCGTCGTAGACCGCTTCGTGGACGCCCCGCGAAATGCCGAGGATCGCGACCTCGGGCCAGTTGACGATCGGCGTGAACGAGGTGCCGCCGATGCCGCCGAGGTTGGTGATCGTGAAGCCGCCGCCCTGCATGTCGTCGAGCGAGAGCTTGCCGGCGCGGGCCTTCTCCGAGGCCTTGCCGAGATCGGCCGCCAGCTCGATCACGCCCTTGCGATCGACGTCGCGGATCACCGGCACCAGCAGGCCGCGCGGCGTATCGACGGCGACGCCGATGTGGACGGCGTGCTTGTAGATGATCTCCTGCCGCGCCATGTCGACCGAGGCGTTGAACTGCGGAAACTTGCGCAGCGCGGCGGCAATGATCTTGAGCGCCACGACCGTCATCGTCATCTTGCCGCCGGCCTTTTCGGCCTGCGGGCCGTACTGCTTGCGCAGCTGCTCGAGCGCGGTGATGTCGGCCTTGTCGTGCTGGGTGACATGCGGGATGGCGTGCCACGCGTGCGAGAGGTGCTCCGCCGTCTTCCGGCGGATGTTGCTCATCGGCTTGCGTTCGACCTCGCCCCATTTCGTGAAGTCGGGCAGCGGCGTGGCCGCCGCGGCGGCGCCGCCGCCCGCCCCCGAGAGCGCCGTGCGCACGAACGCCTGGACGTCCTCGACGCTGATCCGCCCCTCGGGCCCGGTGCCGGGGACCTGGCGGATCTCGACGCCGAGCTCGCGCGCCAGCCGGCGCACCGACGGCGCCGCCGGCGGCATCGAACCTTCGACCGGCTCGGCGCTGACGGCTGGCGCCGACGGCGCCGCCGCTGCCGGGCGCGCGCCGCGGTCGATGTTGATGACCTCGCCGCGTGCCTTGGCCGGTGCCGCCTCCTGAGCCTGACCGCCGCCCCGCGGGGCCGCGTCGGTGTCGTCGGCCGAATCTGTCGTCCCGCGCTCGCGTTCGGCCGCCCCCTTCTGCGCCGCCGCCCCCTTCGCGGCCGGCGCCGCGGCGGCATTGTCCTGGCTCTCGGCGCCGGCGTCCGGTGCGGGGGCGGGCTCCCCCTTGGCCTCGGTCTTCGGCTGGTCGACACCGCCAGCCTTGGCGTCGCCGCCGTCCACCGTCAGGACGACCTGGCCGACCTTGATCCGCTCCCCTTGCTTGACGCGTATCTCCTTGACGACGCCGGCGACGCTCGACGGCACTTCGATCGTGGCCTTGTCGGTTTCGAGCTCGAGGACCGCCTGGTCCTTCGCCACCGTGTCGCCGACCGCGACCAGGACGCGGGCGACGTCCCCCGCGGTTATGTTTTCACCAAGCTCGGGAAGCGTGAAGTCTGTGGGCATGGGTCGCTGGTCTCTACCGTTAGCTGTTGGCGGGATTGAGCTTGTCCGGGTCGATCTTCAGGTCCTTGATCGCCTGCGCGACGACCTTGCGATCGAGCTTGCCGTCCTGGGCGAGCTCGGCGAGGGTCGCCAGCACGACGAACCGGGCGTCGACTTCGAAGAACTCGCGCAGCCGCGCCCGGTCCTCGCTGCGGCCGAAGCCGTCGGTGCCGAGCGAGCGCATCCGCCGCGGCATCCACTGGTCGATCGAGTCCGGCAGCACCTTGAGGTAGTCCGACGCCGCGACCAGGACGCCGGGGGCATCCTTGAGGCACTGCGCGACGTACGGCACGCGCGGCGTTTCGGACGGATGCAGCATGTTCCAGCGATCGCAGGCATGACCGTCGCGATAGAGCTCCTGGTAGCTGGTCACGCTCCAGACGTCGGCGGCGACGTCGTACTTCTCGAGCAGCTGCTGGGCCGCCACCACCTCGTTGAGGATCGCGCCGCTGCCGAACAGCTGGGCCTTGTGCTTGGCCTTCGGGTTGGCGGCCTTCTTGAGGCGGTACATCCCCTTGAGGATGCCGTCGCGCGCCCCCTCCGGCATCGCCGGCATCGCGTACGGCTCGTTCATCACCGTCAGGTAATAGAAGACCGCCTCCTGCTCCTGGTACATCCGGCGGATGCCGTCCTGGATGATGACGGCAAGCTCGTAGGCGTAGGCCGGATCGTAGGAGATGCAGTTCGGCGTCGCCAGCGAGTAGACGTGGCTGTGGCCGTCCTGATGCTGCAGCCCCTCGCCCGCCAGCGTCGTCCGGCCGGCGGTCGCGCCGAGCAGGAAGCCGCGGGCGCGTGAATCGGCGCCGGCCCAGATCAGGTCGGCGACGCGCTGGAAGCCGAACATCGAGTAGTAGATGAAGAACGGAATCGTGTTGACGCCGTGGGTCGCGTAGGCGGTGCCGGCGGCGATGAACGACGACATCGAGCCCGCTTCGGTGATCCCTTCCTCGAGGATCTGCCCGTCCTGCGCTTCCTTGTAATAGAGCAGCGTGTCCATGTCGACCGGCTCGTACTTCTGGCCGACGTGCGAATAGATCCCGATCGCCCGGAACAGCGACTCCATGCCGAAGGTCCGCGCCTCGTCCGGGATGATCGGCACGATCAGCTTGCCGATGTCCTTGTCGCGCAGCAGCTTCGCCAGGATGCGCACGAACACCATCGTCGTCGAGGCCTTGCGGTCGTCGGTGCCTTTGTAGAACTCCTCGAAGACTGCTTCCGCCGGCGCCGGCAGCGACTCGACCCGGACCGAGCGGGACGGCACGAAGCCGCCGAGCGCCTTGCGGCGCTCCTGCAGGTACTGCAGCTCAGCGCTGTCCTCTGCCGGCCGGTAGAACGGCGCGTCGGCGATCTCCTCGTCGGAGATCGGGATCCCGAACCGGGTCCGGAACAGCTTCAGATCCGAGTCGTTCATCTTCTTCTGGTGGTGGGTGATGTTCTTGCCTGCACCCGGCTCGCCCAGCCCGTAGCCCTTGATCGTCCGAGCGAGGATGACC
This sequence comes from Acidobacteriota bacterium, assembly GCA_031393955.1. Taxonomy (GTDB): domain Bacteria; phylum Acidobacteriota; class Vicinamibacteria; order Vicinamibacterales; family 2-12-FULL-66-21; genus JALZOC01. Next base: position 61,281 of record JANMWI010000015.1, read on the forward strand.
GTCGGCTGCCCCTTGGTGTCGACCGCCGTCTTGAAGGCGTTGTAGACCTTGACCGGGTCGTGGCCGCCGAGCCGCAGCTTCTTGAGCTGGTCGTCGGAGAGATGCTTGACCATGTCGAGCAGCCGCGGGTCGGTGCCGAAGAGGTGCTCGCGCATGTACGCGCCGTCCTCGACCGCATACTTCTGATACTGGCCGTCGACGATTTCGCCGAGCCGCTGGGCGAGCAGGCCGTCCTTGTCGGCGGCGAGCAGCGGATCCCAGTCGCTGCCCCAGATCACCTTGATCACGTTCCAGCCGGCGCCGCGGAAGATCGCCTCGAGCTCCTGGATGATCTGGCCGTTGCCGCGGACCGGGCCATCGAGCCGCTGCAGGTTGCAGTTGATGACGAAGATCAGGTTGTCGAGCTTCTCGCGCGCCGCCAGGCTGATCGCGCCGAGCGATTCCGGTTCGTCGGTTTCGCCGTCGCCGAGGAACGCCCAGACCTTGGCGTCGGTCGGCTTCTTCAGGCCGCGGTCCTCGAGGTAGCGGTTGAAGCGCGCCTGGTAGATCGACATGATCGGGCCGAGGCCCATCGAGACGGTCGGATACTCCCAGAAGTCCGGCATCAGCCACGGATGCGGATACGATGACAGGCCGCCGCCGTTGGCGAGCTCGCGCCGGAAGTTGTGCAGCTGCTCGACCGAGAGCCGGCCTTCGAGGAACGCGCGCGAGTAAATGCCGGGCGAGGCATGGCCCTGGAAGTAAATGATGTCGCCGTCACCGTTCTGCTTGCCGCGGAAGAAATGGTTGAAGCCGACTTCGTAGAGCGTCGCCGCCGACGCATAGGTCGAGATGTGGCCGCCAATCCCGTCCGAGGCGCGGTTGCCGCGGACCACCCACGCCATCGCGTTCCAGCGCACCAGGCTCTTGATGCGGCGCTCGATCTCCTGGCTGCCGGGGATCGGCGTCTGGTCTTCAGGCCGGATCGTGTTCACGTACGGCGTCACCGCCGTGAACGGCAGGGCGACCCCGGCCTTTCGCGCGTGTTGCCTGAGCACCCCGAGCAGGCGCTGCACCCGATCCTTGTCGCCCTGCTGGACGACGTATTCGAGCGACTCCCGCCACTCGCGCTGTTCGATGGCCTCCAGCTCGGAGGTGTCCTGGGGAGCGATATTCCTCATCTCATGATCCTTGGCCGATGGGCGCGTCCGTCCTGCGGTCGTGTCGGGGCCCCGCGCTGCCGTGCCGCGGCGGACCCCATCCCTGCAGGCTGTGGTTTCTGGGGCTTACAATCCTCTTATTGTAGTCCGTCACGCAGCCGTCGCCTAGCCGGGGGCTGCCGACGCCGCGGCGCGGCGCGATCGCCGGCAGCGCCCGGCGGCGGACGGTTGGCACAAGTGTGAAACCATATGCAGATGAAGACGTTGACCGCCGCCATGCTGTCCGCCGCCGTCGTCGGCGCGCCGTTTGCCGCCAGCGCGCTTCGCGCCGCGGCTGGAGATTTGTCCGTGACGCAACAGGTGCCGCCCCCGACTCCGCCGCCCGCCATCCCGACCACGGCCGAGCTCCGTGAGATGACCGCCCGGTTTGTGCCGGCGGACATCAGCGCTGACCTCACAACGCTGCCGGAGAACGAGCGCCAGGCGCTCGGCAAACTGGTCGAGGCGGCGCGGCTGATGGACAGCCTGTTCCTGCGCCAGGTCTGGGCCGGCAACGATGCCATGCTGCAGGAGCTGGCGGTCGCTGCGGTGACGAAAGGATCGGGCGCCGCCGACACGCGCCAGGCCGACGCCGAGGCGCGCCTTCATTACTTCCTGATCAACAAGGGGCCGTGGTCCCGGCTCGATCACAACCGCGTCTTCATCGCCGGCGCCCCGGCCAAGCCGGAGCCGGCCAATTTCTATCCGGCTGGCGCCGACAAGGCCGCGATCGAACGCTGGCTGGACGGGCTGAGCGGCCCTGCCCGGACCGCCGCCGGCGGTTTCTTCACGACCATCAGGCGAACGCCCGGCAGCTCGGCCGACGCGGCCTTCACCGCGGTCCCGTACAGCCTGGAGTATCAGCCCGAACTGGCCCGGGCAGCGGCGCTGCTCCGCGAGGCGGCGGCGCTGACCGCCGAACCGACGCTCAAGAAGTTCCTGTCGTCGCGCGCCGACGCGTTCCTGACCAATGACTACTACGCGAGCGACGTCGCCTGGATGGAGCTCGATGCCGCGATCGAACCCACCATTGGACCGTACGAGGTCTACGAAGACGAATGGTTCAACGCCAAGGCCGCCTTCGAGGCCTTCATTACCGTCCGCGACGCGGCCGAATCGACCCGCCTGCAGGCCTTCTCGGCCCACCTTCAGGAGCTCGAGAACGCCCTGCCGATCGATCCGAAGTACCGCAACCCGAAGCTCGGCGCGCTGGCGCCGATTCGCGTCGTCAACGTCGTCTTCACGGCCGGCGACGCCAACCGCGGCGTGCAGACCGCGGCCTACAACCTGCCCAACGACGAGCGGGTGGTCCGCGAGAAGGGCACCAAGCGGGTGATGCTCAAGAACATGCAGGACGCGAAGTTCAACCGCGTGCTGGTGCCGATCAGCAAGGTGGCGCTGTCGGCCGCCGACCAGCGCAATGTCTCGTTCGAGGCGTTCTTCACCCACATTCTGATGCACGAACTGATGCACGGCCTCGGCCCGCACAACATCACCGCCGGCGGGCGCGAGACGACGGTGCGTCAGGAGCTCAAGGAGACCTACAGCGCCATCGAGGAGGCGAAGGCCGACGCCTCGGGCCTGTGGGCGCTCCAGCAGCTCGCCGACCGCAAGCTCGTCGACCCGGCGATCGCGAAAACGATGTACACCACCTTCCTCGCCTCGGCGTTCCGGTCGATCCGCTTCGGGATCAACGAGGCCCACGGCCGCGGCATCGCCGTGCAGCTCAATTACCTGCTCGACGCCGGCGCCTTCAAGGTGATGCCCGGCGGCACGTTCGCGGTCGATGCCGCGAAGATTGCCGACGCGGTGACCGCGCTGACCCGCGAGATCATGACAATCGAGGCGGAAGGGGATTACACGAAGGCGAAAGCGCTCATCGAACGACTCGGCGTGGTGCGCCCGCCGGTCCAGAAAATCCTCGATCGGCTGGCGGCCGTCCCAGTCGATATCGAACCGAAATTCACCGCCGCTGAACGGATGAGGTAACTGATCCTCAGCGGCACCCGTCAGGCCGGGACGCGCCGGTTCACCACTCCAGGACGAGCAGCGACACGGCCTGGCGCGGCAGCGCAAACGTGAGCGTCGCCTGCGATCCCACGACGTCGACGCCGCTCGGCGCGGCCAGCGGCTGCAGCTGCCCGGCCTGCTCGAGCATCGCGTACTGCCGTCCGGTCGGCTTCGGCGGCGACCCGATGCGCTGCCAGGCGGTGTAGGCGTTGCTGTGATCGCGGTCGACCCGGAAGTGCCGCAGGCGGAGACGGCCGGCTGTCGCCGGCAGGCCGGCGACGGTCAGCGACACCGCGGCGCCCGGCCCCGCCACATCGTCGTCGTGATAATGCCAGACGAGGATCGTCAGCCGGCGGGCGTCGCGGCTTGCCAGCACTCCGACGTCCGGACGCTCGCGCACGCCGTTCGTCAGCATTACGTCGAGCGGCACCGCCGCGTCGCTCGACGCCTGCACGCGCTCGGCCCCCATCAGGCTGAACATTCGGAAGACGTTCAGGACCGGCTGGTCGAGGCCGTTGCTGGCGAGCACCCGGAAGCCGGCGAAGTACGGCTGGTCCTCGAACTCGAACGCCCAGGTCAGCGCCCCCTGAAGATTGACGCCGTGCCGCGCCGCGAGATCGTAGTGGCGAGCGAATACGGCCGCCGTATAGCTCGAATACATTGTCGTGTTCCGGTAGCCGAGCTGCGGCCCCTGGCACGCGGCACAGCCGTCAGGATCGGATTCGCCGATGACGATGGGCGTCGCTTTGAGCTCGGGAAAGGACGCGATCATCCGGAACCCCTCATCGATGGTCGCCAGCTGATTGACGATCCCGAGCCGGACGTGCCCGTCGACGAAGGTCGGCTTGCCCTTGGCATGAAACGACACGAAATCCACCGGCGTGCCGGCCGCGCCGGTCGCGTGATTGGTGCCGTGGAGGACGTGCGCGAAGAAGTCCCGCGCGAAGCGGCCGCCATGGCCGGCCACATCGGGCCCGCCAACCCGGGCCGTCGGCAGCGCGCGCCGGACGCCGTCGATCGCGAAGTCGTGGAGCTTCTGGAACTCTTCCGGCGTCCCCCGCCAGTAGCCGATGTTGGGCTCGTTCCAGACCTCCCAATACCACTGCTCGACTTCGGCCCGGCCGTAGCGCTCGACCGCGTGCCGGGTCCACGCATAGGCGAGGTCGCCCCACTTCTTGTAGTCCTTGGGCGGATAAGCCCAGCCGGTGTAGATGTCGTCGTACTTCGCGGTCGGCGTCCACGAGTGCTGGTATGGATCGGGCGCGATCGAAAGCGCCTTCGGCATGAAGCCGATCTGGACGTACGGTTTGACGCCCCGCTTCAGATAGGTGTCGAAGATGCGATCGACGATCGTCCAGTCGTAGATCGGCCGCCCCTGCGCGTCCTCACGATAGGCGTTGGTCGATCCCCACTTGAGCGCCGGCGTGCCGTCGCCGGTCGTCAGCAGGTTGTGGGTCCGGAAGAACACCCGGCCGGGCGCCAGGCGTCCGAGTTCGCCGATCAGTTTCCGGCCGTCCTTCATGTAGGCGTAGTTCGGCTCGTCGGCGCCGAAGAACCGCCACACCGGCTCGAGCGGCCCGGCCGCGGCGCCGGCGTCGACACGCATCGCGACCGGGAACGAGGCCCCTTCCTGCAGAGGGACCGGCGACTGCCTCCCTCCGGGCGTTCGTCCCGGGGTCACGACGCCGACGGCGGCGAGCATGGCCGTGACGATCAGCGTTGTCGCGAAGCGGTTCCTGGTCACAGCACCTTCCGGCAGCCGGGGCGGCAGCGGCAGCGGATGCCGGCATAGCCGTCGGTGTTGTAGTCGTAGGTCAGCTCTTGCCCCTTGCGAATGGCGCGGGCGGTAATGATCCAGATCGTGTGCCGGACGATGTCCGAATAGCAGTTGGGCCGGCAGCCATGGTTGATGTAACGGGCGATGTTGCCGCCGACGGCCGCATCTCTCGCCCAGGTGCCGTTGATGTTGAAGATCCAGATCCGCTGCCGCGGCAGGTAGCGGCATTCGCGGCGCCACGCCTCGGCCTGAGGGACGAGCTCTCCTTTGTACTCGGCGACCCTGGTCTCGGCCGGGATGTCCTGGCCGGCATACACGCCCCATCCGGCAATCGCCGAGCGACGGCGGATCAGACGGGGAAGGTCAGGGATTGCCGCGCGGTCGGCTCGTGATCGTGTGCTCGTCGTTGACATGTCTCCTGGCCGGGATCCGCCGCTACTCCTCCGCCGGCGGCACTGCCACGGCCAGCTCGGCGACCGCCTGGATCAACTCCACTACCGGGACCGGCTTCCTGATGTGACGATCGAAGCCGGCGGCGAGCGCGCGGCCGACATCTTCCTCGCGCACATAGGCGGTCAGCGCAATCGCCGGCGTCCTGCCCGCCTCGACGATCGGCAGCCGGCGCACGGTGCGGATCAGCTCGTAGCCGTCCTGATCGGGCATCGCGATGTCGCTGACGAGGACGTCGGGGCGGCGGCCGCGGAACCGCTCGAGCGCGCTCGCCGCCGTGGCGGCGGGTCGCCCAGGCGTCCGCCTGGGTGAAGCGGCGATTTCGGCGCGGAGCGCGTCGTTCGCCTCCTTGAGCTCGCGCGTGCTCAACGCCATCCGCTGTTCGAGCTGGTCATGGGCGCGCTGCAGCGCCTCACCGCGGCGGTTCACGGCGGCGTGCTGGCGGAACCGCGCCGTCCAGACCGCCACCTTGGAGCGGAGCAGGTCGACGTCGAACGGCTTGAAGATGTAGTCGACCGCGCCGGCGGCGTAGCCCCGCGACAGATCCAGATCGCTGCTGCACTCGGCGGCGATGAAGATGAGGGCGGTGTCGCGCGACCGGTCCCCATGGCGGAGCCGCACCGCCCGCTCGTAGAGCTCCGGCGGCGCGAGGTCGAGCAGCACCAGCGCGAAATCGTTCGCCCGAAGCTCGCGGAGGGCGTCGCGTTCCGACCGGGCGCGCACCAGCCGGAACGCCGGGGCCGGCAGGATCGTCTCGAGCACGCCGAGGTCCGAATCCGGAACGCCAACGAGCAGGATGTCGGCGCGGGCGGTCACCCGGTCACCTCGCGGACGGCCGCCACGGCAAGGTCAGGCCGGTCGCTGATGATCCCGTCCACCCCCCACGACGCCAGGCGGCGGACATCCCCCGGATCGTTGACGGTCCAGACATTCAGCGGCAGCCCGGCGCGGTGCACGTAGTCGACGAACCGCGGCGACACGACCGTGGTCGAGCCGGACCGCTCCGGCAGCTGGAGGTCGCGATAGGGCGCGTCGCCGAGCGGCCACCGCAGCCAGGATCGATAGAGCGCCCAGCGCGCTTCGCCGCGCGAGGCGCCGGTGCGGATCCGCGGCGCCCGGCGGCGGACGGCGGCGAGGACGCGGCGGCCGAACGACCCGAACACGACCCGCTCTTCCGCGCCGGCGGCGCGGACCTCGTCGACCGCCCGCTCGGCGAGCGCTTCCTGGTTGACCTTGAGCTCGACGATGAGCGGAACGGCGGGATAGCGCTCGAGCACCTCGCGCAGCCGCGGCACCGCGATCCCCTGTCCCCTGAACGGGTAGCCGTCACCGCCGGCCGGCGTGAACCAGTAGCCGGCGTCGACGCGGTCGAGCTCAGCCGCGGTGCAGCCGGCGATCGGCCCGCGGCGGTCGGTGGTCCGGTCGAGCATCGCGTCGTGATGGACCACGACGACGCCGTCGCGCGAGAGGTGGACGTCGAGCTCGAGGCCGTCGGCGCCGAGCGCCAGCCCGTGATCGAACGCCGCCAGCGTATTCTCCGGCCGGAGCAGCGCCCCACCGCGGTGGGCATAGACGAGCGGAGCGCGCGCGCCTGCAGACAAGGCGCTCATTGTAGCCTCCAGCCGCCGCAACCGCGGGTGATAAGATGCCGTATGACCTCGGAACGCCCCTCGACACTCGGCCAGCTGCGCGCCGCCGTCGCCGCTGGGCGCGTCGCGCGCCGCCCGGTTCGCGACGAGCTCCGCGCCAACCTGATCACCCGGCTGACCGCCCGCGAACCGATCTTCCCGGGCATCATCGGCTACGACGACACCGTCGTGCCGCAGATCGTCAACGCGATTTTATCGCGCCACAACTTCATCCTGCTCGGCCTGCGCGGTCAGGCGAAGAGCCGGATCCTGCGCGGCCTCGCCGACCTGCTCGACGACGCCATCGCGGTCGTCCCCGGCTGCGAGATTCACGACGATCCGCTCGCGCCGCTCTGCGCCGCCTGCCGCGGCCGCATCCGCAGCGAAGGCGACGCGCTGCCGGTCGCGTGGCTGGGCCGCGACGCGCGCTACGTCGAGAAGCTGGCGACGCCGGACGTGACGATTGCCGACATGATCGGCGACCTCGATCCGATCAAGGCGGCGCGCGCCGGCCTCCAGCTCTCCGATGAACTGACGATGCACTACGGGCTGCTGCCGCGCGCCAACCGCGGCATCTTCGCGATCAACGAGCTGCCGGACCTCGCCGGCAAGATCCAGGTCGGGCTGTTCAACATCCTTCAGGAAGGGGACGTCCAGATCAAGGGCTACCCGGTCCGCCTGCCGCTCGATCTGCTGCTGGTGTTCAGCGCCAACCCGGAGGACTACACCGCGCGCGGCAAGATCATCACGCCGCTCAAGGATCGGATCGGCTCGGAGATCCGCACCCACTACCCCGAGAGCCGGCAGCACGCGATGGCGATCACCGCGCAGGAAGCGTGGACGGCGCGGAGCGGCGCCGGTGGCGAGACGCGGCTGCCGGAGTTCGTCCGCGAGGTCGTCGAGGAGGTCGCCTTCCAGGCGCGCCAGGACACCAAGGTCGACAAGCGCTCGGGCGTCAGCCAGCGGCTGCCGATTTCGTTGCTCGAAAACGTCGTCTCCAACGCCGAGCGCCGCGCCCTGCTCGCCGGCGAGGATGTCGTCGTCCCGCGCGTCACCGACGTCTACGCCGCGCTGCCGGCGATCACCGGCAAGTTCGAGCTCGAGTACGAGGGCGAGCTGCGCGGCGCCGGCAACGTCGCGCGCGACATCATCCGCAACGCGGTCGGCAACGTCTTCACCGGCTATTTCGGCGATGCCGACCTCAAGCAGGTCATCGACTGGTTCGAGATGGGCGGCTCGCTGCAGATCGATGACACCCTCGACGCCGGCGAGCTGCTCGCCCGGACCGCCCAGGTCCAGGGGCTGCGCGATCTGACGGCGCATGCCGGCGTCGGCGCGTCGCCGCCGGCGCCGCTGCTCGCCGCGGCGGTCGATTTCATTCTCGAAGGGCTCTACGCCCAGAAGAAAATCAGCCGTTCGGACGAGTTCCAGTACCAGGCGGTCGAGCAGCCGCGCCGGCCGCAGCGGCCCGGCATCCCGACCGAGCCGGTCGGCGAGCGGGAGATGCCGCTGCCGGGGAACAAGAAGAAGTACTACAACTGAGGTCATGAAGTTCCGCTACTCGAAGTTCACTGGCGAGGAGCTCGACGAGCTCGATCTCGAAGAGCTGCTGTCGCAGCTGTCGGATCTGCTGCTGTCGAGCGGCTTCGACGACCCCTACGAGCTGCCGGGCGAGAGCGACGGCCACTCGATGCAGGCGCTCCACGACGCGATTCTCGAAGCGCTGCTCAACGGCGGGCTGCTGTCGGCCGAGACGCTCGAGCGGATGTTCGGCCGGGACTGGCAGGATCGCGACGATGCCGAGGCGCGGCTCGACGAGCTGATCAAGAAGATCATCGACAAGCTGCAGTCGCAGGGCTATGTCACGCCGTCGCCCGATCCCGACGGCAACCGCCAGCCCGGCGCCGGCGCCGGCGGCCCGGGCCAGCCGGAGGCGGCGTTCAAGTTCGAGATCACCGACAAGAGCCTCGACTTCCTCGGCTACCGCGCGCTGCGCGACCTGCTCGGCTCGATCGGCAAGAGCAGCCTCGGCCGCCACGACACCCGCGAGATGGCGACCGGCGTCGAGGCGAGCGGCGCCCCGAAGCCGTACGAATTCGGCGACACGATGAACCTCGACCCGAGCGCCACCATCCTCAACGCGGTGATGCGGACGACGTCGCAGCCGTCGGCGGCGGCGGCCGGCGGCTCCGGCATCGACATCACCTACGAGGATTTGATGGTCGCGCAGGGGGAGTACCAGAGCTCCTGCGCGACGGTGCTGATGCTCGACTGCAGCCACAGCATGATTCTCTACGGCGAGGATCGCTTCACCCCGGCGAAGCGCGTCGCGCTGGCGCTCGCCAACCTGATCCGCCTCCAGTACCCGGGCGATGCGCTCAAGGTCGTGCTGTTCCACGACTCGGCCGAGGAGATCCCGCTGACCCAGCTGGCGCGGGTCAAGGTCGGGCCGTACTACACCAACACTCGCGAGGGGCTCCGCCTGGCGCGGCGCCTGCTCGAGCGGCAGCAGAAGGACATGCGCCAGATCGTGATGATCACCGACGGCAAGCCGTCGGCGCTGACCCGTCCCGACGGCCGCATCTACCGCAACGCCTTCGGCCTCGATCCGTTCATCGTCTCGGAGACGATCGCCGAGGTCGCCGCCTGCCGGAAGGCTGGCATCCTGATCAATACCTTCATGCTGGCCCGCGACCACGACCTGGTCAGCTTCGTCCGCAAGGTCGCCGAGATCTGCCACGGCAAGGCCTACTTCACGACGCCGCGGACGCTCGGCCGCTACGTGCTGATGGACTACATGGACAAGAAGACGCGGACGATTCACTGACCGGCGGCGGCCCTCCGGCCGGCCGTGCGGATGACGCCTATGCTGCCACCGACGATCCCTGTCTTCCCGCTGCCGAATGTCGTCCTCTTTCCCACGGTCTCGCTGCCGCTGCACATCTTCGAGCCGAGATACCGCGAGATGGTCGCCGACGCGCTCGACGGCGACCGGATCATCGGCATGGCGCTGCTCCGCCCCGGCTGGGAGGGGGCCGGTGACGGCCAGCCGCCGATCTATCCGACCGGCTGCGCCGGACTGATCACCCACGCCGAGCGGACCGCCGACGGCCGCTACAACATCGTCCTGCGCGGGCTCGAGAAGTTCCGGGTCGTCAGCGAGGCGAAGCCGCGCCGCTACCGGATCGCCGAAGTCGAGCCGATCGTCGAGGTGCTGAAAGACGATGACCGGGAGCTCGTCCGGGCCGTGCGCCGGCGGCTCGAGGCGCTGATCATTCCGCAGCCCGAAGGCCCCGGCGCCGAGCGGACGATGCCGCCGTCGATGGGCGACGAGGACCTCGTCAACGCCCTGGCGCAGTACCTCGAGCTCGAAGTCGTCGAGAGGCAGGCGCTGCTCGAACGGGACGGCCTCCTCGCCCGCTGCCGGTCGCTGATCGAACTGCTTGAGATGAAGGTGCTGATCGCCCACCACGAATGGCGGCGCGGCGACAGTTGAGCGCCCCGCCGCCTGGCGGCGCGCCGGCTAGCGGCGCGCCGGCGCCGCCGGATGGAACTCGACCCGGACGTTGCTGACAATCGCGACCGTGCGTCCGGGCGTGGCGGTCTCGCGGCCGGCGGCGGTGGCGGCGTCGAGCACTTCGCCGAGCAGGCTGACCGTATCGATGCCGGCCGGGACCGGAATCGAAATCTGCTCGCGGCCGAGCGGCGCCACCGCCTTGAAGCCGCTCGGCCCGGCGCCGCCGGAAATCCGGTCGTAGAGGTCCGCCGCGGTCCGGAATTCGGTCTGGACCGCGCCCCGCCCGAGCAGGTCCCCCTTCATCGACAGCGCCGCCACGACCGCGGTGTACTTCGCGAAGCCGCGGCCGGCGCGGACGTCCTCCTCCGAGTAGGTATGGCGGTTGTGCAGGTCGAACAGCAGCGTCGCCGTTCCGGCATGGGCCGGAATCGTCACCAGGACGCCTGCCGCCGGCTCGCGGCCGGCGAGCACGAAGCAGAACGAGGCGCCGGTCTTGACGCCGCTGCCGAGCAGCTCGGGGCATTTCAGGACGCCGGGCGCGGTCTTGAGTGGCGCGACCGGCGCCGGCTTCCGGGCCGGGGCGCGGCGGCGCTGCGCCGCGGCGCCGGCCGGCACGGCCAGCGACAGCAGCAGCAGGACAAGGGCGGTGCGAGAGAGGGGCAGGACGCGCATCAGCGGTGTTTGATTAGGTCGAGGAACTCGGCCCGCGTCCGCGCGTCCTCGCGAAAGGCGCCGAGCATCGCGCTCGTCACGGCCAGCGAATTCTGGCGTTCGACACCGCGCATCGACATGCACAGGTGCGTCGCCTCGGTGACGACCGCGACGCCGAGCGGCTGGATCTTCTCGCGGATCGTGTTCGCAATCTGGTTGGTGAGGCGCTCCTGGACCTGCAGCCGCCGCGCGAAGACGTCGACCAGGCGCGGGATCTTGCTCAGCCCGACGACCTTGCCGTTGGGGATGTAGGCGACGTGGCACTTGCCGAAGAACGGCAGCAGGTGGTGCTCGCAGAGGCTGTAGAAATCGATGTCCTTGACGATCACCATCTCGTTGTAATCGACGGTGAAGAGGGCGTTGTTGAGGACCTCGTCGACGTCGGCGGCGTAGCCGCTGGTCAGGAAGCGGAACGATTGCTCGACCCGCTTCGGGGTGTCGAGCAGCCCTTCGCGCGCCGGGTTCTCGCCGATCGCGCCGAGCAGCTGCCTGATGATGTCCTGCATCCCGGTATTGTACATCGCCGGTTTTGCCGGTTCAGTACTTGTAGAAGCCGTGGCCGCTCTTCTTGCCGAGCCGCCCGGCCAGCACCATCCGCTTGAGCAGCGGCGGCGGCGCGTAGGCCGGCTCGCGGTACTCCTCGAACATGATGTTGGCGATGTAGTAGGTCGTGTCGAGGCCGACGAAATCGAGCAGCGTGAACGGGCCCATCGGATAGCCGCAGCCGAGCGTCATCCCCTTGTCGATGTCCTCGACCGTGCCGAGGCCATGCTCGAACGCGCGGACGGCATCGAGCAGGTAGGGCACGAGCAGCCGGTTGACGATGAAGCCCGGCTTGTCGGGCGCGGTGATCGGCTCCTTGCCGAGCGACGCCGCGAAGGCGACAACCGCCCGGTAGGTCTCGTCGCTGGTCGTCAGGCCGCGGATCACCTCGACCAGCTTCATCAGCGGCACCGGGTTGAAGAAGTGGAGCCCGGCAAAACGATCCGGCCGCGTCGTCTTCGCGGCCAGCTCGGTGATGCACAGCGAGGAAGTGTTCGAACAGACGATCGCGCGCGGATCGAGGACTCGGTCGAGGACGGCGTAGCTCGCCGCTTTATCGGCGATGTTCTCGACGATTGCCTCGATGACCAGGTCGCAGTCGCGAAGGTCGGCCAGATCGGTGGCGCTCGAGAGATTGGCCAGCGTCCGGTCGCGATCGGCCGTCGTCAGCTTGCCCTTTTCGACCCCCCCGGAGAGGAACTTATCGATGCGCCGCAGCCCGCGCTCGAGCGCCTCGGCCGTCACCTCGCTGACGATGGTGCGGTAGCCGGCGGCGGCCGACACCTGCGCAATCCCGGCCCCCATCAGCCCGCAGCCGAGGACGCCGACGGTTTTGATCTGCATGGTTCGGTTTTCAGTTTCCAGTTTTCAGTTTCCGCTCCCCGCTGCCTGCTCCCTGCTGCCCGCTTCTGCCTCTCGCTCCCCGCTGCCTCTCCCTGCTGCCCGCTTCCAGCTTCCAGCTGCCCGCCTCTCGCTCCCTGCTTCCTGCTGTCAGATCCGCCTTCCACCCCAGCTCTCAGCTGTCGGCTACTGGTTACTGGCGACTGGCTCTCACACCCGTTCGACGATCGCGGCGATGCCCTGGCCGCCGCCGATGCAGGCGGTGGCGAGGCCGCGCTTGAGGCCACGGCGGCCGAGCTCGAGGACCAGCGTCAGCAGGAGCCGGGTCCCGGTCATGCCGAGTGGATGGCCGAGCGCGATCGCGCCGCCGTTGACGTTGACGCGGTCGCGGTCGAGGCCGAGTTGCTGCTCGACCGACAGGTACTGCGCCGCGAAGGCCTCGTTGACTTCGAACAGGTCGATGTCGGCCAGCGTCAGCCCGGCCGTCTCCAGCACCCGCCGCGTCGCCGGCACCGGCCCGATCCCCATGTGCGACGGATCGACGCCGACCGTCGCCCAGTGCGTCAGCTTCGCCAGCGGCGTCAGGCCGTGGCTGCGGACCGCCGCCGCGGAGGCCAGCAGCAGCGCCGCTGCGCCGTCGACGATGCCGGAGGCGTTGCCCGCCGTGACGCAGCCGCTCTTGCCGAAGGCCGGGGGGAGCTTCGCCAGCCCCTCGAGCGTCGAATCGGGCCGCATGTGATCGTCGCGGCTGAACACCTCGACGCCCTTCCGCGACCGCACCTCGACCGGCACGACCTCTTCGTCGAAGCGCCCCGCCTGCCAGGCGGCGTCGGCGCGCTGCTGGCTCGCCAGCGCGTAGCGGTCCTGCGCCTCGCGCGAGATGCCGTAGGTCGCGGCGCAGTTCTCGGCAGTCGCCGCCATCGTGCAGCCGCAGTGGGTATCGAGCAGCGCCGACCAGAGCGTGTCTTCGAGCTGCCCCTGGCCGAGCCGCAGACCGCTGCGCAGCCCGCGGATGACATGGGGCGCCTGGCTCATGCTCTCGGTGCCGCCGGTCAGGACGATGCCCGCTTCGCCGAGGCGGATCATCTGGCCGCCGCTGATCGCCGCCTGGATGCCCGAGCCGCACAGCCGGTTGACGGTCAGCGCCGGTACCTCGATCGGCAGCCCGGCCTTGAGCGCGATGTGGCGCGCACCGTAGACCGCATCAGCGCTGGTCTGCAGGACGTTGCCGAAGACGACGTGGTCGACCGTCGCGGGATCGACGCCGGTGCGCGTCATCGCGGCACGCGCCGCGATCGCGCCGAGCTCGAGCGCGCTCAGGTCCTTCAGCCGGCCGGTGTAGTCGGCCATTGGCGTGCGGGCGCCGCCGAGAATCAGGATGTCGACGTTCGCGGGTTCTACGGGGTTCGTCACGGTGCTCCGTTCAGTCGCGTTGTGTGCAGGCGCGGCTCGGCGAGATCACGTGCGGCCGCGGCCCTTCGCACCGCCGGCTTCGTCGCGTTGCACGTGACTGGCGATCCAGTCGCCGGTTTCCCGGGTGCCGAGGGTGCCGCCGACGTCCGGCGTGCCCTGCGACTGCTGGACCGCGGCAAGGACGGCGGCGTCGATGGCGGCGGACTCGGCGGTCAGGCCGGCAGTCTCGAGCAGCAGCGCCATCGACAGGATAGCGCCGATCGGGTTGGCGAGGTTCCGGCCGGCGAGCGGCGGCGCGGATCCGTGGACCGGCTCGAACATCGAGGTCCGGCCTGGATGGAGGTTGCCCGAGGCCGCCATGCCGAGGCCGCCCTGCAGCGCGGCGCCGAGGTCGGTGACGATGTCGCCGAACAGGTTGTTGGTGACGATCACCTGGAACTGCGCCGGGTCGAGCACCAGGTGCATCGCCAGGGCGTCGATGTAGTAGTGGGTCGGCGTGATCTCCGGATAGTCGGTTGCGGTCTCGCGGAAGACGCGCTGCCAGAGCGCGTGGCCGTCGCGCATCGCGTTGCTCTTGTCGGCCATGCAGACCCGCGTCAGGCGGTGGTGCCGCGCGTAGTCGAAGGCGTGGCGGATGATCCGGTGCACGCCCTTCCAGGTGTTGACCTCTTCCTGGATGCCGATCTCGTCCTCGGTCCCGGGCTTGAAGCGGCCGCCGACGCCGACGTAGAGACCCTCGGTGTTCTCGCGAAAGACGACGAAATCGATCTCGCGCGGCGTCCGCGCCTTGAGCGGACAGAGCCGCGCGTCGAGCAGCCGGACCGGGCGATGGTTGACGAACAGATCGAGCTCGAAGCGCGTCCCGAGCAGGATGTCGCGCGCGTGGCGGTTGTCGGGGACGCGCGGGTCGCCCAGCGCGCCGACAAAAATGGCGTCGAACTGCCGCAGCAGATGGTACCCGCCGCCCGGCATCGTCTCTCCCGAGGCCAGGAAATGGTCCGCGCCCCACGGCAGGGTCTCGACCTCGAAGCCGCGCCCGAACGCCGCCCCCGCGGCGCGCAGCACTTTGACAGCTTCGGCGGTGACCTCCTTGCCGATGCCGTCTCCAGGGATGATAGCGAGCTTCATTGAGTTTCCAGCTTCCAGCTTCCCGCTTCCAGCTTCCAGCTCGCAGCTGTCAGCGGTCAGCTCACTCGTTCGATCGCCAGCGCCATGCCCATGCCGCCGCTGACGCAGAGCGTCGCCAGGCCGCGCCGTGCGCCGCGGCGGAGGAGCTCGTGCAGCAGCGTCACGACGATCCGGGTGCCGGTGCAGCCGATCGGATGGCCGAGCGCGATCGCGCCGCCGTTGACATTGAGCCGGTCGGCGGCGATCGGTTCGTCCTGCAGCACCGCCAGGACCTGGGGCGCGAAGGCCTCGTTCAGTTCGACCAGATCGAAGTCGTTCATCGACAGGCCGGTCCGGGCGAACAGCCGGCGCATCGCCGGCACCGGACCGATCCCCATGATGCGCGGATCGACGCCCGCGGAAACCCAGCCGATGATGCGGGCGAGCGGCTTGGCGCCGAGCGCGCCGGCGCGGGCGCCGCTCATCAGCAGCACCGCCGCCCCGCCGTCGGTGATTCCGGACGATGACCCGGCGGTGATGATGCCGCCGTCGAAGACCGGCGCGAGCTTCGCGAGCCCGGCGAGGGTCGTCTCCGGCCGCGGGTGCTCGTCGGCCGCGACGACGGTTGTGCGCCCTTTCGCGTCGGTGACGCTGACCGGGGCGATCTCGCGGGTGAAGCGGCCCTCGGCGACGGCCGTGGCGGCGCGGCGCTGGGATTCCAGCGCGTAGGCGTCCGAGGCCTCGCGAGAGATGCCGTACTGCCGCGCAAGCTCCTCGCCGGTCTCCCCCATCACCAGGCCGGAGAGCGAGCAGGTGAAGCCGTCGCGGTACATCGCGTCGACGAGCGTGAAGTTCCCCATCCGGTGGCCCCAGCGGGCGTCGGCGGCGTCGACGAGGTACGGCATGCGGCTCATCGACTCGATGCC
>JANMWI010000074.1:0-35680 GCA_031393955.1 Acidobacteriota bacterium
CGGCGCTCCTGGGACGATGACCCGCGGCGTCGCGGGCGCGACCGCCGCGCGCGGCGGCGCCGGCGCGGACAGCGCGCGGCGCGGCGATCCGCCGTCCTTGTCGAGGCCCTGGATCAGCTCGGCGATCGGCACCAGCTGGCGGAGGTGAATCCAGCGCAGCAGCGCCATCTCGAGGTGATAGCGCGGGTAGGCGGAGCCGCGAATCTCGTACTCGGCCTTGGTCAGGACGTCGAACGCCCGCATCAGGTCCTCGGCGGAGAACCGCCCGGCGAGCACGCCCAGCCGCTCACGCTCCGACTCCGCCGCCAGTTCCGGATCGGCGAGTCGCGAGCGATCGACGTTGACCACCAGGATGTCGCGGATGAG
The DNA here is from genome assembly GCA_031393955.1 of Acidobacteriota bacterium. Lineage (GTDB taxonomy): Bacteria > Acidobacteriota > Vicinamibacteria > Vicinamibacterales > 2-12-FULL-66-21 > JALZOC01. Next base: position 367 of record JANMWI010000074.1, read on the forward strand.
CCGCGCCAGCTCGCGGACGACGAGCCGCAGATCGTAGCCGGATTCGACCGCCTGCCCGGCCAGCGCGAAGGCCGCGGCGCCGTCCTCCCCCGCCACCGCGTCGGCGATGTCGAGCAGCAGGTCGCGGCGCACCAGGCCGAGCACGGTCGAGACGTCGTCGGCGCTGATCGACTCGCCGGCGAACGCCAGCACCTGGTCCAAGGCGCTCTGCGCATCGCGCATGCTGCCGTCGCCGGCGCGGGCGACCAGCATCAGCGCCGGCTCGTCGATCTTGATCTGCTCCGCGTCGGCGATGCGGCGGAGCTGGTCGGCAATCGCCTTCAGGCCGATCGTCCGCAGCTCGAAGACCTGGGACCTCGACTGGATGGTCGGCGGCACCTTCTCGATTTCAGTCGTCGCCATCATGAAGACGACGTGCGGCGGCGGCTCCTCGATCGACTTGAGCAGCGCGTCGAACGACTGGGCCGAGAGCCGGTGGACTTCGTCGATGATGAAAATCTTGTAGCGGTTGCGGACCGGCGCGACGCCAAGGCCGTTGATGATGATGTCGCGGACCTTGTCGACCTGGGTGTTGGTCGCGGCGTCGATCTCCATCACGTCCATGTCGCGGCCCTGGGCGATCTCGACGCAGGCGTCGCAGGTGCCGCACGGCTCGGCGGTCGGACCCTGTTCACACTCGAGGCAGCGCGCCAGGATCCGGGCCGTCGTCGTCTTGCCGACGCCGCGCGGCCCGGAGAAGACGTACGACTGCGCAATCCGCTTCGCGGCGATCGCGTTGCGGAGGGTCTGCGTCACCCCCGCCTGGCCGATCACATCGTCGAAACGCTGCGGACGCCACTTGCGGGCGATTACCTGGTAAGCCAAGGGAAGTCGGTCTGAGTTTCGAAGGCTGAAGTGTGAACGGGCTGAATCGACGAGCCCCACCGCGACCCGGGGAACCTGCGGCACATGTCAGGATCTGCTTAGCGCTGCTGCCTTCCGGCCCTGACGCGGTTCGCAGGCTGAGATTGCACAGGGACCGGGCCGCGGCGCGGCCCGCATGCCGTCGCGCTTCCGGCGCGGGCATCCTCCAAGTGTACTCGGCCCTCCGGCCGCCAGCAAGCGAATCACCGGCGGGCGTTCGGTGAAACGCCGCACCGGCGCAGGATCAAGTCAGCAACCGCCGAGCTCAACGCGCGGTCGCGGCTTCGGGCGCCTGAAACAGGCGGAGGCCCTGGATTGACCAGGCCGGCGCCTCGGGCGACGATTCCGTCAGCGTGATGCGGAGGAACCGGGCGGGAACGGGCGCGAACGGAATGATGGTGGTGGCGGCGGCACTGTGTCCCTCAGCGACCGGCGCGCTCCACGTCCGGCCATCGGTCGAGACCTGCACCCGCCAGCCGCGCGGATAAGTCTGGGCGGGCGGGGCGCCGCGGGTGCCGGGCTGAGCCGGCGAATCGAACTGCAGCTCGGCGAGCGGAAGCGAGGCGGGGAGCTCGACCTGGAACCACATCCCTGCCGTCTGCGCCTCGCCGCTGTTCCAGCCGGCGTAGGTCAGCCCCTTGCCCGCGTTGTCCGGCTGATGGCTCGCGGACGCGATCCAGGCAGGGTCGGACACGAGCGGGCGCGGGAGCGCGGCCAGCAGCGCGTCGGCGGTCCACGGCGCCTTCCGGCCGGCAGTCGCGGTCCTGACCCTGGCGACGTCTTCAGGGGTGACCAGCCATCGCCCCCCGAACGCGCTCCGCACGTACGACGTCACCGACGCGATCCATTCATCGCTGTTGGTGCCCATCGGCACCATCACGTCGGCATAGGTCCGGCCGTCGAGCGGACCCGACAGGCCGTCGAGCAGCGTCCGGATGACGTAGTCGCGGTGACCCTGCACCCGCATCGAGGTGACGAGCGGCGGCGCCATCGTCGCGCCGGCGCGCCCTTCGATCGGCATGCCGCGGCCGTCCGGCCCGTGACAGGTGACGCAGAGTTCGTTGTATACCGTCGCGCCGCGTTGAAGGACGGCCTGCTGCGCGGCCGTCAGGCTGCCCGACGGCCGGCCGCCGAAGGTCAGCGACGGGCTCGGTTCGAGCATGCGGCGGCCGACGTGCGTGATACCGGCGGCCGAGTTTGACGCCTGTGCCCCCTGGACGATGCTGCCGAGATCCGGCGGCTTGAACAGGCTGAGCGTCAGTAGTGCCTGAATCGCGACCTCGGTGTCGGGATCCTTGCTGAGCGCGCGATACTCCTTCGCGAACGACGCGTCGCCCGCCTTGTACAGCGTCTCGCTCGCGCGCAGCGCCTGGACCCGCATCGCCGCGTTCGCATCGGCCAGACCCGCGCGGACCACGGCTGCGTCCAGCGCGCCAAGACCTTCCAGCGTCCACAGCGCATGGACACGGGCAAGCTGATTGGTAGAGGTGCGGAACATCGCCTGCAGCGCCGGGACCACCGAGCGGTCCTGCTTCAGCACGAGCAGCTGCTGCGCGGTGTCTCTCCACCAGCCGTTCGGGTGCGAGAGATGGGCGACGAGCTGCGCCGCGGTTTCGTCGAGCATGCGCGGCTGCGTGCGATCGCGCTCGATGCCGTCGTGGGTCAGGCGCCAGACCCGGCCGTGGCCGAGGATCTTGTCGAGCTGGTACTGATTGATCTTCTTCCGCAGGTAGGTGCCCTCCTTCGCCCACGGGGCTCCCTCCATCACGCCGCGGTACATATCGACGATGTAGAGCGTGCCGTCCGGTGCGGTAGCCATCTCGACCGGCCGGAAGAGCGGGTCGAGCGAGCGGATGAACTCCGACCGCGGATAAGCGTTCTGCAGCCGGGTCAGGCCGCCGGTCTTCTCCGGCTTCAGGCGGCGCACGATCCTCGCCACCACTTCTCCGTAGAGGTAGTCCCCGACCAGATCGGCGGGCAGACGGTCGCCGCGGAAGACATCGCTGCCGGCGCCGGCGGTCGAGAGGATCAGCGATCCGTCGGGCAGCCTGGTGCCGGGCAGGCCGGCCTGAATGTCGCCGATCAGGATCGGCGCGCCCCACGTGATATTCAGGTTGGGCTCGAGCTGATCGCTCAGCGAGAAATTGCCGTAGTGGATCGGGAACTGGAAATAGGCAGGCAGGCCGCTCGCCCCCCCCTGGAACCAGACTTTCCCGTCGTTATCCTGGGTCACGCCCCACTGCCCGCCGTTCGGGCCGGTCGGCTCCTTCAGGATGCCGTTCGGCGTCCACCGGATCCGGTAGGCGTTGACGGTGCTGTACATCCAGTTGTCCATCGCCCAGAGCAGGCTCGACTGCTGGTGTTCCAGGTTTCCGGCGCGGCCGAAGCCGGCGAGGAACAGCTCCTTCTTGTCCGCCACGCCGTCGCCGTCGGTATCGGTGTACTTCCAGACCTCGTCGGCATTCGTCTCCATCGTCAGGATGCTGCCGGCGCCCCACGGGACGACGAAGCGGGGGAAGACGAGCTTGTCGACGAACACGGTGTGGCGCTCGTAGACGCCGTCGTTGTCGCGGTCCTCGTGCATCGAGATGCGGCCGAGCGGCGGCATGATGTCGACGCCGTCGAGCGACTGCACGTAGCCACGGAGCTCGATGACGAACATGCGGCCGTTGCCATCGAAGGCGAGCTGCGCCGGTTCCTGAATGACCGGATCGGAGAGGACCGGCTCGAGGTGATAGCCGGACGGCAGCCAGAACTGCTTCGCCTCGTCCGCAGCCGCGAGCGGCAGCACCGGCGGGCGTGGGGAAAGGTCCGCGTCCGCGTTGGCAGGATCGTCTGCCGCCGGCGCCTCGTAAACGCCGTGCCCCTCGCGTCCGCCGGGGGCGACCAGAATGCCTGAACGCGGCGGTGCGGCCGGCGGCGGCGCCTGCGCCGCAGGTGTCGGACCCGCCTGGGCGCCCGCGCCGGGAACGGCCGCCGAGAGCGCGGCGGCGAGGGCAATGCCCCCGCCGCCCGCAAGCATCCACCGCAGGTGTCGGTATGTCATGGCAGTGGCGCGTTATACCATAGGAGACTAACGTTCACATGGTGCGCGCAATTCTCGGCCTCGTGGTCGCGCTGGCCTCCGCTCCGCCCGCGGCCGCGCAGGCGCCGCCGCTGCCTCATCTCGAGCTGGACTCGTACCCGGCGGCGACGCGCGACGCGATCGCGCCCGCGCTGAAGAACGCGTCCGCCAGGGACTCCGACCCGGCCGTCGTCGGCGCGCTTGGGCGCGTGCTGCAGGCCTGGGAACAATACGCGGCAGCCGATCAGGCGTATCAACGCGCCGAGGCGCTCGCGCCGCGCGCCGCTGAATGGCATTACCTCGACGGCGTTGTCCTGCGCCGGCTCGCGCGGCACGCCGACGCCGCGGTCGAGTTCGCGGCCGCCGCCGCCGCTGATCCTTCCTACCTGCCGGCCCGCGTCGCGCGCGCCGAAGCGCTCCTCGAGGCGGGCGATCTCGACGCCGCCGCCGCGGCCTTCGACGCCCTTGCCGCCGCGCCGCTCGCCCGACCGCAGGCGGAGTTCGGGCTCGGCCGGATCGAGGCGGCGCGCGGCCGCCATCCGGCCGCGATTGCGCACTTCGAAAAGGCGATCGCGCTCTTCCCCGAGTGGGGCGCCGCGCACTACGCGCTCGCGCAGTCCTACCGCGCAACCGGCCGCCTGGACGATGCGCGGCGGGCACTCGAACGCCACGCGCAATACGGTCCGCGCTGGCCGGGACTGGCTGACCCGCTGCTCGCGGCGGTCACGGCGCTGCGAGACGACGCCCAGGCGGCGCTGCGCCGGGGTCTGGATCTGGCGGCGGCAGGTGACGTTCAGGGCGCGATCACGGCGCACGAGGCGGCGGTCCGCATCGACCCGGATCTCGCCCAGGCGCACGCCAACCTGATCAATCTCTACGCCCGGCTGCGCGACTGGGACAAGGCGGCCGAGCAGTATCGCGCCACCGTGGCCCTCGGCTACAACCTCGCCGAAGCCAACTACGACTACGCCTTGCTGCTCGGCCTGCAGCAGCAGTGGGACGATGCGGAGGCGGCGTATCGGCGGGCGATTGCGGTCAATCCGTTCTACTCCGAGGCGCACAATAATCTCGGTCAGCTGCTCGAGCGGCGCCAGGCGTTCGAGGCGGCGGCGGACGAGTACAAGCTTGCCGTCGACGCCAATTCCGGATTTCGCATCGCCCGCTTCAACCTCGGCCGGATGCTGATCGGCCTCGGCCGGCCGCAGCAGGCGGTCGTCGTCCTCGAACCGATAGAGCAGCCGCGCGACGCCGAGTCGCCGAGGTACATGTTTGCGCTGGCGACCGCGCTCGTCCGGGCGGGCCGGGTGGAAGAGGGCGCCAGATGGGCCACCGAGGCGCGGCGGCTGGCGCTCGACTACCGCCAGACCGATCTCGCGCAGGCGATCGAGCGGGATCTCGCCCAGCTCAAATGATCACCGGCCGGGCTGCTGGCGTTGTCGCCGCGTGGGCTGCGCTTGCCGTTCTCGGCGCTGCCGCGCCAGGCCCGCGCGCCGTCGAGCCGCTCTTCGTCGACGCCGCGGCCGAGACCGGCCTGACGTTCACGCACGTCAGCGGCGCCAGCGGCAACTACTACCTCGCCGAGGAAATGGGCGCCGGCGTCGCGCTGTTCGACTACGACAACGACGGCGATCTGGACGTCTTCCTGGTGCAGGGGGGATCGCTCGACCCCTCGGCCTCCGGCGCGAGGCCGACGAGCCGCCTGTTCCGCAACGACCTGAAGGTCGCGCCCGACGGCACGCGAACGCTCCATTTCACTGACGTCACCGCCGCGGCCGGGATCAGCCTTGCCACCTACGGCATGGGCGCCGCCGTCGGCGACTACGACAACGACGGCAATCTCGATCTGCTGGTCACGTCGTTCGGCGCGGAGACGCTCTACCGCAACAACGGCAACGGCACCTTCACGGACGTCACCAGGGACGCCGGCGTCAGCGATCCGCAGTGGAGCACCAGCGCCGCGTTCCTCGACTACGACCGCGACGGCCGCCTCGATCTGTTCGTCGCCAATTACCTCGACTTCACGGTCGCGAACAACAAGCGCTGCGCCGATCCGGCGGGGGCGCGCGACTACTGCGGGCCGCGGTCCTACCACCCGGTGCGGGACCGCCTGTATCACAACGACGGCAACGGCCATTTCTCGGACGCGACCGAGCGCACCGGCATCGGCAAGGCCTTCGGCGCGGGGCTCGGCGTCGCGGCCGGCGACTACAACGGCGACGGCTGGCCGGACCTCTACGTCGCCAACGACGCCACCCCCAATCAGCTCTGGATCAACCAGCACGACGGCACCTTCACCGACCAGGGCCTGCTCTCCGGCGCGGCGCTCAACGCCGCCGGCAATCCGGAGGGCAGCATGGGGATCGCGTCAGGGGATTTCGACCGCGACGGGGATGAAGATCTGTTCGTCACCAATCTCGCCGGCGAGACGTCGGTGCTCTACGCGAACGACGGCCGCGCCAATTTTGAGGACGTCCGCGCCCGCGCCGGGCTGTCATCGCCGACCGCGGCGTTCACCGGCTTCGGCACCGACTGGTTCGACTACGACAACGACGGCTGGCTCGACCTGTTCGTCGCCAACGGCGGCGTCAACGTGATCGAGGCGCAGCGCGGCCAGCCGTTCCCGTTCTTCATGAAGAACCAGCTGTTCCGCAATCTCGGCACTGGGCGCTTCGAAGAGACCAGCGCGGCGGGCGGTCCCGCCTTCGCCCGCCCCGGCATCGGCCGCGGCGCCGCTTTCGGCGATCTCGACAACGACGGCGACATCGACATCGTCGTTACGAGCAACAACGGACCGGTGCGGCTGCTGCTGAACCAGGCCGCGGCCGGCGCGCACTGGCTGGGGCTCCGACTGACACAGCCATCGGTGAACCGCTTCGGCGTCGGCGCGTGGATTGGCGTCGAGGGCGGAGGGCATCCGACACTGTGGCGGCGGGTGCGCACCGACGGCAGTTACCTCTCGGCGAGCGACATCCGCGTGCATGTCGGCCTCGGGTCCGCCCCGCCCGGGCCCAGCGCAGTCGTGGTGCAGTGGCCTGATGGGCCGCGTGAACGGTGGACCGGGATCGCACCTGACCGGGTGGTGACGCTGACACGCGGCACCGGCGAGAACGCCGACAGGCGCTGAGACCGGGGCCGGTCAGTGCACCGCGGCCGACGGCAGCGCGAAGGAAATTAGATTGGGGCCGAACGCCGGCGTCGACTTGCTCAGCTGCAGGCCGCCTCCCGCCATGATGACCACGTACTGGCGGCCGTCGCGGCCGCGGAACGTCATCGGAGCCGCCTTCGCGTCGGCGTCAATCTGTTCAACCCACAACTCGCGTCCGGTCCTGGCGTCGAACGCGCGGAAGCGGCGGTCGGCGGTCGCCCCGACGAAGACCAGCCCGCTCGCCGTCGCCAGGCTGCCGCCGATGTTGAGCGCACCCGTGTTGTGGATGCCTTTCGCCTCGAGATCCTCGACGATCCCGAGCGGCACCCGCCACGCTTCCTCGCCGGTGTCCGCCGCGACCGCAATCAGCTCGCCGAACGGCGGCGCCGAACAGGGCAGTCGCGTCTCCGGATTCCAGAACCGACCGTACGGTCCGCCGACCGGCGACGTCTTCACGTAGGTCGTCTTGCCGGTGTCGGGATCTTCTTTCGGCTGCATATGGCCGACCATGCCGAGATTCGAGACGTTGACGAAAATCAGCCGGAGCGCCGGATTGAACGACACGCCGCCGAAGCTGCCGCCGCCCAGGGTGCTCGGGAAGGTGACGACGTTGCCCTCGAGCGGCATCGGCGCGTACGGACCGGCGGCGAACATCTTGTGCTCGCGCCACAGCGTCCGGCAGAACGCGGCATGCTCGGGGGTCAGACTGTAGAAGTCGCGTTCGGGATCGAAGGTCAGGCGCGCCAGCGGCCGCGGCCGCACCGGAAAGGGCTGCGTCCTCGACGCCGCCTCGCCAGGCACGACAGACGACGGGACCGGCCGTTCCTCGATCCCGAAGATCGGCTCCCCGGTCCCGCGGTCGAGGATGAAGAGCAGTCCCATCTTGGTGATCTGGGCGAGCGCCGGAATCGTCCGGCCGCCGCGATGCACCTCGATCAGCGCCGGCGGCGCGCCGGGATCGTAGTCCCACAGATCGTGGTGCACGATCTGGCGATACCAGCGCAGCCGGCCGGTCTCGGCGTCGAGCGCGACGATCGAGTTGCCGTAGAGATTGTCGCCGTGGCGATCGGCGCCGTAGAAGTCGTCGGTCGGGCTGCCGAGCGGCACGAACACCAGTCCGCGCTCGACATCGACCGTCATGAAACCCCAGGCGTTGGTGCCTGACCGGTTCTTCCACGCCCCCTCGGGCCAGGTGTCGCCGCCGGGCTCGCCAGGACGCGGCACGGTGTGAAAAGTCCAAAGCAGTTTGCCGGTGCGCGCGTCCCAGCCGCGGATGTCGCCGTACAGCCGCCCGGTCGCTGGCGGCCCCTCGCCGTTCGCGCCGCCGGTGATCACGACGTTCCGATAGATGGCGGGCGGCGATACGAGGTTGAGCGGCCCCTTGCCGCCATCCACACTGAGACCGGCCTTGAGATCGAGCCGGCCGCCGGCGGCGAATCCCGCCGCCAGCTGTCCCGATTTCGCGTCAATAGCAATCATTTCGCCGTCGCCGGCGCCGGTATAGAGCCGCGGCCCGGTCGCCGCATCGCCCGGCCAGTAGGCCAGGCCGCGGCGCGACATGTCGACGTCGGTGTACTTCCAGACCACCTTCGCGGTCTCGGGCTCGAGGGCGAAGAGGTTATTGCCGGCCGGGACGTACATCACGCCATCGACGACAAGCGGCGTCGCCTGCATGGCGGTGCCGCCGGTGTCGAAAGTCCAGGCGCGCGTCAGGGTGGCGACGTTGACGGGGGTGATCTGCGTCAGCGGAGAGAAGCGGGCGCCGCCCGGGTCGTGACCGTACCAGCGCCACTCGCCGTCCACCGCGGCAGCCGGCACGGCGCGGCCGGTTTCTTCCGGGGCCACCGCCGCGCGGTGCCCGCCGGCGGCACAGCCCGCCGCGATCGCCGCGGCGGCGCTCACGAAGCCGACAAGCCACCGCCTCCCGTTCATCGCCTGAGAACGCCTTTCTAGCGCGGCGCCGTCTGGAGGACGGTGGCGAACGAGGCGGCCAGCGCCTCGACGCTGTCGCGCGCCTCAGCCTCGGTCATCGTCAGCGGCGGAGCGATCCGGATGACCTTTTTCGCCAGCGGTCCCATGATGTGGACAGCGCGGCCGTCGCCGTCGCCGAGATAGGCGGCCAGCACGCAGGCATTCGCGATCTCGGTGGCGCTCCGGCCGGCGGCGTCCTTCATCTCGACACCCCAGACCATGCCCCCTTTTTCGCCGCGCACGTGCGCCACGAACGGCAGCGCCTTGAGTCCGACCAGGCCTGCCTCGATGATCGCCGACGACCTGCGGGCAGCGCCCAGCACGTCTCTCGCTTCGAACTCGTCGAGTGTTGCCAGCACTGCCGCACAGCCGAGCGGGTTGCCGCTGAATGTGTCCGACGCCTCGCCGTAGCCGAGGCCGCCGAACACGTCGCGCCGGCCCGCCGCGCAGGCCACCGGCACGCCGTTGCCGAGACCCTTGCCAAGGACGACGACGTCCGGCTCGAGACCGTAGGTCTCGAACGCATACATGTGCCCGGTCCGGCCGAAGTTGGCCTGGATTTCGTCGAGGATGAAGACGATGTCGTGCTCGCGGCAGAACGCCTGCAGCATCTGCAGGTAAGCCGCCGGTGGATGAAACGAGCCGCCGCCGCCGAGGTACGGCTCGGTGATCAGGCAGGCGATGCCGCGCCCCTCGGCAGCAATCGCGTCGAGCTCGGCGCGATACGGCGCCGGGTCGAACGGCGCGTCGCGCTGCGACAGGTCGCGGCGCTCCTCCTTCGGAAACGAGATGAAGCGGACGCGCGGGTCGCGATGCTTGTCCTGCTCGCTGCCGGTGACCGCCTCGGCGAGCCCCTTCTTGCCGTGGAAGCCGTCACGGGTCGCGATCATCAGGTCGCGCGACGGATCGCGGGCGAGCGACGCCCACAGCGCCTTCTGGATCGCTTCCGATCCGGATGCTGCCCACAGGATCTGATCGAGCCGGCTGCCGCCGGGCCGCGCCTGCAGGTTCGCCGTCAGCCGCCGCACCGCGTCCGCCTCGACCTGCGCGATCGCGTTATAGGCGGTCATCGGCACGGCCTCGAAATAGTCCCCCCCGGCCGGCGCCTGGTCCCAGCCCATGTAGCGCAGGAACTTCTTCTGCCACTCGACCGGGTTGTGGCCGAGGTTGGCGACCAGCACGCCCGAGGTGTAGTCGTAGAGCCGCCGGCCGTCGACGGTCCAGTGGAAGCAGCCGGCGCTGCGCGCGATCGTTAGCTGGCTCGGCGTGTAGGTGCGCAGGGCAATCGGCTCGCGTTCGGCAATCGTCCGCCGCACGTCGTTCGACCGGTCTTCGCCTGAGTGCTGAATCGTCATTGCTCTTCCGGATACAACCCGACCGGCTCCGCCCGTCCGGGAAAATGCAGCGCCATCGCGCCGTCGGTGGAAATACGGACGACGCCGTCGGGGGCGCCGGCGGCGGCATGGGCGAGGATCGCCTCCATCGCGTGGATCGCGCTGACGACCTGACGGTCGGCAGAGAGATCGTTGTAGCTGAGCGCGCGCATCTCGTCGAGGCGGGCGGGACGGCTCCCCTTCGGACCGCCGAACTCGACGTAGGCCACCTCCTCGACGAACCGGCGCAGGCATTCGATGCCGTAGCCGCGCTGCGTCCGCTCGCCCCACGGCTCGACGAACGTGGCGTTGTAGTGCGAGTTGATCGTCGTCTTCAGCGCCGTCGGCGTCTTCCCTTCGACGGTCAGTTCGACGCCGCGCTTGCGCGAATGGCCGTTCCAGACGCCGTTGTCGAAACGGAACTGCACTTCCTGCTCGACATAGCCGGGAAAGTTGTCCGGATGCACCCAGCTGGTGTGAATGTCGAAGGCGGCCTCGCGGCCGTCGGCGTATTCGTAGATCAGCCGGAGCTGCGTCGAGTCCCAGGTATCGCCGTCGGCCGGTCCGACCAGGCCGCGCTGGCCGGTGCAGGTGACGGTCTTGAGGCGGCCGCCGAACGTGAAGTCGATCAGCTTGAGATAGTGGACGGCGACGTAGGTGCCCGGGTTACGCCCGGCGATCCACTCCGCGAACTGGCCGCCCGACACGCTCTTCGGCTCGAGCAGGGCGCAGTAGCCGTTGTTGACGTGCACGAGCTCGCCGTCTTCGACGAGCGTGCGCAGCTTCTTGTGATCGGGGTCCGAAAGCTTATGGTAGACCACCTTCGCGAGCACGCCGTTGCGGTGCGCGAGCTCGACGAGCTCGTCGAGCTGCTGGAGCTTCAGCACCGACGGTTTCTCGATCAGCACATGGCGGTGCGCTTCGAGCGCCGCCTTCGCGGCCTCGAAGTGTCGGTTGTCCGGCGACGCCACGCACAGAAAATCAAGGCCGGCGTCGAGTGCGGCGGCGACGCCGCGATCTCCTTCGAAGCTCGAAAAATCGCCGATCTTCGCCCCCGCCGCCTGCTTGTAGGCACGGGCCCGCGCGCCGGTGCGCGTCGCGACCGCTGCCAGCGAGACGTCAACGTAGCCGAAGTCGCGGCGGTAGAGACCCTCGGCGTGCAGCGACTCGAACAACGGCCGGTAGGTGTCGTCGAAGATCATGCCCATGCCGACCATGCCGCCGCGCAGGGCGTGACGCTCGAGATTGACCAAAGACATGTCCATTAGCCTATCAGACGCCGCCTGCGCGTCCGCACGGCTCATGGCCGGTGCCCCGCTCCCGATGCCGCGGCGAGGGCCTGCAGCTCGGCGTCGGTCCACGGCCGCTGCCGTCCCGCAGTCGCGGCTCGCACGTCCTTGACGGTCGCCGCGCCGACCGGCGATCCCCCCTGGCCCCACTCGCGACGGACGTAGGTGAGGACGTCGGCAATCTGTTCGTCGGTGAAGACCTGTCCGACCGGCGGCATCAGGCCAATCGATCCCTCCTTGCCGTGAAGCAGGATGCGGATCGGGATCTCCGGCCGCGCCAGCGCCAGCGGCGAGTTGACGAGCGAGGCCGCCAGCTTCTCCTGGCCGCGCCCGTCGGGCTGATGGCAGGCCTGGCAGACGTTGCGGTAGACCTCCTGCCCGGCGTTGAAATGCTGCTGCTGTTCGGCGGTCAGCGGCGCCACCGGCGCCGGCGCCCCCGGCTTGCCCGGCCACAGCACGCGCGCCAGGACCGCGGTCGCGCGCGCGCTCAGCTCCCCGCCGCCAGCCGCGAGCGTCATCAAGGAGGCGGGCTCGCGATTCAGCCGCAGGCCGCGCACGTCGGGCCGCTCCGCATCCGCGGCCGGGCCGATCGCCTTCGTTCTCGGAAACGCATACGCCCCCCCGGGGCCGGCACGCCCGCCCGGACAGGTCGGACACGGCAGCGCGGCGGCCGCCGGCGGTCCGCCGCGGCGTCCCGGGCGTCCTGGCGGCGTGGCGCCAAGCAACGCCACCTCGGTCCCGCGCAGCAGCGCCGCGCGCACCCAGCCTGGCCGCGCGTCCTCAGCGATCGACCCGAACAACCGCTGCACCGCCGCATCCTGGCCGCCCCGCACAATCGTTGCCGCCAGCATCGTCAGGGCCGCGTCGCGCTGCGGCGACTGGGTCGTGGCCGCCCCGGCGAGCCGCTCGACGACCGCCGGCTCCAGACCGCGAAGGCCGCTGAGCGCTGCGTCCACCACCACCGGGTCGTCTCCCGCCTTTTCGAGCAGCGATGCCAGCGCGGTCTCGCGCGCCCCCGGCGCCAGCGCGCCCAGCGACGCGGCCAGCTGCTCGCGCACCGCCCAGTCCCGATCGTCCATTCGCTTCAGCACCGCCGCCTGGATGGGATGACTGGCGTCGCCGAGCCAGCGCTCGGCAATCCGGATGGCCGCCGCGCGCACGTCACGGGACTGATCCTCGAGCGCGCTCGTCACGAGCGCGGGCTCGACCTGATCGATGCCGTCGAGCGTCCACAGCGCGTGGAGCCGCGTCCGCCAGTCCGTCGCACTTTCCGCCAGCCGCACGAGCTCGGGCACGGCTGCCTTTTCGGCGCGCTCGACCAGCAGCTGCTGCGCGGTGTCGCGCCGCCAGCCGTTCGGATGGGCGAGCGCAGCGACGAGCTCCGCCGTGGTCTTCAGGCCGCCGCGCGTCGTGTCGCGGGTGGTGGTGTCGTGCATGACGCGGTAGATCCGCCCGAAACCGTTGGGGCGCTCGAGGCCGTGCTTGACGATGTGACCGCGCAGGTACTGGGTGACGTCGGCGCGCTGCTGGATGACGCCGCGATACATGTCGACGACATAGAGCGTCCCGTCCGGCGCGTTCGACAGGTAGACCGGGCGAAACCGTTCGTCTGTCGAGACGATGAACTCGCCACGCGGATAGGCCTTGCGCGCCTGGATCGTCTTCCCGTCGTCTTGCAGCACGATCCGGCTGACGAGATTGGCGGCCGGCTCGGCGACGAAGGCGTTGCCGTTCAGCTCCGCCGGCAGGCGGTCGCCGCGGTAGATGACCGGCGCGCAGACCGAGGTGAACTTCGCCAGCGTCCCATCAGGCCGATCGATGCCGGCCTGATAGGCGCGGTTCGTCCCCGGATTCGGCCGGACCGGCCAGACGATGTCGAGAGCCTCGTCGCCGAGCTCGTCGTAGCTGCCGCGGGTGCGGGCGAGATTCGGATTGCGCCGGTAGTAGGGGGTCGGCACGAGGTCCACGTGCAGCGGCTCCTCGTTCGTATTCCGGTAGATGCGCCCGCCGTCGTCATGGGTCACGCCCCACTCACCGCGAACCAGCGTGTCGCGGACCTCGAACTTGCCGTTCTTGAGACGCAGATAGATGTCGCTGTCGGCGGTGTGCAGCCAGTTGTCGAGCCCCCAGTGGAGGTCGTTGGCGTTCTCCTCGACGCGGCTCTCCCGCCGCCCGTAGCGATTGGTGACCACTTCCCGGGTGTCCGCTCGAAGATCGCCGTCGGTGTCGCGCATCAGCCAGAGGTTCGGCGGCTCGGCGACGAGGACGCCGTGGTCGAGCACCTTGATTGCCCTGGCGAGGATCAGGCCGTCGGCGAATACGGTCCGCTTGTCCATGACGCCGTCCTGGTTGGTGTCCTCGAGCACCACCACCCGGCCGATCGGATCCATGTTCGGCTCCGGCGTGTCGAGCGTCTGCACGAATCCCGGCATCTCGACGACCCAGATGCGGCCGTCGGCGTCCCAATCCATGACGACGGGGTCCTGAACGAGCGGCTCGCTCGCCACCAGCTCGAGCCGGTAGCCCGGAGGCAGCGTGAAGGTTTTCAGCGCCTCGGCTGTGGACAGTGCCGGCGATTCCGGCGAGACCTTCTGGACGGCAGGCGGCCAATCAGTGCCGGCAGGCCCCTGATAACTGATGCCGGTCGCGGCGGCGGCAACGACGAAGGCGGCGGCGATGAATTTTCGGAAACGCATTGAATGAGGCCTCGGCAGGGAACCGGAATCCGGCCGGCGGATACGGCGCCAGCGTCCAGAGAATGCCCGAATGGAGTGCCTCGTGACAAGCCCGCCCGGCTCGCCCGCCGGGTATTCCGGGAAACCGCTTGCCGCCCCGCGCCGCTGCTGTTACGGTATCCGCCTTGCCACCCATGCGCACGGCTCTGTTCACCGTCTCGTTCGCGGGCCTCTGGGGCCAGGATCGCCTGTCGCTCGAGGCGTCACTCGATCTCGCGGCCGAGCTGGGCTACGAGGGGGTCGAGATCATGGGCAAGCGGCCGCATCTCTCGGTCCTTGATTACAGCGTCGACGACTGCCGCCGGGTCAGGGAGCGTGTCGAGCGGCTGGGCCTGCGCGTCGCCGCGGTCGCCGCCTACACCGACTTCGCCGGCGGGACCGGCGCGGCAGAGGTGCCGTTCGGGGAAATGCAGATCGCGCACGTCAGCGACCTGGCGGACCGCGCCGCCACGCTCGGCTGCGATCTCGTCAGGGTCTTCACGTCGTACGAGCCGGCCAGTGGCAGTTTCCTGGCCGCCTGGCGGACGACCGTCGACGCGCTGCGCGCCTGCTGCGACCGCGCCGCGGCGCTTGGCGTGCGCATCGGCGTCCAGAACCATCACGACATCGGCGTCGACACGGCCGCCTACCTCGAACTGCTGTCCGAGGTGGACCGCCCCAACCTCGTGCCGATGTTCGACTGCTGGTCCCCATTCCTGCGCGGCGAGGACGTCGTCGCCGCCGCCGCCAGCCTGGCGCCGCGCATGAGTTTCACGACCGTCGCCGACTACAAGCTGCTCCGGCGCTGGAAATACCTGCCGGCGCTGGTCAACTACACCGCGTGCGAGCCGCCGGCGGTGCTGGCGGTGCCGATGGGCGAGGGCGATCTGCCGTACGACGGGTTCCTCGGCGCATTGCAGGCCCACGGTTTCGACGGCTGGGTGACCTACGAGATGTGCTCGCCGCTGCGCGGCGGCGGCTCGCTTGTCAACCTGCGCCGCTACGCCAGCGCGTTCCTCGATTACATGCGGCGCTTCGATCGCGTGCCGTCCACACAGGGAGAATCGTCATGAACCGTCGCCGTTTTCTCGCCGCTGCCGGCGCCGCCGCGGCGGCCGCCGCACTGCCGCGCGCATCAGAAGGCTCCGACGCCGTTGGGCCGCAGCCGGCGGCCGGCAAGGCCCGCTTCCGCACCGGCCTCGTCGCCTACTCGTACCGCCGCGCCCTCGAGGCCAAGACGATGACCTACGAGGACCTGATCAAGATCGCGGTTGACACCGGCACCGACGGCATCGACATGACGGTCTACTGGCTGCCGGGGACCACCGACGACGTCATCCTGCCGCTGCGCCGCTTTGCCTATCGCAACCGCGTCGAGATCTACAGCATCGGCACGCGCATCCGGCTCGCCCAGGCGACCCCCGACCTGATGGACAAGGAGCTCGCCGAGCTGCGCAAGTGGGTCGACGTCGCCCAGAAGATCGGCGCCTCGCACGTCCGCGTCTTCGGCGGCTCGAAGCCGACCGGCGCGACGCTCGAGCAGTCGGTCGAATTTGCCAGCGAAACGCTCAAGCGCGGCGCCGAGTACGCCGGCGCCCGCGGCATCACGCTCGGCGTCGAAGACGACGGCGGCATCACCGAGTTCGCGAAGGAGACGATCGAGATCGTCAAGGGGGCCGACTCGCCGTGGGCCGGCATGAACCTCGACATCGGCAACTTCCGTCCGCCGAAGGTCTACGAGCAGATCGAGATGTCGATCCCGTTCGCGGTCAGCACCCACATCAAGACGGAAATCGCCAACGACGACGGCAAGACCCGCGCGGCGGTCGATCTCGACCGCGTCTTCGCGATGTTCGCGAAGCACGGCTACCGCGGCTACATGGGCCTCGAGTACGAGGCCAACGACGACCCGACCGTCGCGGTGCCGCAGCAGCTGCGGCGGCTGAAGGAGCTGGCGCTCAAATACTCAGCGTAGCCGGCACCGGCGGCAGGCGCCGGCGCATCTCGCGGCTGAGCAGCAGCAGGCTGACGGTCAGCTGGACGACGATCGCCGAGACCGACAGGTACCAGATCCAGTGCAGCTGGAACCCGGCCAGCCGCGCCAGCGCGAATGCCGGCACGGCGACGACGCCGATCCGCACCAGCGAGGCGAGCAGTGCCGGCAGGGTGTTGCCCATCGCCTGGAACAGGCTCGAGGCGACGAAGATGATGCCCGAGGCGACGAACGTCCACGACACGATGTGCAGGTATTCGGCGCCGACCGCCACCACCGCCGGATCCTTCGAGAAGAACTTGATCATCGACGCGCCCCAGATCTGGCACACCGCCGTCCACAGCAGCATCCCCGCCGCCGCCATCATCGCCGCCGATCGGAACGACGCCCGCACCCGTTCCGGCCGGCCGGCACCGAAGTTCTGCCCCGCGACCGGCGCGACGCCAAAGCCGAGCGCCACGACCGGCATGAAGCCGGCCTGCACGACCCGCATCCCGATGCCAAAGCCCGCCTGAGCCGCCGATCCGAACGGGCGGCTGACGATGTAGACGATGACGAGGTAGACCGACATCAGGCCGAATTCCGCGCCGGCGGGCAGGCCAATGCCGAGAATCCTCCGCCACAGCGCCAGGTCCGGCGTCCAGCCGCGGCGCACGAATCGCAGGTAGGCGCCGTCGCCGACGAAGTAGAACGACATCCAGATCGCGCCGACCGCGATCGCAATCAGCGACGAGATCGCCGCTCCCGCGACGCCGAACGGGTGCCCCGTGCCCCAGCCGAAAATCAGGAACGGCGCCAGCACGATGTTGAGGATCACCGACGCGGTCTGGACGATCATGCCGGGACGGAAGTTGCCCGTACCGCGAAGCGCCGCCCCCATGCTGACCATCGCGAACTGGAGCGACATCGCGGGAATGAACCACAACAGGTAGTCGGCCGCCAGCGCGGCGGTGCGTGCGTCAGCGCCGAGCGCACGGACGTACGGCAGCCGGATCGCCATGCCGGCGGCGAAGAACAGCGCGCCAACGATCGCCGACAGCAGCAGCGACTCGTTGAACACCAGCAGCGCTCCGTCACGATCCTTCCGCCCCGACGCATGCGACACCAGCGTCGTCACGCCAACGCCGAGCATCTGGGTGACGGCAAGGACGATGAAGGTGAGGTTGCCGGCGATGCCGACACCGGCCACCGCCTCCTTGCCGAGGCGGCCGACCCAGTAGAGATCGACGAGAAAGTAGAGGGTCTGGAACGCCATCGTCACCAGCATGTAGCCGGCCGTCTTGAGCAGATGGCGGGTTACGGAGCCGGTGGTGAGATCCTGCATGCCGGGAGGATTATAGTGCTCGGAGAGAGACCGGCCGCTCCGGTGGCTTCCGATATGACCAGTGCCCCACGCCCCGTGTCGTCGATTCCGCTGCCGCCGTCCGTGCGTATCGCCGAGGGCCGGGGCGGACTGCCCTGTCTCGTGGTCGCCAGCCCGCTGGCGCGGGCGGAAATCTATTTCCAGGGAGCGCATGTCGCGGCGTGGCACCCGGCAGGAGTGCGCGACCCCGTCCTGTGGCTGAGCGCACGCAGCCATTTCGCGCCCGGCAAGCCGATTCGCGGCGGCGTCCCGATCTGCTTTCCGTGGTTCGGACCGCATCCGGAGAATGCCGCGGCGCCGGCGCACGGCTTCGCGCGGCTGCGCGAGTGGACGCTGATCGAAGCACTCGAAGACGAAGCCGGGACGGTCCGTCTCGCGCTGGAACTGGCCGGCGAAGGCCTGTCCCCCGACTGGCCGCATCGCTTCCGCGCCGTTCACCGGATCGAGATTGGCAGCCGCCTGCGAATGGCGCTCGAGGTGCGCAACGACGGGACCGACCCGTTCACGTTCGAGGAGGCACTGCACACCTACTTCGACGTCGCCGACATCCGCACCGTCTCGCTGACCGGGCTCGAGCGGGGCGAGTACCTCGACAAGTTGGCGGGCGGCCGGCAGAGTCGTGAAGGGAACGATCCGATCCGGTTCACCGCCGAGACCGACCGCGTCTACCTCGACACCCAGGCGGCCTGCACCATAGACGATCCGGACCGGCGGCGGACCATCACGGTCAGCAAGTCCGGCTCGGACGCGACCGTGGTGTGGAACCCGTGGATCGCCAAGGCCCACGCGATGCCCGACTTCGGAGACGACGAGTGGACCGGGATGCTGTGCGTGGAGACCGGCAACGTCAACGTCCATGCGCGGACGCTGGCGGCCGGAGCGACCCACATCATGGCAGCAATGCTCGAGGTCAAGGACAGGGGGGATTGAAGGTGCCAAGGTGCCGGGGTGCCACAGTGCCAGGGTGCCAAGGTGCCGGGGTGCCAAAGTGCCAGAGTCCCTGGGTGCCAAAGTGCCAGGTGCCAAAGTGCCAGGGTGCTGCCGTGAGTGGCGGGGTTAAGACCGCGTTCGCGCTGTGGCTGCTGGTGGCTGGGTGCGGCGGGACGCGTGCGCCGATCTCGCCGACGCCCGTGATTCCTGCGCCCGGCGGGCAGACCGGCACGCTCCGTGATGCGGCGCGCTCGTCGGGAAAGCTCGTCGGTACGGCGGTGCAGTCCGGCCTGCTCGGCGAAGGACGCTACGCCGAAACCGTCGCCCGCCACTTCGATTACCTGACCGCCGAGTACGAAATGAAATGGGATCCGATCGAGCGGACCCGCGGCAACCCCGACTTCCGCGGCGGCGACGCCATTGTCTCGTTCGGCCTGGGGGCCGGGATGCAGATCAAAGGGCATGCGCTCGTCTGGCACGAGTCGGTGCCGGCGTGGGCAGCCGGACTGCCGCCGGCCGATTTCCGCGCCGCGTTCACGGAGCACATTCGCAGCGTCGCGGAACACTACCGCGGCCGCGTCCGCGCCTGGGACGTCGTCAACGAGGCGATCGCAGACGACGGATCAGGGCTTCGCGACACGGTGTTCAGGCAGAAGCTCGGCGACGACTATGTCGCCGAGGCGTTCCGCCTCGCAAAGGCGGCCGACCCGCAGGCGCTGCTCTTTTACAACGACTACGGCGCCGAGGGCTTGAACCGGAAGTCCGACCGCGTCTACGAACTGGTCCAGGGGCTGAAAAGCCGCGGCGTGCCCATCGACGGCGTCGGCCTGCAGATGCACATCCGCGCCGCCAGCCCGCCCGACGCCGGCGCGGTGGCGGCCAACATGCGGCGGCTCGCCAGCCTCGGACTGTCGGTCAACATCAGCGAGATGGACGTCCGCATCCAGGACGTCCCCGGGGCGCTGCCGGCGCGCCTCGACGTCCAGAAGTCGGTCTATCGATCGCTGGTCGGCGTCTGCGTCGCGGAGCCGCGCTGCGACGGCGTCACGTTCTGGGGCTTCACCGATGCCCACACCTGGATCGACGGACGCTACGGTCCGGACGACCCGCTGCTGTTCGACGACAACTACGCCGCCAAGCCGGCGTTCGATGGAGTATTTGAGGCTTTGGGGGGGAAGTAGACAAGGTGCCGGGGTGCCGGGGTGCCAAAGTGCCAAGGTGCCGGGGTGCCAAGGTGCCGGGGTGCCAAAGTGCCAGGGTGCCAAAGTGCCAGGGTGCCAAAGTGCCAGGGTGCTGGTGAATCAGAGACCGAACACCTTGCGGGTGAAGGTGCGGCTCCTTGCCAGATCCTCTTCGACCGACCGGGTCCGGACGGTTCCCTTCTCGTAAGCGAGCTCGACGGTGTAGGTGCCGGTGAATTTCACGGCACGGAGCGCGCGGGCGATCTGGGCGTAATCGACGTCGCCGGCGGCGAGGTCCTCGATCCAGACACGATGGTCGGAGGCGCGCAGGTGGACGTCGCGGAGGCGTGAACCGGCGGCCTTGATCATGGCGATCGGATCCTGGCCGCCGCGATAGACCCAGTCGATGTCGAGGCAGATGCCGACGTTCTCGGGTCTGGTGCGGCGCAGGTTCGAGTACCACTCGCGGGCGCCGGATCGCATCTCGGGATCGTGCGCGTGGATCGCCAGCGCCATGCCGAGGGCGCGCAGGCGGGCGCCCAGGCGGTCGAGATTGGCCGCCTGGACGGCCAGCTCGTCGTCTGTCTTCTCCGCCCGATCCTTCCGCACGTCGGGATTCATGATGACGGTCGCGACGCCGTGCTGGCGGGCGCGCGCCGCCCACTCGACGACGCGATCGATGGTGGCAGCCGCGCGGTCGTCGTGCATCGGACCGTCGGTGTAGCCGGCCAGCATGACGAGATGATGCGCCGCCAGCGCCGCAGTGGTCTTGTCCGCGATCTCTGGAGTCGCGAACCAGCTGAGCCACCCCTGGATCGCACCGTATCCCGCTTGCTGCGTCGCGGCAAAGGCTTCGTCGAGATGATCCTCGAGCTTCTCCCCCTTTGATTGATACTCCTGCACCCACACGTACATCTGCGCGGCGACGACGGGCTTCTTCGCCGCTGCCGGCCCGGTCACCGCCGGACCGGACGCGGCCGTCAACGCGGCCGCCAGCAGCACGCGGCACTGCCACCGCATCACGGCACCGTGCCGGCCCGCTGGAGTCACTTTCCTCCTGCTTTCGGGTAAGCTCGCACCCGTCGTTCTGCTCCTCATACGGTAAGGATCCGCCAATGCGCGTACTAGTTCAACTGGCCGCCGTTTCCCTCGGCGTCGTGACCATCGCCGCGACCACGGGTCTCGCCCAGCGCCCTGCGGCGCCGCCTCCGCCGTCCAACGCGGCGGCGGCTGCTGACGCCACCGCAAGCATTGTCGCCGCCGCGGAAGCGGTGCTGAAGACGCTCGACGCCGAGGGTCGGGCCAAGGTGCAGTTTCCGTTCGACGGGCCGCAGAACGAGGTGGTCGAGTCTGCCGACCGGCATCTTCAAACGCGAGGGGCTGTGGCTCGCCGACCTGACGCCGCCACAGCGAGCCGCCGTCGACAAGCTGCTCGCGACCGCGCTCAGCCGGGATGGCTACCGGAAGGTCACCGCACGGCAAAATTCTGGACGAGAACTTGAAGGATCTGGAAGCCGCGAACTCTGACTGTGCAGGGAAGGAGGTCGCTCCCCATGTTGAACCCGTTGCGATGTGCGAGAACGCTCGCGGGTATCACGGCCGGTTTGCTGTTGGGCGCTCCAGCCCAGCTTACGACTGGCGCTGCACAACAAACCATTGCCGGGACTTGGCGCTCGGAGACATCCTCCTGGTGGACAGACGGGTGGACTGTGGTGTTCGACATCACGGGCAACTCGCTCGCCGGTGCCGTCACAAACTGTCCGCGAGCAGGTGCGGTCGAGATTTTCGATGGGCGCATCGACGAAGGAACGGTGCATTTCAAGTGCCGCAGCGAAGACGGCAAGAGCACGATCGCGTTCACCGGCAAGGTCAACGGCGATCGGATCACGTTCTCGTGGGACCTGGCCGAACCTGAGCCGGTTCCCCTCTCCGCTTACGACACAGGGGAAAGGCCCGGTGAGATCATTGTCCGGCGAGTCTCAGACGGGGCCGGCAGGCTGATCCTTGATCGGCTTGCCGAGCGACGTCGAACAACCCGTTCCGCATTCACCGCTTTGACATTCGACCGCATCCTTAACAGCGAACGCGAGCCTCAGAACTGGCTCACTTACTCCGGCAGCCTGCGCGGTGGCCGTCACTCTTCCTTGAAAGCACTCACCCCCGAGAACGTCTCGCAACTAGACTTGGCGTGGTTGTGGACATCGCAATCGACTGGGTGGTTCGAAGCGACGCCGCTGGTCGTCGACGGAGTCCTGTACACCGTGCAGGCGCCCAATGACGTTGTGGCACTCGATGCGATTAGTGGTGAGGTGCTGTGGACCTTCAAATACACTCCAGCAGCCGGAGCGCGCGCAACGGGCGGGGGCGGGCGTCCGAACCGAGGCCTAGCGATGCTCGGCGATCGGCTGTTCTTGGGAACGCTCGACGCGCATTTGTTGGCCGTCGACGCGCGAACAGGCAAGCTCGTCTGGGATACAACTGTCGCCAACTTCGCCGATTCGGCGTGCAGGCCACCGAATGTGAAACAGGCGGCGTGTTATGTCATCACCCACGCGCCGTTGGTCGTCAAGGACAAAGTTCTCGTGGGCACCGGCGGCGGAGACGGTTGGGAATCCGGCTACGGCATCCGCGGCCTGATCGCCGCATACGATGCCGCCACAGGACGTGAGGTCTGGCGTTTCCACACCATCCCTGGGCCTGGCGAGCCTGGTCACGAGACGTGGTCCGACGATTCCTGGAAGACCGGCGGCGCAGGTGTCTGGCAAATCGGAAGCTACGACGCCGAGCTGAATCTGACCTTCTGGGGAGTCGGCAATCCCGTACCTGACTACAACGGCAGCAGTCGTACAGGAGACAACCTTTACAGTAATTCGCTCGTTGCGCTCGACGCGGATACGGGTGCGCTCAGATGGTATTACCAGTTCACGCCGCACGACGAAATGGACTGGGACGCAGCGCAAGTTCCCGTGCTCACCGAGATCGACTGGCGTGGACGCCGTCGACGCGTCATCCTGTTTGCCAACAAGAACGGGCTGATGTATGTCATCGATCGTTCGACGGGCGAGTTTCTGCTGGGCAAGCCATTCGTCCGCGTCAACTGGTTCGCCGGTTTCGACCCGCGCGGGCGGCCGATGCTTTCTCAAACGCCACACTCCGAATGGATTCCGACCAGCCAGGGGGCGACGAACTGGCATCCGGCCTCGTTCAGTCCCGAGACCGGCATGTACTACGTCTCGGCGCGGGAACGCCACGACCAGGGACCCGGAAACGGGTTCGGCGCAATCCGCGCGTTCGATCCCACCAGGGGTGACGTGAAATGGGAATTCGTGGTGCCGGATGCGTGGTTCAATTCCGGCATCCTGACGACTGGCTCGAACCTGCTGTTCGTGGGGACCACCGGCGACAACAACTCTGGTCCGTCCGCTTCACGGCAAGTCGACGGCTACTTCTATGCGCTCGATGCCAGGACGGGCGTGCAGCTCTGGAGAACGTCGCTTGCGGGAAGCGTCCACGGCAGTCCGATCACCTATGTCGCGGGCGGCACTCAGTACATCGCGGTTTCGGCGGGCAATTCGCTCTTCGCGTTCGCGCTTAGGCGCCCATGACCGGGCGGGCAGAGCACGGCCCTCACCCCCGTCTTTGGGGGGTTGCCGTCCAGGACCCGGTTTGGGAGGGTGCTCACGCCCCTTACGCCAAGCAGTGATCTGGCCGAGGTTCCTGGGGCCGCGCAATGCGAACAGGTCGCCAGAAACGGTGTCGGCTACGCCGGAATCTGCAGCAGCTTGTGGGCGTTGCCCCAGGCGATCTTCCGGAACACATCCGGTGAGGCCGAGCGCTTCAGCACGCCGAGCGTCTCGCGGGCGACGCATTTGCCGGCCAGCCGCGTCGCGGCCGGATTGTTGCTCTGGCTGACGCCGCCGCCGTGGCCGTCGGTGCAGCTGCAGTCGCTGCCGAAGAGCAGCTTGTCCTGATGGCGCTTGAGGAAGCCGGCGGTGAACGCCGCGTCCCGAGACATCGCGTTGTTGCCGGAATTCGCCGACATGTCGCCGAACAGGTTGGGGTAGTCGCCGAGCCACTTGTCGGTCAGGCCGCCAGGCGTGATCGGCCCGGCCGGATAGGCCGCTTCGTTGTGGTAGTCGGCGCTGACGTTCGCCCAGAAGGCGTCGGCATGGCCGATGAACGTCGTTTTCGGATTCGCCTCGAGGACGGCCGCGAAGTTCTTCGCAAAGCCGGTGCTCCAGGTGCCCTCATCCGGGAAATGGTCCACTTCCTGGAAGTGCACCAGGATCGGCACGCGCAGGTCGGCCGCCAGCGCGTACATGCGGCGCAGCTCCGGACCGTCGGCGGCAACGTGAAACTTCATCTCGCCGAAGCCATGGGCGCCGTCCTTGACGGCCTGCGTCAGCACCTGCTCGGCGTCGGGTTTGGCGATGTCGTAGCTGTTGAACCAGGTGAAACGGCCTGGCGCCGCGGCCTGGAGCGCCTTGACCTGTTCGAGCGCGGCGCCGCGGGTCAGCAGATTCCCTTTCGTCACGCCCGCGCCGTCGAAGTGCGCGAGGTTGGCGGCCGGCTGCGGACGCAGGTGGAAGTGCAGATCGAACACCGGAGAGCCCCACTCGTGCGCGGGGGCCGCCTGGCGGGCCAGCGCCGGCACGAAGGCGGCAGCGGTGGCTGTCTCGAGGAATTCACGGCGATTCATTTCAGCCCCCTCGTCACAATACCTTGGAGACAGACGGGCGCGGCGGGATCCACGTTTCGCCGCGGGCAACTCCGGTCCCGGCTCCGGAACGATTGACACGCCCGGCCTTGCCGCGACAGCCCTGACGGTGGGCACGACGACCAACCCGCATTTCTCGGCGTGCCGGTGACCACCACCAGCGCCGCGACCGGCGGCGCGGTGGGTCAGTTCAACCCGTTCAACCCCGCGGTCTCGGCGACGTACACGAATGCTCCGGCGGCGCTGCGCGGTTCGGGCGAGGGCTGCCAGCCCTATCCCAGCCCCTCGCGGGCACGGCCGACCTCTCCTTCAATCCGGCGAACGTGAGTTTCGGCTCGCAGGTGCCGCTGTTCAGCGCCAGTGCGCCCGTCACGGTCACCAACACCAACGACACGGCTCAGACCATCACCCTCTCCGTGGAAGGGAAGAGCTCCGACCCGGGGCTCGTTGTAACGGTGAGTCCGTCAACGCTTACGCTGGGCATGGGAAAATCCGCCACCTTCACCGTCAGCGCCACGGGAAACGGGACAGCGATTGGGCAGTTCGATAGCTCTGTCACCTTCGCAACCGGCACTCAGCGTCTGCGGGTGCCGTACTGGGTCTCCACGACACCGTAACCAGCGCTCTGCAGCAGGGCCGGGCGACAGTCCGGCCCTGTACCGCCGCCAGGTCACAACCTCCGGGACAGCTCCGTGACCAGGTCCCGCACCACGTCTGGATCGACCGGCTTGGTGAGGTGATGGTCGATCCCCGCTTCGGTCGAGCGACGACGGTCCTGGTCCTGTCCCCAGCCTGTGAGGGCCACCAGAGTCATCCCCTCGAGCTGCGGCTCGGCCCGCAGGCGCCGCGCCAGTTCGTAGCCGTTCATGCCCGGCAAGCCGATGTCGAGGAACGCCACGTCCGGACGGAAATCCCGGATCGCGTCGAGCGCCGCCGGCCCGCTGTGGGCGGTGCGGACGTCGTGTCCATCGAACGCGAAAAGGGTCGCCAGCATGTCTGCGGCATCGGTGTTGTCGTCGACGATCAGCACGCGCCGCGCCGGCGCCGGGCCCTCCACTGCGCCGGCCGTCAGGGGCCGCGGGACCGGGGTCGTGGCGCTGGCGCCCCTGGCGCGCGGCAGCCGGACGACGAACGTGCTCCCTCGTCCCGTCCCCTCGCTCTCGGCCCACACCCGGCCGCCGTGCAGCTCGACCAGCCGGCGCACCAGTGTCAGCCCGATCCCGAGGCCATTCTGATTCTGGGTCCCCGGCTCGCCGGCCTGCACGAACATCTCGAAGATGTGTGTCAGCATCTCGGGCGGGATGCCGGCGCCGTTGTCCCGCACCCTGATGACGACGTCCGAACCCTCCGCTCCCGCCTCGATCTCGACACGTCCGCCGCGCCCGGTGAATTTGGACGCGTTATTGAGCAGGTTGCTCAGCACCTGGGACAGCCGCGTTCCGTCCGCCTCCACCACAATCGGCGCCTCCGGCAGCCGCACCTCGAGCCGCACTCCCGCGTCTTCCAGCAGCGGCCGGCTGGCTTCGATGGCGGTGCCGACGACCGACTGCAATTCGAGACGCTCGGTCTCCAGCTGCAGCCGTCCGCGCGTGACGCGGGACAAATCGAGCAGATCGTCGATGAGCCGCACCATGTGGCCCAGTTGACGTTCCATGACCTGACGCGTCTTCTCCACCTCCCCCGGATCCGTGGTCACCCGCAGCAGCGACAGGCCGGTGCGAATCGGCGCCAGCGGGTTGCGCAGCTCGTGTGCGAGGGTCGCCAGGAACTCGTCCTTCCGGCGATCTTCGGCCCGCATCTGCTTGTAGAGCTGTGCGTTGTCGACCGCCACCGCCGCGCGTCGAGCCAGGTCGGTCGCGAGATCGACGTCCGACGCCCCGTATCGGCGGCCGCTCTCGGCATACGCGAGCGTCAGTACCCCCAGCGGCACATCCCGGGCGATGAGCGGCACGCAGATGAACGAGCGCAGCGTGAGCCCGCGGAGCAGCTCGAGATGGTCCGGATCGTGGGCAACGCTTTCGAGCACTTCGTCGCCGATTTCCGGCGCCCACTCGGGTTCTCTGGATTCGATGACGTGCCAGGCGCCGTAGGGATCTTCCCGGCGTGGCGGAAACCGTGTGAACAGCTCGTTCGCAAGCGCGACCTTGCGGGGGTCTGCGTGGTGGATGGACACGCGCTCGAGCACTCCCGCCTCGGTGAGCAGGTCGACGGCGCACCAGTCCGCGAGGCGCGGAACGAGCAGGTGCGTGAGATGGTGCAGGGTGGAGTGATAGTCAAGCGAGCCTCCGAGAGTCGCTCCCGCGTCGGCCAGGAGCCTGGTCGTCTCCTCCGCCCGTTTGAGGCCGGTGATGTCGATCGTCACACCGAGCACCCGGACGGGACGCCCGTCGGTCGCTCGATCGACGCGCCCGCGGCTCTGCACCCAGCGGATCGCGCCATCGGGGGCACGCAGCCGGTATTCGGAGAGGTACGCCCCGTCTCCAGCGATGGCCGTCTGCGCGGCCTGCTCCACTGCCGGCAGGTCGTCGCGATGGATCACCGCCAGGAAGTCGGCCGATTTCCCGACGTCGATGCCCCAGAACTCCCGCGCGTTGTCGGAACACTCCACCACGTCGGTGGAAAGGTCCCAGTCCCAGACGTTCATACGTCCGGCGACCAGCGCCAGCCTCAGCCGTTCCTCGCTCTCACGGAGCCGATCCTGGCCCTGCCGCGCCGGCGTGACATCCTCGTGGACGAGCACGACCTCGCGAACGGCACCGGTCGCGTCCTTGACCGGGTAGGCGAAGGCCCGGACCCAGCGCGCCGGCTCGGCATGGCGGCTGCGCTTCGGCAGCGTCTGCTCCGGGTCGTAGCGAATCTCCGGCAGGCGGACCGCTTCTCCGGCGAACGCCCGTCGTAACAGGGGCGTGATCCCGTGCGCTTCGAGCTGCGGGTCGGCGAGAATGTTGTATCCCTCAATTTCGCCGAGCGTGACTCCCCACAGTGCCACCCAGGCTTCATTGGTGCGAATGGTAGTCCCGTCGGGCGCCAGGATCTGCGTCGAGAGCGGCGATTGTTCGATAACCGCCCGCGACCGCGCTTCTGAAAACCGGAGCGCCTGTTCGGCGCGTCGGCGCTCCGTGAGCTCCTCCTGGGCACGCTGATACAACCTGGCGTTGTCGACCGCGAGCGCGGCCCGGCGCGCGAGATCCTGCGCCAGCGCCAGATCCTCGGCCCCGTAGCGCCGGTCGGACTCGGTGATACCCAGACTGAGAACCCCGACGATGCTGCCGCGGGCGATGAGGGGAACGGCCAGATGGGATCGCATCCCGATGGCCAGGATCAGGCGGGCGTGCTCCTCGCTTGTGGTGTGGGCCGCGACGACGTCGGGCGTCACGTTCTCGAGGAGCTCGGGCTGGCCGGTCCGCATGACGCGGCCGGCCGGCTGGGGCGAGTCCGGTGCGGCCGGATACGACCGCCGCAAGTCCTCGAGATACCCGGCCTTCTCGGGGACTGCGTGCGCGGTCGCCAGCCGCCGAAGCACGTCGTTTTCGACGACGTCGACGATGCACAGATCGCCGAGGATGGGCACGGCCAGCCGCGCCACCTCCTGAAGCGTCTGGCCAAAATCGAGCGAGGAGGCGAGGACCTCGCCGGCCGTCGCAAGGAACGCCAGCCGCTCGAGCGTAGGGTCGGGCGGCGGGAAACCGGCGGGAACAGGCTCGGCGCTGGACATGTGGGGGGAAGCCGTCTCCGCAGTACGCCGACAGCTTACGCCGAAACACCCTTACTCCAAAGAGCTGCGCCGGTCTGTCCGGACCGGGCTGGCCGGCGTGAGCTGAGCTGCGGCGCGGCTACAATGGGGTCCCGGCATGACACCGCAACCGCCTTTTGTCGCCAGTCCGCTGGCGCCTCGCCGCACGCCAGAGGACGAAGAAAGGGATCGCGACCTCGGCTTCGGCTCGGTCGTCAGCCGCGAGAGTCGTCTGCGACTGCTGAACCGGGACGGCACGTTCAATGTCGTCCGGTCCGGTCTGGGGTGGTTCGAGAGCTTTGCCCCGTATCACGCGCTCCTGACGACGTCGTGGCCTGGATTTCTGGCATTGGCGGGGGCCGCCTATCTGGCGCTGAACGTGGTCTTTGCGTTCGTGTATCTCGCCTGCGGCGCCGGCGCTCTGCAAGGCCCGGGATCGGCGATGCTCGGCGGACGCTTCAGCCAGGCCTTTTTCTTCAGCATCCAGACCTTCGCGACCATCGGCTACGGCCAGATCGCGCCCAACGGCCTTGCCGCCAATCTGGTGGTCACCGTCGAAGCGCTGGTCGGGCTGATGTATCAGGCGCTGGCGACCGGCCTGCTCTTCGCCCGTTTCGCGAGGCCGACAGTATCAGTGCTGTTCAGCCGGAACGCCGTGGTCGGCCCGTATGGCGACGGGCGCGCCCTCATGTTCCGGATCGTGAATCGCCGCCGCAACGAGATCATGCAGCTCGAGGCGCAGGTCCTGTTCAGCGCGCTCGAACCGGACGGCCTCGGCGGCGCTGTCCGGCGGTACTCCATCCTTCCGCTGGAGCGCAACAAGGTAACGTTCTTCCCGCTCTCCTGGACGATCGTGCATCCCCTCGATCCTGCGAGCCCCCTGGCGGGAAAGACGTCAGCGGATCTGGAGCGGATCGAGGGGGAGATTCTTGTTCTCCTGACCGGGATCGACGAGGCATTCGAGCAGACCGTGCATACGCGCTCGTCCTACCGCGCCGACGAGATCTCGTGGAACGCCCGGTTCCGGTCGATGTTCCGGCCGCCGGATGCGCGCGGCCGCGTGTCGGTGGATATCAGCCGCGTCCACGAAATCGAATCCGCATGATCGGCTCCGACCGCTCGTGTGCATCACGGCGCCATCTCAGGCGCCGGGCGAGGTTTCGACAAGACTCGATCGGGTGGCAGACCAGCGTTTCGCAGTGCAATCCACGCCGACATCAACCCCATCGTCAGGACACGCCGATGGTCATGGATGCGAAGGCGCCGATCGAGGCAACCGTCGTGCAGCGGGTCAACCTCGATTGGCCCGCCAAACGAGGACGTGAAGGCGCGCTCCGGCGGCCCCTCCGCCGAGGGGGTTGCGCGGACGCCGGCGCCGGTGTAGAGTCGGCCCACTTCAGACCGAGCCGAGGCGGCGTTCAGCCGCGACGACGGAAAACGAGGTTTTGCGATGACCAAGGAGCCGAGCATGCGCGCGACGGGGAACACGTTGTGGCTGGCAATGTCGCTGGCCGCGGTGCTGGGCTGGCCGGGCGCCGCCATTGCCGCCTCATCGATCACCGGAACCGTCACCTTCACCGGAACCGCCCCGACGATCAGGCCGCTCGCCATGGATGCCGACCCGGCGTGCGCCAAGAAGCACTCCGGACCCGTCGCCAACGACATGCTGGTCCTCGGCAAGGGCAACACCATGGGCAACATCCTGGTGTCGGTCACGAAGGGGCTGCCGGCCGGCAAGACCTACCCCGCGCCCAAGGCCCCGGTGGTCCTCGATCAGAACGGCTGCCAGTACAAGCCGCACGTCATGGGCATCATGGTCGGCCAGCCCTACAAGATCCTCAACTCCGACGGCATCCTCCACAACATCCACACCCTGCCGACCATCAACCGCGCCTTCAACCGCGCGATGCCGGCAACGGTCAAGGAAGCGACGACGTCGTTCGACAAGGAAGAGCCGATTTTCCACATCAAGTGTGACGTGCACCCGTGGATGAGCGCGTACATCGGCGTCTTCACGCACCCGTTCTTCTCGGTGAGCGGCACCGACGGGAAGTACACGATCTCGGGCCTCGACCCGGGAACCTACACCATCACCGCGTGGCACGAGCGTCTCGGGACGCAAACCGCCACGGTCACGGTCGGCGGCAGCGATACCAAGACCCAGGACTTCAAGTTCACCGTACCCGCGAAATAGCCATCGCCATCGCGTCGGGAGACCAGCTGCATGAGTGAGTCCGCTGCTGTCGTCGTACCCAGGTCGCACGCCGCGCACGACGCCCACCACGAACATCTGGGCTTCTGGCGCCAGTACGTCTTCTCCGTCGATCACAAGGTCATCGGCATCCAGTACGCCGTCACCGGCCTGCTGTTCCTGCTGTTCGGCTTCACGCTGATGATGCTGATGCGCTGGCAGCTCGCCTACCCGGGCGCCGCGCTGCCGCTGCTCGGCAGAGTGCTCGGCGAGTCGCGCATGCCGGGCGGAACGATGCTCCCTGAGTTCTACAACGAGCTCGGCGCGATGCACGGCACCATCATGGTCTTCCTCGGCGTCGTCCCGCTCGCGGTCGGCGGCTTCGGGAACTTCGTGGTCCCGCTCCAGATTGGCGCCCCGGACATGGCGTTCCCGCGGCTGAACATGGCGAGCTACTGGTTCTTCTTCCTCGGCGGCGTGACGATGCTGCTCAGTTTCCTCGTCCCCGGGGGCGCCGCCCAGGGGGGCTGGACCTCCTACGCGCCGCTCTCGGTCCTGGCGGGAATGGGCCAGACGGTGTGGCTGATCGGGATGATCTTCCTGATCACCTCGTCGCTGCTCGGCGCGGTCAACTTCATCACGACCATCATCCAGCTGCGTGTGAAGGGGCTGACCTTCATGCGCTTCCCGTTCTTCGTGTGGACGCAGTTCGTCACCGCTTTCCTTCTGCTGATGGCCTTCCCGCCGCTCGAGGCGGCGGCGACCATGCAGCTGATGGATCGGCTGGCCGGCACGAGCTTCTTCATGCCGAGCGGCCTGGTCGTCAGCGGCCAGATCCTGACCCGCGCCGGCGGCGGCAATCCGCTCCTCTGGCAGCACCTCTTCTGGTTCCTGGCGCACCCCGAGGTCTACGTCCTGATCCTCCCCGCGATGGGCATCGTCGCCGAGATCATCGCCAACAACACGCGCAAGCCGTTGTGGGGCTACCGGACGATGGTCTACTCGCTGGTCTTCCTCGGCTTCATGTCGTTCATCGTCTGGGCGCACCACATGTTCATGACCGGCATGGGGACGGCAATGGCGGCGTTCTTCCAGACGACGACGATGATCATTTCGATCCCGTCGGTGGCGATCCTGACGGCGCTGATCATCTCGCTGTGGGGCGGATCGATTCGGTTCAACACGCCGATGATGTTCGCGGTCGCCTTCCTGCCGATGTTCGGCATCGGCGGGCTGACCGGGCTGCCGCTCGGCCTGAACGTCTCGGACATCCCGCTGCACGACACCTACTACGTCATCGCCCACTTCCACTACGTCGTCGCGCCAGGGACGATCTTCGCGCTGTTCGCGGGGATCTATTACTGGTTCCCGAAAGCGACCGGGCGGAGGATGAACGAGACGCTCGGCAAGATCCATTTCGCCGGGTCGCTGGTGTGCATGAACGTCATCTTCATGCCGATGTTCCTGATGGGACTGGCCGGGGTGTCGCGGCGGCTGTTCGACGGCGGCGCGAGCTACGCCTTCGCGCAGCCGGTGCTCCACCTGAACGTCGTGTCGTCGTGGGGCGCGTGGATCATGGCGCTCTTCCAGCTGCCGTTCATCTTCAACTTCTTCTGGAGCATCCGGAACGGGGAGAAGACCGACGGGAACCCATGGGAAGCGACGACCATCGAGTGGGCGGCCCCGTCGCCGCCGCCGCACGGCAACTTCCTGACCGTCCCCGAGGCCTACCGCGGGCCGTACGAGTACAGCGTTCCCGGCGCGGCCAGGGACTTCAAGCCGCAGTACGAGGCGTGAGCTGAATGGAGATTCCCTACACCGTCGAGGTGCGCCCCGATACGGGCCTCAACAACGGCAAGATCGGCATCTGGCTGTTCCTGGCCTCCGAGGTCATGCTGTTCGGGGCGTTGTTTGCCAGCTACATCCTGATCCGGACCGGGGCGCCGAGCTGGCCGCGGGGAGACACCATCCTCAACGTCCCGCTCGCCACGTTCAACACGCTCGTCCTGATCTCGTCGTCGGTGACGATGGTGATGGCGTGGGCGTCGCTCAAGCGCCACCGCTTCCCGACGTTCCGGCTCTACATGGGGGCGACGATCCTGCTCGGGTTCGTGTTCCTCGGGGTCAAGTACGTCGAGTACAGCCACAAGTTCCACGACGGGCTGTTTCCCAGCACCAATAATTTCCTGGCGATTTATTTCACCCTGACCGGCCTGCACATGCTGCACGTCGCCGGCGGGATGGCGGTGAACGCCTATTTCCTGTTTCCCGGATCGAAGCTGTGGAAGACGAACCCGGAGTGGTTCACCAACCGGGTCGAGAACTCTGGCCTGTTCTGGCATTTCGTCGATCTGGTCTGGATCTTCCTGTTCCCGACGCTGTACCTTCTGTAGAGAGCATCCATGACGACCGACCACGCCGCTGACATCGACCAGCACGTCCGGGTCTACGTCACTGTTTTCGTCACGCTGATGGCCCTGACGATCATCACGGTGGCGATCTCCCGGGTCCATCTGCCGATACCGATTGCCATCACCGTGGCGCTGGTCGTCGCGACCATCAAGGGATCGCTGGTGGCGTGCTACTTCATGCACCTGATCTCCGAAAAGAAGCTGATTCTCGCGGTCCTGGCGCTGACCGCCGTGTTCTTTGCCGCGCTGGTGGCGCTGCCCCTGCTGACCGTCCACGACGGGTTCTGGATTCGCTGATGAACCTCAGGTCCGTGCACGCGGTGCTGATCGCCTTGTCGGCGGCCCTGGCCGTGCTGTTCGGCGTCTGGTGCCTGGACCTGTACGGGCGCTCGCACGCGGCCGGCCCGCTGGTCGCGGCGGTCGCCGCCTTTGTCGTGGCGGCGGGTCTGGTCGCCTACGACTCATGGTTCCTGCGCAAGACGCGGGTGCTGCGATGAGAGCGCCGGCGCCGCTGCGCCGCGTGGTCGCGACGGCCGCGGCCATCGCCGTGATCTTCGGCGCGGGGTCGAGCGCCAAGGCCTGTGCGCTGTGCTTCGGGGCCGAGGAAACCGCGCTCATCGACGGTACCAAGCTCGGCGTCCTGGTCCTGCTGGCGATCACGCTAGTCGTGCAGGGGGCGTTCGTGAGCTTCTTTCTCTATCTCCGCAAGCGCGCCAAGCACTTCGCGGACGCCGAGCTGGAGACCGAATGGTCGGAGCTCCAGAGGTCGCCGAGGACACCATGACGCACTGGCTGGGCCTGCCGCCGCTCGCCTCGACGCACGGCGGGCAGATCGACGGACTGATCGGCTGGATCCACATCTTCATGCTCATCCTGTTCGTCGGGTGGGGCGGGTTCCTGATCTATGCGCTGATCCGGTTCCGGCGATCGCGGCATCCGGTCGCGAACTACACCGGCGTGACGTCGCACGCGTCGACCTATTCCGAGGTCGCCGTCGCGGTCATCGAGGCCGTCCTGCTGTTCGCCTTCTCGATCCCGCTCTGGGCGGCGCGGGTCGACCGGATCCCGTCGGAGAGCGACGCGCTGGTCGTCCACGTCACCGCCGAGCAGTTCGCCTGGAACATCCACTATGCCGGTCCCGATCGGGTCTTCGGCCGCACCGACACGTCGCTGATCGACCTCCAGACCAACCCGCTCGGGCTCGATCGCACCGACCCCGCCGGCAAGGACGACATCACGACGCTCAATCAGCTGTATCTGCCGGCGAACACGCCGGTCATCGTGAAGCTCCGCAGCAAGGACGTCATTCACAGCTTCGGCGTGCCCGAATTCCGCGTCAAGCAGGATGCGGTGCCGGGCCTGACGATCCCGGTCTGGTTCGTCGCCGACGTCACGACCGAAGAGATGCGGGCCCGCACCAGCAATCCCCAGTTCCAGTACGAGATCGCCTGCGCCCAGCTCTGCGGGCTCGGCCACTACCGGATGCGCGGCTTCGTCACCGTCCAGTCCGCCGACGAATTCCAGAAGTGGATGGCGGCCGAGGAACAAAAGCTCGCCGGCGAATCGGACATCTTCCGGTAGGCGTGACGCGCTCAACTGCGATCGATCGGCCGCAGCCGCGCGGCCTGCGCTTCCTGGAGAGTGCGAAACCTGAACACTCCTCGCGGATACCGGCGCGGCGCCAGCTTCCAGTAGCGCGCGCAGTGACGCACGAACCGGTCGAACGCATCGGCCGGATCCGCAATGACCGGCGCGGCGTTCATCTCCGCAATCGAGCGAAACCTCTGGACCGGCACGTCAGTCTGGCTCTCGGAGTCCGAACCGCTCGCGCAGCGCAGCCGCGTCCTGGCGGTCGAGAGGTCTGACCGTATTCCGCTTCAGACGATAGAGCGCGGCCGGCGTCGCCAGCCTGACGCGGATCCCGTCGATGTCCTTGCACTCAGACGCCACCGTGTCGAACGTTGCGGCCTCGCCCAGCCGGACGATGACGTCGAAGTACAGGTCGCCAGATGGCGGATAGTAGCGAAGAGCCGGATAGTCCCCAAGGAGATCTTCAGTGCGAATGTCTTCCACATTCGGGTCGCCGCCATACGCACTCTTGAAAGCGCGCCGCAGCCGGTCGACGTTTTCGGCGGTCGCGCGAATCAGAAGATCGACGTCCTCCGTCGCTCGGACCACACCATGCATGCCCATTGCCGTGGCGCCGATCAGGACGTAGTCCAGTTCGACCGCCTCGAAGGCTCGAAGCACGCGCAGCATTTCGTCCCGATCCACCGCCGTAGTCTACCGCGGGATGGCCCAAGGGCAGCCCGCCGGCGGCTTCGTGGCGGAGCTAA
>JANMWI010000127.1:0-29792 GCA_031393955.1 Acidobacteriota bacterium
CCCGGTGATTCCGCCGGAACTGCGTCCCCTGGTCCCGCTCGACGGCGGCCGCTTCGCGACCTCCGACCTCAACGACCTCTATCGCCGCGTCATCAACCGGAACAATCGGTTGAAGAAGTTGATGGAGCTCAAGGCACCCGACGTCATCATCCGCAACGAAAAGCGCATGCTCCAGGAGGCCGTGGACGCGCTCTTCGACAACGGCCGCCGCGGCCGCGTCCTGCGCGGCGCCAACAACCGGCCGCTCAAGTCGCTGTCCGATACCCTCAAGGGCAAGCAGGGGCGGTTCCGTCAGAACCTGCTCGGCAAGCGCGTCGACTACTCCGGCCGGTCGGTCATCGTCGTCGGTCCCGAGCTGCGCCTGAACCAGTGCGGGCTGCCGAAGAAGATGGCGCTCGAGCTGTTCAAGCCGTTCATCTACAACAAGCTCGAGGAGCGCGGCCTGGTCGCGACCATCAAGCAGGCCAAGGAAATGGTCGAGCAGCAGCGTCCCGAGGTCTGGGACGTGCTCGAGGAAGTAATCCGCGAGCACCCGGTGCTGCTCAACCGCGCGCCGACGCTCCATCGCCTCGGCATCCAGGCGTTCGAGCCGGTGCTGGTCGAGGGCAAGGCGATCCGGATCCACCCGCTGGTCTGCACCGCCTTCAACGCCGACTTCGACGGCGACCAGATGGCGGTCCATATTCCGCTCGGTCCGGAAGCCCAGATCGAGGCATCCGTGCTGATGATGTCCTCGAACAACATCCTGTCGCCGGCGAGCGGCGCGCCGATCGCGATTCCGTCGCAGGACATCGTGCTCGGCTGCTACTACCTGACCAAGGCGCGGCCCGGCGCCAAGGGCGAAGGGCGCGTCTTCGGCAACCCCGATGACGTCGTGCTGGCGCTCGAGGCCGGCGAGCTCGAGACGCTGACGCCGATCCGGCTGCGGATCACCGGCGAGCTGCTCGACATGACCGTGGCGCGCGACGACCAGGCGATCCTCCAGGCCGAGGCGCAGACGGTCGTCAACAAGATCATCAACACCACCGTCGGCCGGGTCATCTTCAACACCTCGCTGCCGGCGCCGATGCCGTACGTCAACGGCCTGCTCAAGAAGAAGGGGCTGCAGCAGGTCGTCCAGTACTGCCACCTCCACTACGGCCTTGCCAAGACCGTCGAGATGCTCGACAGCCTGAAGAACCTCGGCTTCACCTACGCGACCCGCTCGGGGCTGTCGATCGGCATCGACGACCTGGTGATTCCGCAGGAGAAGGCGCCGCTCGTCAGCGGCGCCCGCGACGAGGTCATTAAGGTCGAAGGACAGTACCTCGAGGGCGCGATCACCAGCGGCGAGCGCTACAACAAGGTCATCGCGATCTGGTCGGACGTCACCGAGCGGATTGCCGACGCGATGTTCTCGGAGATGGAGGACCTCGACAACTCGGGGAAGAACTTCAATCCGGTCTACATCATGGCCGACTCGGGCGCGCGCGGCTCGAAGCAGCAGATCCGCCAGCTCGCCGGGATGCGCGGCCTGATGGCGAAGCCGTCGGGGGAGATCATCGAGACGCCGATCACGTCGAACTTCCGTGAAGGGCTGACCGTGCTCCAGTACTTCATCTCGACTCACGGCGCGCGCAAGGGGCTGGCCGACACGGCGCTCAAGACTGCCGACTCGGGCTACCTGACCCGCCGGCTGGTCGACGTCGCCCAGGACGTCATCATCCACGAGATCGACTGCGGCACGATGGACGGCATCGAGGCGCGGGCGATCGTCGAGAGCGGCGAGATCATCGAGCCGCTGCGCGACCGGATCATCGGCCGGGTGACGCTCGAGAAGATCATCGACCCGCTGACCGGCGGGATGATCGTCGACGTCAACGACGCGATCAACGAGGAGAAGGCCGCCGCCATCCAGGAAGGGGGCATCGAGAAGGTCCGGATCCGCTCGGTGCTGACCTGCGCCAGCCGCCGCGGCTGCTGCGCCAAGTGCTACGGCCGCGACCTCTCGACCGGCAAGCAGGTCGAGCTCGGCCTGGCGGTCGGCGTCATCGCGGCGCAGTCGATTGGCGAGCCCGGCACGCAGCTGACGATGCGGACGTTCCACATCGGCGGCACGGCGTCGCGGGTCTCGGAGCAGTCGACGCTCGACGCCAAGCACGTCGGCGTCGTCCGCTACCAGGGCCTCCAGGTCGTCGAGACCAAGGGGGAGGACAACGCCAACGCCGGCCAGCGCGTCGTCATGAACCGGACCGGATCGCTGGTCGTCCAGGACGCCAAGGGGCGCGATCGCGAGCGCTACCCGATCGTCTACGGCGCGCGGCTCAAGGTCGCCGACGGCCAGCAGGTCGAGGTCGGCCAGATCCTGGTCGAGTGGGACCCCTACACGTTCTCGATCCTCACCGAGGACGCGGGCATCGTGAAGTACAAGGATCTCGTCAGCGACGTGACCTATCACGAGGAAGTCGACGAGGTCACCGGACTGTCCCGGAAGATCGTCGTCGACTCGCCGGATGAGAAGAAGCAGCCGCTGATCGAGGTCCGCGACAAGAACGGCAAGGTGACGCGCAAGTACCACATGCCGTCGCATGCCCACCTGATGGTCGAGGACGGCGAGTCGGTGTTCGCCGGCGAGGTGCTGGCGAAGATCCCGCGCGAGACCACCAAGACCAAGGACATCACCGGCGGTCTGCCGCGGGTCGTCGAGCTGTTCGAGGCGCGCAAGCCGCGCGAGACGGCGATCATCTCCGTGATCGACGGTCTCGTCCGCCACGGCGGCATCGTCAAGGGGCAGCGCAAGATCATCATCGTTCCCGAGGACGGCGGCGAGCCGAGAGAGTACTCGCTGCCGCGCGGCGTCCACGTCAACGTCCAGGAAGGCGACCGCGTCCGCGCCGGCGAGCCGCTGATGGACGGACCGAGCAACCCGCACGACATCCTGTCGGTGCTCGGCGAGAAGGCGCTGCACTCCTACCTGGTCAACGAGATCCAGGAGGTCTACCGGCTGCAGGGCGTCAACATCAACGACAAGCACATCGAGGTCATCGTCCGGCAGATGATGCGGTGGGTGAAGATCGAGGATGTCGGCGACACCGAGTTCCTGATCGAGGAGCAGGTTGATCGCTTCCGGTTCATGGAAGAGAACGAGCGGGTGATCGCCTCGGGCGGGCGCCCGGCGACCGGCCGGCCGCTGCTGCTCGGCATCACCAAGGCGTCGCTGTCGACCGACTCGTTCATCTCGGCGGCGTCGTTCCAGGAGACGACCCGCGTTTTGACCGAGGCGTCGATTTCCGGCAAGGTCGACCACCTGCGCGGCCTCAAGGAGAACGTCACGATGGGCCGGCTGATCCCGGCGGGCACGGGCTTCGAGTATTACCGCCACGTGCACATCCCGGCGGACGAGCCGCCGCCGCCGCCGCCGCCGACTCCCGAGGAGCTCGAGCTCGAACGCGAGATGGAGTACTTCGTCGAGCCGGAAGAGGCGTTCACGCGCGACGACATCGAGTAGTCCGCCGACTGCGGCGACGTCTACAGGGCGATGGCCGAAGGGTCATCGCCCTTTTTTTGTGCG
The DNA here is from genome assembly GCA_031393955.1 of Acidobacteriota bacterium. GTDB lineage: Bacteria > Acidobacteriota > Vicinamibacteria > Vicinamibacterales > 2-12-FULL-66-21 > JALZOC01. The sequence continues at coordinate 3,551 of JANMWI010000127.1, forward strand.
GCTGCCCCGGCCTGGCGCGTCGACGCGGACCGGTGTAAGGTCCGGCTCTACCTGCTGTCGGATGGGTTATCGCCTTCGCGAGTTGGCAGCCATCAACAACGGCTACACGGGGCCTTCGACTTTTCACTATTGGCTCCGGAAGAACCCGTCGGATGTTCCTCAGATGCGATGGATTGAGGCGGCCGTTCAGCACCTCGGCGTTAGGCTCGTGTGGCTTGATGACTGGAGCCAACCGCCGAACGCAATTTCGTGAGATGCTTCGGTTGCCATAGCGGCCCAACCGGCGTTTGCAGCCGACGGCGGCCGGTAGGACCATGAGCCGCCGCGGCTGAAGCGCAGACGTAGGCGTCGCTTCGGACTCTCACCACAATCGAGGCCTCGTGAGACACGTTGAGACACACAGGACACACCGGATCGGCTGGTTGCGGGCGGCTGTCCTTGGCGCAAATGACGGGATTGTCTCCACCGCGAGTCTTGTCCTGGGTGTTGCTGCAGCAGGGGCTGACTCTCAGGGCATCTTGGTCGCAGGCGTGGCCGGGCTCGTCGCTGGAGCTATGTCGATGGCTGCCGGCGAGTATGTCTCAGTCAGCTCGCAGGCCGATACCGAGCGCGCCGATCTGGCCCGAGAAAGTAATGAACTCGCCGAGGGCCCCGAGCACGAGCACGCGGAACTAACAGCAATCTACATCAAGCGGGGGCTGGACGCGGCGCTGGCCTCCGACGTGGCTACCCAGTTGATGCAGCATGACGCACTCGGTGCACATGCGCGTGATGAGCTGGGCATTTCCGAATCCTTGTCGGCTCGGCCCGTTCAGGCCGCGTTGGCCTCCGCCGGAATGTTTGCGCTGGGCGCCGTTCTTCCGCTCCTGGTCGTTGTCTTGTTTCCGGCTGCCGCGCTCATGTGGGGTGTCTCAGGCAGTTCACTCTTGTTTCTTGCGCTGTTGGGTTCGGTGTCCGCCAGAGCAGGCGGCGCACCGGTGATCGCCGCAGCCTCACGCGTCACCTTTTGGGGCGCCTTGGCAATGGCGTTGACCGCCGGGGTGGGTGCGCTCTTCGGGGTGGCGGCTTAACTTCTGCTCGATGAGGCTGGCCTTCCAGAAGAAGTGGAGCTTCGGGCGGAGCCGGGTCGCCTGATCGTTCGAGCCGTCAGCCGGCCCAGGGCTGGCTTCGCACGGTCATCGTGGCGCCAATGACGACGGCGGGTCAGCGCTATCCCTGGCGGATCCCTTGTCGGTTTCGGCGCCGGTCAGGTTATGTGGTGCTCGATCAACTGCGAACGGTCGACCGGGAGAGGCTGGCGACACGCTTGGGCGCATTGCCGGAGGACACGATGACGGAAGTCCTTGCTGAATTGCAGGAGATGTTCGCCGAATGACCGATGCGCCGCTCACACGCGTTGCACCAGACGGCCCCCGATGCCATCATGAGCGGCCGCTGGTGAACGCTGGCCGTTAGACCGCCAAGCGACCACGCGGACGCTATCCCAGGATTTCGTTGAGGCCATCGAGCACGCGAGCGAGTTCTTCTTCGCTGGCCCGCGCAAGTCGAGTGCCGATTCGGTCGACGGAAAGCGTGCGGATCTGGCGGATCCTGATCCAGGAACGTTTCTTCAAGCCGGCCGCTCGGCTTTCGAGCGTGAGAGGAAAGCCCGCCCGTGGTTCCTGGCTCGTCATGGCGACGGCGATCACGGTGCTAGAGCGCTGATTGAAGACATCGTGGCTCAGGATCACGACGGGCCGTTGTCCGGCCGGTTCGTGGCCCCGAACGGGGTTGAGGTCGGCCCAGCGAACCTCGCCTCTCAGTATTCGGGCCATCCGTCCAGCGCTCCCAGCAGGCCCTCATCGGCGAACCGCTGTTCGTCGACGGGATGCAGCTTCGCGGCTTCCGTCGCAAGCCGCGTCCGGGCCAAGCGGTGCAGCTTATCCGAGAGCGCGGCCTCGATCGCCTGGCTCCGATTGCGGAACCGGCGTTTCGCCACCATGTCATCCACCTGTGCGAGCAACGCCGCGTCCAGCGTGAGGGCGACTTTGGTCTTCGGCATAAGTATGACAATACGTCATACCACTTGCCACGCGGTCTCACAATCGCTTGCCGCCGACGGTTGCCGGCGGGACAATGAGCCGCCGCGGCTGAAGCCGGAGCGTTAGGCGGCCTTGGTGGAGGCCAACCTGCCACCGACGTTTACAATGAGCTGTGCAGTACGAATGGGATCCGAAGAAGGCTCGCGGCAATACGCGCAAGCACCGGGTGTCATTCGACGAGGCACTCACCGTGTTTCTCGACCCGCTGGCGCTGACATTCGCAGACCCAGATCACTCGACCGGCGAAGAGCGGTTCATCACGATCGGCATATCGAGTCGCGGCCGAGCGCTGTTTGTGGCGCATGCGGATCGCTCGGACGATCGGATTCGTATCATCAGCGCCAGGCGGGCGACGTCAAGGGAACGACATGACTACGAAGAACGGCGCTCGTAAGAGGCCGGACGACCTGCGGCCGGAGTACGACTTGACGCAACTCAAGGTCGGCGTACGTGGCAAGTACTTCGCACAGGCAAGCGCGGGCACCACGCTGGTGGTTCTTGAACCCGATGTGGCGGAAATGTTTCCAACCTCACAGTCGGTGAATGACGCCTTGCGAGCCTTGGTAAAGGTGGCGCAGTCTCATGCTCAGGTTCGCCGCAAGCTGCCGAACAAGCCGCGAGAGCCGACAAGACGAACGCGGGCCCCAGTCAAGAGCAAGGCGACTCGCGGCTGAGCGGCACGACCTTAGACCGAACGAAAGGAGCGCCGCACCACGAGAGGAAGAAGTGGGCTCTCCTTGGCTCCGGCACTGTACTGGCGGCCGCTAGTGCATACGGTTGGTGGCTCCACTTTCGCCTCGGGCCAAGCCACGGCCCAGGCGCGGAGCTGGGCATGCTCGCGTGTGCCGGAGCCCTAATCGCGATAACCGGCTCGCCGGTGGGGCTCCGGATCAGGGATCCGGGCTCGGGGTCGGTCAGAACGATAGACCTGCCGGGGCGGTGATCGACGGGACACCGCTCCTTTTTGTCCGCGCCGCACGGCGCCAATCGGACCCCAGGCCTCAATCCCGGCCATGAAGGTCTGATAGAGTTCGCCTCATGAGGACCATCATTGTCGCCCTCGTGTGCGCCGCCAGCCTGATCGCCGCGGCCACCGAGCAGAAGGGGATCGAATATGGAAGGCCGGGTGGCCATCCCCTCCTGCTCGATCTGCACGTGCCGGATGGCCCGGGGCCGTTTCCCGCGGTTATTCTCGTGCACGGCGGCGGATTCGACGGCGGCAGCCGCGCCACTAACATGGCGCCGACCTTCCAGCCTCTCGCGGATGCTGGTTTCTCGTGGTTCAGTATCGATTACCGGATGGCCCCCGAGTTCCGGTTCCCCGAAGCCAGGGAAGACATCGACAACGCGATCAAGTGGGTCAAAGCGAACGCCTCCACGTACAAGGTGGATCCCGCGAAGATCGTGCTGGCCGGTGAGTCGGCCGGCGGCTTCCTGGTGAACTACGCGGCAACCCACGAAACCGCGGCCACCAAGGTCGCCGCCGTCGTCGACATCTATGGTCCGGCCGACTACGAAACAATCGCCCGACAGCGGCAGGCGTATCCCGGCCGCTTCAACATGGCCTCGATCAGCGCCCATCAGAAGACCGGCGGCAGCATGTGGTTCTTCGGCGCCGAAGGCTACGACGAAGCGAGCTACGCAAAGTTGAAGGCAATCTCGCCGCTGTTCGCCGTTCACAAGGGCATGCCGCCGTTGCTCGCCATCCACGGCACTCGCGACGACCAGGTGCCGTACGAGCAATCGCCGATGCTCTGCGCGGCGATGCAGAAGGTGGGAAGCCGCTGTGACATCATCACGGTGGAGGGCGGCGGACACGGCATGGGATCGTGGAAGGATGCCGACCAGCAGCACTACAAAGCCGAGATGATCGAGTGGCTGAAGAAGACGCTCGACGTGAAAGGCGGCTCGTAGCGCAGTCTCGGCAACAACAGCGATCGGCACGATGGGCACAACATTCCGCGTCTGTGGCGTTTCGGCGCCGCTGCTGCTTTTCGCCCTGGCGTACGGCCGCGATCTGCAGGCCCGGTTCGCGACTACGGAGTGGTCCGAGAGGGCCACCCAGTATCTGAATCCACGCCTGCCGACAAGTTTTGGTTCGGGCTGCCAAGTTCTGGGCGGAGGCGTGCGCGCGCCAGCGGCAAGTCGTACGTCACCGAGTTGCGTGCGCACGTGGCGAGCGAGGCGTTCCTCGCCGGATTATCCCGGAACAGCCGCTTTGAAGTGGCCCGCGCCAGCTTTCATCAAGTGCACCTGTACGAGCCGCAGACGATCGCCAGCGCCATTGTGCAGGTCGTCGCGTCTGTGCGCAGCGGGAAGCGGCTTGGCCGGCCTCGGTGAGATCATCACACGGGCCGCGGGGAGGAGCGCATGAATGCCGTCAAACGCGTCCTCGGTGTGATCGTCGGGTACCTGATCTTCGGCGGGTCCGCGGTGCCCTGTGGTCGAGGGTCGCGGCGTGATGCCTGATGGCGCCCGCCGCCGCCGCGGGTGGCATCCTCCGCGCGAGGCAGTCTTGCTCCGGGCAGCAGTAAACGGGATCGGTCGAGTGTCGAAAGGAGACCTTCCGTACAGAAATTATTGATCGTCGTCGCGCTCGTGATGGGCGGCCTGATCACTTACGTCGATTCCCGGCCGACCTGGGACGACACCGGCGTTACGGCAGCGGCGCTGCTGGCCAGCGCCGGCGTGCTCGGCTTTCTCGCCCCTGCCCGCCCGTGGTTGTGGGCGCTTGCCGTCGGCGTCTGGATTCCGTTGCTGGCGGTGATCCGAACGGAGAACTACGGGGCGGTGCTGGCGCTGGCGGTGGCGTTCGTCGGCGCCTACGCCGGCAGCACAGTCCGCACGCGGCTGTCGCCGGTACGGTAGCCGGTGCGGCCATCGATGACGCCCGCCAGCCTTGGAGGACGGATGGTTCGCCTGATCCTGCAGATCACCGTCGCCGCTGCATGTGCCGCCGACTGCGGCCGGGGCCGTGGACAATTGCGCTCCGGTGGCGCTTGCAGCCGACGAAGGCGGGAGTGCCCAAGGGCAAACGCCGACCGCTTGGTCCGCGCCTTCGCGGCTGAGCGCCAAGCCGTTAGATTACATAGACATCGGAGGACGGCCCTTGAAATCGCCTCGGATACGAAGCGTGACGATTGGCTGTGCCAGCATCATCTTGACGCTCACCGTCTGTGCGGAGGCCTCTGCACAAATCTGTAGGCCGGTGAGCGAGCGGACGGGCGAGGTGGGGTGTTGGATCATCGCGAATACCGAACTCGGCCAGCTTCCAGCGGGGCCGGTCTTCTGGCACCTGGACAGCTATTCCACGCGTGCGGAGGCGGAACGCGCGAAGGGGGCACAGGGAACGGTTGTGGAATCGCTTGGAAAAGTCTGGCTGCTGACCATCGCTACTGCCGGTTGGCGTCCACCCACAGGCGTGCGCGTCGCCGAGATAGGCCCGCTTCCCATCGGCACGGCTGCGGCGTTTTCCGCGCAGTATATGGAGGCCGTCTTCACGCCAGGCATGACCGCGCCCGCACATCGGCATTCGGGCCCGGAGGCCTGGTACACGTTGACGGGAGAGACATGCTTGGAAACCCCCGCAGGCACGATGGTAGGGCGAGCGGGAAGTTCCCACGTGATCGTGCCTGGCGGGCCGCCGATGCACCTCACCGCCACCGGCACCGAGACACGCCGCGCTCTGGTCCTGATTCTTCACGATTCGACGCAACCCCCGACCACGCCGGCGCCTGACTGGATACCCAAGGGCCTGTGCCGACATTGAGGTGCAACCTAACCAGCGGTTGCCGCCGACGGCGGCGGCTGCAATCATGAGCCGCCGCGGCTGAGCGGCAGATCGTTGGACCGCATGACGAACAATCGCACCGAAATTGCTATTGCCGCTGGATTAGGAGTCGCAGCTTCCTTATTGTACGACTATGAGGCTTACTTCTTGTCCAGATATCCCGACCACTGGTCGTTCGTGTGGCCGATGCTCCCATACGTGATGTGCTGGGTCGTAGTGGTACAGCCATCCCTGCGATAGTCGGCGCATCCGTGGCCCTGGCATTCGACGTGATTGCTCATTTCGAGGTGTTCGTAAATCCCAACAGCGCTACAGCCGCGCTCGCGCTCTTATTCATTCCGCTCTCGAACATCTTTATCATTGTGCCAAGTGCGATCATCCTGATGCATGTGCTTCTGCGCAAAAAGAACGACAGCGCGAAAATACCCTCCAACTTAGTTGCAGCGGACGCTTCGTCGTCGGCGGTGCCGCCGAGCCGCGACGCTGAACAATGACGTTACGCCGCTGATTTATTCAGCTTACCGCGTGAAGAGTGATGAACGAGTTGCGTGGGATCAATGACGGCGCGCCTCTGTCTGTCTGGCGGAAGATCCAATGCTCAGGACCCAGACCGACCAGGCCACTGGCGATGTCGTGATCGCGGGCACCGGCGAACTGCACCTCCAGATCATCCTCGACCGCCTCAGGCGCGAATTCAACGTCGAGGCCAGCGTCGGACGCCCTCGAGTCGCCTACAAGGAAACGCTCACCCGTCCGGCGGACGGCGAAATGAAATACTGCACGCAGACCGGCGACCGGGGCCAGTACGCCCATGTGATAGTCCATGTATTCCCCGGCGCACCAGGCCTTCAGGCGTGAGACTGTGTGGTTATCACAACACCTGAGACGCCGCTCGCGGCTGAGCGGCAGAACGTCAGCCAGACGGACTAAACCGGGATCATGACGTCGCCCGACTTAGAGTTCATTCGCCTGGTCGTAGACGGAAACGTCGAACGAGTGACCCGCTGCCTGACCGCCAGTCCGGCTCTTGCCGCGATGCCGTCCCGCGTGGGCGCGTCGCGGCAGGAGAGTTCGACGTTCTTTTTCGCGGAGATCGCCCATTACCTCTATGCGGGCGACACGGCGCTCCATATGGCCGCGGCGGCATTTCGGCGAGACGTCGCCGCACTCTTGGTCGGGCATGGCGCAGATTGTCGGGCGAAGAATCGCCGAGGAGCGGAGCCGCTCCATTACGCGGCGGATGCGAACCGGTGGGATCCGACGGCGCAAGCGGAGACGATTGAGTACCTCATCTCGATTGGCGCAGATCCCAACGCTCTGGATCGCGCAGGCGTGTCGCCCCTGCACCGGGCCGTGCGAACGCGGTCGTTGGCGGCCGTACGGGCGCTGGTGGATGGCGGGGCGGATTCGCGTCGCCCCAACAAGGCCGGCTCGACCCCGTTGCATCTTGCCGTGCAAACTACGGGGCGCGGCGGCAGCGGTTCTGTGCAGGCGCTTGAACAACAGGCCGACATCGTCAGGCTTCTACTCGAACGCGGCGCACGGGCAACCGACCAGGACGGGCGGGGCAAGTCGGTTCATCAGGCAGCAACCGGCAAGTGGATTCGATCCGTGCTGAGGGAAGCGAGCGCTGGCGAACAGCCAATGGACCCGACGCGCGCTGGCTCGTGACCGCGCGCGGCTCATCTGGCACGTGAGCCGGCAGGAAGAATGGGAGGGACGCATCAGAATTACGGGCGGTGCTCAAGTCCGATGGGTAAATGCGAGCTGGCCGCTCGCGAAGCTCCAGGCTTCAGCGACGGAACTCTCTATTTGGGTCGGCTCATTGGCTCGTAGGTCTTCGCTCCTGACCAAGTCGCGCGATTGAAGGACAGAAAATGACACGAGTGCGCGTAGACAGCTTCAGCATCTCACTCGACGGATATGGAGCGGGACCAGACCAGGACCTCCAGCATCCGCTTGGCCGGGGTGGGACGGAGTTGCCTCAGTGGTTCTACCCGACTCGTACGTTCCAGCACAACGTCCTCGGCAAAGAGGGTGGCACGACGGGGATTGACGACGAGTTGGCCGCGCGCGGTTTCAAGAATGTTGGTGCGTGCATCCTGGGTCGCAACATGTTCGGCCCGATTCGGGGCTCTTGGCCGGACTCGGAGTGGAAAGGGTGGTGGGGCGATGAACCGCCGTACCATGTGCCGGTGTTCGTGTTGACGCACCACGCGCGGCCGCCCCTGCGGATGAAGGGGGACACGACGTTTCACTTCGTCACCGACGGAATCCACTCGGCCCTCGAGCAGGCACGCCAGGCAGCGAATGGCAAGGATGTGCGAATCGGCGGCGGGACGAACACAATCCAGCAGTATCTGCGTGAGGGTCTCATTGATGTACTGCACCTTGCCATCGCGCCGGTTCTGCTCGGTCGGGGAGAACGGCTGTTCGAAGGTGTCGACTTGCGGGCGTTGGGATACGAATGCGTTGAATTCGTAGCGTCGGAGAAGGCCACCCACATCGTCTTACGGCGCCAGGCAGGCACCGTCGCGTAACACAGTGGCAGCGGACAGTCCGCGGCGCATTCCGCCGCTGAACTGAAGCGTTCCGCAGCAGCCGTCACTGGACGCTCCTAACCGAGCGGGACAGCTCCGTACGCCGCGGTGTTCGCACAGTATCCGGATGCGCATTGGGGGAGTGCTCGGCACTTCGTGACCGGCGACAGAGGCGTCTCGGAATGGACATTCACCGGAACACTGAAGGACGGCAGGCAGGTCGAGGTCACCGGGTGCGATGTGTTTACGTTCCGGGACGGCAAGATCGCGATAAAAAACTCATTCCGGAAGAATCGGCCTCCGATTGGTTGATCACGACGGCCGCCGCCCGCGCGCCGCGGTCGTTGTAGCGCTCGCGCCGACTGCAGGACGGCGAAGGAGACATCGATTGCATCGCCGGCTGAGTCGATGGCGCTCGAGACCGGATATCGCGATCAGCCTGCGTCGGGCTGCCGCGCAGCGCCCTCGCCGCTGATGCGCCGTTCGTCACGCGGGGAGACAGGCAGGAGGCTGATGATGGCGAAGATTACTGGTATCGGCGGCGTCTTTCTCAAGACCAGGGGGGATAGTGCGGCGCTGGCCGCATGGTATCAGGCGCACCTGGGCATGCCGCTGGCAGACTTTGGCGGCGCGATCCTGAGGTGGCCGGACGATCCGGCCGAGGATCGAGGGCTCACCGTGTGGCACCTCGCCGGGAGCGACAGCGAGTGGTTCAGCCCGAGCCAATCGTCGGTCATGATCAACTACCGGGTCGACAACCTCGCCGAGCTGCTGGAGCAGCTGCGTGCAGGCGGCGTGGAAATCATCCAGGGACCCGAATCACACGAGAACGGCAAGTTCGCGTGGATCATGGACCCGGACGGGAACAAGGTCGAGCTCTGGGAGCCGAAGATCTGCGACGACAAGAACAAGGGCGCCTGAGAGACCCCTGAGCGGGACGATGAACGAGCGCATCGACGGGAACAAGCGGAACGCCGCGACAGATGCAGAATACGACTGATAAGACTGGAAGATGAGCACGATACGCATCGCACTCGCGAACCTTCGCGTGCCTCCGACACCCAGGGACTCCGTCCTCCTGGCGGCGTCGGCAGTGGCCGAGGCCGGCCGGCAGGGCGCCATGGTGATCTGCTTTCCCGAATGCTTCGTCCCCGGGTATCGCTGGCCGAACACGACATCGGCGCCGCCCGATCCCGCGTTCCTCGAAGGAGCGTGGGCGGAGGTCGCGGACGCCGCCAGGGGTGCGCGCATCACGGTCATTCTGGGCACCGAACGCGTCACCGACCGGGGGCTGCAGATCACCGCCTGTGTAATCAACCCGGACGGCACGATCGCTGGCTGGCAGGACAAGGGACAGCTCGACCCCTCCGAAGAATCGGTATACCCCGCGTTCGGAACCGAACGCCGCGTCTTCACCGCCGGGCCGCTCACCTTTGGCGTGGTGATCTGCCACGAAGGCTGGCGCTATCCGGAGACGGTGCGGTGGGCGGTGCGCCGGGGGGCGCAGGTCGTGTTCCATCCACACGCACATGACGCCGAGCCGGGGAGCTATCGCCCCACAACGTTCGCCGATCCCCAAAACACATTCCACGAGAAGGCGATACTGTGCCGCGCGGCGGAGAACACCTGCTACGTCGCCTCCGTGAACTGCGCGAGCGAGGGGTCAGGCACGACGTCCGCGGTCGCGCGCCCGGATGGCTCGCTGCAGTGCTATCAGCCTTACGGACAGGAGGGGCTGCTCATCGCAGATCTGGACCTGACCGCGGCCACGGGGCTGCTCGCGTCGCGCTGTCGGACGTCGCCGATGTAGGCGTCTCCGGAATACACGTGACGCCGGACGACGACATCGCCGATACCGCTCACATAATCAGGCTGGCAAGAGGCGGGTGGCCCGCTGTCGCGTTGGGAGGGTAAACTCCGGGCACCATGGCCGATACCGACCACATCTTCGGCGGCTCGATACCGGATCTCTACGACCGCTATCTGGTGCCGATGCTGTTCGCGCCGTTCGCGCTGGACCTGTCGAACCGGACCGCGGCCCGCGCTCCCGAGCGGGTGCTCGAACTGGCCGCCGGCACCGGTGTCGTGACCCGCGCGCTCGCCACGCGGCTGCCGGCAGCGGCCGCGATCGTCGCCACCGACCTCAATCAGGCAATGCTGGATCGCGCAGCCGCGGTCGGTACCAGCCGCCCGGTCGAGTGGCGCCAGGCGGATGCGCTGCACCTGCCATTCGCCGACGCCACGTTCGACGTCGTCGTCTGCCAGTTTGGCGTGATGTTCTTCCCGGACAAGCCACGGGCGTTCGCAGAGGCACGCCGTGTGCTGAAGCCGGGAGGCGCGTTCGTGTTCAGTGTCTGGGACCGGATCGCCGAGAACGACTTCGCCGACGTTGTGGCGGCGGCGCTCGACGCGGCCTATCCAGGCAACCCGCCGCGGTTCCTGGCGCGCACGCCGCACGGGTACTACGAACGGGCGACCATCGAGCGCGATCTCGCCGGCGGCGGCTTTTCGACACAGCCGCGGTTCGAGACGACGACGGCGCGAAGCCGCGCGGCCTCGCCGGGACTGGCAGCCACGGCGTTCTGCCACGGCACGCCGCTGCGCGCCGAGATTGAAGGCCGGGCCGGCTACAGCCTCGCCGAGGCCACTGACCTGGTGGCGGCGGCCATGGCAAAGCGCTTCGGCCCGGGAGAGGTCAGCGGCCAGACGCAGGCGCACATCGTCAGCGTCGAGGCCTGAAAGGGCCGCAGCTTTCAATCGAGGGACAGCATGGCAAGAATCGCAAATTCCCGATGTGTGCTGGCGGTGCGCGACCTGGCGGTCTCGACGCGCTACTACATCGACGTTCTGGGGTTCCAGCGCGATCCGATCGATGCGGACGGGTGGAGCTTTCTGACCCGTGACAATTTCAGGGTCATGCTGGGCGAGTGCGCGGACGCGCTCCCGGCCGGCGAGCTCGGAGACCATTCCTACTTCGCGTACTGGAACATCGAGGGCGTGGACGCGTTCTACCGCGAGCTGACCGCTCGGGGGGCGCTCGTGACATCGGCGCCGGCAGACAAGCCCTGGGGGCTGCGGGAATTTGCTCTCCGCACCCCCGACGGGCACCGCATCACCTGTGGCGAGCCGATCCAGGCGATGCGGTAGACTGGCCAGCGGACGATGCGCACATGATCCACAGCGGCGGGATTCGTCAGCCCGAGGCTCTCGAGGGCATCGTGTCCGACACCGGCGCGATGGGGTTCAACATGATTTTCGAGGCGAGGGTCGGCGCCCTGCTGGCGGCGCTCGCGGCGTCCAAATCCGGCGGGCGGCTTCTGGAACTCGGCACCGGCACCGGTCATGGGACCGCCTGGCTCCTGGCGGGAATGGATGCCGCGTCGACGCTCGATACGGTCGATACCGATGACACGGTCGCCGCCGTGGCAGAGCGGCATCTTGGCGCCGACCGCCGGGTCAGATTCCACCTGACGGATGGGGCAGTATTTCTCCAGCAGGCACCACCCGGACATTTCGACCTGATCTATGCGGATGCGTGGCCAGGGAAATTCAGTCACCTCGACGAGGCACTCGCGCTGCTGCGCCCGGGTGGGGTGTATGTCATCGACGACTTGCTGCCCCAACCGAACTGGCCGGAAGGTCACGCGGACAAGGTCGATGCGCTCATCCACGACCTCGAGGGCCGCGACGGATTCTCTACGGTGAAGCTGGACTGCGCGTCCGGGCTGATGCTCGTGGTCCGGGCGGCAGTAGATCGATGAGCGGTCCCGCCATGGTCTCGGTCGGCGGGCTGATGATCGGCTGGCTGACCGTCGGCATCGCGATGGTGCGCGGCCGCCGGCCCTCGCAGCAGGCGCGGACGCGCCACCGGAACCGTACTGCACTGCTCGGCATCGTGCTGCAGGGCGCCGGCATGGAACTGGTGTTCGGCTGGCGGCGGCCGCCTCTCGGCCAATCGACGCTCGGCTGGAGCCTGGCGGCGCTGTCAGTCGTGACCGCGCTCGCCGCCGCGATATTCGTACTGAGCGCGATCCGCACTCTCGGCAGGCAATGGAGCCTGCTGCCGCGGGTGATCGACGTGCACGTTCTCGTCGCGGACGGGCCGTACGCGGTCGTCCGCCACCCGATTTATACAGGCTTGCTCGGCATGCTGATCGCGACCGGGCTGGCGCTGGGCTGGTCGCTGGCGATCCCGGCGGCCGTCGTGCTGTACCTCGCCGGCGCGGCGGTGCGGATCAGGATTGAAGAGGCGCTGCTCGCGCAGGTGTTCGGCGACCAGTATGCGCGCTATCGCGCGCGTGTTCCGGCGATCCTGCCGTTCGCACGCCGGCTCGCGGGCTGACGTCGGATCCGCCGGCCGAAAACGCTTCCGGCCGCGCTGCGGGGCACCTGCTCAGCGTCGAGGTTCCGAACGGCGTCAGCCGCAGCCTGCCTCGCCAGCGTTGGCGGGCCCCTCGGCTGCACCACCGAGCGCGGCAGCCGCTTCCCGGGCCGCCATGCCGATGCGCACCGGCTCGACGCCATCGAGGGCGACGCGCGGCGGGGGTGGCAGCTGCCGGTCGGTTGCCGCCGCAGCCGTCGACGAGGCATCCGCCTCGCCCGCGCCGCGGCCGGTGGAATGCGGTGCAGGGGCCGCGCACGCACACAGCGCGAAGAGTGCGCTCACGACGCTCAGTCCTGGAGCCACTGGACGGCCGGTCATATCCCGATTATGGTCCGGGAACCCGATGCCAGTCTTCACGCTGGACGGCCGCTACTTCGTCGTGCGCGGTCGGCTGTGGCGGGCGACCAATCCCGCGCTCGACACGGCGGTGCGGCGGCGCCTGACCGGCGAGCTGATGGCGGCGAGACGCGCGATTCGAACCGCCGCCAACACCGCCGATGTCAAGGCCGTGGCAGCAGCGCGCCGGGCGGTGGATGAGGCGAAGCGCGCCCTCGGCGAGCGGGGACCGGTGTGGTGGACCAATGGCGCGCCGGACTACAAGCGCCATCTGGCGAAAAGTACTCCGTATGCGGCCTGGTATGCGACGCTCCACGCGCGCAGCCACGGGGAGTCGCCCGGAGACATCTGGTAAAATCCGCGCCAGATCGGCAGCTGCGCCCGGCCGGCATTCGATCCGGCTGCCGAGAGGAAGGCGCTTCTCGAGCGCGATGCGGAATGGTCCGAGACTGCCCGGAAGGGGGCCGCCGTCGACAAGATCGGCTCATACTGGACCGACGACGCTCGTGTCGTCCCGCCGGGACAGCCGGTCGTCGCCGGCAAGGCCGCTGTGCCGGGGCCCGACGGAAAGCTGATGACGCTGCACGGCCGGTCAATCACCGTCTGGCGGAAGGAACCGGATGGCCAGTGGCGATGTGCGCTGGACATCTGGAACGACGCGCCCGCCACTGAAGGAACTTTCGAACGATGATCGTCGCATCGCCGTCCAAACGCTCCTTCGCAGCCGTCGCGCTTGTCGTGCTCGCCACCGTCGCGGCCGCGGCGGCCGGCGCGCTGGCCTCGGGATCCGCGCCTGACTTCTACGCGGCGCTGGCCAAGCCGATGTGGGCACCGCCGGCGGCAGCGTTCGGACCGGTGTGGAGCATCTTGTATGTCCTGATGGCCGTTGCAGCCTGGCTGGTCATTCGCGCCGTGGGCTGGGCGGAAGCGCGGCCGGCGATCGCGCTGTACGGCGCGCAGCTGGTGTGCAACGGCCTGTGGACCTGGCTGTTCTTCCGATGGCGGCAGGGCGGCGCCGCGCTGGCCGACATCCTGCTGCTGATCGCGCTTCTCCTGCTGACCGTCAGGTCCTTCCGGCGGCGGCGCCCGCTGGCCGCTGCGCTTCTCCTGCCCTACCTGGCGTGGGTGAGCTTCGCCGCGGCGCTGACCTACGCCGTCTGGCGCCGCAATCCAGGGCTGCTGTAAGTCATGGGCCCGCGCCGGTCGGGGATGGCATCTGGGGCACAGAGAACGTCTGCCTCAATGATGAGTCGTAGTGCCTTGGCACGACTCCGTGGGGCCGGACGATGAGCGGTGACGTGTGGCTGCTCATCACGGGAACACATCTCGCGCTCTGTCTCGCCCCGGGCCCGGCGGTCCTGTTCGTCCTGGGCGAGTCGATGAACCGGGGCCTGCGCGGTGCGGCCCAGGGGACGGCCGGGGTGGTGCTGGCCAATGCCGTCTACTTCTGTATCGCGGCAAGTGGCCTCGGCCGTCTCCTCCTCGCGTCGCCGCTCTCCGGCGTTCTCCGCTGGCTCGGAGCGGGCTACCTGGTCTACGTGGGCGTTCAAACGTTCCGGGCGTCGGGCCGCGAACGCGGCCTGGCCGCGCCGGCGGCGGCCGAGGGGCGGGTCCACGGCGTGCTTCGCGGGCTGGCTGTGCAGCTGGCGAATCCGAAGGCGGTCGTGTTCTTTCTGGTGTTCCTGCCGCGGCTGCTGGACGCCGAGGCGGGGGTGCCGTGGCAGATTCTCACGGTCGGAGTGCCGCTGCTGCTGATCCAGGCGTTCGCCTTGATGGCCTATGCGCGTCTCGCCGAGGGCGTCGTTCTCTGGCGCGGAGCGGCAAAAGCCCGGGGCGATCTCGGGCGTATCGCCGGTGCCTTGCTCGTCGCCATCGGCGTGATCGTTGCCGTGATGCCACGCGTCACGAAGTGACGACATCCGCAGGCGAAAGGGTCGCCGCCGGGCCGCGGGTCGCTGATAATCGCCCAGGGGGACGATGCAACGGATTCTGTTCGGTGGCTGGCAGAGCCTGGTGCGTGTCGTGCTCATCGGCGCGGTCACCGCATGAAGACAGGCGAACTATGCCGACCAAAACGTTCACGACAACGATCTTCCGCAACGGCGGCACGTGCTTCGCGCCGCTGACGTTCGACCCCAAAACGGTTTTCGGGAAGGTGCGCGTCCCGATAAAAGTCACGCTGAACGGCGACATCTACCGCAGCACGATCTTCGCGATGGGCGGGCCGCCGTTCGTCGCGCTACGGAAAAGTCACCGCGACGCCGCCGGACTGGAGGGAACCGAGACGCTCGAGGTGCAGATCGCGCTCGACGCCGACGCCCGCGTCATCAAGCCGCCGGCGGACTTCGTCCGCGCGCTCAAGGCCCGGGCTCCGGCGTGGGACCGCTGGCGGGAGCTCAGTTACAGCCACCAGCGCGAACATGTCGATTCGATCGAGAGCGCCAAGGCACCGGCGACCCGCGCGCGCCGGCTGGCCCGCGCCGTCGAGGCGATTGCGCTCCGTCCGCAACGGGCGCGGAAATGAGTGTCCAGCCGTTCGATCTGCCTCTGGCACTCGAAGTTCTGGAGCGGACCCCGGCAGCCTTCCGCTCCCTGCTCGGCGGCATCTCGCCGGAGTGGACCGACGCCAATGAAGGCGCCGAGACGTTCAGTCCGTTCGACAATCTCGGCCACCTGATTCACGGAGAGCGAACGGACTGGATGGCGCGCGCCCGCATCATCCTGGCGCAGGGGGCGAACCGCCGCTTCGAACCCTACGATCGGTTCGCGCAGATCCGCGAGAGCCGCGGCAAGACCGTCGCCGAGCTCCTCGACGAGTTGGCCGCCCTCAGAGCCGGCAACCTGACGACGCTGCGCGGCTGGCAGCTCACCGACCGCGAGCTCGCCTTCGAAGGGGAGCATCCCGCGCTCGGCACGGTGACGCTCCGCCAGCTGCTGGCGACATGGACGGTGCACGATCTGGGACACCTGGCGCAGACCGCCCGCGTCATGGCCAAGCAGTATCGGGACGCGGTCGGCCCGTGGCGCGCCTACCTGCCGATCCTCGATCGCTGAGCGGACGCGGACGCCGGGCCCGGCGGGTGTATGGTGTGGGCCGCGGCGCTATCCGGAAGAGGAGACGGTCAATGACGTCGACGGCAAGGCGGAGCGTGTTGGTGCTCATGGCGGTCGCGCTGGCGGCGGTGGTCAGCGGCGCGGCGCAGGCACCGCCGCCGCCGAACATCATCATCATTCTGGCGGACGACCTCGGCTACGGCGATCTGGGATCGTTCGGCAGTCCCAATATCCGGACGCCGCGCCTCGACCGGATGGCGGCTGAAGGACAGAAGTGGACCAACTTCTACGTGCAGCCGGTCTGTTCCCCGAGCCGCGCGGCGCTGCTCACGGGGCGCCTGCCGGTCCGCAGCGGCGTCTACGGCAAGGCCCGCGGCGGCGCCCCCCAGGTCTTCCGTGCCGACGCCGCCAAGGGCCTGCCGCTCGACGAGGTGACGATCGCGGAAACGCTCAAGACCCGGGGTTATGCGACCGGCATGATCGGCAAGTGGCATCTCGGCCAGCTGCCGCAATACCTGCCGATGGCGCAGGGCTTTGATTCCTGGTTCGGTCTGCCGTTCTCGCACGACATGCTGATGGTCGGGCCGCGGGAGAACGGCTACCAGAGCCGCGCCTACTACGAGCCCAAGCCTGAGTACTGGAACGTCCCGCTGATGCGCAACGGCGACGTCGTCGAGCAGCCGGCCGATCACCGGACGCTGACGAAACGCTACACCGAGGAGGCGGTGCGGTTCATCAACCAGAATCGATCACGGCCGTTCTTCCTGTATCTCGCGCACTCGCTGCCGCACGTGCCGCTCGCCCGCTCGGCCGAGTTCGAAGGCCACAGCGCCGCCGGCACGTTCGGGGACGTCGTCGAGGAGATCGACGCCAGCACCGGGACCGTACTTGATGCGCTGAAGGCGGCAGGGCTGGACCGCCGGACGCTGGTCGTGTTCACGAGCGACAACGGGCCGTGGCTGCCGTTCCGGGCCCACGGCGGGTCCGCCGGGCCGCTGCGCGCCGGCAAGGGGACGACCTGGGAAGGTGGGGTCAGGACGCCGGCGATCTTCTGGTGGCCGGGAACGATCCAGCCGGCGATCGTGACGGAGATCGGCTCCGAGATGGATCTGCTGGTCACCGCCGCGAAGCTGGCCGGTGCGGCGCTGCCGGCCGATCGCGTGCTCGACGGCGTCGATCTCGGTCCGGTGCTGACCGCCTCCGGCCCGAGCGCGCGCCGCGCGCTGTTCTACTACTGGGACAGCGAGCTGCGAGCGGTGCGCAAGGGTCCGTACAAGGCGCATTTGATCACCAGCGGATCGTACGGTGAGGGCGGCCCGCGCGTCGAGCACACGCCACCGCTGCTGTTCAACCTCGCCGAGGACCCGGGCGAGCGGTTCGACATCGCCGACGCGCATCCCGTAGTGGTTGCCGATCTGCTGCATGAAGTGGAGCTGCATCGCCGCGATCTGGTGATGGGACCGCCGCTGCTCGACGACCTCCTGCCGGCGCCGGCCAAGTGACAGCCAGCCATCTGTTGCCCGCACCGCCAGGCTGAGGGAGAATTGCCGCGGGTTCGGCGCGGCGCCGCCGCGACGGCCCGACGAGCGCGCGCTTGCCCATGAGAAGGAGCGAGATGAGGATCGTAAGAGCCGGCGTCCTGTTGGCCGTGATGTGGTCGCCAGCCGGCGCGTACGCGCAAGCGGCGCGGGCGGAGCGGCCGAACATTCTCTTCATCATGACCGACGACCACGCCGCGCACGCGATCGGCGCCTACGGGTCGCGGGTCAACAAGACGCCCAACCTCGATCGGCTGGCGCGCGAGGGGGCGCTGCTGACGAACGTCTTTGCGACCAACTCGATTTGCACACCCAGCCGCGCCGCCATCCTGACCGGGCAGTATTCGCACCTGAACGGCGTCACGGTGTTCAACCGCTTCGACAGTGCGCGGATGACGGTGGCGCGGCTGCTGCAGCAGGCAGGCTATTACACCGGGATGATCGGCAAGTGGCACCTCGGGAGCGATCCGGCGGGGTTCG
Source organism: Acidobacteriota bacterium (assembly GCA_031393955.1). GTDB lineage: Bacteria > Acidobacteriota > Vicinamibacteria > Vicinamibacterales > 2-12-FULL-66-21 > JALZOC01. The sequence goes on from JANMWI010000127.1 coordinate 21,754, forward strand.
ATCATTGGGAAATCCTGCCCGGGCAGGGTGCGTACTTCGACCCCGTGCTCTACACCGCATCGGGGCAGAAAACTTTCACCGGACGCTACGCCACCGACGTCATCACCGATCTCGCGCTCGAGTTCATCGACCAGCGTCCGCCGGACCGCCCGTTCTTCCTGATGATGCATCACAAGGCGCCGCACCGGCCGTGGGAGCCGGACGCCGCGCACGCCGCGCAGTTTGCCGGCCGGCAGATCCCCGAACCGGCGACGCTGAACGATACCTACGAGACCCGCACCGATGCGCTCCACGAGAACCAGCAGCGCGTCGCTGCCGATCTGACAAACCGCGACCTCAAGCGGCCGCCGCCGTCCGGCCTGGCCGGGCCGGAGCTCGCGAGGTGGCTGCAGACCAAGCCCGACTCGGTCGACGTTGTCCGCAACGGCAAGACGACAACACTGACCGGCGCGGCGCTGGCGCGGTGGAAGTATCAGCGCTACATGCAGGACTACCTCGCGACCGTGCAGTCGGTCGACGACAGCGTCGGCCGTGTGCTGGCCTCCCTCGACAAGGCGGGTCTGTCCAGGAACACCCTTGTGATCTACACCAGCGACCAGGGGTTCTTCCTCGGCGACCACGGCCTCTTCGACAAGCGCTTCATGTACGAAGAGTCGATCAGGATGCCGTTCCTGGTGCGCTGGCCGGCGGCGATTGCGCCGCGCACCCGCAGCGGCGCGATCGCGCTGAACGTCGATTTCGCGCCCACCTTCCTTGATGCCGCCGGCCTGCCGCCGTCGTCCGACATGCAGGGCCGCAGCCTGCTGCCGCTGCTCCGCGGCCGGACCCCGGCGGACTGGCGGACGTCGATGTACTACCGCTACTACCACGACCCCGGCGACCACAACACCCGCGCCCACTACGGCGTCAGGACCGTGGACCACAAGCTCATTTACTTCTGGAAGAAGGGCCAGTGGGAGCTGTTCGATCTCAAGCGCGATCCGCACGAGCTGCACAATCTCTACGGCCAGCCGGGGCAGGAGGCGTTGACGGCGACGCTGAAGGCGGAGCTGGCCCGGCTGAAGCACGAGGTCAAAGACGACGATCAGCTGGCCGACGTCCAGCTGCCCAACGGCGTCGACGGGCCGGTCGCGAAGCTGCGCGGAAAGTAGCGCCGTGAACACCCGCCGTCAGTTCCTCGTTCGCGCGCCGCTCGGCTTGCTGGTCGGGGCCGCCGCCTGCCGCGACCAGGCGCCAGGCCCTGGCGCCCAGTCGACGGCCGCCACGCCGGGCGCGCCGCCGACGTTCGGCACCGGCGCCGGCTCCGGCCCCGAGGTGACGCCGGCGACGTTCGGCGAGGCGGAGAAGCTGCTGCAGGTGACGCTGACGCCCGCCGAGCGGCAGCAGGCGGCCGGCGCGTGGCGGACATCCATGGCGCCGTACCTGGAGCGGCGGACCGGACCGCGAAAAGTGGCGATCGCGGTGACCGACCCGCCCGCAACCCTCTGGAATCCGGTCCTGCCCGGCGTCGCGGTCTTGCCGGCCCGCGATCGGTTCGTCCGATCGAGCGGCGACGGCAGCGCGCTGCCGGCGTCGGACGACGCGATCGCCCACGCCCCGGTCACCAGACTGTCGCGCTGGATCGAGTCCAGACAGATCACGTCGGAGCGGCTGACGAACATCTACCTGGCCCGCATCGAACGGCTGGACCCGAAGATTCGCTCGGTCATCACCGTGACGAAAGATCACGCGCTCATGCGCGCGCGGCAGGCAGACGCGGAGCTGGCCGCAGGCCGGTATCGCGGCCCGCTGCACGGCATTCCGTACGGCGTCAAGGACCTCCTCGACACGAAGGGCATCCTCACCACCTACGGCGCCGAGCCGTTCCGCAACCGGGTGCCGGAAGCCGACGCGGCGGTTGTGCGCAGGCTGGACGCCGCCGGCGCGGTGCTGCTGGCGAAGCTCTCGCTCGGAGCGCTCGCTCTCAACGACATCTGGTTCGGCGGCCAGACGATGAACCCGTGGTTGCCCGAGGAGGGGGCCTCGGGCTCGAGCGCCGGACCGGGGGCGGCGACGGCGGCGGCGCTGGTCGCCTTCTCGATCGGCAGCGAAACCGGCGGCAGCATCGTGTCGCCGGCGATGCGCTGCGGCGTCACCGGCCTGCGTCCGACGTTCGGGCGCGTGGCGCGGACCGGGGCGATGACGCTGTGCTGGTCGCTCGACAAACTCGGGCCGATGACCCGGTCGGTCGAAGACGCCATGCTCGTGCTGGCAGCGATCAGCGGCCCCGATGCCGGCGATCCGTCGAGCGTGCCGAGCCGGCTCGACTTCGACGCCACCGCTCCGGTTGCCGGGCTCACGGTCGGCTACGTCGCGCCGTGGATGAACGAGTCGCCGGCGACCGACGTCGATCGGGCGGCGATCGAGGCGATCAAGAAACTCGGGATGGAGCTGAAGGCAGTGACGCTGCCGGACTGGCCGTTCAGCTCGCTGATGCCGATCCTGTTCGCGGAAGGAGCGGCGTCGTTCGAGGACCTGGCGCTCGACGGCCAGCTCGGCACGCTCAAGGTTCAGGTGAAGGACGCGTGGCCGAACCTGTTTCGCGAGGCGCGGTTCCTCTCCGCGGTCGACACGGTGCAGGCGGACCGGCTGCGCCGTAAGGTCGCGGTGGAGATGGCGCGCATCTTCGCGGCTGTCGACTTGCTGATCGTCCCGTCCCTGCGCGATGAGCAGCTGACGATCACCAACTTCACCGGCCATCCATCGCTGACACTGCGCGCCGGGTTCGTCGAGGTCTCGGAAGCGCGCAGCGACTGGGCGCCGGACCCGGCGCACCCGCTGCCGAAGTTCAGCCCGCCGCGGCGCGTCCCGCACGGCATCACCCTGCTCGGCCGGCTGTTCGACGAGGGCGTGCTGGGGGCCGCCGGCGTCGCCCTCGAACGCGCGTTCGGTGTCGCGGCAGAGCGGCCTGCCGGTTTCTAGCGTGTCCTGCTGCGCCGTTGATAGTATGGACGCCATGACCTTGAATCTTGCCGGGCGGGCGGCGCGGTGATTTCCGCCGCCGAAGCCCTCGATCGCCTCCGCGAAGGCAATCGCCGCTTCGTCTACGAAGTGCGGCGGGGCGATTCGCTCATGAGCCAGGAACGCCGGACCGAGCTGGCTGCCGGCCAGGAGCCCTTTGCGATCATCCTCGGCTGCTCCGACTCGCGGGTGCCGGCCGAGATCATCTTCGACCGCGGTCTCGGCGACCTGTTCGTCATCCGCGTCGCCGGCAACATCGTCGCGCCGTCGCAGGTCGGCAGCGTCGAGTTCGCGGCGGAGCGTTATCACACGCGGCTGGTCGTCGTGCTCGGCCACTCGCAGTGCGGCGCGATTCTCGCCACGCTCGAGCAGCTGCAGCAGCCCACCGGCAGTCAGTCCCGCAACCTGCAGTCGATTGTCGACCGCGTCCGGCCGTCGGTTGAGGGCCTGCTCAGAACCGGCCTGAAAGACGATAACGAGGCGCTCGTCAGGGAGGCGGTGCGGGCCAACGTCCGCGCCTCGGCCAACCACCTTCGCCACGGATCGCAGGTGCTCGAGCAGCTGATTCACCGCGAGGGGCTGGTCGTCGTCGGGGCGGAATATTCGCTCGAAACCGGCGTCGTCGAGTTCTTCGACGGCGTGCCGCCGGCGGCGGCCGGCGCGTGACCGAGCCCACCGGCGCGCTGAACGGCCTCGCCTGGCGCTGGATTGTGCTGATGCTGCTGGCGCCGCCGGCCGTGAGCATGGTGGCGGCTTTCCCGTTCTGGCGCAAGGGGGGCATGATCTTCGGGAACATCGTCGGCACGGCGATCATCTTCGGGACCGCGTTTGCCTTGATCATGCGCGAGTACGTCGAGATCGACCGCGCCGTGCAGGCGTGCCTCGACGCCGAAACGGTGTGCTTTCCCAGCCCGAGCGCCTTCAACCGCTTCGCGATCTACGCGTTCATCGGCCTCGCCGAAGTCTTCGCGCTCTTCTCGCTCAGCCTGATTGTCGAGAAGCGGCAGCGCGACCGCGGATACTCGCCCGAGTGGCGCTGACCCGCTACTGCTGTTCCGGCACGTCATAGCCGGCGAGCCGCCGGATCCAGACATTGCGGTAGCGCACGGGGTGCGCGTGGTCCTGCAGCGTCAGCGGCAGCTCGGCGTCGTGGGCGACGTAGCCATGAGGCACCCGGGTCGGGGAGGTCGGCCCCATGACCGCACGCCGATGCTGGACGACCACGCCGTTCCAGATCACGGTCGCGTAGGCCGGGGCGACGAGCAAAGCGCCATTGAACTTCGGCGCCACGAAGACGATGTCGTAGGTCTGCCATTCGCCCGGCTTCCGCGCCGCGTTGACGAGCGGCGGATATTCGCCATAGATCGACGCCGCCTGGCCGTCCGCGTAAGTGACGTTCTCGTACGAATCGAGCACCTGGATTTCGTAGCGGCCCATGAAGATGACGCCGCTGTTACCGCGATCCTGGCTGGCGCCGCGGCCCGGGCTGGGGGTGGCGAACTCGAGGTGCAGCTGGACGTCGCCGAACCTGTCGCGGGTGATCATCGAGCCGCTGCCGGCGCCGGTCTCGAAGTAGCCGTCGTGGACCGGCCATTTCGAGTCGACCATCTGGCCGTTCTGCATCTGCCCCCACCGTGACAAGTCCTTGCCGTCGAACAGGACGAGCGCGTCCGCCGGCGGCGCTCCCGGTGTCGTGCCGGGCGTGACCACCCTGGGATGGGGGCGGGCGGCGTCGTGAATGCGCCACGGCGTTCCCGGAATCTCCGCCAGGCCGGTAAAGCCGATGATCGCGCCGCGCTCGTCGCGGACCGGGCCGTCGGCGGCGGCGCGCGCCGCCGCAGCGGCGGCGGACGGCGGCTGCGCCGGTGCCGCCTGGCCCTGCGGAGCCGGCGACGGGGGAGCCTGCGCGATGACGGCCGCACAGGCGGCGGCGACGAGTGCCGCGCGGATGCCGGCGGCCACGACGAGGTGATGGGGGCGGGGTCGAAGGCTCATCGATCTCCTGGAGCAGGGTCGGAATGGATGCGGGCGGGATGATACCACCGGCCGTCTCGAGGCCCGACGCCGCAGTGTTCGCCCGGCCGGCTCCTCGGATACACTCTCACGCCGGACAGGCGCGGCGCTGCGGGCCGGCCCGAACAGGCTGACGTTGAAGGAGGCGCGCATGGCATCGAGACGAAGCGATCGACGCGGATTTCTGCAGGGCGTCCTGAGCGCCGGAGCGCTGGCGGGGGCAACGCCGGCGGCGGCCCAGCCGCGCCCGACCGTGCCTCCGGCACAGGCGCACGGCGTGGGAGACCTGCCGTTCCTGCCGCAGTACGCCCGGGCGCAGCACTACAAGTCGCTCAAGCAGTCGAGCTTCGATACGACCGGCGGCAACAGCGATCGCTGGCCGGTCGCCGCCGGTGCGGTCAAGGAGGTCTTCAATGCCACCGGCCCCGGCGTGATCACGCATATCTGGTTCACGATTGCGGCGCGCAGCGGCGACCACCTCAAGGAGCTCGTCCTCCGCGGCTACTGGGACGGCAACGACAAGCCGAGCATCGAAGTGCCGGTCGGCGATTTCTTCGGGCTCAACCTCAACTCCTATTTCATCTACGAGTCCCAGTATCTGGCGTGCTCGCCCGGGCGCTCCCTGAACTGCTACTTCGCGATGCCTTACAAGCGCTCCGCCCGGCTGACGATTACCAACGAGGGCGCTCAGGAAGTCGGGTCCCTGTACTCCAATATCGACTATCTGTCGGTGCCGTCGCTCCCGGACGACGCGATGTATTTCCACGCGCAGTACCGCCAGCGTCCGACCGCGGCGCAGCCGGCGCTTGCGGGTCCGGCCGGCCCGAAGCTCAATCCTGACGGGCGCGACAACTACGTCTACATGGAGACGCGCGGCCGCGGCCATCTGATGGGGGTGACGCTCGGGGCGCTCCTCAACGCCGGCGGCTGGTGGGGCGAAGGCGACGAGATGATCTTCATAGACGACGAGTCGAAGCCGGCGATCGTCGGCACCGGCAGCGAGGACTACTTTCTCGGCAGCTGGAACTTCGGCGGCCGCGACGGCGCGACGCCGTTCAGCCACGCGATGTACGGCGCGCCGCAGATCGTCAACCCGGAACGGGTCGGCGGGCGCTACTGCTGCTACCGCTGGCACGGCGACAACCCGGTGACGTTCGATCGCTACCTGAAGCACACGATGGAGCACGGCCACGCCAACGACCGGTCCGACAGCTTTTTCTCGACGGCATACTGGTACCAGGCGGCGCCGTTCACCGATTTCCCTCGGCTGCCGCCGGCCGCCGAGCGGATCCCGCAGGTCAGGACGGCATAGGTGCAGGCGGCGCTTGCGATGGCGGCGGCCGGCTGGCACAATGCGCGGATGCTCAAACTCAGGTTCGCACTACTGCTTGTTGTCGCGCTGGTCCTCCCGGCCGCGCCGCGCGCCCAACGCACCGCCACCGTACCGGCGGCCGCCGCGGCCCAGGGCGGTGTTTCAACCGAGCGGCTGGGACGGCTCGACGCGCTGTTCAACCGCGCCATCGACGACGGGCGCCTCGGCGGTGCCGTGGTGCTGGTGCTGCGCGACGGACGCCCGGTCTACGAACGGGCGTTCGGCTGGAGCGACAAGGAGGCGGGACGGAAGATGGCGGCCGACAGCATCTTCCGGATTGCCTCGCAGTCCAAGGCGCTGACGAGCGTCGCGATCCTGTCGCTGATGGAGGAGGGGAAGCTGGCGGTGACAGATCCGGTCAGCCTCTTCATCCCGGCGTTCGCGAAGACGATGGTGACGAGCGAGGCCAGCGGCGCGGTCTTCGCGGTTCCCGCCAGGCGGCCGATCACCATCCGCGATCTGCTGACGCACACCGCCGGCATCTCCTACGGGACCGGGAAGGCGGAAGCGGCGCTGTACGAGGCCAAGGGGCTGGGACCGGCGGCCGGCTTCGGGTGGTATTTCGCCGACAAGGACGAACCGATCTGCGACACGATCGAACGCCTGGCGACGCTGCCGTTCGCCGCGCAGCCGGGCGAGTCCTACGTCTACGGCTACAACACCGACATCCTCGGCTGTGTCGTCGAGCGGGCCTCCGGCATGCCGCTCGACCGCTTCATCGCGGAGCGGATCACCGGGCCGCTGCAGATGAAGGACACGCACTTCTACCTGCCGCCGCAGCAGCGCGATCGCCTGACGGTGGTCTATGCCAGCGGCCCCGACGGCCACATCGTGCGAGCCCCGGACGGCGCGCGCGGCCAGGGGCATTACGTCGATGGCCCGCGCAAGAGCTTTTCCGGCGGCGCCGGCCTGCTCTCGACCGCCCGCGACTACGCGCGCTTCCTCGAGATGACCCGCAACGGCGGCGCGCTCGACGGCGTCCGCATCCTCTCCCCCCGCGCGGTCGCGCTGATGACGACGAACCAGTCCGGGACGCTGCATTCGACGACCGGCCTTGGCTTCGGGTTCGGGTTCGAGACCGTCGACCGCTACGGCGCCGCCGGCCTGGCGTCGGTTGGGTCGTACAGCTGGGGGGGCGCCTACGGCTCGACCTACCGCGTCGACCCGTCGGGCCGGGTCGTGATGGTGATGATGATCCAGCTGATGCCAGGCTCGTCGGACGTCGGTGCGAAATTTTCCACCCTTGTGTACCAAGCGCTCCTGGACGAGCCGAAAACCGGAACCGAGTAGCTGACAGCTGACAGCTGAGAGCTGAGAGCCGAGAACGAGAGCGAGCTGACAGCCGAGAGCTGAGAGCTGAGAGCTGTGTATAAGGAGCCAGTGATGATAAATCGTCGTGATGTCGTTGTCGCCGTTTGCGCGTCGGTCGTGACCCTGACCGCCGCGGCCGGGCTGCGGGCGAGCGCGCCGGTGATGGGTTCGCGGATTTTCGACTGGAACGCGCTCGAGGCGAAGCCGACCAAGGTCGGCAGCGTCCGCACCGTCGTGCAGCAGCCGACCGCCACGCTCGACGAGCTCGAGATGCACATCACCACCCTCAACAAGGGGGAATCGCCGCACGCCCCGCACAAGCACCCGGACGAGGAGCTCGTCA
>JANMWI010000128.1:0-55547 GCA_031393955.1 Acidobacteriota bacterium
CCGGGGCGGCGGGCGCGACCGGGGCGGGCGCCGGCGGCGCCTGGACTGGCGGCAGCGCGATTGACATGCTGCTGAACAGCCACGGAAGAAGTGTGGTGCGGACGGAAGGCACCCCTTATAATAAGGGGCATATCCAGTCTCGGATGAACCGAGTCTCCCGGACCCCTCTCCCTGTGAATCATCAAACTGTCGTCGTCCTGGATTTCGGTTCGCAGTTCACGCAGCTGATTGCGCGCCGGCTCCGCGAGCTGTCGGTCTACTGCGAGATCCTGCCCTTCGATACGCCGCTTGCCGAGATCCAGCGGCGCCAGCCGGCCGGCATCGTCCTGTCGGGCGGGCCGAAGAGCGTCTCCGAGGCCGGCTCGCCACGCTGCGACGGCGGCATCTACGCGGCCGGCGTTCCGGTGCTCGGCATCTGCTACGGGATGCAGCTGATGACCGACGCCCTCGGCGGCGAGGTGGCGGCGGCGCCGCACCGTGAATTCGGGCTGGCGACGATCGCGGTCCAGCCCGAGGCGCCGCTGTTTCAGGCGCTGCCGCGCGACCTGCGGGTCTGGGCCAGCCACGGCGATCTGGTGCAGCGCGCCCCGGCCGGCTTCGAGGTCACCGCGACCAGCGCCAACGCGCCGGTCGCGGCGATGGCCGACCGGGCGCGGCGGCTCTACGCGCTGCTGTTCCACCCCGAGGTGGCGCACACCGATCACGGCCTCGACATCCTCCGCAACTTCGCCTACCAGGTCTGCGGCTGTACCGGCGACTGGACGATGTCGTCGTTCGTGCAGGAGGCGACCGACCGGATCCGCGCCCAGGTCGGCGACGGCCGGGTGGTCTGCGGGCTGAGCGGCGGCGTCGACTCGACGGTGGCGGCGGTCCTGATGCACCGCGCGATCGGCGACCGGCTGACCTGCATCTTCGTCGACAACGGCGTGATGCGCCAGGACGAGGCGGCGCAGATCCGGACCCGGTTCGAGCGGCTGCAGCTGCCGCTCGTCTTCGCCGACGCCGCGGCGCTGTTTCTCGACCGGCTCGCCGGCGTCACCGATCCGGAGCAGAAGCGCAAGATCATCGGCGCCGCGTTCATCGACGTCTTCGAGGCCGAAGCGCTGAAGCTCGGCGCGTTCGATTTTCTCGGCCAGGGGACGCTCTACCCGGACGTCATCGAGAGCGTCTCGGTGATTGGTCCGTCGCACGTCATCAAGAGCCACCACATCGTCGGCGGGCTGCCGGAGCGGATGCGCTTCAAGCTGGTCGAACCGCTGCGGCTGCTGTTCAAGGACGAAGTCCGGCTGGTCGGCAAGGAGCTCGGCTTGGACGACGAGTTCGTCTGGCGGCAGCCGTTTCCCGGCCCCGGCCTGGCGGTGCGGATCCTCGGCGAGGTGACCGCGTCGCGGCTGCATCTGGTCCGCCGCGCCGACGCGATCGTCGCCGAGGAGGTCCGCCGCGCCGGTCTCTACCGCAGCCTGTGGCAGTCGTTCGCGGTGCTGCTGCCGGTGCGGAGCGTCGGCGTCATGGGCGACGCCCGGACCTACGAGTACACGATTGCGATCCGCGCCGTCGACAGCCGCGACGGCATGACCGCCGACTGGGCGCGGCTGCCGCACGAGCTGCTGGCGACGATCTCGTCGCGGATCGTCAACGAGGTCAAGGGCATCAACCGGGTCGTCTACGACATCAGCTCGAAGCCGCCGTCAACGATTGAGTGGGAATGATGTCGGAGTTCGTCCATCTGCACCTGCACTCGGAATATTCGCTGCTCGACGGCGCCTGCCGGATCGAGGAGATGCTCGACAAGGCGGTCGAGCTCAGGATGCCGGCGGTGGCGATCACCGAGCACGGCAACATGTTCTCGTCGATCATCTTCCACGACCAGGCGCGCAAGCGCGGCATCAACCCGGTGCTCGGCTGCGAGGTCTACGTCGCGCCGGGCGATCGCCGGACGCGGAGCGGCACGCCGGGCGAGACCGCCAACCACCTGGTCCTGCTCGCCGAGACGCGCGAGGGCTACCACAACCTGATCAAGCTGGTCTCGGCCGGCTACACCGAGGGCTTCTACTACAAGCCGCGGATCGACAAGGACCTGCTCGCCCAGCATGCCACGGGGCTGATCGGCCTGAGCAGCTGCCTCAAGGGTGAGGTCGCGACCGGCATCCGCACCGAGCAGCAGCACAAGGCGGTGGCCGCGGCGGCGGCGTTTCGCGACATTCTCGGCCCGGAGAATTTCTTTCTCGAGATGCAGTACCAGGGCATCGACGACCAGCGCGTCGTCAACGTCGGGCTGCAGCCGATCGCCCGCGACCTCGGCCTCCAGCTGGTCGCCACCAACGACGTCCACTACCTGCAGAACTCCGACTACAAGCCGCACGACGTGCTGCTCTGCATCGGCACCGGCAAGTCGGTCCACGACACCGAGCGGCTGCGCTATCACGGCGACCAGTTCTACCTCAAGACCGCCGACGAGATGGCGCAGGTGTTCGGCGACTTCCCGGACGCGCTCGCCGCCACCGTCCGCATCGCCGAGCGCTGCCACGTCGACCTGAGCGGCACCGTCAACCACCTGCCGAACTTCGACGTCCCGGACGGCTTCACGCTCGACGACTACTTCGAGCACGTCGTCCGCGAGGGCTTCGTCAAGCGGCTGCCGCGGCTCAGGGCGCTCGCCGAGCGCGGCGTGCTCAAGCACACCATCGACGAGTACGAGCGGCGGCTGACCTACGAAATCGACATGATCAAGCAGATGAAGTATCCGGGGTACTTCCTGATCACGTGGGATTTCATCCGCCACGCCCGCGAGCAGGGGATTCCGGTCGGGCCCGGCCGCGGTTCGGCGGCCGGCAGCTTCGTCGCCTACTGCCTGTGGATCACCGACGTCGATCCGATCGAGTACGACCTGATCTTCGAGCGGTTCCTCAACCCCGAGCGCGTCTCGCTGCCGGATATCGACATCGACTTCTGCGAGCGCCGCCGCGGCGAGGTCATCGAATACGTCACCGCCAAGTACGGCCGCGCCAACGTCGCCCAGATCATCACCTTCGGGACGATGAAGGCGCGCGCCGTGGTCCGCGACGTGGCGCGGGTGATGGACATCCCGTACGCCGATGCCGACCGCGTCGCCAAGGCGATTCCGCCGGCGCTCGACATGACGCTCGAGAAGGCGCTGATCGAAAGCCCGGTGCTCAAGGACCTCGAGCAGAAGGACGAGCGGATCCGCGAGCTGCTCGCGGTGGCGCGCCGCCTCGAGGGGATGACCCGCCACGCCTCGGTCCACGCCGCCGGGGTGGTGATCGCGCCGCGGCCGCTGACCGAGTTCGTGCCGCTCTACAAGAGCCAGAAGGACGAAATCGTCACGCAGTGGGCGATGAAGGAGGTCGAGCGGGTCGGCCTCCTCAAGATGGACTTCCTCGGGCTGAGCACGCTGACGCTGATCCGCGACGCGCTCGACGAGATCAAGCGGACCGAGGGCATCACCCTCGACATCGACGCGATTCCGCTCGATGACGCCAGGACCTACCAGCTGTTCTGCGACGGCCAGACCTACGGTGTGTTCCAGTTCGAGAGCTCCGGCATGCGCGAGCTGCTCCGCAAGGCCCGGCCCGAGCGGCTCGACGACCTGATCGCGCTGAACGCGCTCTACCGGCCCGGCCCGCTCAAGAGCGGGATGGTCGACGACTACATCTCGCGCAAGCAGGGCAAGACCGAGGTCAAGTACGAGCTGGCGCAGCTGGCGCCGATCCTCGGGGATACCTACGGCGTCATTGCCTACCAGGAACAGGTCATGCGCATCGCGGCGGTCCTCGCCGGCTTCACGATGGGCCAGTCCGACATGCTCCGCAAGGCAATGGGCAAGAAGGACCCCAAGGTCATGGCCAAGCAGCGCGAGGCCTTCATGGCGGGGTCCGCGGCCAACGGCGTCAACGAGAAGAAGGCCGGCAAGATCTTCGACCTGATGGAGTTCTTCGCCGGCTACGGCTTCAACAAGTCGCACTCGACGACCTACGCCTGGGTCGCCTACCAGACCGGCTACCTCAAGGCCAACTACCCGGCGCACTTCATGGCGGCGCTGCTGACGATCGAGGCCGCCAACACCGACAAGCTGGCGATGTATCTCGGCGAGTGCCGCGACCTCGGCGTCACCATCCTGCCGCCCGACATCAACTCGAGCCAGCTGGCGTTCACGGTCGTCGACGGCGCCGTCCGCTTCGGCCTGTGCGCCGTCAAGAACGTCGGCGAGGGCGCGATCCTGTCGATGCTCGGCGCCCGCCAGGCGCTCGGCCGGATTGACTCGCTCTACGCCCTCTGCGAGCATTCGGACCTCCGGCTGGTCAACAAGCGGGTGCTCGAGAGCCTCGTCAAGGCCGGCGCGCTCGACGCGCTGCTGCCCGATACCGCCAGCGTCGCCGCCCGCCGCGCTCGGCTGTTCGCGGCGGTCGACCGCGCCATCGAGCACGGCGGCCGCCACCAGCGGGATCGCGACAAGGGGCAGACGCAACTGTTCGGCGGCAGCGGCAGCGAGGAGCCCGAGGCCCATGCCGCGGCGCTGCCCGACGCGCTGCCGTGGACCGAGATGCAGCAGCTCGCCGGCGAGAAGGAATCGCTCGGCCTCTACATGAGCGGCCATCCGCTCGACCGCTTCGCCGACGATCTGACAACGTTCGGGGCGCGCCGGCTCGCCGACCTGACCGGCTCCGAGCCCGACGTCTGGCTCGGCGGCATCGTCTCGGCGCTGCGCCCGCTGAAGACCAAGAAAGGGGATCGCATGGCGGTCTTCATGCTGGACGACGTCGCCGGCAGCCTCGAGGTGGTGGTCTTCCCCGAGACCTTCGCGAAGCACGGCGGGGTGATTGAAGCGGACGCGATGCTGCTGGTCCGCGGCAAGCTCGAGAAGGACGAGGAATCGGCGCGGATCGTCGCCACCGAGCTGATGCCAATCGCCCAGCTCAAGGAGCGGACGACCCGGGAGGTGGCGATCCATCTGGCGGTGCCGCCGCACGGCCGGCCGACCTTCGAGGCGCTCGCCGAGCTGTTCGCCCGGCATCGCGGCGATCGCCGCGTGTCGCTGGAACTGGACGTCAGCGGCCGCCCCCGGCCGCTGCGGGTCCGCGCCGATGTCGCGCAGCGGGTCCGGCCGTCGGAGAAGCTGGTCGCGGAGCTCGAACGGCTCTGCGGCGCGGGAACGGTGGAGCTGCGGTGAGCCAATATGCCAGCTGACATCCTCGAGTTCGAAGAGCCGGTCGGCGTCCTGCTGAAGGAGATCGAGGCGCTCAGCCTGATGCCGCGGACGGCGGAGCGCGAGCGCTCGATCGCGACGCTGCGGAAGCGCGCCGACGAGCTGCGCGCCGAGATCTACGCTACCCTGACGCCGTGGCAGCGGGTGCTGGTCGCGCGCCACTCGGCCCGTCCGAACACGCTCGATTACGTCGAGCGGCTGTTCACCGGCTGGGACGAGCTGCACGGCGACCGCCGGTTCGCCGACGACCACGCCATCGTCTGCGGCCTCGCCCACTACCGCGGCGAGCCGGTCGTCGTCATCGGCCACCAGAAGGGGACCGACACCAAGCAGAAGATCTACCGCAATTTCGGCTACGCGCGCCCGGAAGGCTACCGCAAGGCGCTGCGGGTGATGCAGCTGGCGCAGAAGTTCGGCCGACCGATCATCATCTTCATCGACACGCCGGCGGCCTATCCCGGCGTCGAGTCCGAGGAGCGCGGCGTCGCCGAGGCGATCGCCGTCAACCTCCGCGAGATGATGATGCTCGAGGTGCCGATCATCGTGGTGGTCTGCGGCGAAGGGGGCAGCGGCGGCGCGCTCGGCATCGCGATTGGCGACCGCGTCCTGATGCAGGAGTTCTCGGTCTACAGCGTCATTCCGCCCGAGGGCTGCGCCGCGATCCTGTGGCGCGACCCGAACCGCAAGGTCGAGGCGGCCGCCGCCCTCAAGATGACCGCCCCCGACATGCTGGCGCTCGGCCTGGTCGACGGGATCGTCCCGGAGCCGGCCGGCGGCGCCCACACCGACCCCGATACCGCGACCGCGCTGGTCGACCAGGCGCTGGCGGCGGCGCTGGCCGAGGTCTCGGCGCTGACCGTCGAGGACCGGCTGCAGCTGCGCTACGACAAGTTCCGCCGCATGGGGGAGGAAGGCAGCGCGTTCGTCGACAGCGACCAGCCGACCCCCGCGTCGAAGCTGGAAAGCTGACCGCGCCGATGCGCAAGTCCCTGCTGTGGCATCACCTGCCGTGCGACGACGCCGCCACCGCCGGGCTCGCCGCCGCGCTCGGCCTCAGCCCGACGGTCGCGCGGCTGCTGTGCATGCGCGGCCTCGCCGATCCCGAGAGCGCCGAGCGGTTCCTCCACCCGTCGCTCGATCACCTCCACGATCCGTTCCTGCTCGCCGACATGCGCGTCGCGGTCGAGCGCCTCGAGCGCGCCCTCGCGACACGCGAGCGGATTGCCATCCACGGCGACTATGACGTCGACGGCATCACCTCGACCGTCATCCTGCGGCGCGCGCTCGAGCTGCTCGGCGGCGACGTCGTGCACTTCATTCCCGAGCGGCTGCGCGACGGCTACGGCCTGCAGCCGGCGGCAATCGAGCGGCTCCACGCCGACGGCGTCCGGCTGATCGTCTCGGTCGACTGCGGCATCCGCAGCACCGAGGCGGCGCTGCGCGCCCGGGCGCTCGGCGTCGACCTGATCGTCACCGATCATCACGAGCCCGAAGGGTCGCTGCCGCCGGCGCTGGCGGTGATCAACCCCAAGCGGCACGACTGCACCTATCCCGACAAGAACCTCGCCGGCGTCGGGGTCGCGCTCAAGCTGGTCCAGGCGCTCTGCGAGCGCGCCGGCCGCGGCAAGTATCTGGCGTCGTTCGTCAAGATTGCCGCGATCGGCACGCTCGCCGACGTCGTCCCGCTGGTCGGCGAGAACCGCGTCATCGCCCGGCTCGGCCTGGCGTCGCTCAGCGCCGGGCCACACACCGTCGGGCTGCGCTCGCTGCTCGAGGCCTCGGGCCTCGCCGGCAAGACGATCGACAGCTACCAGGTGGCGTTCATCCTCGCGCCGCGGGTCAACGCCGCCGGGCGGATGAGCACGCCCGACATCGCGACCCGGCTGCTGCTCGCCAAGGACGAGGCGATGGGCGACGAGGCGCGCGCCCTCGCTCAGCAGCTCAACGACGAGAACCTCAAACGCCAGCGTGAGGAGGCCGAGCTGGTCGCCGCGGCGCGGCAGGCGATCGAGAACGACCCGGCGGTCGGCGCCCACAACGTCCTGGTCGTCGGCGGCGACGGCTGGCATCGCGGCGTCATCGGCATCGCGGCGTCGAAGCTGGTCGACGCCTACCACAAGCCGGCGATCGTCCTGTCGATTGAGGGGGATGTGGCGCACGGCTCCTGCCGCAGCATCCCCGACTTCGACATGCTCGGGGCGCTCGAGCGATGCGCCGATCTGTTCGTCCGGTTCGGCGGCCACCGCCAGGCCGCCGGCCTGACGATGGAGGCGGGACGGGTGCCGGAGTTCCGGGCCCGCGTCAACGCCCATGCCGATGCCGTGCTCGAGCCGGACCAGCTGCGCCCGCGGCTGCGGATCGACGGACCGCTCAACCTCGGATCGATCACCCACGACCTGATGCGCGAGATCGATTCGCTGGGGCCGTTCGGGATGGCCAATCCACGGCCGGTCTTCCATGCCGCCGGCGTCGCGATCGTCGATGGTCCGCGGACGCTGAAGGAGCGGCACCTCAAGATGACCTTCAGCCAGGACGGCCGCCGCTTCCGCGCGATCGCCTGGCGCGCCGCCGAGCGGGCCGAGCTGCTGACGCGCAACCGCGCCGGCGTCAATCTGGCCTTTTCACTCGAGAAGAACGAGTTCAAGGGGGAGACCTACCTCGAACTGAACGTCGCCGATTTCCAGTGCCCGGGGGAGGGGGAATGAACGCTGCCCGCTGCCAGCTGCCGGCTTCCCGCTGTCAGCTTCCGGATCCCCGTCGCAGCGTCCTGTTCTCAGCTGGCAGCGGGCAGCGGGCAGCGGGCAGCCTCGCATGACCTGGCAGAAGAAGGCGCGGCTCCTCATCGCCGTCTTTGTCGTCCTGTTTGTGGCGGCGGTCTTCGTGGCGAGCCGGCGGCGCAAGCCGGCGGCGCCGGCCGAGGCACTGCCGACGCGGGTCGACCCGGCGGCGGTGGTCGAGGGGCACGGCCACGGCACAATCGAGCAGTCGCGCGACGGCCGGGTCGTGTTCTCGCTGAAGTTCGGATCGCAGCTGACGTATCCCGACGGCCGCTCCAAGCTGACCGGCGGCGTCTCGGTCACCGCCGACCGCAACGGCCGGCCGTTCACGGTGACGAGCCGCGAAGCGGAAGTCGGCATGCAGGGGAGCGCCCTGCAGACGGCGCACTTCATCCAGGACGTGCAGATGACGTCGGCGGATCTGAAGGTCGGCGCCGGCGAGGCGAGCTACTCGGAGGGCGACGGGGTCGTCCGGATCCCCGGGCCGGCGACCTTCTCGCGCGGACGGATGGCGGGGAGCGGCGTCGGCGCCACCTACGACCGCAACCGTGAAGTGCTATGGCTGCTCGACCAGGCGCGGATCACGGTCACCGCCGACCAGGCCGGGCAGGGAGCGCTCGTCGCCACCGCCAAGGCGGCCGGCATGGCGCGCCAGGACAACTACATCAAGCTGACCGGCAGCGGTCACATCGAAGCCGACACCCGCCTCATCGACGCCGACGAAATCACCATCATGCTGAGCCCGGCGACGAAAGAGGCGCCGGATCAGCGGGTCCAGTCACTGCAGCTGCGTGGCAACAGCCGGATCAGCGGCGGCGCCGGCAGCGCGCCCTCCCAGGCGATGTCGGCGCGCGACATCGATCTCACCTATGCGCCCGACGGGCGGACCCTGCAGCACGCCCAGCTGGTCGAGAACGCCGTCCTCCAGTTGCCGGGCGAGGGGAAGGCCGGCGGCCGGCGCATTGCCGGGAAGACGATCGCCCTCGACTTGGCGCCCGACGGCTCGACGATCACGACCCTGGCGGCCACCGACAACGTCCAGGTCGATCTGCCGGCCGACGGCGATCAGCCGGCCAAGCGCATCCGCGCCGCGACGCTCGCGGCCACCGGGGCGCCGGGCGCCGGCCTCCAGCACGCCACCTTCGGCGGCGGCGTCGAGTACCGGGAGGCGCGTCCCGCGAAGGGGTCCGCTCCGGCGGCCGAACGGATTGCCCGGTCGCTGTCGATGGTGGTCGAGACCAAGCCGGGGTTTGGCGCCGTCCAGCAGGCGGACTTCCATGGCAACGTCCACTTCACCGACGGTCCGCAGATGACCGCCGACTCCTCGCGGGCGCTCTACCACGTCGACCGCGACCAGATCGAGCTGACCAGCGCCCCCGAGCCCGGGCCGCCGTCGCCGCGGGTGTCGGACGGACGGGTGACGATCGAGGCGCGGGCGATCGAGATGACGCTCGGCACGCGCAAGCTGACCGCCGACACCAAGATCCGCAGCTCGATGCTCCCCGAGGCGAAGCCGGCCGCGGCCAAGCCGGCCGCCGGACTGCCGGCGGTCGCCCCGGCCGGTCCGAAAGCGGCGGCTCGACCGGCCGCGCGCGGCGCGGCGCCGCCGCCGGCCGCCGCCACCGGCGATGCCGCGCACCTGCCCGGCATCCTCAAGCCGGATCAGCCGGTCACCGTCACCTCGAACCGGCTCACCTACGACGGCGCCGCCGGCCACGCGGTCTATTCCGGCAGCGCCCGGCTGTGGCAGGGGGACACCACCGTCCGCGGCGACACGATCATCGTCGACGACAGCTCGGGCAACCTCGAGGCGCATACGAACACGCGCACCGAAATGATGCTCGACGAAGTGGACCAGAAGACCGGCGCGCGGACGCGGACGATCGGTGAAGCCGACGCCTTCGTCTACGATGATGCGAAGCGGCTCGCCACCTACACCGGCAAGGCGCATATCAACGGACCGGAGGGGGACGTCGTCGGGGAGCGGATCGAGCTGTTCCTGAAGGCCGGCGTCAACGAGCTCGAGCGCGCCGAGGGCTACGGCGCCAACGGCAGCGTCATCGTCAAGGAGAACGGCCGGACCGCGACCGGCGCGCGGCTGACCTATACCGTGGAGAATGAGACCTACGTGATGACCGGCACTCCCGTCGTGGCGATTGAAACCGCGCCCCCCGACTGCAAGAAGTCGGTCGGCGCCGTGCTGACCTTCCAGCGGGCGGTCGGCACGGTGTCGACCGCCGGCAACGGCGTGATCCGCTCGGTCCAGAACCAGATCGCCTGTCCGGCGGAGGCCAAGTAGCCGATGGCGACGCTGAGCGCGACCGGTCTCACCAAAGCCTTCAGCGGCCGGACGGTCGTCAAGGGGGTCAACCTGCAGCTGACGTCCGGCGAGGTCGTCGGGCTGCTCGGCCCGAACGGCGCCGGCAAGACGACGACCTTCTCGATGGTCGTCGGCCTGACCGCGCCCGACGCCGGACGCGTGCTGCTGAACGGTATCGACGTCACCGACGACCCGATGTACATCCGCGCCCGGAAGGGCATCGGCTATCTGCCGCAGGAGGCGTCGATCTTCCGCGGCCTGACGGTCGAGCAGAACATCGCGGCGATTCTCGAGACGCTGCCGCTCGACGGCGGGGCGCGGCGGACGCGCCAGCGGGAGCTGCTCGCCGAGCTCGGCCTGACGCCGCTCGCCAAGGCGCCGGCCTACACCCTGTCGGGGGGGGAGCGGCGGCGGGTCGAAATCACCCGGGCGCTGGTCATCTCGCCGAAGTTCATCCTGCTCGACGAGCCGTTCGCCGGCATCGACCCGATTGCCGTCACCGACATCCAGAAGATCATCTTCCACCTCAAGGAGCGCGGCATCGGGGTCCTCATCACCGACCACAACGTCCGGGAGACGCTGCGGATCACCGATCGCGCCTACATCGTCCATGACGGGGTGATCTTCAGGAGCGGCACCCCCGACAGCCTCGCCGCCGACGAGGAGGTGAAGCGGATTTACCTCGGCGCTGACTTCCGATTGGACTAAGATTGAGGATGGACGGCAGCCTACTGACCCATGGCGATCCAGCAGAAACTTCACACAAAACTCGTTCAAAAGCTCATTCTGACGCCCTCGCTGCAGCAGGCCATCAAGCTGTTGCCGATGTCGACGCTCGAGCTCGCCGACCTGCTGAATCAGGAGATGGTCGAGAACCCGCTGCTCGAGGAAGTGCCCACCGAAGAGCTGCAGCCGGCCGAGCAGCAGCAGGCTGAGAAACCGGCCGACCAGCCGGCCGCCGAAAAAGGGGACGCCTGGGACGACGCCGACTACGAATACTTCTTCGGCGACTATCTCGACGACGGCTACCGCTCGCGGACGCCGTCCGAGGTCAAGGAGCTGCCGCCGATCGAGAACACGCTGTCGAGCGCGGCGTCGCTCTACGACCACCTCCTCTGGCAGCTGTCGCTGCAGACCGACGACGACCGTCTCAAGGAAATCGGCAGCGCCATCCTCGGCAACCTCGACGACGACGGCTACCTGGTCGCATCGGTGGAGGAGATTGCGGCGATGGGCGAGTGGCCGGTCGCCGACGTCGAGCGCGCGCTGCAGCACGTCCAGACCTTCGATCCGATTGGCGTCGCCGCCCGCGATCTGCAGGAATGCCTGTGGCTGCAGCTCCGCCATCTCGGCCTCGAGGGGACGCCGACCGAGAAGATCGTCACCGAGCACCTCCGGCTGCTGCAGAACCACCAGGTGCCGGAGATCGCGCGCAAGCTCGGCATGTCGATCGAGGATCTCAAGGAGCACGTCGAGATCATCCGCAACCTCGACCCCAAGCCCGGCAGCCGCTACAACCCGACCCAGTCGCAGTATGTGATCCCGGACGTCTACGTCGTCAAGGTCGAGGACCAGTACGTCGCGGCGCTCAACGAGGAGGGGCTGCCGCAGCTCCGGATCAGCCCGGTCTACAAGCGGCTGCTCGACAAGACCGGCGCCGCCGGGGCCGGCGCCGCCGAGCAGAACGACGAGACCCGCGCCTACGTCAAGGACAAGTTCCGCTCGGCGCTGTGGCTGATCAAGTCGGTCGACCAGCGCCAGAAGACGATCCACAAGGTCGCCACCAGCATCATCACGTTCCAGCGCGAGTTTCTCGACCACGGCATCGAATACCTCCGGCCGCTCGTCCTCCGCGACGTCGCCAACGACAACGGCATGCACGAGTCAACCGTCAGCCGGGTCGTCAACAACAAGTACATGCACACGCCGCAGGGCGTCTTCGAGCTGAAGTACTTCTTCCACAGCGGCATCAGCAGTTCGTACGGCGAGAGCGTCTCGTCCGTCACCATCAAGCAGCGCATCCGCAAGATCATCGAGAACGAGGATCCCCGCAAGCCGCTCAGCGACTCCAAGATCGTCAGCATCCTCCAGAAGGAAGGGTTGATGCTGGCGCGGCGGACGATCGCGAAGTACCGCGAGGAGCTCAAGATCCCGACCTCCAATCAGCGGAAGGTGCTTTTCTAAAGGCGAACAGCCTCATGCGACTCGACATTACCGGCCGGAACGTGAGCATCACTCCGGCGATCCGGCAGCTGACGTCCCGGCGGCTGGCGCGCCTCGAGCGCGTCCTCAACGACGCCGCCGTCTCCGCGACGGTGACGCTCAGCCAGGAGAAGTACCGCCTCCGCACCGAAGTGGTGGTCCACACCCGCGGCGATCACACCCTGCGCGGCAACGGCGAGAGCACCGGCTGGTCGGTGTCGATGCGCCAGGCGACCGACAAGCTCGAGCAGCAGGCGCAGACGCTCAAGGGCAAGTGGAACGACCGCAAGCGCAAGAGCCGCGGCGTCGGCAAGCAGATGAGCGAGCCGCCGCCGGCGGCGATCCCCGCCGCGGCGCCGCCGCCGCGCATCGTCCGGGCGCGCTATCCGGTCAAGCCGCTGTCGATCGACGACGCCGCCGTCCGGCTCGACGGCGGCAAGGAGACGTTCGTGGTGTTCCGCAACGCCGACACCGACGGGGTCAGCATTCTCTACGTCCGCAAGGACGGCAACCTCGGGCTGATCGAGCCCGACTGAGGGTGCGCGTCGTGAACCCCCTCCGCCGCCCGAACCCGCAGCCCGGCGTTCCGGCCGCGCGGCCGGCAGCCGCCGCGCGATGAGCCACTCCGAGCCGGCCGGCGGCGTCGCGGTCGGCGCCATCGTCGCCGATTTCGCCGCCTCCGGCGTGATGGATCTCGAGATCTTCGCGGGCCGCGAGTCGCTCGATCGCCGCATCACGATTTCCCAGCCGCAGAAGACCGGCCTGGCGCTGTCTGGCTTCGACGCCTACCTCCAGCCGGGGCGGGTGCTGGTGCTCGGCGGCAGCGAGGTCCACTATCTCGACACGCTCACCGCCGAGGAGCGCGGCGCGGCGATGCGCCGCATCTTCGGCCGATCGCTGCCGTGCGTCCTGATCACCGGCGGCGCGCCGGTGCCGGCCGAGGCGATCGCCGAAGCGGACGCGGCCGGCGTGCCGCTGCTGCGGACCCAGACCGCGACGCCCGACGCGATTGCGCGGCTGTCGGCGGCGCTCGACCTCCACCTCGCGCCGCGCTGCACCGTCCACGGCGTCCTCACCGACATCCTCGGGCTCGGCGTCCTGGTGATCGGCGAGAGCGGCATCGGCAAGAGTGAATGCGCGCTCGATCTCGTCGTCCGCGGTCACCGCCTGGTGGCGGACGACGTCGTCGAGCTGCACTGCCGGGCGCAGTCCTACGTGATTGGCACCTGCCCGGCGCTGACCCGGCACCATATGGAGATTCGCGGTCTGGGGCTGATCAACGTGCAGGATCTGTTCGGCGTCGCCTCGACCCGGTCGGCCAAGCGGGTCGAACTGGTGGTGCAGCTCGAGCGCTGGGAGGCGGGCCGGGAGTATGATCGGCTCGGCATCGACGACCAGTGGTACGACGTGCTCGGCACGCGGATCCCGATGATCCGGATGCCGGTGGCGCCGGGCCGCAACGTCTCGATCCTGGTGGAGGTGGCGGCGCGCAACCAGCTGCTGCGCGCCCGAGGCCACCATGCGGCGCGCCGGCTGGTCAGCCGGCTCGAGGATCAGCTGGCCGGCCCCCCACCGGATGTCGACCCTGGGGAGGATCTGTGATGCGGGAGAAACGGCACGCGGCGCGCCGCGCCGCGCGAACGGCGGTGACGGCACGGTTCGTCGTCCTGACCGGCTTGTCCGGATCGGGAAAGTCCCAGGCGATCCGCGCGCTCGAGGATCTCGGCTATTTCTGCGTCGACAACCTGCCGGTCTCGCTGCTGCCGATGCTCGCCGAGCTGACGATGCGCGCCGGCACCGAGATCTCGCGCGCCGCCGTCGTCGTCGACGTCCGCGAAGGGCGGATGCTCAAGGAATTCCCCGGCATCTACCGCAAGCTGAAGACGCGCCGGAACCTCAACCCGGTCCTGATCTTCCTCGAGGCCGCCGAACCGGCGCTGGTCCGCCGCTTCAGCGAGACCCGCCGGCCGCACCCGCTGTCGCCCGACCGGTCGGCGATCGAGGGGATCCGCGAGGAGCGCGGCGCGATGCTGGCGATCCGCAAGCTCGCCGACCACGTCATCGATACCTCGGAGATGACGGTCCACGAGCTGCGCCACACCTTCACCGGGGTCGCGGCCGGGCGGACGCCGGGCGCGCAGCTGGTCGTCACCGTCCTCAGCTTCGGCTTCAAGCACGGTATCCCGGTCGATTCCGACCTGCTGTTCGACGTCCGGTTCCTGCCGAATCCGCACTTCGTCCCGGAGCTGCGGCCGCACACCGGCCGCGACGCCGAGGTCGTCCGCTACCTCGATCGCTCGGCGGTGACCCACGAGTTCCTCGGCCACACGCTCAACCTGCTGAAGTTCCTGATTCCCCAGTACGTCACCGAGGGCAAGACCTACCTGACGATTGGCATCGGCTGCACCGGCGGCCGGCATCGCTCGGTGGCGATGGCCGAGGCGCTCAAGAAGGGCCTGTCCGGGATTCCCGGCGTCCGGGTGCGCGTCAAGCACCGCGACATCGCCAATGAATAGCCGCGCCGCCGTCCCCGTCTGCCGCGCCGCCGCCGGGCCCTTACCGTCATGAAACTGGGCGTCGTCGTCGTCACGCACGGACAGCTCGCCACCGAGCTCCTGAACTCCGCCGAAATGATCGTCGGCGACGTGCCGCAGTGTGCCGCGGTGTCGATCGGCTGGCACGACGATGTCGACCGGGCGCGGGAGGAGATCGGGCTGGCGATCGAGCGCGTCGGCGCGGCGGTCGGCGGCACCGCGGCGGAGCCGGCCGACGTGCTGATCCTGACCGACCTGTTCGGCGGCACCCCGGCCAACCTCGGCGTCACCTACGTCGGTCCGCACGTCGAGGTCATCACCGGCGTCAATCTGCCGATGCTGATCAAGCTGGCGCGGGCGCAGAAACCGGCGGCGCTCGGCGAGCTGGCGCGCGAGATTCAGGAGCACGGCCGCAGCGCGATCTGGGTCGCGTCCGATCTGTTGCGGGCCGACAAGGACCGCGAGCCGGAGGGGAGCCGGTGACGACCTGCACCGCCGAGATCGTCAATCCGCTCGGGCTGCACGCCCGCGCCGCGGCCCGCTTCGTCCACATGGCGGCCGGCTTCAGCTCGCGCGTGCGGGTGTCGCGCGGCAGCCGCGTCGTCGACGGCAAGAGCATCATGGGGCTGCTGCTGCTCGCCGCCGCGCAGGGCAGCACCGTCAGCATCTCGACCGACGGCGCCGACGAGCAGGCCGCCGCCGATGCGCTGTGCGCGCTGATCGCGCGCGGCTTCGAGGAGGCGTCGTGCGTTTGAGCGGCCTCGGCGTCTCGCCCGGCGTCGGCATCGGCCGGGCGCTGGTCCTGAAGCGCGGCTCGCGCGAGCTGCGCTTCCGGGTGCCGGCCGCCGGCGTGGCGCGTGAGCTCGAGCGCCTGAGCGCGGCGCGGCAGCGCTCGCGCGAGCAGATCCAGCAGATCCGCGATCGCATCGCCGGTTCGGCGGGCGCCGATCACGCCTATCTGTTCGACGCCCAGTTGCTGATGCTCGACGACGCGATGCTGATCGAACGCGCCGCCGAGATCATCCGCAGCGAACGGCTCAACGCCGGCTCCGCGCTGGAGCGCGCGCTCGACGAGATCTCGGCGCTGTTCGACCAGGCCGAGGATGCCTACCTGCGCGAGCGCAAGGGGGATGTCGGCGACGTCGTCGGGCGGCTGCGGATGAACCTCCGCGCCGGCGGCGATCAGCTCGAGCCGTTCAGGGATCTCGAGGGGCCGTTCGTGCTGGTCGCCGACGAGCTGACGCCGTCGATGGTCGCGCAGCTCGACGGCCGCCAGCTCGCCGGCCTGGTCACCGATGCCGGCAGCTGGACCTACCACAGCGCGATTCTGGCGCGCTCGATCCATGTGCCCGCGGTCGCCGGGCTGCGCGACGCCAGTACCCGGATTGCCCCCGGCGTCGTCGTCGCCGTCGACGGCGCGACCGGCGAAGTGTTCGTCGATCCCGATGCCGCGACACTCGATCACGTCCGCATCCGCCAGCAGCGCCGCGCCGTCTACGAACAGTCGCTCGATGAATACCGCGCGCTGGCGCCGGTCACCGTCGACGGCGTCCGCCTCCGGCTCGAGGCGAACGTCGAATCGCCGCAGGACGCCGACCGCGCGCGCGCCGGCGGTGCCGAGGGGATCGGGCTGTTCCGGTCGGAGTTCCTGGTCGCCGGAGGAGAGCGCGCGCTCACCGAGGAAGCCCAGTACCTCGCCTACGCGCGGCTCGTCGACAGCATGGCGCCCGGGCGCGTCACGATCCGGACCTTCGATTTGAGCCAGGCCCAGCTCGGCGGCGGCACGACGCAGCCGGACGCGGCGCGCGCGCCGCTCGGCCTGCGCGGCGTGCGCCTCAGCCTGGGGATGGACGAGATGTTCCAGACCCAGCTGCGGGCGCTGCTGCGGGCGGCGTCGCACGGCCCGCTGCGGATCATGTTCCCGTTCGTCTCGGGGGTCGACGAGCTGCGGCTGGCGCGGGCCGCGGTCGAGCGCGCCGCGGCGTCACTGCGCGACCGCGGCGCCGGACCGCCGCCAGTCCCGGTCGGGGTGATGATCGAAGTCCCGTCGGCCGCCCTGACCGCCGACCTGCTGGCCGAGCAGGCCGACTTCTTCAGCATCGGAACCAACGATCTGATTCAGTATTGCCTGGCGGTGGACCGCACCGACGACCGCGTGTCGCGGCTCTACGAGCCGCTCCATCCGGCGATCCTGCGGCTGCTGCGCCAGGTCGCCCGGGCGGGGCGGCGGCGCGGCATTCCAGTCTCGGTGTGCGGCGAGATGGCCGCCGATCCGCGGCTGCTGCCGCTGCTCGTCGGGCTCGGCCTCGGCGAGTTCAGCATGGCGCCGACCGCGATTCCGCTCGCCAAGCGCGTCATCCGCGGATTGAACGCCCGCGCCGCGGCCCACATGGCCGCCCGCGCCCTGCGCGCCGCCACCGCCGGCGAGGTCGCGGCGGTCCTGGCCGAGTTCGCCGCGCCCCAGGAAGCCGAACGCCAGGCGCCGATTTGAACTGCCCACCTGCAATGAAGGAGTCGATGTGCCGGATCAAGTGACACGCGTGGACAAACCCTGGGGCTACGAGCTGCACTGGGCGAAGACCGACCGCTACGTCGGCAAGCTCATTCATGTCGACGCCGGACATGCCCTCAGCCTGCAGTACCACAACCGGAAGGATGAGACGATCTACCTCGCCTCCGGCCGGATGCTGTTCGACATCAAGGAAGGGGAGACGCTGGTGCAGCGGGAAATGAGCCCCGGGCAGGCGGTCCACGTCACGCCCGGCACGGTCCACCGGATGACCGCCGTCACCGACTGCGATATCTACGAAGTCTCGACCCCGGAGCTCGACGACGTCGTGCGGCTCGAAGACCGGTACGGCCGCACGACCTGACCGCCGCGTGGCAGGATCTGCCACCGGCGCCGGCCGGCGGCGACGCGGAATCCGCGCCGCCACAGCGGCTGTTATGCCATTGACGCGCCCGGCCGCGCGCCTCAGAATGGCGGGACTCTTGAAAGGATTCGTTGAATGGGCAGTGTCAACAAAGTGATTCTCGTCGGCAATCTCGGGCGCGACGCCGAGATGCGCTACACGCCGGGTGGCGCGGCCGTCGCCACACTCAACCTCGCGACCACCGAGGTCTGGAACGACAAGGCGGGCCAGAAGCAGGAAAAGACCGAGTGGCACCGGATCGTCCTGTGGGGCAAGACGGCCGAAAGCCTCAACGAGTATCTGACCAAGGGTAAGCAGATCTACGTCGAAGGCCGGCTGCAGACCCGGCAGTGGGACGACAAGGACGGCAACAAGCGCTACACCACCGAGATCCGCGGCGATCGCATCGTCCTGCTCGGCGGCGGAGGCGGCGGCGGGGGCGGGGCGCGTCAGCAGACGCGCAGCACCGGCGCCGGCGCCGGCGGCGGCGGCGGCGCGCCGATGGACGATCCGATGGGCGAGCCGGTCAGCGAACTGACTGACGACGACATCCCGTTCTAGGAACGGCCGGCGCGCCTGCGAGGCGCTACTTCTTGTCGAGCCGCTGCTTGGCCAGGATCGCCTCGTAGGCCGTCGGATACTGCTGGATCACCGTCTCGAACGCCTTGCGCGCCGCGTCGGTCTGCTTCAGCGCGTCGAGCGTCATGCCGAGCTTGTAGTACGCAACCGGCACGCTGTCGGACTGCGGATAATCCGTAATCACCTTCTGAAACGCCGCCGCCGCCTCGCGGTACTGCCCCGAGCCGTACAGCGACTGGCCGATGTCGAGCTGGGCATCATCCGCCTTGTCGGAGCGCGGGAAGCTGTTGATGAACTGCGTGAACCCGAGGATCGCGATGTCGTAGTGGCCGGCGGTGTAATCACTGTAGGCGTTGTCGAACATCTTCTGCGGCGAGATGAGCGGCGCGGGACCGCCCGACGCCGCGCCGGACGACGGGGCAGTGCCGGCGGTCGGACCGCCGGCCGCGGCACCGGGATCCTGGCCGGGCGCCGCCGACGCGCCAGGCGCCGGCATCGTCGCCACCGCCTGACGAACCGCTTCCATCTCCTGCGCCACGGTCGACAGCCGCACGTTGGTGTCGTCGGCCTTCTCGCGCAGCACCCGCACCCCCTCGGCGACGTTGTCGACGAGCAGCTTCTGATCGGCGGCGGTCTTGCGACTGGTCGCGGCCTGTTCGTCGATCTTGGCGGTGACGGTTTTCAGCGTCTCGGTGAGGCTGCCGAGCACCTGCTGCAGCTGCTGCTGCTGCTCCTGCAGCATCCGGATCTCCGCCATCAGCTGCTGGTGCGACTTGTCGGCCGCGGCGGCGGGGCCCGACCAGAGCAGCACCCCGAGCGCCCCGACCACCAGCCATATCCTTCGTGTCATCGTCTGTCCCTCGCAGCGGACGGCGCCAGGCCGCCCGTCACTTGCTCGTCACGACGAAATGGGCTCGCCGGTTCTTCGACCACGAGCCCTCGTCGTGCCCCGGCTCGAACGGAAATTCCTTGCCGTAGCTGACCGTCCGCAGGCGGTCGGCCGGAATGCCGAGCGACACCAGGTAGTTCCGCGCCGCCAGCGCCCGCCGCTCGCCGAGCGCCAGATTGTATTCCGCCGTGCCGCGCTCGTCCGAGTGCCCCTCGATGGTGACGATCCAGGAGGGATACTTCTTCATCAGCGTGGCGTTGCCGTTGAGCGCCTGCTGCCCGGCATCGTCGATCGTATCCTGATCGAGGCCGTAGAAGACCGGCTGAAACGGTGAATTCCGGTTGAGCGCGTCGATGTCAGCCGACTGGAGCGTGTCGCTGGCAATCGGCTCGGCCGGCACCGGCTGCGGTTCCTGCACCGGCTCGGGCGGCGCCGGCGGCCGCGCCCCGGTCGTCGACGACGATGCCGGCGGCGGCATTGTCGGCCGCGCCACCGGCGGCTTCTTCTTGGCACAGGCGCCGCCAGCCAGCGCCGCGAACAGGGCGATCGTCACGAACAGTCGTCTGAACATCATCGTCTCTCCGCCTCTTCCATCGAACTCGAGAACCACGAACCGCGTCGGAGCTGCGGCACCGAATGGCGCCGCCCCGACCCTGTCAACCCCCGCGAACCCGTCTATTGCGACCAGTTTGGATACCGATTCATGCCGACCTTGGTGACCTGATGGAGGTTCTTGCCGTCCCGGTCGATGATGAAGATCTGTTCCTTGCCGGCGCGCGTCGAGGTGAAGGCGATGTGCCGGCCGTTCGGCGACAGCGCCGGGCTCTCGTTGCTGCCGATACCGTCGGTGACGGTCCGCGTCGACCGCGTCGCGAAGTCGAAAATCCGGATGTCGTAGCCGCCGCCGGTGCGCGAGGCATAGGCAATCTCGTTGAACGGCGCCGGCGACCACGTCGGCCGGTCGCACCACGACTCGCTGGTGATCTTCCGCGGCTCGGAGCCGTCGGCGTTCATCACCCAGATCTGCGGCGTGCCGGTCCGGTTCGAGGTCCAGGCGATCTGGTTGCCGGTCGGCGACCAGGTCGGCGTGACGTCGACCTCGGGATGATTGGTCAGCCGGCGCAGGCCGGAGCCGTCCTTGTTGATGACGTAGATCTCCGGGTTGCCGTCGCGGTTGCTGGTGAAGGCGAGTTTCGCCCCATCGGGCGACCACGCCGGCAGGTAGTTCTGCTTCTCGGCGGTCCCCGCCGCCGGCTTGGTGTAGGCGCGCAGCTCGTAAATGTACTGGACGATGATGTCCTGGAAGCCGGTGCGGTACGAGGTGTAGGCGATCGCCTTGCCGTCGGGCGACCACGCCGGCGTGATGTCGAGCGACTTGGTGACGGTGACGCGCGTCTGGTTGGCGCCGTCGTAGTCGGACATATAGATGTTCGAGATGCCGCGGTCCGCGACCGGCCCCTTCATCCGTTCGCCGTCGCGGTCGGACGTGAACGCCAGCTTGGTCCGGGCGACGCCGCGCAGCGCGCGCTGCTGCTGATGGATCTCGTCCGAGGCGGTGTGGGCGTAGAGCCGCGGGTTCTTGAGCGAACCGCTGTATTCCTTCGCCATCGCCGAGCGCCCGGTGGCGACGTCAATCAGCCGCACCTGGACCGTGACGCCGGCGGCGGTGCGGCGGACGCTGCCGACGATCAGGCCGTCGGCGCCGAGCTGCTTCCACTGGTCGAGCGGCACCTGGTCGAGCGCCGCCGGCGGCGCGATCGTCCGGTAGGTGTCGCGCGGAATCAGGTAGAACTCGCGCTCGAAGTTGAGGTCGTCCCAGAGCACCTGCCCGATCGTCTTGGCCGCCGCGACGGTTTCCGGATCGCTGGTCAGCGCCAGGAAGTCGGGAACGGCGTACTTCGGCGGCAGGCCCGGGGCGCCGTTGATGGTCAGGCTGATCTCTCCCGACTGCCGGGCGGGCGGAGCCGGCTGGTCCTGCGCGGCGAGCGCGAGAGCGGCCGAGGCGGCGAAGGTCGCAATGATGAATGGTCGCATAGGGCTCTTCAGCGGTGATACTCGAACACGAGGTGAACGGTGAGCGTGCTTTCCGTGAACTCACGCGGCAGCGGCGGCAGCTGCGCGGTCTTGATGATGGCGCGCTGCGATTCCAGATCGAGCGGCGAGATGTTGCTGGGCTTTTCCACCTCGACGTTCGACAGCCGGCCGTCGCGCGCAATCGTGAACTTGACCTGAACGCGTCCGGCCGCTCCCTGATTCTGCGTCCAGTTGCGCTTGATCATGTCGGTCATCTGCGTGAGATACGCCGGGCAGCAGAAATTGGCGTAGTCGGTGAAGGCATCCGAGTTGGTCGAGCCGCCGCCCGACGGGCGCGTCAGGCCACCGAAGGGAATGGGCGCCCCGCCGGTGTCCGCCCGGGCGTCCCCCGTCTTGATCTCCGGGCCGCTGGTCGGCTTGCGCGATGACGACTTGTCGGCCGGTTTCGTTACCGGCTTGGGCGGCACTTTCGGCAGCGGCCTGGCGGCCGGCTCCGGCGCGACCATTTCCGGCGGCTTCGGCGCCGGCGGCGGCTCGGCTTTCGGCTTGACGTCGGGCGGCGCCTGGACCTGCACGGCGCGGCCGGCGATCGGCGTCATCCCGCCCGCGTCCGGGCCGGTCCCGCCCTGCAGCGAAATCATCATCGGCGTCACGTCCGCCGGCAGCGAGGCCGAGCGCCAGCCCGCCGGCATCAGGACAAGTACGCCGAGCAGCAGCGCGTGCGCGGCCAGCGACAGCAGGATCGTCCGGCTGATGCCGTCCGCCCCGGCGGCACGCTCGGCGAGCACATCGCTGACGGCTTCGTGCAAACCGCTACCGTCCTGCCGCCGGCTTGGTCATCCAGCCGACCTTTTCGACGCCGCCTTCCTTCAGCTTGTCCATCACCGTCGCCAGATCCTGCACCGTGGCGGCGGCGTCGGCGCGGATGAAGACCGACTTGTCGTCGCGCGTCAGGATCGCCTGGCGGACGCGCTCCTGCAGGAAGTCGATGCTGATGACGTCCTTGTCGAGGTGGACCTGCCGGGTCCGCGCGAAGTCGGCCGGCACGGTGACGTAGACCGGCGCCGCCGTGACCGGCGTCGACCGCCGCGACTGCGGCAGCGCCACCTGCAGCCCCTGCTGCATCATCGGCGCCGTCACCATGAAGATGATCAGCAGGACCAACATGACGTCGACGAGCGGAACGACATTGATCTCGGCCAGCGAGGTCGAGACGCGCGCGCCGCGGCCGCGCCGGCCGCGCCCTCCCGCGTGGGCGTTCTGCTGCACTTGTGGCATCGTCTTGTGGAGTGTCCTCGAACGCGGCGGCTAGGTGAAATTCCTCTCCGAGATGTTCAGGAACTCCAGCGCGAAGTCGTCCATGTCGCCGCCGATGTGCTTCACGCGATTCGTGAAGTGATTGTAGAAATAAACTGCCGGGATCGCGGCGAACAACCCGGCGGCGGTGGCGACGAGCGCCTCGGCGATGCCGGGCCCGACCGCCGCCAGGCTCGACGAGCCCTGCGCGCCGATCCGCTGGAACGAGCTCATGATCCCCCAGACGGTGCCGAACAGGCCGATGAACGGCGTGATGCTGGCGGTGGTCGCGAGGAAGGGGAGCCACCGCTCCAGCTTGGTCATCTCGACGGTCGTCGCCCGCAGCAGGGCGCGGTCGACCGCATCCAGACTCTTGAGGGTTGGACGCGCGCCGGTCGGCGACGGCTTGCCAGCCTCGGCATGGCCGCCGGCGCGAAGCTGGGCATTCAGTTCGGTATAGCCGGACTGAAACAGCCCGACCAGCGGGCTCTCCGCGAGCGTCCGGCACACCGCCTGGACCTCGGAGAACTTGCTGCTCTTGCGGAAGATTTCGATGAAGGTGGAGGACTGGCGGGTCGAGCGGGCGAGCCGCCAGAACTTCGAAAGAATGATGCCCCACGACACGGCTGAAAAAATCAGCAGGATGATCAGGACAATCTGGGGGACGAGACCGCCGTGGGTGACGAGGTAAACGATGTCGGTGTTGACTTCGCCGGCCCCAGCCGCCGGCTCCGCGCCCTGCGCGGACAGCGCAAGGGCGTAGTATCCAAGCGTGTGCAAACAGTCCTCCGCAACGTAGAATAGGGCGCCGCTGGGACAGCGCTTGTTCACGCAAGATTAACACGGCCCCTTATAAGCTGTCAAATATCTGATATCATGGCACTTGGGGGCGAACCGCGACCCCCATCCACCACCACAACCATAGCCGTGCTGCGATTCCTTTCCATCCGCAATCTGGCGGTCATCGACCGCCTCGAGCTCGAGTTCGAACCCGGCCTCAGCGTCCTGACCGGCGAGACCGGCGCCGGCAAGTCGATCCTCGTCGGCGCCGTCGGCCTCCTGGTCGGCGGCCGTGCCTCCGCCGACCTGGTCCGGACCGGCGAGGACTCGGCGACCGTCGAGGCGATTTTCGAGACGCCGGCCGGCGCCGAGATGATCGTCCGACGTGAAGTGTCCGCCCAGGGGCGGAGCCGCGCGGTGGTCGACGGCGCGCTCACGACCAGCGGCGCGCTGCGCGACCTGTGCGGCGGCCTGGTCGACCTCCACGGCCAGCACGAGCACCAGGTGCTGCTCGACCCGGCGGCCCACCTCGACCTGCTCGACGAATTCGCCGGCACTGCCGCGGCCCGCGCCGCGGTCGCGGACGCCCACGGACGATGGGCCGCGCTGCGCGCCGAACGCGACCGGCTGCTCACCGGCGAGCGCGAGAAGGCGGCGCGCGCCGAGTTCCTGCAGTTCCAGCTCGGCGAGATCGATCGCGCCGCGCTCAAGCCCGGCGAGGACGACGAACTCGAAGCGGCGCGGCGCGTCCTTGGCAGCGCGGACCGGCTGCAGCGGCTTTGCGCCGATTCCTACGACACCCTCTACGAGGGGGACGCCGCCGTACTCCCGGCGCTGGCGGCGCTCTGGAAGAAACTCGCCGAACTGGCGGCGCTCGACCCGCGCTTCGCCCCGTACCTGGACGCCCGGACCGGCGTCAAGTCACAGCTCGAGGACCTGGCCTATTTCCTCCGCGACTATGCCGCGGCCATCGACGCGTCGCCGGCGCGGCTGCAGGAGGTCGAAGACCGGTTGGCGATCATCGAACGCGTCAAACGCAAGCACGGCCCGACGCTCGAGGAGGCGCTGGCGCGCCGCGATCAGCTCCGCCGCGAGCTGCACGACATCGAGCACGCCACGGAGCTGGCCGCCACCCTCGACGCCGAGCTCGAGCGGGCCGGGTCGGTCTACCTAGAGGCCGCCACACTCCTCAGCACGGCACGCCACAGCGCCGCCGACACCTTCGGTCGCGCCCTCGAGCACTCGCTGGCCGACCTGGCGATGCCCCGCACCCGCTGCGAGGTCCGGTTCGCGGCCGCCTCCGGCGAGACGAGCTGGTCCGAGCGCGGCATCGACCAGGCGGAGTTCTACATCTCCGCCAACCCGGGGGAGGACGTCAGGCCGCTGGCCCGGATCGCCTCGGGAGGGGAGCTGTCGCGCATCATGCTGGCCCTCAAAACGCTCGCCTCGACCGACGCGCCGGGCAAGACGCTGATCTTCGACGAGGTCGACGCCGGCATCGGCGGCGCGGTCGCCGACGTCGTCGGGCTGCGGCTGCAGAAGCTCGGCGGCCGGTGCCAGGTGCTCTGCATCACGCACCTGCCGCAAATCGCCGCCTACGGCGGCACCCATTACCGCATCACCAAAGCGGTGCGCGCCGGGCGGACCCTGACGGAGGTCGCGCGGGTCGGCGGCGACGAACGCGAGACGGAACTGGCGCGGATGATTGGCGGGGCAGATGTCAGTCCGGCCGTGCGGGCGAGCGCGCGCGAGATGCTCCTCAGCCGCAAGGCGAAAGCGAATACAGATCGAAAGGCGAAAGCGAAAGTCACGTAATGTCACGCAAATACCTCATCGAAACCCACGGCTGCCAGATGAACGTCCACGACTCGGAACGGATGGCCGGGCTGCTCGATCAGGCCGGCTACGAACCGACGGCAGACGATGCCGATGCCGACGTGATCGTCATCAACACCTGCAGCGTCCGCGAGCGCGCCGAGGAAAAGCTGTTCACGCGGCTCGGGGAGCTGCGCCAGCTTGCCGCCACTGACGCGTCCCGCCCGATCATCGCGGTCGCCGGCTGCGTCGCGCAGCAGGAGGGGGAACGCCTGCTCACGCGCTCCAAGGCGATTGACGTCATCGTCGGCACCCAGAACATCAAGCGGCTGCCGATGCTGCTCGACGCCGCGACGACCAGGCCTCCCGCGGCCCACCGCCCGCTGGTGGCGCTCGACCCGGTCGAGGACGTGTCGTTCCCGCTCGGCATCGCCCGGCGCGGCGATCCGCTCAAGGCCTACGTGACCATCATCGAGGGCTGCAACGAGTTCTGCGCCTTCTGCGTCGTCCCGTACACGCGCGGCCACGAACGGATGCGGCCGCTCGCCGACATTCTCGCGGACGCGCGCGAGGCGGTCGCCACCGGCGCGGTTGAAATCCAGCTGCTCGGCCAGATCGTCAATCACTACCAGGCGCCCGACGCCCCCGGCTGCGACTTCCCGGCGCTGCTCGAGCACCTCAACGCCATTCCCGGCCTGCGCCGGATCCGCTTTGCCAGCCCGCACCCGCGCCACGTCACGCCGCGGATGATTGCCGCGATGCGCGACCTGCCGGCGGTCTGCCGCCACCTTCACCTGCCGGTCCAGTCCGGCTCGACGCGCGTCCTGGCGGCGATGCGACGACGCCACACCCGGGAGCACTATCTCGATCTCGTGGCTGCGCTCCGCGACGCCATGCCGGACATCGCCCTGTCGACCGATATGATCGTTGGCTTCCCTGGAGAGACCGAGGCGGACTTCGAAGAGACGCTGTCGCTGACCGCCGCGGTCCGCTACCACAGCATGTTCTCGTTCAAGTACTCGGTGCGGCCGAACACGCTGGCGCGGAAGCGGATGCCGGACGACATCGAGGAGGGGGAGAAGACGCGGCGGATCGTGGGGCTGCAGGCGCTCCAGAAGGAGATTCAGGCGGGGGTCTACGCGGCGGCGATCGGGCGCATCGAGGAGGTCCTGGTCGACTCGCGCAGTCGGCGGCGAGACTGGGAGCTGTCGGGCCGGACCAGCGGCAACAGCGTCGTCAATTTCGCCGGCGAGCCGGAGTGGATGGGACGCTTTCTGGCGGTGCGCATCACCGCCGCCAATCCCTACAGCCTTCGCGGCGAGGCGCAGCTTGACACCACCGGCGGACCGTCCTACGTTGACGAAGCGCGGCGGCGCGCCGCCGCAGAAGCCGAGGCCACATGCAGATCGAAATGACGATCAAGGGGTTGATGGTCGATCCCATCACCAACATGCCCATCATTATCCTGCGCGATGAGGATGGGCAGCGCGTCCTGCCGATCTGGGTCGGGGTCTTCGAAGCGAACGCGATCGCGCTGCAGATCGAGAACGTGACGACGCCGCGGCCGATGACGCACGACCTGCTGCGCAACGTCATCACCGACCTCAAGGCGGAGATCCAGAAGATCGTCGTCTCCGACCTGAAGGAGAACACCTTCTACGCGCTCATCTACATCACCGTCAACGGCGAACTGATGGCGATTGACGCGCGGCCGAGCGACGCGATCGCGCTGGCGCTGCGCGCGCGAGCGCCGATCTTCGTCGAGGACAGTGTCATCGACCACGCCAAGACCGTGGACTTCACGCCCGAGCGCGGGGATTCCGAGCGGCTCCAGAAGTGGCTCGAGAATCTCGACCCGGACGACATGGGAAAGTACAAAATGTAGGAGCATTTTCGCCATTCCTTGATCCCACCGTCGGAGCGGCTTATGATGGCCGCACTTACCGTGCTTTCCTCCGTACGCCACCAATGATTGTTGCCATCGCCAACCAGAAGGGGGGCGTGGGCAAAACCACGACCGCCATCAACCTTGCAGCGGCGCTGTCGCTCCGGGGCCAGCCGACGCTGCTCGTCGACCTCGACCCGCAGGCGAACAGCACCATGTCGTACGTCGACGTCACGACGGTGGCGCGGAGCGTCTACGACGCGATCGCGGAGCCGAACTGCACCTTCGCGGACGTCATCATCCCGTCGGCCAACCAGGCCAACCTGTTCGTCGCCCCGTCGCGCATCGCGCTGGCGAAGCTCGAGTCCAAGCTGGTCGGCGAGCTCGACGCGCACTTCCGGCTCAAGGATCGCCTCGAGCCGGTGATGGCGCAGTACCCCAACATCGTCATCGACTGCCCGCCGACCCTCGGCCTGCTGACCGTCAACGCGCTGGTCGCGGCGACGCATCTCCTGATTCCGATCCAGTCGTCGTACTTCGCCCTCGAGGGGACCGACGATCTGCTGGAGACGATCGAGAAGGTCCGGGCGCGCGCCAACCCTGGTCTGCAGATTCTCGGGGTTGTCATCACCATGCACGACAAGCGGACCGCGCTGGCGCGCGACATCCGCGCCCAGATCGACAAGGTCTTTGGCAGCAAAGTGTTCAACACCGTCATTACCAAGAGCGTGCGGCTCGAAGAGAGCCCGGCCTACAAGGAGTCGATCTTCTCCTTCGCGCCGGACTCCAGCGGCGCCGCCGAGTACTACCGCCTGTGCGAGGAGGTCATGGACCGTGCCTAAACGAGGACTCCCTGAAACGGTGCGGATGCGCCACGACGAGCATTATGTCGACGCGTTGAACAGCTCCGCCGGCAGCCCGATCGGACGGATGATGCCGATCGACCAGCTCGAGCCCAACCCGAACCAGCCGCGCCAGGTCATGGGAGACCTGTCCGAGCTGATGGCCTCGATCGCCGAGAAGGGCATCATCGAGCCGATCATCGTCCGGCAGCGCGGCCATCGCTTCCAGATCGTCGCCGGCGAGCGCCGCTACCAGGCCGCCGTCCAGGTCGGGCTGCGCGAGATCCCGATCGTCATCCGCGAAGTGGACGACAACGAGATCATCGAGATCGCGCTGATCGAGAACATCCAGCGCAAGGACCTGACGCCGTTCGAAGAGTCCGAGGCGCTGCATTCCCTCGCCGAGCGCTGCGGGTACACGCACGAGGACATGGCGCGCCGGCTGGGGAAGTCGCGGACCAGCATTACCGAGTCGCTGGCGCTGAACCACATGCCAGACGAGGTCAAAAACCTATGTCGGCTGGCCGACATTCACTCCAAGTCGTTGCTCTTGCAGATAGTTAGGCAGGGCGATCCACAGAAAATGATCGCCCTTATCGAAAAGGTGTCGCGCGACGGCGGCGCCACCCGCGAGGCCGTCCGCCAGGAAGTGGCACGCCCCAAGCCGGGACGGCCCAAGGCCTACGTCTTCAGCTACCGCGCCCCCACGAAGGCGTTCAAGCTGCAACTGCGCTTCACGAAGTCCAAAGTCGAGCGCGAAGAAGTCATCGAAGCGCTCCAGGGCATCATCCGCGAACTCCGACAGGGCTGAGGAAGCAGGGAGCTTCCGGCTTCCAGCTGCCCGCCAGCGGCCAGTTTCCAGCTCCCAGCTCCAGCTGCCCGCCATCGGCTGGACCGCGGGGCCGAGCAACTTTTGTGCGGTGCCGTTCCGGCTTTCAGCAGCGCACATGTCGGCACCATTTGGGGAAGTGCTACTTGCCGGCTTCCATTGCCGCTACCGGTTTTCCTTTCCGGCTACTGGCCGCTAAGACATGCCCGGCATGGGCGACGCCAGCCGTCGGGCCTTGAAACTGGAGAATCGGCAGTCGGCGGCTGAAAACGGGAAGCTGCCTGGAACTGCTCAGCCGGCTGGAAGCGGGAAACGGGAAGCTGGAAGCCGCAACATAGTTAACATAACACTCATTATCAGACCCAATAGATTTAGCTCACAAATAGAGGCTGTGGAAGGTTCGCGCACCCCGGTGAGGGCTTTCGACCTACGGATCCCGGGCTTTGCGTTGCCCCGCCAAACGCGTCCATAATGGTCCCGGCCCCCGGCATGCTCAGAACCATCGACCGCTACGTCATCCGGGAAGCCATCCCGCCGTTTTTCCTCTCGCTCATCATCTTCACGTTCCTCCTCGAGATTCCCCCGGTGATGCGCGAGCTCGAAACCCTCGTCTCGAAGGGGGTCTCCTGGGAGGTCGCCGGCCGGATCATCCTGACGCTGATCCCCCAGGGCCTCGGCCTGACCATCCCGATGGCGCTCCTCACCGGCGTCCTGATCGCGCTCGGCCGGCTCTCGGCCGACCGCGAAACCGTCGCCCTCCTCGCCTGCGGCGTCAGCCCCTACCGCCTGATGCGCCCGATCCTGCTGATGGCCACGATTGCCTCGGCCGCGACGATGTACGTGATGATCAAGGCGATCCCGGACGCCAACCAGACCTTCCGCGAGATCACCTTCGAGGTGATCAGCAAGAAGGTCGAGAACGACATCCGGCCGCGCGAGTTCTTCGAGGACTTTCCCGGCTGGGTGCTCTACGTCCGCGACCAGCCGGAACACACCCGCGGCTGGCGCGACGTGCTCGTCGCCAACACCAGCAAGCCGGACGCGACCGAACTCTACCTGGCGGCGCGCGGCCAGCTGGTCCTGCAGCGCGCCGAGCGCCGCGTCGACCTCGTCCTCGCCGACGGCACCCGCTACTCGGGCGGCAAGCCCGGCGAGACCCAGACCTACGACTTCGGCGAACTGACCATGGCGCTCAACCCGGATGCGGTGTTCCGCCGCGCCGAGCTGCCGCGCGGCATCACCGAGAAGACGATCGACGAGCTGCGCCAGGACATCCAGACCAAGCTCAAAGGGGGCATCTCACCGCATCCCGAGATCATGCAGATCGAGCAGAAATTCTCGATCCCGGCCGCCTGCTTCGTCTTCGCCGTCATCGGCCTGGCGCTCGGTCTGACCGTCGCCCGCGACAGCAAGCTGGCCGGCTTCGTCGTCGGCATCGGCGTGATCTTCAGCTACTACATCGTGATGTTCCTGGCCGAGGCCTACGTGAAGGGCTACTACGCCGCCCCGCAGCCGGCCGGCTCGCACTACACGCTGGCGCATCTGGCGCGCTGGATCCCGAACATCCTGCTCGGCCTGTTCGGCGCCGCGGCGCTGGTCTGGCGCGCCCGTTTCTCTGAACGCCAGCTGCCGATCAGCCTGCCGTTCACGATGCCGCACCTCCCCGCCCGCTGGGCCCGCGCCGCCGCCGCCGAGACCGCCACCGCCCGGACGGCACCGCGCCGCAAGGTCGTCGTCGTGCTGCGCGTGCCGGCGATCCCGATCCCCGGACCGGGCCTGCTCGATCGCTACGTCAGCCGGATGTACCTGCGGGTCATCGGACTGTCGTTCCTCGCGCTGCTCGGGCTGTTCTACATCTCGACGTTCATCGACGCCTCCGACAAGCTGTTCAAAGGGGTCGCCACCGGCAGCATGGTGGTGCAGCTGCTGTTCTACAAGACGCCGCAGTTCATCTACTACGTCATCCCGATTGCCGCGCTGCTGAGCGTGCTGGTGACGTTCGGGACGCTGTCGCGGACCAGCGAGCTGACGGTCATCAAGGCGTGCGGCGTCAGCCTTTACCGGATTGCCGTGCCGATCGTCCTGCTGTCGCTCGGCTGGAGCGCGGCGCTGTTCGCCCTCGACCAGGAGATTCTCGCCCGCGCCAACCGCCGCGCCGGGGCGATAGACGACACCATCCGCGGTCGGCCGCCGAAGAACTTCAGCCCGCTCAACCGGCGATGGATCATCGGCCGTGACGGCAGCATCTACCACTACGGCGTGTTCGAGGCCCGCAGCCAGATGCTGACGGCGCTGTCGATCTATCGCCTGGTACCCGGCCAGTGGCGGCTCGGGTCGGAAACCTACGCGACGACCGCCGTCTATCGCCGCGGCTGGACCGGCCGGAGCGGCTGGGTCAAGGCCTTCCCGATGGCCGGCAATCCGCAGTGGCGCACGTTCACCGAGCAGCAGCTGGCGCTCGAGCCCCCCGATTATTTCGGCACCGAGGTGGCGGAGGCCGAGATGATGACCGCCACCCAGCTGCGCCGGTCGATCGGCGAGCTCGCCCAGAGCGGTTTCAACTACATCCCGCAGGAGGTCGAACTGCATCGCAAGCTGGCGTTCCCGTTCGTCACCTTCGTGATGGCCCTGCTGGCCGTGCCGTTCGGCGTCACCACCGGCCGCCGCGGCGCCCTCTACGGCATCGGCCTCGGCATCATCATCGCGCTGTCGTACTGGGTCGTCTCGAGCGTCTTCGTCGCCATCGGGAAGTCAGGAGTCCTGCCCCCAGTCCTGGCCGCCTGGACCCCCAACATCATCGTCAGCGCCTGCGCGCTGTATTTGATTCTGACGACGAAGACATAGAGCTCCTGTTCCCGCTACCCGCCGCCCGCTGCCTGCTACCCGCCAGCTGCTCCCAGCTACCCGTGCCCGGGCAGGCATAATGCGCTACAATACTGGTTTAGTAGTATATTAGTATACCACTTAACTAGTGTGCTACTGCTTACACCTTGGTGCTGAATGGCCGCTGAGGCGGAGTGGGAATCGGGCGGCTCGAAAGCAGGAAGCGGGAAGCAGGAAGCGGGAAGCGGGAAGCTGGAAACTGGGAGCCTATGCTGATCGACCTCAACCCCAAAGACGCGCGGCCGGTTTACCGGCAAATCGCCGACGAGGTCGAGCGCTGTATCGCCACCGGCATCCTGAAGCCGGACGAGCCGCTGCCGGCGGTCCGGCGGATTGCGGCTGAGCTGAAGGTCAATGCGAATACGGTCCAGCACGCCTACCGGACGCTCGAGGCGGAGGGGCGGGTCTACGTCAAGCGGGGACTGGGCACGTTCGTCGCGCCGCGCCCGGCGGATTGGACCGGCAAAGGACGCCAGGCCGGGGTCGCCCGGCAGATTGCTGAGCGGATGCTGCGCGAAGGGTTCCGGCACGGGCTCCTGGCGAGCGACCTCATCGCCGCGCTTCGCGAGATCGCCCCCGGCCGCGACGCGAAGGATTAGGGGCGGCCCGTTCGACAGGACAGGCCCGCTAGGGAACGAGACCGACTCGTGACAGGCCGATGGTATTGCCGGCGCCCGGGAGGGCGTTGGTCAGATCGGCGACGAACATCAGCGACATCGCCGCGCTGAGCGGCGGCGGTGGACCAATCTGGTGGTCGGCCGGACGCATGTCGGCCAGCCGCACGACAACGGTGCGCGGCGCGCTGTCGACGTAGAACGACTTCCCCCACCGCCGGCCGCCGTCGCGGTAGCGCAGCTGCAGCGACAGCCGCGCCGGCCGGGCCGACACGGCCGTGAAGATCACCGCCTTCCCGGTCAGCCCGCGCCCCTGCAGATCGGCGACCGCGGCGCCGTATTGACTCCCCCGCCCGGGCCCGCGCAGGCGGTAGAAGAACGTGACATCGGCCGGCGCCGGCACGACCGAGGCGGTCGAGCCGCGATCCTTCTCGACGTGCCAGGAAATGTCGGCGGGAAGAAGGACCGGCTCGACCGGCGGCACCGGCGGCGGCGGCGCCGGCGCATCCAGGAAATAGACGGGGTTGCCGAAGATCCAGGGTACCGGCGGATGCCCGGGCGCGCGCGGCACCTGCACCTCGACGCGGTAGGCGCCGCGCGCCGCCGGCAGCTCGGCGCGCAGCTCTCCCCCGCTCGACGCCGCGACCTCTACGCCGTCGTGGACCAGCACGAGGCGCGCCCCTTCAGGCCCGCGCGCCGCCGCGACAATGGCGGCCGGACCCGGCGGCAGGGTCCCGCCCATCGGCACCGTCGTCTCGCCGCGGGTCGCGTGCATCTCGAAGAGCGCGTTCGCGGCCAGCGCGGTGACGGCCGTAAACATCCGTCCGGTCCGCAGCGCTTCGAGCACGGCGGCGGCGTCCCGGCTGGCATCCCCCGACGGCGGCTGCCGCAGGACGACTGTCGTATTGAAAGTGCGGAAGGACGCCTCGTACGACGGCACGTCCGGAGTCCATCGCGCGGCGGTGCCGCGATACTCGGCGCTCCGGCCGACCCCGCCGTGCGCGTCGTGGCCGGCAATCGCCGGCACCGGCCGCGTCCGCGTCAGCTCGTCCCAGCGCGCGATCGTCGCGTCGGGGCGATCGAGCAGACGCGCGAGGGCCGGCGCCGGACGGAACGGATACGCCAGCAGGACCCGCATCAGCGCCGGCGTCGACTCGTTCCGCCATTCGCTGTCGGCGCTCAGCCACTCGACGCCGTCGAACGGCGTCGACCAGCCGCCCCAGGCGAGCTCCGCCCGGGCCGAGTCCGGATGGGCCGCGAAGCCGAAGCCGCCGAGGCGGGCGACATCCTCCACCACCGCGGCCGGCTCGCCGCCGAGCGGATAGGGCACGGCGCCAAGTCCGAGCGCGACGTAGTGTCCCGCGGTGGTGCTCACTTCGACGGCGTCCAGGCACAGCACGCCGGCGAGGTAGGCCGGTGCGTCAGGCTGGCGGGTCGCGTCGCCGTGGTCGGTGACGACCACGAAGCGGAGGCCGGCGCGGGCGGCGGCGGCGGCCACGGCGGCGCGGTCACCCGACCCGTCGGATCGCCGGGTGTGGACGTGATAGGCGCCGGGGATGCTGCGGCGATCGAGGTCGCCGTCCGTCGCCGGCAGGCTCACGGGCCGCGGCGGCAGCGTCGCGAGGAGAAAAAAAATGACGGCGGCCAGAACGGCCGCCGTCAGTATCAGCGTCTTGCGCATGCGGCTCCGAGCCCTGGGGATCCGGCGCCAGCGGTTTGCACCGGCGTCAGACGCCCGCGGCCGCCTTGATGGCCTTCGCCTTGTCGGTGCGCTCCCAGGTGAACTCCGGCTCGGTGCGGCCGAAGTGGCCGAACGCGGCGGTCTTCTTGTAAATCGGCCGCCGCAGGTCGAGCGTCTCGATAATCCCGCGCGGCGTCAGCTTGAACTGTCCGCGCACGATCTCGCTGATCTTGTCATCGTCAATCAGGCCGGTACCGAAGGTGTCGATCAGTACCGACACCGGCTCGGCGACGCCAATCGCGTAGGCGAGCTGCACCATGCACCGTTCGGCGACGCCGGCGGCGACGACGTTCTTGGCGACGTAGCGCGCCATGTAGCAGGCCGAGCGGTCGACCTTGGTCGGATCCTTGCCGGAGAAAGCGCCGCCGCCGTGCGGCGCCGCGCCGCCGTAGGTGTCGACGATGATCTTGCGGCCGGTCACGCCGGCGTCGCCGTGCGGCCCGCCGGTGACGAAGCGCCCGGTCGGATTGATCAGGATCCGGGTGTCCTTGTCCATCAGCCCGGCGGGAATCACGCGCTTGACGATCTGCTCGGTGACGTCGGCGCTGAGCGTCTCGTGCGACACCTCCGCGCTGTGCTGGGTCGAAACCACGACGGTGTCGACGCGGACCGGCTTGTCGCCGTCGTACTCGACCGTGACCTGCGACTTGCCGTCGGGCCGAAGGTAGTCGAGCAGGCCGTCACGGCGGGCGCACGACAGCCCCTTGACGAGCTTGTGCGCGAGCATGATCGGCAGCGGCATCAGCTCGTCGGTCTCGGTGCAGGCGTAGCCGAACATCAGCCCCTGGTCGCCGGCGCCGCCCGGATCGACGCCCATCGCGATATCGGGGGACTGGCCGTGGACCGCTGACAGCACCGCGCAGGTCTCGGAGTCGAAGCCGTACTTCGCGCGCGTGTAGCCCACTTCCTTGATCGTTTCGCGGACGATTTTCTGGAAGTCGACGTAGCAGGTGGTGGTAATTTCACCGGCGATGATCGCCAGCCCGGTCGTCACGAGCGTTTCGCAGGCGACGCGGCCGAGCGGGTCCTGCGCGAGGATGGCGTCGAGAATCGAATCGGAAATCTGGTCGGCGATCTTGTCGGGATGCCCCTCGGTGACCGATTCGGACGTGAAGAGATGGCGGCCTTTACGGCTCATGCGTGTCGAGCTCCTTGTCCAACGTTCGGCGCGCGCGGCGGACCATGACGGCCACCGGGCGGCACGGAATTCACGAACCTGCCTGGAATGTCCTCGGCGAGCAGGCACTCCGCCCGCGGGCAGCGAAGTCTTTCAGATCCTTCCAATATAACAGCATCCGGCGGAGCGGAGCAACGCTCAGCCGGCCGGGTCCGCCGGTGGCGGCGGTCCCTCGTCCGGCGCGCTCTTCTCAACCTCGATCGTGCAGTCGCTGACCAGCGCGCCGAGCGCGCCGATGGCGGCGGCCACCGGGGCGAGCACGGCGCCGATCACGCCGGCGGTCAGCGGGAATTCGGCGATGGTTTTGCCGTGCTGCCGGACGACCACGCGCCGGGCGTTGCCTTCGTCGATCAGACGGCTGAGCTCGGCGAGGATCTGCTCGGCGTTGCCCTCGATTTTTTCCCAGAGGGTGCGTGTCATGACTCTCTCCCGTATCACCGCGGTCGGGGCCGTCATGGAGATCGACGGCGGCGGCCGGGGTCGGTTCCCGGAATTACTGCCGGGGATGGAACCGGTCGTAGACGGTCCGCAGCCGGGCCTCGAGGACGTGGGTATAGATCTGGGTCGTCGAGAGGTCGGCGTGGCCGAGCATCATCTGGATCATCCGCAGGTCGGCGCCGCGCTCGAGCAGGTGCGTCGCGAACGAGTGCCGCAGGACGTGCGGACTGAGTGCGGCGGCGATGCCCGCCCCGATCCCGTACGCCTTGAGCACTTTCCAGAAGCCGATCCGCGACAGCGGCCCGCCGTCACGGGCGTTGACGAACAGCCAGGGGGACGCCTTCCGCCGCACCAGCGCCGGGCGGCCGTCCCGCAGGTAGCGTCGCACCCACTCGACCGCCTCCTGCCCGAGCGGCACCATGCGCTGTTTGTCCCCCTTGCCGATGCAGGTCAGGTAGCCCTCGTCGAGGCTGAGATCGCCGGCGCGCAGCGTCACCAGTTCCGAGACGCGCAGCCCGGTGGCATAGAGCACCTCGATGAGCGCCTTGTCCCGGAGCCCGCGCGGGGTCGCGACATCGGGCTGGGCCAGCAGCCGGTCGACTTCCTCGATCGACAGGAACTTCGGCAGCGCCGGCCAGGCTTTCGGCGGGCGCAGGTCGTCGGCCGGGCTCGACTCTTCTTTCCGCTCGACGGCGACGTAGCGGTAGAAGCCGCGAAGGCACGCCACCGCCCGCGCCACCGATCGCGGCGCCAGGCCGGCAGTCATCAGCTGGCGGACGAAGGCCTCGAGCTCCGGCCGGCTCAGTGCGGACGGGTCGCGGCCGCGGCCGCGGGCAAAGGCCGACAGCGCCGCGAGGTCGCGGGCGTAGCTCTCGAGGGTGTTGACCGACATCCGGCGGACGCCCTGCAGGTATGCGAGATAGGCGTCAATCATCGCTGGCAGGCTGAACTGGAGCGGAGTGTACGGCACGCCCCCAGGGGTGTCAAACCCCGCCACGCGCCGCGCCGGCGTTTGACACTCCGCGCGCCCGGGGAGTAGTGTAACCGGCTGCTGCGCCGCGGCTCTGGCGCCACATCCCCGGTTCACACGGATTCAAGTAATGCCGACGACGCGATCGAA
Source organism: Acidobacteriota bacterium (assembly GCA_031393955.1). Lineage (GTDB taxonomy): Bacteria > Acidobacteriota > Vicinamibacteria > Vicinamibacterales > 2-12-FULL-66-21 > JALZOC01. Next base: position 36,892 of record JANMWI010000128.1, read on the forward strand.
GTGGCAGGGCCTGCCGACCGAGGCAATCAACCCCGTCAGCCTGGCGGTTGACAAGGCCGCGGTGCCCGACATCATCGACATGGTCGTCAACGAGGACCGCAAGGTCGTCGCGGCGGTCCAGCGCGAGAAGGAGCGCATCGCCCACGGCGTCGAGATCATCATCCAGTCGCTGCGCCGCGGCGGCCGGATCATCTTCGTCGGCGCCGGCACCAGCGGCCGGCTCGGCGTCGTCGAAGCGGCCGAGATGCCGCCGACCTTCGGCACCAGCCCGAGCCTGGTCCAGGCGCTGATGGCCGGCGGTCAGGAAGCGGTCTTCCGCGCCAAGGAGGGGGTCGAGGACAACTACGAAGAGGGGGCGCGCAGCATCGGCCGGCTGCGCCTCAGCCGCAAGGATGTCGTCATCGGCGTCTCGGCGAGCGGCATGACGCCGTTCGTCCGCGGCGGCCTGACCCGGGCGCGCAAGGCCGGCGCCAAGATCATCTTCGTCACCTGCTGGCCGGGCTCGGAGCTGCAGAACTTCGTCGACCTGCAGATTGCGCCGGCGGTCGGCCCCGAGATCATCGCCGGCTCGACCCGGCTCAAGGCCGGTACCGCGACCAAGCTGGTGCTGAACATGCTGACGACGATCGCGATGATCAAGGTCGGCAAGACCTACGGCAATCTGATGGTCGACGTCCAGACCGGCTCCGAGAAGCTCAAGGACCGCGCCCGCCGGATCGTCACGATCGTCGGCGGCGTCGACTACGAGGCCGCCGACGCGCTGCTCAAGCGATCGAAGTGGAACGTCAAGGTGGCGATCGTCATGCAGCGCGCCGGGCTGACGATGACCCAGGCGCAGCGCCGGCTGAAGAAGTCCAACGACTCGGTCGCCGAGGCGATCGGCGAGGACGCCGAGCAGCGCCTCAAGGAACTGCTCGCCACCGCCAAGAACTAGCCTAGCGCGCCGCCGCGTCGGGCGTCGCGGCGTCTCCCTCGCGCAGTCCGGCGGCCGCGGCTTCGTCCAGCATGATGTCGATGTCGTGATGGAGCTGCAGGAACGACGCCGGCAGCTCGGTCGTCAGCGGGCCGTTGACGGCGCGCTCGACGCACGATGCCTTGGCGCGCCCGGTGGCGACGAGGACGATCGCCCGGGCATCGAGGATCGAGGCCATCCCCATCGACAGCGCCTCGGCCGGCACCTGCGACGGCTCGCCGCCGAACAGCGCCGCGTTGCTGCGCCGCGTCTCCGGCTTGAGGGTGACGCGGTGGGTCCGGGCTTCGAGCTCGCGAGCCGGCTCGTTGAAGCCGATGTGGCCGTTGGTGCCGATGCCGAGCACCTGCAGGTCGATCCCCCCCGCATCGGCAATCGCCTGCTCGTAGCGGGCGCACTCGCGCACCGGATCCGCCGCCCCGCCATCGAGGAAATTGTGCCGCTCGATCGGAATGTTGACGTGGCGGAAGAGGTGCTCCTCCATGAAGCTGCGGTAGCTGCCGGGATGGGTCGGCGGCAGTCCGAGGAACTCGTCGAGATTGAACGTCGTGACGCCGGAGAAATCCGCGCCGTTGCGGTGCAGCACGCCGAGCTCGCGGTAGAGCGCCAGCGGCGTCCGGCCGGTCGGCAGGCCGAGGACGATCGACGGCCGGGCCGCGACCGCGGCGGCGATCCGCGCCGCCAGCGCGCGCGCCACGGCGTTCTCGTCCTGGAAAATCTTGACGTGCGGCCGGCGAGCGGGCGGAGTGACGACGTCGAAGTGATCAGCGGTCATCGTTCGATTTTATAGGCAGGCACGGTCGCCCCGCCATCGGCTTCCGCGAGCGCGAGCGCGACCGCCCCTTCGGCCGGCTCGCGATCGAGCAGGCGGACGAGGCTGCCGGGGGCCGACACCGGCAGCCGGCGGGCGAGCTCCTGCTGCAGCCACGGCACCGCCCGGAAGATGCCGCCGGCGAGGATGAAGGTGAACGCCCGGCCGGGCAGGTCGAGCCGCCGCGCCACCGACAATGCCGACCCTTCGAGCTCGTCGGCGGCGGTGCGCAGGATCCCAATCGCGACGCTGTCCCCTTCGGAGAAGGCCTGCTGGACGCACTTGGCGAGCGAGCCGATCGCCGCCGGCTGCAGGCTGGTGTGGTAGACCTCGTGGATCAGCCCCTGCGCCTGAGCGACGCCGAAGTGCGACAGCAGCAGCCGCGTCAGCGCCGTCGCCGGGCCGCGCCGGTCCGACTCGCGCAGCACCGCCCGCAGCGCGGCGCGGCCGATCCAGTAGCCGCTGCCCTCGTCGCCGAGCACGTAGCCCCAGCCGCCGGCGCGGGCCGCTTCGCCGGCGCCGTTCCGGCCGTAGGCGATCGAGCCGGTGCCGGAAATGACGACCACGCCCGGCGCGCCCGGCGCGCCGGCCTCGAGCGCGACCAGCGCGTCGTTGACGATCAGGACGCGGGCCTGGCGGCCGATGCGCTTCATGATGCCGCGGATGACGGCGTGGTCGTCCGGGCGATCGACCCCGGCGATGCCGAGGCAGATCGCCGCAATCGTCACGTCGCGGCCGCCGATCGCCTCCTCCATCACCTCGTGGAGCACCTTCTCGACGGCGAGCTCGCCGACCGCCTGCAGGTTGGCGCCGCTGCCGCGCGCTGACGCGACCGCGGCGCCGTCGGCAGCGGCGAGCAGACAGACGGTCTTGGTACCGCCGGCGTCGAGTCCGAGCACGTATCTCATCGGCAGTGTCTCAGCGCGAGCACTCTAGTGGCCGGATCGGATCGAAGTCAACCAGCGAGCACCGCGATGCGTTGACAGCGTCGCGCGCAACCTGTTACATTCGTGCGCTTTATGAGTCTTCCGGTCGGCTGGTTGGGAATGCGCGCCGCGGCGGCGCTCGCCCTCCTCGGGGTGGTGTGCGCGGGTATCGTCCCGGCGCGCCTCGTGGCGCGCGGCGCCGCGACGCAGAGCGAGTCGGCGGCACCCGATGAAGTCCGGGCGCTGTGGGTGCTCCGCACCTCCCTGACGACGCCCGCCCAGATTGCCGCGCTCGTCCAGCGCGCCCGCGATTACGGCTTCAACACGCTGCTCGTGCAGGTCCGCGGCCGCGGCGATGCCTACTTCCGCGGCGGTGCCGAGCCGGCCGCGCCCGAACTGCTTCGCCAGCCCGCGGATTTCGATCCGCTCGCCGCCGTCGTCCGCTCCGGCCACGCCGCCGGTCTGCGCGTCCATGCCTGGGTCAACGTCAACCTGATTTCGAGCGCCGCCGATCTGCCGGTCGCGCGCGACCACCTGATCTACCGCCATCCCGAGTGGCTGATGGTGCCGCGCGACATCGCGCAGGAGCTCGCCGGCATCGAGCCGGGCAATCCGGCGTTCGTCGGCAAGCTGGCGCGCTGGACTCGCGGCCAGTCGAGCGAGGTCGAGGGACTCTACGCGTCGCCGATCCTGACCGCCGCCGCGGCCTCTACCGAAGCGATCGTCCGCGACCTCGCCCGCCGCTACGCGCTCGACGGCATCCACCTCGACTACGCGCGCTATCCGAGCGACCGTTTCGATTACAGCCGCGCCGCCATCCGCCAGTTCCGCGCGTCGGTGATCGGCTCGCTGCCGGCGGCAACCCGCCGCGGCCTCGACGCGCGCGAGAGCGAAGACCTGTTCGCCTATCCCGACGCGCTGCCCGACCAGTGGCGCAGTTTCCGGGTCGCGAAGATGACCGCCCTGATGCAGCGCCTCAGCGCCGCGGTCCGCTCCGAGCGGCCGGAGGCCCAGGTCACCGTCGCGGTCAAGCCCGACGCGCGCGAGGCGCTCCGCGACCGCCTCCAGGACTGGGGCGGGTGGCTGCGCGGCGATGTCGTCGACGCGATCTGCCCGATGGCCTACACCACCGATCCGGCGCGGTTCGCCGAGCAGGTCGCCGCGGCGCGCGCCATCGCCGGTCCGAAAGGGGTCTGGGCCGGGATCGGCGCCTGGCGCCTCTCCCCCGCCGAGACGCTCGACAACATCCGCGCCGCCCGGCGGCTCGGCGCCGCCGGGGTGATCCTGTTCTCCTACGACAGCCTGGTCGATCCGCGGCAGGCCGCTCCCGACTACTTGTCGATCATCGGCCGCGGCGCATTCACGCCCCCCGGCTTCCCGGTCGCCGGCCCGCGCTAAGGCGCGCCCGCGGCGGAGGCAGATGGTTCTCACCTGGCTCGATTACCTCGTCATCGCCGGCTACCTCGTCGCCATCACCGCCTTCGGCTCCTGGTTCGCCCAGTTCCAGAAGACCACGCGCGACTACTTCCTGACCGGCCGCTCGGTGCCGTGGTGGGCGATCTGCTTCACCATCGTCGCGACCGAGACGAGCACGCTCAGCTTCATCGGCGTGCCGGCCGGCGCCTACGCCGGCAATATGACCTTCCTGCAGCTGGCACTCGGTTACATCGTCGGCCGGCTGCTCGTCAGCGTGCTGTTCCTGCCGGCGTATTTCCGCGGCGAGCTGTTTACCTCCTACGAACTGCTCAACCGGCGGTTCGGTGACGCCGTCAAGAACACCGCCGCCGTCATCTTCATCATCACCCGCACGCTCGCCGACGGCATCCGCCTGTTCGCAACCGCGCTGGTCATCACCGTCGTCACGCACGTGCCGGTCGACGTCACGGTGATCCTGCTCGGCGCGGCGATGATCGTCTACACCGTCCGCGGCGGCGTCTCGGCGGTGATCTGGACCGACGTAGTGCAGATGTTCGTGTACATCGCGGGGGCGCTGGTCGTCTTTGTCGGGCTGCTCCACCTGATCCCGGGCGGCTGGGGGGAAGTCGTCCGTACCGCGGGCGGCGCCGGGCATTTCCAGATTTTCGACTTCAGCACCGATCCGCGGCGCGTCTACACGTTCTGGGCCGGGCTGATTGGCGGCGTCGCGCTGACGCTCGCCACCCACGGCACCGATCAGTTCCTGGTCCAGCGGCTGCTGTCGGCGCGGTCCGCGGCGCAAGCCGCCACCGGCCTCGTGCTGAGCGGCGTGATCGTCTTTGCGCAGTTCACGCTGTTCCTGGCGATCGGCGCGATGCTGTTCACGTTCTACCAGCACGCGCCGCTGCCGCGGGCACTGGTTTCGAACGACGAGATCCTGCCGCTCTTCATCGTCACCTCACTGACCCACGGCGCCGCCGGCTTCATCGTCGCCGCGATCGTCGCGGCGGCGCTGTCGCCGTCGATCAACGCGCTGGCGGCGACGACCGTCAACGACTTCTACAAGAAGTATGTCCGCCCGGACGCCGACGAGGAGCGGCTGATGCGGGTCTCGAAGCGGGCGACCATTTTCTGGGGCGTCGCGCAGATTGGCGTCGCGCTGGCGGCGCAGTACGTGACCAAGTCGGTGCTCGACTCCGGACTCGGCGTGCTGTCGCTCGCCGCCGGTCCGGTCCTCGGCGCGTTCCTGTGCGGCGTCCTCGGCACCCGGGTCCAGTCGCGCGCGATGCTCGCGGGCATGCTGGCCGGGACGGCCGCGGTCGGCTGGGCGTGGGGCACCGGCGCCGTCGCCTGGACCTGGTATGCGTTCATCGGTGCGTCGGTGACGAGCGCGGTGGCTTGGCTGCTGTCGTTCGTGCTGCCGCGGCCGCCGGCTGTCGTCGCGGGATAAGGCGCGTGGAGACCTTCGCCGCCGCCGCGACGCTGATCGAGCAGGGCGTGAACAGCCACGCCTTCCCGGCGGCCTGCGTCGAGGTCGGCCGCGGCTCGGGCCCGCTCTGGCGGCAGGCCTTCGGCGCCCGGACCTACGATCCGTACGACCCCGCCATCACCGACCGGACGATCTTCGACCTGGCGTCGCTGACCAAGGTCATCGCCACGACCACGCTGGCGATGCGCGCCGTGGACGATGGGGTGCTGGCGCTCGACGAGCCGGTGCAGCGCCGCCTGCCGGACTGGCGCGGCGCGGATCGCGAGCGCGTCACGATTCGCGATCTGCTCACCCATTCCTCGGGCCTGCCGGCCTACCTGCCGTTTTTCCGCGACCACACCGGCCGGGTCGAATTCGAGCCGGCGATCTGCCAGACGCCGCTGGAATACGCGCCGCGGTCGCAGGCCCTCTACAGCGACCTCGGCTTCATCCTGCTGGGCTTCATCCTCGAGGATGTCCGCAAGGCAGCACCGGCGGTGGGACGCTTCGACCCGGCGGCGACACTGCCGGCGCAGTTCAGGACCGTGGCGTCGTTTTTTTCCGAGCAGCCGGTCGTCTTCAATCCGCCGCGCGCGTGGCGCGAGCGGATCGCGCCGACCGAGCACGACGCGTGGCGCGGGCGAACGCTGGTCGGAGAGGTCCATGACGAGAATTGCTGGGCGCTCGGCGGCGCCGCCGGCCATGCGGGGCTGTTCGGTACCGCCGCCAGCGTCGGTGGCTTTGCGCGGGCGATGCTGGCGACGATTGGCGGCATCGAAGTGCTCGGCCGCACCACCACGGCACGCGAGTTCATGCGGCGAAGCGATGTGCCGGGTAGTTCACGCGCGCTCGGCTGGGACACGATGCTGCCGACATCGTCATGCGGCACGCGCCTGGCGGAGAGTGCGATCGGACACACCGGCTTCACCGGGACGTCGCTGTGGATCGACTGGGAGCGCGACGTCTATATCGTCCTGCTGACCAATCGCGTCTGTCCGAGCCGGGAGAACATCGGCATCCGCAGCATCCGGCCAGCGTTCCACGACGCCGTGATGGCGGCGCTGGGATAGAGCGCTCAGCGCTCAGCTAGCCGCGACCTGGACCAGGGCGCGCGCCGCGGCCCCCACTCGGCTGGCCGGAACCGCCGGGCCGGCCAAATCCCCCAGGCTGACCGAGCCCGCCCGGCTGACCGGGAGCACCGGGCTGGCCAAACCCGCCCGGGCCGCCCGTACCACGGCCGCCGCGGCCACCGCGGCCGCCGCCCGGGATCCCGGGGGCGCCGCGTCCGCCGGCCGCGCCCGGTCGGTTGCTGACGTTCGAGAACAGGAACGTCCACTCGTTGTAGTGCGTGCCGCCGTGATAGATGCGGATAGACGATTCCTTGCTCTTGCTGACGACCCCCATGATCCCGCCGCCGGCAACACCCTGCTGGCCGCCAAAGGCGGGGCCGGGCGCGCCGAAACCCTGCGGCGGCTGGGTCGAGCCCCGCCCCCGCTGCGGTTGCAAGCCCGACTGACCGCGGCCGCGGCCGCCCTGGGGCGGCTGCCCCGGAACGCCCGGCTGGCCGGGAACGCCCTGCTGCAGCCCCGCCGCAACGGGGATAATCTGGAAATCGTCGCCCGTCACCGGGTCCTTGTACTTCTTGCGCAGGAAGCGCTGCTGGACGAGGATGTCGATGCTGGGAGGAAAATTGCCGGGACCGGCCTTGCGCTGGTAGAGGTTGACCGCTCGCGCGTACTGCTCGCCCCGGAAGACGAGCTCGGCTTCACGCTCGCGCTGCATTTCATGCCGCCACACCGGCATCGCGACCGTCATAAGAAGCATCATGACGCCGATGCTCACGAGCAAAGCCGCCATGGCATAGCCGCGTTGGGAGTCTTGACCCTCTAAATGCATGAGAGTATTATCGTTAGCGTCTAAACTTATGGTAGCACAGCGCCGCTCCGCCACGGTCCTCGGATCACTCGCCGCGTTGGCGCTGGTCCTGTCCGCCGTCGCGTGTGACAAGGTGCCGCTGCTGGCGCCCACCGGTTCTGTCATCACGCTGTTCCCGGCCGCCAACAGCGTCCCGCTCAACGGCACGATCGAGATCGTCGCCACCGTCATCGAGAACGGCACGGCGTCGACGCCCACTACCGGAACCGGGACGGGCACGGGCACCGGCACGACCCCGGCGACGACGACCACGACGACGACCAGGGCTGGCGCCGGCACGCCGGTGCAGAATGGCACGCTGGTCTCCTTTACGACAACGCTCGGCACGATTGAGCCGCGCGAGGCCCGCACGCAGAACGGCGAAGTGCGCGTGCGGTTCACGGCCCAGGGACAGAGCGGCCTCGCCACCATCACGGCGTTCTCGGGCGGCGCGTCGGGCAGGATCGAGAACCTCAAGGTCGGCAGCGCCGCCGCCGAACGGCTTCTGGTCAGCGCGACCCCGCAGACGCTCGGCCCCTCCGGCGGCACCGCCACCGTCTCGGCGCGGGTCGAGGATGCGTCCGGCGCCGGGATTCCCGGCGTCTCGGTGACGTTCACGAGTGACGCCGGCTCGCTGTCCTCCTCGAGCGCCGTCACGGATCAGAACGGCGTCGCGTCGGTCACGATCAACACCTCGCGCGCCGCGAAGGTCACCGCGAACGTCGCCGGCAAGACCGCGGACGTCACCATCAGCCTCAACCCGCGCACCGGCGTCACGCTGACCGGACCGAGCACGCCGGTGTCGGCCGGCGTTCCCGCCACCTTCACGGTCGGCGTCGGCAGCACCGCCAACGTCCGCGACGTGACGATCGACTTCGGCGATGGTGACCGCCAGTCGCTCGGTGCGCTCAGTGGCTCGACGACGATCAGCCATACCTATACCAACGCCGGGACCTACAACGTGCGGGCCACGGCGATCGATGCCAGCGGGTTCACCGAACAGGTCGGAACGTCAGTGTCGGTGCTGCCGGGCCAGCCGCCGGCGGTGACGATTACGGCCTCCAACAACAATCCGAGCGTCGGCGAGACCGTCATCCTGACCGCGCAGGTCTCGGGCGCGACCTCGACCGTCGTCCGCTACGAGTGGAACTTCGGCTCGGGCGCCATACCGGCCACCGCCGAGACCACCGGCAACCGCGCCACGGTCAGCTACACGACCACCGGCACCAAGGTGGTCACCGTCCGCGTCGTCCAGGCCAGCGGCCCGAGCGGCGAAGGGACGACCGCGATCGTCGTCAGACCGTAAGAGAACACGGGAGAGCTGGGGGCTGACGGGCAGCTCTCAGCCTCTCAGCTTCTCAGCTTCTCAGCTTCTCAGCTCTCAGCTCTCAGCTCTCAGCTTCTCAGCTCTCAGCTGTCAGCTCTGGGAGTGAAGGCGCGCGGCGCGGCGCTTCAGAACGCCCACTCAACGCCGAGCAGCGGGGCAATGCGATCGGACAGGCCACTGGCGCCGATGTTGAACCGCAGGTTGAAGTTGACGAGGACCCTGGGAGCGACATTCGCTTTGAATCCAAGCGAGCCGTTCGTCGCCCAGTACGATCCGTTCGCGAAGCTGATGTCCGGCAGGCTGGCGCTGCCCGACTGGCCGGTCGCGACGAGCGTGTACCGAGACAGTCGCGGCGAATTCAGGACGCGCTGACCGAGGACGTCGAAGACGAGGCTGAACCGATCGTTCACGCCGAGGTCGCTGCCGAACACGTAGAGCAGCTGATCGGGCAGGTCCCCCTTGGTGCCGGCGCGGACATCGCCGGCCAGCACGCTGCGGCCGTTCCACTGATAGGCCAGATTGGCATGCGGCGCGATCGGGCCGTAGGAGGACGAGAAGGCGGCGAAGGGGCGCAGGCCGGGGGCCCCGGCGCCGAGCAGGTTCTGCTCGTCGCCGCTCGGCACCCTGAGGTCCAGCCCGGCGGCCAGCGCCCGAGACCCCTCCCGCATGACGGTCGCCTTCATCCTGACGACCAGGTCGCCCACTCCCCCGGCCGCGCCGCTCGCCACGTACTGATGGGTCGACCCGTAGCCGCCAAGTGCGGCCGGATCATGGAAGTAGTGCACCGCCACGTTCGCGCCGGTGCCGAGACGGACGATGCGCGCGTTCGAGAGCAGCGACAATCGCGTCCTGACGACCGGCACAGCCAACGACAGGTCGATCCGGCTGGTCAGTCCGTAGGTCAGGGCTCCGGTGAACTGGCTGACCGTCGCCTCGATGCTGTTCAGCGTCGCCACCACATCGGCCCGGCCGCCGCCGCTCTCGTAATGGTCGTGCCTGAACACCGCCGGCACGGCCGAGAGCGACACGCCGTCGAGATGATCGAACGAAAAAAACTGGTGCGAGAACCCGAAGGCGATCCGTCCTTTGCCGATGGTTTCCGCGCGGTCGGAGAGGATCGGGCCGAAGCTGCGCGTCGACCGCACGAAGGTGCCGGTCGCGGGATCGAACTGATAGGTGAAGCCGGAAGCGGGCGACGGCAGCGGTACCGACGTCAGCTGGCTCGTCAGCGCGATGTTCATCAGCCGGAAGTCCGACTGGAAGGCGCTGTTGAAGTGCGCCGCGTGGTTGGTGCCGTCCAGCTGGACGTCGTCGCTGCTCAGCACCAGGCCGTTCGGACCGTAGATGTCCTCGAACAGCGTGGCCAGTGACGACGGCTGCGACTGGGCCGCCGCTCGAGTCGCCAGCAAACAGCAGGCGCCCAACACCGCCGCGAGTCTTCGCATCGTCTCAGTCCCTTCGCTAGCTGCTGACAGCTACCGCCTCGGCGCGAACCGGATCCGGTCGATTACCCAACTTGCGCCGGCGCGCCGGACCTCCATCGTGGCGTGCGACTCGGAGTGGAGCCGCTGCCCCTCGACCGTGATCACGTCGTAGCGCCGGACGAAGCTGACCGTGGCGGTGTCGCCGGAGCCGGCGATCCGGGGATCGAGAATCTCGACGCCGATCCGGGTCGCGTGCTGGAACTCGACTCTCAGCGCCTCCTGGGCGGCCGACGATAGGCCGGGCCAGAGCCGTTTCACGGCATCGAGGCTCCGCGATTCGAGCGCCGCGGCGTAGCGGCCGAGCAGATCCTGGATGGCCGCGTCGCGGACGGCCGCCAATGCTTCGGCACTCGGCGCGGCGGGGGCAGCGGGCGGGGGCACCGGGGCGGCGGGCGGCGGAGCCGCCGGCTGGAGCTTTTCTGGATTCTCAGGAGCTGGCGTGAAGGGATGCGGCGGCTGACGGTTCTCGGCCGGCACCAACGGCTCGGCCGGCGGGGTCGCCGTGGGAATGACCCCGGCCGTGACCGTCGACGAGCCGGCGGCGGGTTCGGCGACCGGACGCTGCGGGGCGGTCTGGACCCCTGCCTCGCGCGCCGCCGCCTTCGCGCGGGCGTCCTGGCGCCGCGCCTCCTCAGCGCCGCGGCCACGCGGGCGGTTCGCGCCCTCCTCCATGAGCCGCTTCGCGTCCTGATTGGCCGGCGCGATGCTCAGGACACCTCCGGCTGCCCGCGCGGCGGCTTCGAACTGCCCGTTGTCGAACAGCGCCTGCGCCTTCGCCAACCCGTCCCGCACAGCGGTGGCCGACGCCCGGGCGCGATCGCGCAGCCTGATGGCGGCCTCGTTTCCGGCATCGTGCGCCAGCAGCGCATCGGCAATCCGTTGCGCGGCGGCGTAATCCCCGTTCTGGTAGGCGGCCAGCGCATTCGTCATCGAATCGGCCGACGACGGCCCCGCCGTTTCGGCCGCGGGCCGCACCACCACGCCATCGGATGCGGGGGATCGCGTCGTCTTCCAGATGCCGGCAAAGACGATGACGAGCGCCACGATTCCGAGCGACGGCAGCGCCGCCGAGCGGAGCCGGCCAGCTGGTGGTCCGGCCGGCAACGAGTGCGGAGCGACAGGCGGCGCTCCCGAGCCCGGCGGCGGAGCCGGGGCGACGAGGGTCACGGGGACTGGACCGCTGGGTGCGGTGCGGAGGTCGAGCGGCGCCTTCCGGCCCGCCGCCGGCGAGTCCATCGCAGCAAGCTGCTGTCTGTAGACGGCGAGGTCCAGGACCATCTCGTTCATCTGCTGATAGCGCTCGTCGCGCGGCTTGGCCAGCCCGCGCTCGACGATCTGAACCAGCTCGGGCGGGAGGCCCGGGTCGATCCGCTGCAGCGGTTCCGGCACCTCCTGCAGAATCTTGTAGAGCGTCGCCCCGAACGAATCCGCCTCGAACGCGCGGCGCCCGCTCAGCAGCTCGTACAGCACCACCGCCGTCGAGAAGATGTCCGAGCGGTGGTCGGTCCGCTCCCCCCGTATCTGTTCGGGCGCCATGTAGTTGACGGTGCCCATCATCATGCTGCTGCGCGTCAGCTCGGACGTGACCAGCCGCGCCAGGCCGAAGTCGAGAATCTTGGCGACCCCCGCGTCGGTCAGGAAGATGTTGGCCGGCTTGATGTCGCGGTGCACGACGCCGTGGGCGTGGGCGAAGGCGAGCCCCTCGCAAATCTCCGTTGCGATCTCGACGCGATGGCGCAGCGAGATGCGCTGCGGCGACGCCATGCGGGTGAGCAGATCCTCACCCTCCAGGTACTCCATCGCAAGATAGGGCTGTCCGTCATGCTCGCCGAGATCGTGAATGGTGATGATGTTCTTGTGCGACAGCTGGCCGGCGGCGCGCGCTTCGCGGAAGAATCGCTCGCGGAGCTCGCCGTTCTGCTCGATCGGCGTCGAGATCACCTTCACGGCGACGATCCGCTCGAGCAGCGTGTCGCGGGCGCGGTACACGATCCCCATGCCACCCTGGCCCAGCTTGTCGAGGATGTCGTACCGGCCGATGCTTGGCATAGCGGGGGTGCTGCGAGTCAATCCCTGAACGGGTTAGCGCGCATGATACAGCGCGCGGCAGGAGGTCACAAGACCCGGATCTTGAGGGAGCGTCCGTCTGCGCGGGAGTCGTGGCGCTCTGGCGCCGCGACTCAGGTACGGATGTCCCACACAATCGGACTTTCGTCCGCTGCACCGGCCCAGGCTGTCCCCGACAGACGACCGCGGGAGCCAGCGGCCGGTTCAGAAACCGCCATGCAGGCGGTAAGCGGGAGGTCCCGAGATCGTGTCCGAACGCGGATTCAGTGCGCGGGACTCATCGGTGAATCAAGTGGCGGAGCACGCCGACGAGCACTTCGGGTAGCTGATCGGGCCTTCGGAGCAGCGTGAATCCCGCCCGGCCGAAGATTCGCGGGGCGTAGCGCGGCGCTTCCCTGTCCACCGTCACACAGAAGACATGCACGTTTTGGGCGTGGGCCTCGGCAACGGCCTGCCGCGTATCCTCGATCCCGTATGGGCCGTCGTACGCGTCAACGTCGTTCGGCTTGCCGTCTGACAGAATCAGCAGAAGCCGACGCTCCGCCGCCGCCCCGCACACGGCGGCCGTGGCGTGGCGGACGGCAGCCCCGACGCGGGTGTAGCCGTCCGCCTCAAGTGCGCCAATCCGGCAGCGCACGGCCTCGCCGGCTGGTTCCGCGAAGGCTTTCACCGTGACCACCGAGACGTGTTCGGCCCCTTCCCCTGAAAACGCCAGAATGGCATGTCGATCGCCGAGCGCTGCGAGTGCTTCGCAGACGACGAGCAGCGCGTCTTTCTGGACGTCGACGATCCGCTGGTCGCCTGCCACCCAGCTGTCAGTGGACGCGCTCACATCCACGAGGAGCGCGACCGCCAGTTCACGGCGCCGCGGCCGCACGTCCACGTACAGGCGATCCTCCGCCACGACGCCGGCGCGGCCGTCGGCAGCGGCATTGACGCATGCCTCGATGTCCAGTTCAGGGCCGTCCGCCTGGCGGCCGATTCGGGAACGGCGCGGCCGCAGCCGCTCGAATCGGGTCCGCACCCGCCGCACGAGCGTGGCGTGGCGCGCCAGGGCCGTCAGCGCCCACGCCGGGTTCCCTGGCACCGGTTCGGTTTCGCGCACGATGGCACCCGGCCGCCGGTAGGTGCCGGTCCGATGGTCCCATTCGGGATACGCGATTCCGGCTCGCGTCGAAGCGGGCGCCGTTGCGCCGATGGTGCGGGGCAGCTCGTCCCCGGCCCGCAGGATTTCTCTTGCCTGGCCCCGCGTTCGCACGACGCGTGCCTCCGGCAGTTCCGCGAGCGAGTCTCCGAGCGCTTCGGGATCAACTTCGTCGGACCGATCGGCAGGCCGCTGCAGGCCGTACGGGTCCTCGACACTCTCCTGCGGTTCGTCTGCGCGAATCACCCACGTCCCTGTCCCCGCATCATCTTCATCCCCGCCCGCATCACGGATGCGGGGCCGTCGCCTCAGCTCTGCGACCCGGCGCCGCGTCACGGGCGGGTGGCTCCCTGGATCCATCTCGAATCCACCCGCGCGTGGCGCGCCCTCGGTCGAGGCGTATGGGCGACCCCAGTACGACGGCGGTGGCACGCCTGTCGCGCGCGCATCCGGCTCTGGCGGCGCCTGTGCCCATGCGTGCGAGTCGGATGCGGTGCGGCACAGCGGCACACGATCGAACCGCAGCGCCGGGTCGGTCGCCAGCAACTCACACAGTCGCCGCTCGCTCGCGCACGCACCCGCCGACCGCGGTCGGGCCTTCGGGCGCCGCATCAGTGCGTCCAGCCGGGCCGTCCGTAGCGCAGTGACCAAGCCCGGCGCCTCGCACGCGATCCAGTCGTCCACGGCAACAGCCTCGGCGATCAGGAAACGATCCCGGACAGCGTCCTCTTTCAAGATCAGCGCAACCGCCGTGCTGCCGCGCCTCACCCGCACCGCCTGCTGGACGGCCAGCAGAAGACAGAGCTGGAACGCGCGCTCGACGCCCGTCGCGGAATCGAAGACCGGCGGCAGGTAGATGCGTGTGCCGTCGGTTCCCGCTACGGCGCTCTCGCGCCAGGCTCCGCCACGCCCGGCGACACGTCCCAGCCAGCTGACCGGAGCCGGCGCATCCGCGGCCGTCACGACCAGTGGCGTCTCGAACAGTGCGTTCAGAAACAGCTCGACCCGCAAGCGAACGTCCACCAGCCGGAGCACGTTCGGGGGCGCTGGCGGCGCGTAGCGCAGCCAGACCTGGCGCATCAAACGGGAGGCCATCTGCGCGCCGTCGAGGATGAGATCTTCGGGCTCGGCCATGTGTTCTGACGCGGGCCGGTCACGGTCGACGCGATTCAGGCGCCGTCCATGGCGACGGCTCGCGTCACCCGCGATCGGCGAGCCGCCCTTACAAGGTCGCGGTGACGAGGTCGTGCATCGCCGCCAGCAGATCCGGATCGTCGGTCAGCGGTCCGAGCAGCGCCGCGGCGCACGCCGTCCGCATCGGGATCCCACGCGCGACCAGCCGGGCGGTGGCGATGATCAGTCGTGTGCTCGGCACCTCCGCCAGCCCGCGATCGCCGAGCTGCCTCAGGCGCCTCGTCAGTGCCACCAGCGCGGCCGCGGTGGCCCGATCGACGTGGCCTTCATGGGAGACGACTGCCGACTCCAGCTCCGCCGGTGGGAACTCGAACTCGAGGGCGACGAATCGCTGCCGCGTGCTCGGCTTCAGCTCCTTCAGCCCATGCTGGTAGCCGGGGTTGAATGACACAACCAGCTGAAAGTCCGGCTCAGCTTCGAGCAGCTCCCCCGCCTTGTCGAGCGGCAGCATCCGCCGGTCGTCGGTCAAGGGATGGATCACGACCACGGTGTCGGTGCGCGCCTCGATGATCTCGTCGAGGTAGCAAATCGCGCCGAGTCTCGCCGCCAGCGTCAGCGGCCCATCGAGCCACACGGTTTCACCGCCGCGAATCAGGTACCGCCCCGTGAGATCGCTGGCGGAGAGATCGTCGTGGCAGGCAACGGTCACGAGCGGCCGGCCCAGCCGCCAGGCCATGTGCTCGACGAACCGGGTCTTGCCGCAGCCGGTCGGGCCCTTCAGCATCACCGGCAGACGCTGCGCGTGGCACGTTTCGAAGACGGCAATTTCGTCGCCCACGGGCAGGTAGTAGGGCGCCTCGGCGGCTGGATACCGCGCCCCCGAATGCTGCGGCGCATCCGCCCCGGCCGGCTCGGGCCGGCCGCTGCGGCCAGGGGTCATCGCGCCGCCACACCGGACGCCGCCGGGACGAGCACGGGCCGCTTCGCGGTGGCGACAAAGAAGAAGTCCCACAGGAACAGCGCGACCCCGAGCGCGAAGATGCTGCCCGTCGCCAGCAGCATCAGGAAATGGACCTGGATCTTCGATTGGGTCTCGAGGTAGCCGAACCCCAGAATGCGCTCGAGATAGGTCTGCGAAATCCCGGCGGCGGCCAGGGCCATCGTCATTCCGAACATGCCGCCGACCTGGAGCCAGAACGCCCACAGGCCGACCTTCGATTCGCGCTGGGACTCGTCGCGGCCGGTCAGACCCGGCAGCGCGTAGGTGATGACCGCCAAAACAATCATGACGTAGGCCCCGAAGAACGCCGAGTGCCCGTGCATCGACGTGATGAGCGTGCCGTGCGTCCACTTGTTGACCGCCGGCCACGTATGCGCGAGCCCGAGCAGCCCGGCGCCGAGGGACGAAAAGATTGCGCTGCCGAGCGTCCAGTGCAACGCCAGCGTGTTGGGATGCGACACGCCGGATCGGCGGATCGCCGAATACGCATAGCCGGCCATCGCCAGGAAGACGAGCGGCTCGAGCGCCGAAAAGAAGCCGCCGATCGGCAGCCAGTAATGCGGCACTCCGACAAAATAATAATGGTGGGCGGTGCCGAGCAAGCCGGAGATGAAGGTCAGCCCGACGATCACGTAAAGCCACTTTTCCATGACCTCGCGGTCGATCCCGGACAGCCTGATCAAGAGGTACGCGAGCAGCGCTCCCTGGACCATCTCCCAGACGCCCTCGACCCACAGGTGCACAGTCCACCACCGGTAGAAGATCGCAATGGTGTAGTTCCTGAACTCGAACAGCGCCGGCAAATACAGCAGCGCGGTCATGATCAGCCCCGCCATCAGCACGCCTTCGGTCGTCGTCAGGCGCTGGGCCTTCCAGATCGTCATGCCGAGGTTGTACAGAAACATCAGCATGACGACGACGATCGCCAGCTTCACCGGGAGGGGCTGTTCGAGCAGCTTGTTGCCGGCGGTCCAGTGAAAGAGATAGCCGATGACCGCCATCAGCCCGCCGATCGTCCAGAGCGTCAGCGCCCCATACGCGAGCCTCGGACTGTGCAGCTCGGTGCGGGACTCTTCCGGCACCAGCCAGTAGGCGGCGCCCATGAATCCGGTGAGGACCCAGACGATCAGGAGGTTGGTGTGAATCTCCTTGGAGACGTCGAACGGCAGCCAGGCCTTGATCGGATCGGGTCCAAGATACTTGACGGCCGACAGCAGCCCGAAGGCCACCTGCAGACCATAGAAGAGCATGGCGACGACAAAGTACGGATAGGCGACGGCCTGGGTGCGGTAGCGCATCACGCGATCCCCCTCACTTGAGCGTCTCGAGATAGGCCACGAGATGGTCGACGTCGGCCGGCTGCAGCATGTCCTGGTAGATCGCCGGCATGATCGACTGGCCGGCCGTTGAGAACGTCGCGCCGGGCACCACATACGCGCTCGGCTGCACGATCGACTCCCGGATGTAGTCCGCCGGCGTCCGCGCCGTGCCGCGATAACCCGGCGTCCTGACGATCTCGGCGGCGCGGCCGGCGACGCCGGCGAGCGACGGGCCGACCGTCTGGACACCCGGCTGGGTCGAATGGCAGCTGAAACAGGCCGGAGGGGACTGCTTGAAAAGCGCCTCGCCGAGCGCGATCGGATTGGTCGAGGCCGCGCCAGGCGCTGGTCTGCCGAGCCTGATCCCCTGCGGCATCGCCGCGCTGACCAGAATCGGCCGGGGCGGCCAGCCGTTGTTATCGATGTTCGACACCCAGCCGAGAAAGGCGATGACGTCGCCGATGTCCTGGTCCGAGAGATTGGGGTTCGGCATCAGCCTGCCGTGCTCTTCTTCCGAGTAGAAGCGGGACGGATCCTTCAGGAACTGGCGGAGGTAGGGCTCGCCTCGAAGCTGCGTGATCTTGGTGAGGTCCGGCGCATAATACGCCCCTTCGCCGAGCAGCGTATGGCAGTTGATGCAGTCCTTCCGGTGCCAGACATGCTTGCCGGCGACGACCTGCGGCGTCAGCGCCTCCTCATGCGTGAGCCGGCCGAACTGCCGGTGGCTGTCGATGGTGAGGGCGATGAAGACGACCGCGAACACGGTGGTGCCCGCGACGAAGAACAGCCGCGTCTGCCGCTTGGTCATAGGTCCCTCGACTCGGCGGTGCAGTCCTCACGGTGCATCGCGGCCGGCAGGCACGCCGCTGCCTGGCAGCGGGTCCTGTCACACGTGAATGCGCGAGAAATTACTCCACGCGATCCATCCCGCATACAGGAGGACCACGAGCATGACGGCAAAGACGACGACGCAGAGAGCCCGCACGAGGCCGGTGTTCGACACCGCTGACGCGATCGTCATCAGAGTTCCTTTCGGTATGCCGGCAGCATAGATCAGAACGACGACCGCAATCAGGTGAATTGTCGAGGCCGGACGTCAGGCGCCGGTGGATGGCGGGTCGGCAGCGGCGTCGGCCCATGCGGCGGCTAGCGGTGTGAGCTTCGCGCGCCCGGTGCGGGGTCGCGTTTCTGCTGACCGGCTCGAGGATCTCGCAGGAGAAAGAAGGCCAGGAAGCCATCGGACCTCCGCCCTCCTTCTCCTGTTCGATCCGGCCCGCTCCTAGAACCCCAGCCGCAGGCCGAAGCGCAACTCCCGGGACCGGCCGAGCGCGTAGGCCGTCTGGGTGGCGGTGATCCTCCCGAAGTTCGAGCTGTTGACGTTGCCGTTCGGGTTGGCGAAGTGCGGCGTGTTGGTCACGTTGAACGCTTCCGCCCGGAACTGCAACTGAAAGCGCGACGTCAGCTTGAAGACCCGGAACAGGCTCGCGTCGAGATTGACCACGCCCGGGCCGCGCATGGTGTTGCGGCCGATATGCCCGAACCGCACGTCGGTCACGCGCGCGAACGCGCTGGTGTCGAAGTAGGTCCCATCGTCGCCGACGTTGCCCAGGATCTCGACGTCGACGCGTTCCAGCGGAACTCGGTGCAGTCGGAATAGTCGGCCTGGTCGATCGCAT